>DATKLT010000084.1:0-3938 GCA_035542315.1 Solirubrobacterales bacterium | reverse complement strand
TTTCAGCAGTTTCCACAGAGCCGCTGCGCTCATGTGACTCAGCACCGCATCGTCGCCAAGGGCGAGCACTGCGGCGATCCAGCGCTGCTGCCAGCTCGGTGCCGAGTGGCCGACGGCATAGACGCCCCGATGGAGGCGGTGCAACTGGTCTCGTCTCAGCCATCCCTTGGTCCCCTTGTCGCCGAGGCCTGCGTCGCGCAGTTGCCGCCGCGTCACGACACCGTGCTGCGTAGCCGCGATCGCCGCGATTCGCTCGGAGGGCGAGGCGCCTTTTAGGTCCATATGGACCCATAGGGCGCCTGGGCCGGGGATTCGCCCCCTAGCCGCCCCAGCCCTCGAGGCAAAGGCCGAGGGGTGGCCTGGAGCCGAGCGGAGCGGGAGGAGCGGACTGCTTGCAGTAGCCGTGATCGGTCGCGGTCAGCGTCGGCCCGGCGGTCAGTGGATAGTCCGGGAAGCCGGCGAACGCAATCGTCCCTCCCTGCCTCATCAGCTTCGGTGCTGGCTGTACTCCGAGTGCACCAGGCGAACCCCGAGCCCCGGCGCGGTCAGGGATGCACCGGGGTCCCCCGGGAAATCGACGCTGAGGTCTCCGGTCCAGCGGTTGGCCTTGGCGGCGCCACGATGGAAGGCACCGGTCCCCGAGAAAGGAGCCGGTGGACTCAGGGTCGCCCAACGCAGGGTCGGGTCGTATTCGAAAGCGTCGGGGCCCGCGACGACCGAGACCGAGCGCGAGATGGCGATCCCTTCTCGCGTTTCCGACTCCGAGGCGCTCAACCACGTCCGACCTGCCTTCTTGTTCTTGTGGGCGTCGATGTGAAGCGGCGCTTCGCGACCCCTGCCGCCGACCGTCAGAGCCGCACCCGGGAGGCCTACCCCGGAGGTCGTCAATTCGCCCACCGATACCAAGCCGCAGAAGAGCCTGAAGAGGGCCGGATATTCGATCGCCACCGTAGATGCAGAGACGTCGGTGTAGCCGTTCTCGCCGTGGAACTCGACCGTCCCGACGTAGGACGCGGGTTGGTAGGGGGCCGGTTTGCCGGCGCAGCGACCAGTCCGCCTTTCGCCCGACTTCACCAGCTGGACGTCGATCCGGCCGAACGCACCGAAGTCGGCTTCGATTGAGCCTTCGGTAACGGTCGCCGGTACCCCGTACCTCGCTACCGCTCGGCCACGGTGGACCAGGATCTCAATCGAGCCTGCACCGTCCGCTCGCGCCGAGCCGCCGAGAACAAGGAGTTCGTAGCCGTTGCTTCCCTTCAGCGTGAAGCCGACCTCGACTTCCCTTTCCAGGTTCGTTGCGGTCGCTGACGCCGGCGCCGCCCAAACAAGCGCTGCCGCAATCGCGAGTACGACCGCCCAGGCCCAGCTCAAACCCCTCCCCCGCCTGCCGCCCATTCGCGCGACCTTACTCGATGCAAAGCCTCACCGGCCCTTGCATACAAGGCCCGCGCAGCGAATCTGATTCGATTCCTCGGCGATGGCCGTCTCCGCCCAATACAGCGTCACGATCCGGGTCGAGCTCGACGCGCGGCAGGAGCCGCTCGGCAAGCTGACCGCCGCGATCGCCGAGGCCGGCGGGCAGCTGCAGGGCGTCGACCTGGTGCCGGGTGCCGGGCCGGAGGGCAAGCGGGTGCGCGAGTTCACGATCGACGCCTCCGATCGCGACCACTGGGAGCGGATCCTGCGCGCGATCGGGTCGACCCGCGGCGCCCGCGTCCTCGACTACGTCGACCGCACGATGCAGATGCACCGCGGCGGCAAGATCGACATGCACAACAAGTACCCGGTGAAGACGCGCGACGACCTCTCGATGGCATACACGCCCGGCGTCGCCCGGGTCTGCATGGACATCCACCACGACCGCGCTAAGGCCTTCGAGTACACGATCAAGAAGAACACGGTCGCGGTCGTCTCCGACGGCACCGCGGTGCTCGGGCTCGGCGACATCGGCCCCGAGGCGGCGATGCCCGTGATGGAGGGCAAGTGCATGCTGTTCAAAGAGTTCGCCGGCGTCGACGCCTTCCCGATCTGCCTCGACACCAAGGACCCCGACGAGATCGTCAAGGCAGTCGAATTGATGGCGCCGACCTTCGGCGGCGTCAACCTCGAGGACATCTCCGCCCCGCGCTGCTTCGAGATCGAGGACCGGCTCAAGGAGAGCCTCGACATCCCCGTCTTCCACGACGACCAGCACGGCACCGCGGTGGTGACGATGGCGGCTCTGTTCAACGCGCTGAAGATCACCGGCAAGCCGATCGAGGACCTCCGCGTGCTGATGGTTGGCCTCGGCGCCGCCGGGGTAGCGGTGACGAAGATGATGCTCGCCTCCGGGGTCACCCACATCGTCGGCTGCGACCGCCAGGGCGCGCTCTCGACCGAGCGAGAGGACTACGGGTCCGGCGAGATGACCGGGATCAAGCGCTGGTACTCGGAGAACTCGAACCCCGAGCACATCCAGGGACAGCCCGACGACGTAATCGAGGGCATGGATCTCTTCGTCGGCCTCTCCGGGCCGGGGATCATCAAGGCCGAGTCGCTGGCGAAGATGAACGACGATGCGCTCGTCTTCGCGATGGCCAACCCGACGCCCGAGGTGATGCCCGAGGAGGCGGCGCCCTACGTCCGGATCATGGCCACCGGTCGCTCCGACTACCCGAACCAGATCAACAACGTGCTCGCCTTCCCCGGGATCTTCCGCGGCGCCCTCGACGCCGGCGCCCCGAGCATCACCGAGGAGATGAAGCTGGCGGCGGCGAAAGGGATCGCCGCCGCGGTCGCCGACGACGACCTCGCCGAGGACTACATCATCCCCAGCGTCTTCAACCGCGACGTCGCCCCCTCGGTCGCCCGGGCGGTGGTCGAGGAGGCCAAGCGCGATGGCATCGCCCGCCTCAACGAGGAGACCGGGACCTTCGCCACGGTGGACGGCTGATCGTGGCGCGGAGGCGACCCTAACCTGATGCGGGTGCTCGTCACCGGAGCCAGCGGCCTGATCGGCTCGGCGCTGTGTGACTCGCTGCTGGCTCGCGGCGATCAGGTGGTGGGGCTGAGCCGCGACCCCAAGCGGGCGGAAGAGAAGCAACCGCAGATCGAGTGGCACCCCTGGGAGCCGACCCTGGAACGCCCCCCCGCCGACGCCTTCGAGAGGGTCGAGGGCGTCGTCCACCTGCTCGGCGAGCCGATCAACCAGCGCTGGACCGAGGAAGCGAAGAAGAAGATCATCGAGACCCGGCGGGCCGGCACCCACAACCTGGTCGGCGCGATCGCCGGCCTCGAGGACAAGCCACGCGTCCTCGTCAGCCAGTCGGCGGTCGGCTACTACGGCGACCGCGGCGACGCGCTGGTCGACGAGTCGACGGGGCCCGGCGAGAGCTTCGACGCCGAGGTGACGCAGGCCTGGGAGGCGGCGGCGCGCGAGGTCGAGGCGACCGGAGTGCGGCTCGCGATCGTCCGCACCGGCCAGGTGCTCGACCCCAACGGCGGCCTGCTCGGCGAGCTGCTGCTGCCGTTCAAGCTCGGCCTCGGCGGCCCGATCGCCGGCGGCGACCAATACCTCTCCTGGATCCACCGCGAGGACGAGATCGGGATCCTCACCTGGGCGCTCGACACCGAAACCGTCAGCGGCGTCGTCAACGCCAGCTCGCCGAATCCGGCGACCAACAAGGACTTCTCGAAGGCACTCGGGCATGCGCTCGGGCGTCCCGCCGTCCTGCCCCTGCCCGGGTTCATCCTCGACCTCAAATTCGGGAAAGAGTTCGGGGGCGTCTTGCGAGGTGGGCAACGGGTGCTGCCGAGGCGGACCGAGGAGCTGGGATACCGGTTCCAGTTTCCTGGGCTGGATGGGGCGCTCAGGAACTTGCTCTAGCGCTGGGAGGGTCGGGTGACCCCTCCCAAAACTCGCTCCCTGCGGTCGCTTTTGAGTGTTTTGGGAGGGGTCA
>DATKLT010000083.1:0-135070 GCA_035542315.1 Solirubrobacterales bacterium | reverse complement strand
CCGCATGTCCTCGATCGTGTCGATCGGCACCCCGGTGCGGCCGACCTCGCCGTGGCAGAGCGGGTCGTCGGAGTCGCGGCCGAGCTGGGTCGGCAGGTCGAAGGCCATCGAGAGCCCGGTCGAGCCGTGCTCGATCAGGTAGCGGTAGCGCTCGTTGGTGTCCTCCGGCGAGGCGAAGCCCGCGTACTGGCGCATCGTCCAGAGCCGGTCCCGGTACATCCCGTCATGGATGCCGCGGGTGAAGGGCGGCGCGCCCGGCTCGCCGAGGCGCTGCTCGAGCCCGGGAGCGACGTCGCTGGCCTCGTAGAGCCGATCGATCTCGATCCCGGAGTCGGTGAAGACGCGCTCGTCGTCGGGGCCGACGAGGGGCGCGATCGTGCGATGGGTCTCCTCGGCGGCGGTCCTGTCGGTGCTGGCCATCGCCCCAGAGGATATTGAGAGCTGCGCGCCCGCGGCCCGCCGGGTTCCTGCAGCTTGTCGCCCACCGGAACCTTGGCTGGCCAGCCGGGTTGTCATCAGCAGCGGCCGAGAATAGGCTTGGCTGCAATCGACTTTGTCGTAAGTCGCCGAGTGGGACAGCAGGGGGCGACAAAAAACGGAGGAACCATATGACTGATGCAACCCAGCCACGCGTGGCTCGGGGGAGAATGCTGCCCGCCGGCATCCTGGCGGCGGCGCTTTTCGCGCTGCTGGCGTTCGCACCCTTCGCTTCCGCTGCCAACGACCCCGTCGCCAAAAGCACGACGACGACGGTCAACCTCAACAGCAGCTGGACCAAGTACCTGAAGACCTTCGGGATCAAGATCCAGAAGACCGGTTCGGCCAAGCTGAAGGGCCAGAAGGCGACCTTCACGGCGACGGGCGGCTCGCTCGACCCGACCACCGGCAAGGGCACGGTCAACCTCAACGGCGGCCTCAAGTTCAAGGCCGGCAAGAAGAGCGTCACGGTCAGCGCCCTGATCCTCAACACGAGCAAGAAGGAACTCTCGGCCAAGGTCGGCGGCAAGAAGGTCAAGTTCGCCTCGATCGCCGGCTGGTCGCAGAAGCGCAACGGCTTCGGCGTCAACATCACGATCAAGAAGCTGAAGCTGACCGGCCCCGCCGCGACGCAGCTGAACAAGAAGACCGGCTACCCGAAGGGCACCCCGAAGCCGTTCCTCAGCGGCAAGCTGATCGGCAAGGGCTCCAGCGCCGTGCAGCCGGAAACCGTCACGGTCAATGCGGGCGGGCTGATGAACCTCGCCACGAACGCGACCACGATCGGCAAGCTGAAAGAAGTCGGCGTCACCATCCCGGTCACGGCTCCGACCACCGAACCGACCCTTGGGACCTTCGCATTCCCGATCGTCGGCGGCTCGATCGCCCCAGACGCAACGGCGGGCACGGTCAAGTCGGAAGGCGGCCTGCAGCTGCTGCAGAAATTCCCCACTGCAGACCCGAGCAAATTCATCGAAACCGAAATCACCCTCGCCAACGTCTGGGCCGACCTCGGCGCCAAGACGCTGAACGTGGAAGTGATCGGTCGCTCGAACGCAAGCGAAAAACTCAACCTCGGCAACATCGGGCGCAGCTCGATCGCCGACATCACGATCGGCGGTTTGGTCGCCGACCCGACGACCCGCACGGTCAGCGTCACCGCACCGGCCACCCTGCAGCCGATCTCGGCCGAAGTCCTGAACGGCTTCGTCGCGGTCTACCAAGCGGGTTACGAAGCGGCCGCATACGCCGAAGTTTGTGAAAATTTCGCGCCGGAAGAATGCGAATCCGCGAATCCGACGCAGAAAGCAGAAGAAGAAGCGTTCGCCAAAAAAGAAGCCAAAAAAGCAGCCGAAGAAAAAGTCGCGGGCAACTTCCTCAAAGCCGGCGACCCGCTCGGCGTCGTCAGCTTCACCGCGCAGACCCAGTAGTCAGCGCTCGAAGCGAGATTCGGGAAAGGGCGGCCTCCGGGCCGCCCTTTTTCTTGCCCGCAGTCGCGAGCGACAGCCTGAAGCGAGCGGGCTAGTCCGAGGCGCCGACCAGGCGCTCGACGCCGGACTGGTCGATCGTACGGCGGAGGCCGTCGAGCAGTTCGATCGTCGGTTCCCAGCCGAGCAGGTCGCGGGCGCGGGCGATGTCGGGGCGGCGCTGCTGGGGGTCATCGGTGGGCAGGGCCTCGTGGACGATCTCCGAGCGGGAGCCGGTCACCTCGACCACGGCCTTGGCCAGCTCGAGCAGGGTGAACTCGTTGGGGTTGCCGATGTTGACCGGCATGTGGACGTCGGACTCGGCGAGGGCGACGATTCCCCGGATCAGGTCGTCGACGTAACAGAAGCTGCGCGTCTGGCTGCCGTCTCCGAAGACGGTCAGCGGCCGGTCCTGGAGGGCCTGGCGCAGGAAGGTCGGGATCGCGCGGCCGTCGTGGGCGCGCATCCGCGGCCCGTAGGTGTTGAAGATGCGGACGATCGCGGTGTCGAGGCCCTGCTGGCGGTGGTAGGCCATCGTCAGCGCCTCGGCGTAGCGCTTGGCCTCGTCGTAGACGCCGCGCGGGCCGATCGGGTTTACGTGCCCCCAGTACTCCTCGGTCTGGGGGTGGACCTTGGGGTCGCCGTAGACCTCGCTGGTCGAGGCGATCAGGAAGCGGGCACGCTTGAACTTGGCCACGCCGAGCATGTGATGGGTCCCGTGCGAGCCGACCTTGAGCGTGTGCAACGGCAGCCGCAGGTAGTCGATCGGGCTGGCCGGCGAGGCGAGGTGGTAGATGAAGTCGACGTCCTCGGGGATGTCGACGTAGCCCTCGACGATGTCGATGTTGCGGAAGTCGAACCGGTCATCGCGGATGTGCGCGATGTTTTCCAGCGAGCCGGTCTCGAGGTTGTCGATGCAGATCACCCGATGACCCTCCCCGAGGAGGTGCTCGCAGAGGTGCGAACCGAGGAAGCCGGCGCCGCCGGTCACTACACAGGTAGCCATGCCCGGATGCTATCGACGGCGAGGGCGGCGGGGGTTTCTGCTGACTAGAGGTGCAATTTCCGAGAATTCGGGAGGAAGTCGTGCCGAAAAGGGGGGAGAGACGCGCGCGTGAAGTGCCTTGTCCCTGGCATCGTGCGGTGTAGGAAAATGCAGCGGGCAGGGAAGCCTAAGTAATGGGTCCGAATGATCGGGAAGGGGGCGACGAGGCGCCAGCGCACGCTGCGCAGCTAGACGCTGCCCGCAAGCGCGCCGCGGTCGAGACCTACGCCCGCAACGAAGCGACGCTGAGGCGCACCGCCCGCCGCTACTCGATCTGCGAGGACGACGCCGAAGACGCGCTGCAGCGGGGTCTCGAGATCCTCCTGCGCAAGGCGCCGACGGAGGACCCGCGCGAACTCATCAAGTGGACCCAGACGGTGGTCAAGCACGAGGCGCTCGCGGTCCGGCGCGAACGCGAGCGCCTGCTCTGCGGCCCCGCCGGCAGCCAGCGCGGTGGCGACGAAGACTGGGTGGCGCTGATCCCGGCTCCCGGCGACGGGCCCGAGGAACGGACCGAGCGCCGCGAAGCCGTCGCCCGCAGCCGTGAGGCGCTGCAGTCGCTGAAGCCGCAGGAGCTGCGCGCCCTGACCCTGCTCGCCGAGGGCTATTCCTACCGCGAGATCGGCGAGATAACGGGGTACTCGGCGACCAAAATCAACCGCTGCCTCGCCGAGGGACGGGAGCGCTTCCGCAGCTTCCTCGCCCGCAGCACGAGCGGCGGCCGCTGCCAGGAGCTGGGGCCGCTGATCTCGGCCTTCTGCGACGGCGAGGCCGGTGAGGAGGAGGCGGGGACGGTGCGCGAGCACCTGCGCGCCTGCGCCAACTGCAGGGCGACGCTGCGCGCCTACCGCGCCGCCCCGCACGCCGCCGCGGCGCTGGCGCCGGTCATCTCCGGCGGCCGCCCGCTGCTCGAACGCGCTCAGGACGCGATCGCCGGGCTCAGCGCGCGCTTCGGCGGCGGGGGCGCGACCGGCGACTCGGCGCTGACCCAGATCGCGGCCGCCGGCGGAACTCGCGGCGCCGGGATGGCGGCGCTGGCCAAGGTCCTCGCCCTCTGCGTCGGCACCGTCGGCGGTGCCGCCGCCTGCGTCGCCACCGGGGTCGTCCCCGACCCGATCGCTGCCGACCAGGAACCGGCGATCGAGCGCAGCGCCGACGAAACCGCGGCGCCGCCAGTCGAAGTTCAGCCCGAACCGACGCTGCCCGAACCGGAAGAACAGTCGCCTGCCCCGACCGCCGAAGACGACGCCGAACCCCGCCAGGAAACCGGCCGATCCGCAACGCCAACCGCTGCTCCCGAAACGGACAGCGGCGCGGTCGAATACGTGGCTCCCCCGCCGCAGGCGGTCACCGAAACCGCGAGCAACGCCGCCTCTGCCGCCGCCTCAGGGGAGTTCGGTCCGTGATCCGGGCGCTTCCACGGATCCTCTTGGGAGCCCTCGCGATGACCGCGATGGTGCCGCCGGATGCAGGCGCCTCCTCCTCGCCGGGAGACGCCAAACTCGCCAGCCGTGTCGCTGCCGTTCACGTCGCCGGCGGCGAGGCCACCTGGCACAGCGACGGCCAGTTCCACATCAGCTGGGACCTCGAGGAAGGGGGCTCCGACGTGGCGCCCACCGAGTTCGCCTACCGGATCGACGACGAACGCGGCCAGCCGACGGGCCCGACCAGGACCGTCAAGCTGAGCGAGGACTCGGCCTGGGTCTCGATCCCCCACGGCCTCGGTGAGATGCCCGCGCCAGGTATCTACCGCCTCCTCCTCTGGATGCAAAACGCGACGCAAGCGGGGCCCGCGGCGACGACGGCGCTGCGGCAGGACTCCAGCCCTCCCGCCCCGGTGCGACCCGTCGTGCCAACCGAGTGGCTGCGCGCGGGAGCGGCGGCTGAGGTCCGCGTCGAGCATCCCGCGCCGCCGGCTCCACCGTCGGGGATCCGCGGTTACGCGGTCGAGGTCGACCAGGGAGCCGGGACCGAGCCCTGCGGCGGCAGGGCGACCTGCACCCTCGCCGAGACCGCCCTGCACGGAGGCGAAGACGACGACACGATCCTGCTCGGTCCGCTTGCCGAGGGGGCCCAGGTCCGCGTCGTCGCCGTGTCCGGCAGCGGCGTGCGCTCGGTCAGATCCGAATCGGCGCCGCTCGAGGTCGACGGCACCCCTCCGACGGTCCGTCTCCGCGGCGCCCCCGGGGGCTGGTCGAACCACCCGCTGGAGATCGAGGCGAGCGCCAGCGACGACCTCTCCGGGATGGTCGCCTCCGGCCCAGCCGGACCGGCGACGGCGATCGCGGTCGACGGCGGCCCGCCAACCGTGACGCCGGGCGATCGGGCGACGGGGGTCGTCCACGGCGACGGCGTCCACGAGGTGACCGCCTTCGCCCGCGACGGCGTCGGCAACACCGGTGCGGCCGACCCCGCAACGGCCCGGCTCGTGGCGCGGATCGACGAAACGGCACCGCAGGTGACCTTCGCCTCCGCCCAGGATCCCGAGCGGCCCGAGCGGATCGTGGCCCGGGTCGCCGACGAGCTTTCGGGCCCGAGCTCGGAGATAGGCTCGATTCAGGTGCGGCCGGCCGGCTCCAACCTCCCCTTCGAAACCCTGGACACCGTTGTCGCGGGCAGCCGCCTGCTCGCGGACTGGGATTCAGACGCGGCCGTGCCCGGGACCTACGAGTTCCGTGCAGTCGGGTTCGACGCCGCCGGCAACCGGACCGAGAGCGGCCGCCGTGCCGACGGAGCGGCGATGCTCCTCTCCAATCCGGTCAAGCTCCCCACCGCGCTGACCGTCGGCTTCGGTGGGCGCACGTTCCTCGCCCATCGCTGCCACCGCGGCGCCACCGGCCTGCACTGCCAGAGCCACGCGATCTCCGCCTTCGCGCGGCGGCCGGCCAGCACTCGCGTCGCCTACGGCCGCGGCGTCCCCGTAGCCGGCCGCCTCGTCACCGCTGCCGGCAGCCCGCTGGCCGACCGCCCGGTGACGATCACCGAGACGTTCGAGGCCGGGACCGCGCTGGTCCGCCGGGAGACGACCGTCTCGACCGGTCCCGACGGAGTCTTCCTCGCCCGCCTCGGCCCGGGCCCGAGCCGGGAGGTGACGATCTCCTTCGCCGGCGACGAGAGGCTGACCAAGGCGGTGGGCCGCGAGCTACGGCTCGAGGTTCGCACCGCTCTGCGGCTGCGCACCTCGGCCCCGATCGCCAGGGTCGGCGGAGCGCCGGTGGTCTTCACCGGGCACCTCGGCCGCCGCGGCGCCGAGATCCCGCTCGGCGGCGTCGCGGTCCAGCTCGAATTCCGCGTCGCCGGCCTGCCCTGGAGCGAATTCCGCACCGTCCGCAGCGACTCCCGTGGCCGCTTCCGCTACCCCTACGCCTTCAGCGACGACGACAGCCGCGGCATCCGCTTCCAGTTCCGCGCCCACGTCGCCCCCCAGGCCGGCTGGCCCTACGCCGAGGCGTACTCGCGGCCCGTTGTGGTGACGGGCCGCTAACGACGACCGCCCCGGAAGTCCGGGGCGGTCGGTACTGCGGCGATGACTCTCAGCTCAGCGGATGGCGGCGAGCTGGTCCGTGACGCTGTCGACCAGGCTCTGCGCGCGGCTCTGAACCTCGTCGCGGTTGCGCTTGATCGTGGTCTCGACCGAGCGCTGGCGGCGACGAGCCTCACGCTCGACTTTGTTGCGAGTCTTGCGGGCCTCGGTCGTCGCTTTGCGGCGGGCGCTGGTACCGCGACGCTCGGTCCGCTTCAGGGTTTTGCGTAGCTGGGTGCGGTAGGCCTTGATCTGCTTCTCGGCGCTCGACCGCGCGGTCCACGGCTCGACCAGGTCGGAGATCCGGTCGCTGACGCTGAGCACGGCGCCGACCGGAAGGTCGACAGCGGACTCGGCGACCGCCTGGACCTGGTTCTTCTCTGCCACAGCGGTCTTGGTCGCCGCTTTTTTCGCTTCGGTAGTCGCGCGTTTGGCCTGGGTTTTGGGTTTGCTGCTGTTGCTCTGCGTTGCCATGAAAGTGATGCATCCCTTCGAGTCTCGGTTGGCTGCCTCGGGCGTTCCCCGAGCATAGCGAACATATGTTTCCACGAACACACGTTCCTAAACCTCGCCCCCGCTCCGGTTACACGGCCCCGGAGCTACGCCCGCTGGGCGGTGGTAACTGTGGCGAGGGCCGAGGTGCTGCAGGCGGCGGCGAGGTGGAAGCGGGCGTCGAGGCCGAGCGACGCCTCTTCCAGCCCCAGCTCGCCGAAGGCGACGGCGCCGCCCGCCTCGCGCACGACCAGCTGCGCCGCGGCGGCGTCGACCGAGCGACAGGGGCGCAGGCTCAGCATCGCATCGAAGCGACCGGCGGCGACGTAGGCAGCGGTTATCGCGATCGAGCCGACCACCCGCAACCGGTAGGCCTTGCCCTCCAGGGCCCGCAGCGCCGGCTGCGTCCAGTCCGGCTCGGCCGACTCGAGGCCGACCAGCTCGAGCTTGCCGTCGGCGCTGGAGACCGCTGCCGGGACGCCACCGAGGCTGGCCCCCTCGCCGCGGGCGGCGAGGAACTCCTCGTCGGCGCCGAAGTCGTGGACGAAGCCGAACTCGACGTCGGCCATCGTCGGCCCCGACGCGAGGGCGATGCTGAGGCTGTGCGACGGGATCGTGCGGCGCGCGTTGAGCGAGCCGTCGATCGGGTCGATCACGATCCGCGCCTCGCCGCCGGAGCCGAAATGAACCTCCCCCCGCTCCTCGGAGACGGCGACGAACGAGGCCCCCTCGCCGGCCAGCTGCTCGAGCTCGGCGAAGACCGCGTCCTCGCATTCGCGGTCGATCACCAGGGTGTGGTCGCCGCCCTCGCCGACCCCCTCGTAGACCGTGCGCTCCTCGCTGCTCGCGGTGGCGGCGAAGACCTCGCGCTGGGCGGCGACGATGCGGCGGCAGATCTCTGGCCAATCTGCGGAGAAGACGTCCATCGACCGGAGACTACGGCGCGCTAGCGTTGGAACGATGCGAGAGGAGCCCCCGAGCAGCCCGGCGGCAGCCGACGAGCGCGACCGCGTCGCCAGCCATGGCGACGGGCCGCTGCTGGTTCGCGGCACCGCCGGCACCGGCAAGACCGAGCTGCTGGCGCGGCGCCTGGCGCGCCTCGCGGCGGCGGGCGTCGGCCCCGAGCGGGTGCTGGTGATCGGCTCGACCCGGGCCACCGCGCGGCGCCTGCGGGAACGCTCCGAGGCGCTGATCGAGGGCCCCTTCGAGGAGCTCTGGATCGGCAGCTGGGAGACGCTCGGCGAGCGCCTCCTGCGCGAGCACTCCGAGGCCGCCGGCCTCGACCCCTTCTTCGACGTCCTCGGCCCGGCCGAGCGCCTGGCGATGCTGCTCGACCGCTTCGACCAGCTGCCGCTGCGCCGCCACGAGATCCGCGGCAACCCGGCCGGCCTGCTGGCGCGACTGCTGGCGCGGATCGACGGGCTCAAGGCCGACCGGATCGGTCCCACCAGCCTCGCCGAGCGGGTGCGGGAGCGCGAGGCGGGGGCCGGCGACGAGGCGACCCGCGAGGAGCTGCGCCGGGAGCTCGAGTTCGCCGAGTTCTATACCGCCCACGACCAGATCCTCGCCGAGGCCGGCAGCCTCGACGGCGGCGACGTCTTCCTCGCCCTCGACTGCCTCTTTGCCGAACGCCCGGACGTCGGCAGGGCGATCGCGGGTCGCTTCGACCACGTGATGGTCGACGAGCTCGAGGAGGCGACCCGGGCACAGCTCGCCCTGCTCGAATCGCTCGCGCAGGTGAACGACAACCACCTCTATGCGCTGGAGGACGAGGCCGCAGCCCTCGACTGGTTCGCCGAGCTGCATCCGGCGGGCGAGGTGGTCGAGCTCGAGCACCGGCTGCGCGAGCCCGAGATCCGCTTTTGGGCCTGTGCCAACGAGCGCGCCCAGGCGCAGGCGGTAGCCCGCGAGGCCGAGCACCTGATCGCGACCGGCACCGACCCAGCGCAGATCTGCGTCCTCGTCGCCGACGCCGGCCACGACGGCGGCGCCATCGCCGCAGCAATGGAGGAGCGCGGCGTGCCCTTCCACCTCGCCGGCCCGACCGCCCTCTTCCAGCGGCCCGAGGTGCGCGACGCGATCGCCTGGCTGCGGGTGCTCGCCGACCCCGACGACTCGGCGGCGGCGGCGCGGGCGCTGACCCGGCCGCCGGTCGAGCTGCGCTCGGGCGACCTGGCGCGGCTGACGACGATCGCCCGGCGGCGCAAGCTCGACATGGTCGGCGGCTGCGAAGCGGCGCTCGACAGCCCCCAGTTCCAGCCCGAGGCGCGCGAGCGGATCCAGTCCTTCCTCAAGCTCTACGGCGCCGCCGCGGCAGCAATGGAGGAGCGCCGCGCCGACGTCTTCGTCCGCCGCCTGATCGAGCGCGTCGGCCTCCGGCGCCAGCGCCTCTTCGCCGCCCAGCCGGAGGTTGCCGAGCGGCTGCTCGGCCTCTCGCGCCTGGCCGAGCTGGCGACTGCCTGGGCACGGCGCGAGCCGCACGGCTCGACCCGCGGCTTCGTCGCTTATCTCAGCGCCGTCGCCGAGGCCGGGGTCGAGCCCGCTGGAGGGGAGGAGCCGCCGGCGCCGGGCTCGGTGCTGGGAATGTCGGTCGACGCGGTCAAGGGCCTTGGCTTCGACCACGTCTTCGTCCTCGGGCTCGAGGCCGAGCACGAGTGGGAGCGGATCGGCTGGCCGGCGCGGCGCGGGCTCGTCCTCTCGCGGTTGCGCCGCGGCGAGGAAGGCGAGGTCCTGCCCTCGAACTTCTACGAGCGGGCGCTGGCCCTGGCCGGTGCCGAGGAGGAGGACCACGAGGAGGAGCTGTTCGGCCCGGCCGAGGGGCTGCACGCGACCTACCGGGCCCTGCGCGAGAAAGTGCTCGAGGCCTCCTGGCGGGCCGGGCGCGAGCTCTCCGAGCCGCGCCTGGACACCGCCCTCGACGTCAACCGGGCGATCGCCCGCTACCTCGAGCTGCTGAAGCTGGCGGCCCTGGCGCAGCGGCCCGGCGACGAGCCGACCGCGGAGGCGATCGAGGCGGTCAACGGCCTCCTCCGCCAGGTGGCGAGCCCCGAGCAACAGGCCGAGCTCGACGCCTCCTCGCTCGACGCCTACCTGCTCGACTCAGAGCAGGAGCGGGGCCGGCGCCTGGAGCTGATCGCCGCCCGCGACGAGCCCTCGCTGGAGGCCTTTCTGCCGCGCCGCGGCGACGGCATGCTGAGCCTCTCCGCATCCGATCTCAGCCTCTACCTGACCTGCCCGCTCAAGTACAAGTTCGCCCGCGTCTTCGGGATCCCCCAGGAAGCGACGATCAACCAGCGCTTCGGGATCCTCTTCCACAACGTGCTCGAGCGCTTCCACAAAGAACCGCCCGAGCAAGAGGAGGACGGGCTGCGGCGGCTGACGCGGCTGTTCGAGACCGGCTGGCACCGCACCGGGTTCGGCTCCAGCGACGACGAGCTGCAGTACCGCGACCGCGGCCGCGAGGCGCTGCGCCTCTACTGGGAGCGCGAGCGGGTCGCCGAGTCAGAGCCGGTCTGGCTCGAGAAGAAGTTCGACTTCAAGGTCGGCGAGCACCACGTCCGCGGCCGCGTCGACCGCGTCGACCGCCTGCCCGAGGGCGACTTCGAGCTGATCGACTACAAGACCGGTGAGCGCAAGACCGCCGCCGAGCTCGAGAACGACCTGCAGCTTGCGCTCTACCGGCTGGCGGCGCGCGAGGCCTGGGAAGTCGAGGCGGCGTTCGGCAGCTACTACTACGTGCTCGACGGCGACAAGGTCGCGGCGCCGACGAAGCCCGACGACGCCGAGCGGGTCGAGCGCACCGTGCTCCAGGTCGGCGAGGGCGTCCTCAGCCAGGACTTCGAGCCCCGCCCCTCTCCCACGGTCTGCAGCTGGTGCGACTACCGCCTGATTTGCCCTGCGGCCGAGAGCTGAGGCACGCCGGACCCTAGGAGTTGTTGCCTCTTTGCCTGAGGAAGCGCTGGAACTCGCGGGCGATCGAGTCGGCCGAGGGGAGCTCCTGGCCCTCGTCGGCGAGCAGGTCGACCTGTTCGGCCTCGATCCGGGAGACGAGCTCCTCGATCTCCGGGTTAGCGGCGACGGCGCGGCCGATCTGCTCCTCGTAGTCGCTCGTCTCCTCCTCCAGCTCGGAGGCCTCGACCGCGATCCCGGTCAGGCCCTCGAGCCGGCGCAGCAGCGCCAGCGCCGCCTTCGGGTTGGGGACCGCGGCGACGTAGTGGGGCACCGCTGCCCAGAGCGAAGCGGAGTCGATCCCGGCCTGGTGGCAGCGGTCGTGGACGACGCCGACGATCCCGGTCGGGCCTTCGTAGTTGGAGCGCTCCAGCTCCAGCTCGTCGACCAGGTCGGCACTCGAGGCGAGGCCGGTGATCGGCACCGGCAGCGTGTGGGCGACCTCCGCGATCAGCGCCCCGAGGGTGACGACCAGCTCCACCCCGAGCGCGTCGGCGGCGGTCGCGATCGTCTCCGAGAAGGTCCGCCAGCGCAGGTTCGGCTCGGTCCCATCGAGGAGGACGAGATCGCGATCGGCGGCCGGAACGCGGACCGCGATCAGGTTGTTCTCAGGCCAGTCGATGCGCCGCGCACGGCCCTCTTCCATGCTGATCGTCGGCCGGTTGGCCTGGAAGTCGAAGTACTCCTCGGGGTCGACGCGGGCGATCAGCTCGGAGTCGAGCGCAGCCGCCATCGTCGTCAGCGCGGTCGAGGCGGCGGCGGCTGCATCGTTCCAGCCGCGGAAAGCGCAGACCAGGACCGGGGATCTCAGATTGGGCAGATCGCCTTCCCAGGTGAGTGAATCCACCTGTCGAGGGTACTACCGCGCGGAGCGGGCTCGGTGAACCAGCTGCGCGGCGAAGAAGAGAGCGAGCGCGGCGAAGGTCAGCTGCAGGAGCCATTCGGAGACGTTGTTGGCGACGGTCACGCCGAGCAGCACGCCGAGCGGCGAGAGGGCTCCGATGATCGCCGCCTCGCGCAAGCGGACGTTGCCGTACCCGTTCTGGCGGATCGCGCCGACCAGGGCGACGATCACGATCATCAACAGCGAGGTCGCCTCGCCCTCGACCTGGGAGAGGCCGAGGCAGATCGTCAGCGCCGGGACGAAGAGGACGCCGCCGCCGACCCCGACGAGGCCGCCGGCGAGCCCGCCGGCGAGAGCGATCAGGACCGCCGCGACCTCGGTCATTTGAGCACCAGCTCGATCGCGATCCCGGTCAGCAGGAGGGCGAAGAGATAGGAGACGGCGCGCTGCGGGATCCGCTGCTGGATCGCGGTGCCGAGGACGACGCCGAGCACCGCCGGGATCGTCAGCAGCAGGCCGGTGAGGAGGTGGACGTTGCCATAGATGCCGCCCTGCGCGACCGCGCCGAGCAGGCCGATGAGGACGATCGCCGCCAGGCTGGTGCCGGTCGCGAGCCGCTCCCCGTAGCCGAACCAGAGGATCAACAGCGGCACGATCACGGTGCCGCCGCCGACGCCGAAGAGACCGCTGAAGAAGCCGGCGAGGGTGCCGATCGTCGCCAGCTGCAGAGTCGTGCCGCGATGGCTGGCGTCGGTCGAGCCTGGCATGCGGCGATACTAGGGCCCGTGTCTCGCGAAACTGAGACAGGGGCCGAGGCCTGGGAAGTACTGCTCGGACCGCTTCGCGAAGAGCCCGCGCGGGCGGCGATCCTGACCGACGTCGACGGCACCCTGGCGCCGATCGCCGAACGGGCCGAGGACGCGGCGGTGCCGAACGCGGCGCGCGAGGCGCTGGCGGCACTGGCCGATCGCTACGGGCTCGTCGGCTGCGTCTCCGGGCGCCAGGCCGCCGAGGCGCGGCGGCTGGTCGGGCTCGATCAGCTCGCCTACGCCGGCAACCACGGCCTCGAGCTGCTGCTGCCGGGCGAGGAGGCGCCGCGCCACGACCCCTCGCTCGACGGCCGCGAGGCGGAGGCGGCCGGGTTCCTCGCCACGGTCGACGCCGGCGAGCTGGCCGCGGCGGGACTGCGACGCGAGGACAAGGGCGCGATCCAGGCGCTGCACTGGCGCGGCGCCGGCGACGAGGAAGCCGCCCAGGCCCGCGCCCGCGAGATCGCGATCGAGGCCGGTAAGGCCGGGCTCGACCCGCACTGGGGCCGCAAGGTGCTGGAGCTGCGCCCGGCCGGCGGTGGCGGCAAGGACGGCGCCGTCGCCGCCCTGCTCGCCGAAGCCAGGCTCGACCGTGCCGTCTACGCCGGCGACGACCGCACCGACCTCGACGCCTTCCGCCGCCTCGTCGCCCTGCGCGAGGAGGGCGAGCTGAGCACAGCGGTGCGGGTCGGCGTCCTCTCCCCGGAGGGCCCGGCGGAGCTGACCGAAGAGTCCGACCTCGCGGTCGGCGGTCCCTCCGGCTGGCTCGCGATCCTCGAATGGCTCGCCGAGTAGACGTGGGGTCGGTCGCCTAGTGCCCTACACCGACCTGCTGCGGGTGACCGTCTTCCTCACCGGCGCCGAGGCGACGGCCCTGGGGGCGATCACCGCGATCACCGCCAATGGCGAAGACAACGCGACGACGCTGATCGTCGCCGCCGCCTGGTGGCTGCTCTCCCTCGCGATCGGCTTCTGGCTCGGCCGCCCGGCGCGCGCCCGCGAGGACATGCGCGACCCCCTCGCCCGCGCCCGCACCGCGACCTCGCTGCCCGCGGAGTCGCCGGCCCGGATCGCGCTCGGCCGCCTCTGGCCGATCGCGCTGACCGCGGTGATCGCCGGCGGCCTCGGCCTCTTCTTCCCCGGCGTCGCCGTGATCGGCGCCGGCTACGCCCTGATCGTCTCCCTCGCCTGGCACACCCGCGAGGCCGCCGTCCTCGCGATCGAGCAGCGCGACGGCGTCAAGTTCTACGTCGTCCCCAGCCCCGCCTGGCGCCCGGTAGAGCTCGTCCGCACCCCAGGCCTGCGCACGGCCCCCAAGGGCACCGCGTACTGATTCAAAGCAGCTTCTTGAACTCCGCCCAGGGGCGGGTGTTGGCGACGTCGGCCTTGGTCAGCCAGGCACGGCGGGCGGTGGCGACCGCGTACTGCATGTTGTCGAGGGTGTCGACGCCGTGGGCGTCGGTGTTGAGGACGATGGTGACGCCGGCGTCGACGGCGAGACGGGCGTGGCGATCGGAGAGATCGCGGCGGTTGGGGTTGCCGTTGATCTCGATCATCGTCCCGGTGCGGGCGGCGGCCTCGGCGACCGCCTCGACGTCGATCCCGTAGGGCTCGCGGCGGCCGATCAGGCGCCCGCTGAGGTGGCCGATGCAGTTGACCTGCGGGTTCTCGATCGCAGCGATCACGCGCGCGGTCATCTCCCGTTCGGAGATCGAGAAGGAGGTGTGGACGCTGGCCACCACCCAGTCGAGCGCGGCGACCAGGTCGTCGGGGTAGTCGAGGCCGCCGTCGAGGCCGATGTTGACCTCCGAGCCGGCGAGCAGGCGGAAGCCCCTCCCCCCTCTCCCGGGTCCCTTGTTCCAGGCGCGGACCTCCTCGATCCGCTGCCAGAGCCGCTCCTCGCTGACGTGATCGCCGAAGCCGTGGCTGGCGGAGTGGTCGGTGATCGCCATGTAGGCGTAGCCGCGGGCGCGCCCCGCCTCGGCCATCTGCTCGAGGCTGTTGCGGCCGTCGGAGAGGGTCGTGTGGGAGTGGAGGTCGCCGCGAACGTCGCCGAGCTCGATCAGTTCGGGCAGCTCGCCGCTACGGGCCGCCTGCAGCTCGCCGCGGTTCTCGCGCAGCTCAGGCTCGATGTAGGCGTAGCCGAGGCGCTCGTAGACCTGGGCCTCGCTCTCGCAGAGAGTGACCTCGCCGCTCTCGGTGTCGGTGACGCCGTGCTCGGAGACCGAGACGCCGCGGGCGACCGCTTCTTCGCGCAGGGCGACGTTGTGGGCCTGGGAGCCGGTGAAGTGCTGCAGCAGGTTGCCGAAGGCGGCCGGCGGCACGATCCGCAGGTCGACCGAGACGCCGTTATGGGTCTGAGCGCGGACCCCGTTGGGCCCGGGGGTGCCAGCGGCGGCGATCAGCGGGTGAGCGGCGAGGTGTTCGGAGAGCAGCGTCGGCTCCTCGGCGGTGGCGATCAGGTCGACGTCCTTGCAGGTCTCGGCCCAGCGCCGCACCGAGCCGGCGACCTCGACCCGGTTGGCGGCGGGGTGCTCGCGCAAGGAGGCCGCCAGCTCTTCGGCGATCGGCCGCACCTTGGAGAGCAGCATGCGGCCACCGCCCTGGTCTTCGCCCTCCTGGCCGAGCCGCGCCAGTTGCTCGAGCACGTTCTCCTCGACCTTGGGGCCGAGCCCTTTCAGGGTGCGGATCCGCTCCCCGTCGGCCGCCTCGCGCAGGTCCTCGAGCGTCGCCACGCCGAGCTCGTCGTAGAGGCGTCGGGCCGTTTTCGCGCCGAGGCCGGGGACCCGGGTGACCTCGATCAGGCTCGGGGGAAACTTCGCCTTCAGCTTCGCCGTAGCCGGGATCTCGCCGGTCGCCAGCAGCGCGTCGATCTTTTCCGCCAGCGTCTTGCCGACTCCAGGGATCTCGGTGGCGCGCCCCTGCGCCGCCAGCTCAGCGACCGAGACCGGGCTCTCGCGGATCGCGGTCGCCGCGGTGCCGTAGGCGAGGACGCGATATTTGACCGCCCCGTCGAGCTCATAGAGGACGCCGAGCTCGTCGAGCGCGGCGGCGATTTCGGCGTTGTTCACGGACTGAACTTAACCTTTGCGCAAGCTGGGCTTTAGCTTGGGTTTCGGATCGCGAATAGCATCGGTGGATGGGCGCCGACGAGAACGCCGTTCCCTGGCTGCTGCTGCCGACCTACAACGAGGCCGAGAACGTCGCGGCGATGGTCGCCGCCGTGCGGGCGAAGCTGCCAGCCGGGGCGCAGATCCTGATCATCGATGACGCCTCTCCCGATGGCACCGGCGCGATCGCCGACCGGCTGGCGGCAGAGGACGCGGGCGTCGAGGTCCTGCACCGCCCCGAGAAGGAGGGCATCGGCCCCGCCTACCTCGCCGGCTTCCGGCGTGCGCTGGCCGGCGGAGCCGACCTGATCCTCGAGATGGACTGCGACTTCTCCCACGACCCCGCCTACCTGCCGCGGCTGCTGGAGGCGGCGCGGCGCGCCGACCTGGTGATCGGCTCTCGCTACGTCGCCGGCGGCGGCGTCAGCGACTGGGGGCCGCTGCGGCGGGCGATCAGCCGCGGCGGCTGCGCCTACGCCCGCCTCGCCCTCGGGGTCGAGGTCCAGGACCTGACCGGCGGCTTCAAGTGCTTCCACCGCAGGGTGCTCGAGGCGATCGACCTCGACTCGATCGAAGCCCGCGGCTACGCCTTCCAGATCGAGATGACCTACCGCGCCCTGCAGGCGGGCTTCAAAGTCCTCGAGGTCCCGATCGTCTTCCGCGACCGCCGCGCCGGCACCTCCAAGATGGACCGCTCGATCGTCGCCGAGGCGGCTCTCCAGGTGCCCCGGATGCGACTCGCCAACGGTCGCCGCGAGAGCCCCCGCGCCGTGACCGACCGGGTGGTGGGCGAGTTTGATTCGGGCCGGCGCTGACGGCTAGGCTTTGCCGCTGGAGATGGTCGACGGGCGCCGGAGAAGTTGGAGGTGGTTCAAGGTCCTGCTAAGCGGACTGTTGTTCATCTCCACTCGGTTCGTTTCGTTTCCAAGAGCGCCCCACTGGATCGCGTCTCTCGTCGTCGGCGCATGCCTGTTGGGCTTTCTCGGTGCCGGCTTGTCGGCGGTCTTCAAGCATGAGCATGACGACTACCTGGCGGAGCGCAACCGCCTTCGGTGACGCTGACATCCCGCGCTATACTTTCTGAAGTATTGAGAGTTCGCACCAGACCTCGCAACTTCGACCTGGGAGACCGATACCAGTGACCGGGAAACTGACTGACGTAACCGACGCCACCTTCAAAGCCGATGTCCTCGACGCCGACGGTCCGGTGCTCGTCGACTTCTGGGCTCCCTGGTGCGGCCCGTGCCGCGTCGTCCACCCGGTCCTCGAGGAGATCGACTCCGAGCGCGAGGACCTGACCATCCTCAGCATCAACGTCGACGAGAACCAGCAGACCGCGACCCAATACGAAGTCCTCTCGATCCCGACGATGATCCTCTTCAAGGACGGCGCGATCGCGAAGAAAATCGTCGGCGCGATGCCGAAGCGCCGCCTCGAGGCCGAGCTGGAGCCGGCGCTCGCCTGACGGCGAGCGCCCCCGAGGTCAGCCATGCCCTTCGTCGAGGTCCACTGGTACGAGGGACGCAGCGACGAGCAGAAGGCCGAGATCGCCAAGCGCATCGAAGCCGCCCTCGTCGAGGTAGCCGGAGCCCCGCCCGAGCATTGCTGGGTCAAGTTCTCGGACTCCAAGAAGACCGACTTCCTGATCGGTCCGATCGAGGAGTAGGACGAGGGTTTTGCGTGGAGGGGTGGGGTATACCCCTTCACTTGCCTACCTGGCTGAATCGTCGCCAGTCTGCCGAGATCGAGCTCCCGGCCAGCGGCACAAAACGTTCAGGGGCACACCCCACCCCTCCTCCCCAAGCGCCACGTGGGTCCTCGGCCGGGCCGGCTTTCGTGAGAGCTGAGCTGGCGCCACCTCCGGCCCGCGCCGTTTTCAGCTCAGGAACGAGCGACCTTCGCCCCGGATTCACGCTTCCGAGGGACGGAAGCTACGTCCCGAGTCGTTCTGCTCCGCCCTGACCAGCTCCCGAATCGGGACCAACACTTCGTTGGGGAGGGCCGTGTGACCCCCTGAACGTTTTGTGCCGCTAGGCGGGAGCGCGTAGCTCGGACGGCGGTAGCCGATTCACCTAGGCAGGCAAGTGAAGGGGGTCACACGGCCCTCCCTAGCCCAGCTTGGACCCACCTTCGGAGCCCGTCTTCGTCGTCGCAAACGATTCGCGGATGCCTTCTTCGATCCACGGGCTCAGGGTCCGGGCGAAGGTCGCGGTGAGGTGCGCTTTGTCGCGATAGACGAGCGCGTTGCCGATCACGGCGCGGCAGAGTTCGCTGGGGCAGATCTCGGCGGTGATGTCGATCAGGTGGACGCCGGGGGTGGATTCGGCGGCGCGGACGTCGTATTCGATGTCCCAGTCGTGGGGACGGGGAAAGGCGCAGGCTTCGAGGTCATTGAGGTCTTCGGAGACGCAGCTGGGGATGTCCTTGACCGAGGCGGGCGTGTCGCGGATCACGACCGCGTCGAGGCCGGCGGCCTGGACCCGTTCGAGCGTCGCCTTGTAGCCGGCTTCGAGGGCATCGGCGTTGGCTTTGCCGCTGAGCTTTTCGCCATTGGGGCCGTAGGCGGTGTAGGCGGTGTCGCCGGCCATCACCAGGGTCGCTCGGCCGCCCGCTTCTTCGATCCGTTCCAGCTCCTTTTCGCGCCAGGCATCGCACTGGGAGTACTCGCGATCTTCGACCATGCTCTGGACTTCGACTTCGCCCGGCGTGCATTCGGCCTTGGTCAGGTCGATCAGCCGCCAGTTGTTCTTTTTCGCCAGCTTCTGCAGCGGCGCGAAGTACTGGAGAGCGTGGGAGTCGCCAAACAGGATCAGCGTCCGGGTGCCGTGCGGGTTGCCATAGAGGCAGTGGCCGGAGTTGGTGCCCGCGATGCCGACCAGGCAGCCATCGTAGAAGGCCTGCGAGCGGTCGGCGCGGGCGTCGAGCGGGTTCGGGCGCACCGCCGATGCGCTCTGCTGCGGCACTTTCTGGGAGGCCAGCGCTGCCGCCCCCCGGACCTCGGAGATCGGCGCCGCTTCGAAGCTCGGCTGAGCGTTTTCGAGGGCGACGCCGACGCCGATCGCGAAGACCATGCAGGCGGCGCCAAGCGCCAGCGCCCGGCCCGGCATCCGCGCCAGCCCGCGCGCGCGGCGCACCGGGTCCTCGATGAAGTGATGGCCGAGGACGGTCGGCAGCAGCGATGCGAGGACGACGGCGCAGCCGGCGAGTGGCGAGAGCGGGCCCCAGATCACCGCGGCGAAGACGAGCGCGGGCCAGTGCCAGAGGTACCAGGAGTAGGAGATGCGGCCGACGTAGCGAACCGGGCGCAGCGAGAGCGGCGTCGCCACCGCGGCGCGGGCCTGCCGGTAGACCGACGAGCCGGCGAGGATCAGCGCCGCCGTCCCCAGGGTTGGGACCAGCGCCGCAACGCCGGGGAAGGGCGTGTTGGCGTCGAAGGCGAGGATCGCGTAGACGATTGCCGCCACCCCCGCCCAGCCGATCGCGACCCCGGCGCCGCGGGGCAGGCGGACGCCACCAAGCAGCGCCAGGCCGCCGCCCAGGGCGAGCTCCCAGGCGCGGCCGAAAGTCGAGAAGTAGGCGGCGGCCGGTTGGCTGTCGGTGTAGGCGATGCCGAAGATCAGCGAGGCGATGAAGACGACCGCCAGTGCCAGCAAGAGGATGCCGCGCACCGGCCGGCCCTTGCGCCGCTGGTACCAGGTGACGCCGAGCATCAGCGCCGGCCAGACGAAGTAGAACTGCTCCTCGATCGCCAGCGACCAGAGGTGCAGGACCGGGCTCGGTTCGATGTCCTGGGCGAAGTAGTCGACCGACTGGGCGGCGAAGTGCCAGTTGGCGGTATAGGTGGCGGAGCTGATGATGTCGCCGGAGACTTCGACCGCGCGCAGCGGCGAGAGCAGGATCAGCGAGAGGACGCCGACGCTGCCGAGCAACAGCGCCGAGAGCGGCAGCAGCCGCTTCGCGCGGCGGGCGTAGAAGCGCGGGATCGAGATCGTGCCGTGGCGACCGAGCTCGCCGAGCAGCAGGCGGGTGATGAGGAAGCCCGAGATGACGAAGAAGACGTCGACGCCGACGTAGCCTCCGGCGAAGGCGGGGATCCCGGCATGACAGAGCAGCACGGCGACGATCGCGATCGCGCGCAGGCCCTCGATGTCGGGGCGGAACCCGCTCGAGGCACTCGCCTTGTCATTTCCTGAGTCCATCAGTCAGGAATTAGATCAGCCTTTTTCGGCTTTCCCTTTTTTCGGCTTCGGGGGATGCCACCAGCCTTCGCGGATCGCCAGCGCCCGCCACTGCAGCCTGGCCGTGTTCGCGAGCCACTTCATCGACCTGCTGATCAGCCACGGCCGGGTGCGTTCGGTCGTGTGCCCGCCCGGCACCTCCCAGAGGTGGACGCGGGTGAACTTGGCGGCGAACGCTTCGTTCATCGCCGGCGGCACGACCTGGTCGCCCCGCCCCTGGTAGATCAACAGCGGGCTCTTCTGGGGGCGGCGCAGCGGCGAGAGCCGGTAGCGGGCGGCTTCGCCGAGGTCGATCTGTTCGTAGTAGTTGGACCCGTACTGTTCCAGCGGCCACTGCCAGCCGACCAAGTCGGTGACCGGCGCCTTGGCGACCGCGGCGCCGATCAAGCCGTCACCGGCGAGCAGCGTCGCCAGCGTGCCGCCAGCCGAGGCGCCGTAGGCGTAGACCCGGTCGACGCCGAACTTGTCGCGCAGCCGCCGGGCTTCCGCCCGCGCCCGCAATACCGCAGCGGGCATGTCGTCGAGCGGGTAGTTGACGTAGTGAGGGACGAAGCCGGCGTCGACCGCGCGTTCGGCGGTCGACGGCTCGAAGTCGGGGTCGTCGTAGAGGAAGGAACCGCCGTGGAAGAGGAGCAGCTGCGGCGGCGGGCCCGGCGGTTCCGCCGGTTCCTTCTTTTCATTGCCTTCCACTGCTTCGTTTACGGCCGATTCGCCCTTATCGGTCCCAGGGCTCGCTCCGCCGGCGCCGGCCAGCGCCTGCGCAGGAACAGCCAGAGCTGCCAGCAGCAGCAAGACCGAGATGACTGGAAGACGGCGGATAGGCCCTTAAACCCGCTTCACCGCGATATGTAGCTGACGGCCATCGATTTCCGCTCCTCCGCCGTCTCCGGCCTCATAGGCGACCGCGGTCGCCAAGACCTCGCCGGCGATGTAGGCCTCGTGCTCGCGGGCGGCGGCGAGCAGCTCCTCGTCGCCGCCGAGCCCGAGCTCGATCCGGTCGGTGATCTCCAGGCCGGCATCTTTGCGGGCGATCTGGACGGCGTGGACGATCTCGCGGGCGAGCCCCTCGCGCAGCAGCTCCTCATCGAGCTCGAGCGAGAGCGCCACCGCGTGCCCCGCCTCTGCCTCGACCTCATAGCCCTCCAGCGGCTGCAGAGCGAGGGTGAGGTCGTCGGGCCCGAGGCTGTGGTCGCTGCCGTCGATCGAGATCCCGACCTCGCCGCCGTCGGCGAGGACGCGGGCGGCGCGGGCGGCGTCGAGTGCCTCGACCGCAGCAGCGACCAGCGGCATCTTCTTGCCGAAGCGCGGCCCCAGGGTCCGGTAGTTGGGCTTCGCCGAGTAGCTGACCAGCTCGCCCTCGTCGCTGACGAACTCGAGCTGCTTGACGTTGAGCTCGGCGCTGACCAGATCGGCCCGGGCCTCGATCGCTGCCCGCTCGGCATCGTTGGCGACGATCACCGCGCGGCGCAGCGGCTGGCGCACCTTGGCCTTCGCCTGCGCCCGCGCCGCCCGTCCCAGCTCGACCGTCAGCCGCACCGCCTCCATCGCCTCTTCCAGGGCCGGGTCGGCGAGCGCCGCATCGACCTCGGGAAAGTCGCGCAGGTGGACGGAGTCGGGCAGCTCGGCACTCGCGCCGTCGACACCGCCGGCGAGGTTGAGGTGGATCTCGTCGGCGAGGAAAGGCGTGAAGGGCGCCAGCATCGCAACCGCCTCCAGTAGGCAGTGGCGCAACGTCGCGAAGGCGGCCCGGTCGCCCTCCCAGAAGCGGCGCCGTGAGAGCCGCACGTACCAGTTGGAGAGCTCCTCGACGAAGGCGGCGATCGCGTGGCCGGCGCTCGTGCAGTCGAAGTCGTCCATCCGCTCGCGCACCGTCGCCACCGTCGCCTGCAGGCGCGACAGCACCCACCGGTCCAGGTCGTTTCCGTCTTGCGGTTCCTTTGTTGCGCCCTGCGCAACGAAGGAACCGCGCGATTGGAAGTCCTCGGGCCCGAGGCCCTCGGCGTTCGCGTAGAGGACCCAGAAGGAGTAGGTGTTCCAGAGCTGGAGGGTGAACTGGCGCACCGCTTCGCCGACGGTGTCGACCGAGAAGCGGTAGCCGGCCCAGGGCTGCTGGGTCGCCAGGTAGTACCAGCGGAAGGCGTCGGCACCATGGCTGGCGAGCACGTCCCAGGGATCGACGACGTTGCCGCGGCTCTTCGACATCTTCTGACCCTCGGGGTCGAGGATGAGGCCGAGGCAGACGCAGTTGCGGAAGCTCGAGGTGTCGAAGAGCAGCGTCGACTCGGCCAGCAGCGTGTAGAACCAGCCGCGGGTCTGGTCCTGGGCCTCGCAGATGTAGTCGGCCGGGAAGCGCTCCTCGAACTCCGCCTCGTTCTCGAACGGGTAGTGGAACTGGGCGAAGGGCATCGCGCCGCTGTCGTACCAGGTGTCGATCACCGACTCGATCCGGCGCATCTCGCCGCCGCATGCCTCGCAGGCAAACGTGATCTCGTCGATGTAGGGGCGGTGCAGGTCCTCGGGGGCGTCGGCGCCGGAGCGCTCGCGCAGCTCCGCCACCGAGCCGATGCAGGCGACCTCGCCGCACTCGGGCTCGCTGCAGCGCCAGACCGGCAGCGGCGTCCCCCAGTAGCGGTTGCGCGAGAGCGCCCAGTCGACGTTGTTCTCCAGCCATTTGCCGAAGCGCCCGTGCTTGACGTGCTCGGGGTGCCAGCCAATCGTCTCGTTGTTGGCCAGCAGCCGGTCGCGGGCCTGCGAGGTGGCGATGTACCAGCTCGTCGTCGCGTAGTAGAGGAGCGGCGTGCCGCAGCGCCAGCAGTGCGGGTAGGAGTGCTCGTAGCTCTGCTCGCGGAAGAGCAGGCCGCGGCGCTCGAGGTCGCCGATCAGCGCCCGCGTCAGCTCCGGATCCTTGACGAAGCGGCCCTCGAAGCCGCGCACGCGGCGGTCGAAGCTGCCGTCCGGGAGGACCGGGTTGTAGAGGCTGCCGGCGACGGTCGGGTCGAAGATCCCGTTGGCGGCCGCGGCGGTGTAGTCGTCCTCGCCGAAGGCGGGGGCGATGTGGACTAGGCCGGTGCCGTCCTCGGTGGTGACGAAGTCGCCGGCGATCACCCGGAACGGCGGCGAGTCCTCGCCGCCCGCCGGCCCGCCGTCCCCCAACTCGAAGACCGGCCCCTCGTAGCGGCTCTCGACCAGGGCGCTGCCGGGCAGCCGCTCGGCGATCTCGACCCCCTCGCCCAGCACCTTCTCGACCAGCGCCTCGGCCAGGATCAGGACCTCCTCCCCGACCCGAGCCTTGGCGTAGACGACGTCGGGGGCGACGGCGACGGCGACGTTGCCGGGCAGGGTCCAGGGCGTCGTCGTCCAGACGAGGAGCGATTCGCGCTCGCCGCCGAGCAACGGGAAGCGGACGTAGATCGAGGGGTCCTCGACGTCCTGGTAGCCCTGCGCGACCTCGTGCGAGGAGAGCGGGGTGCCATCGCGCGGACAGTAGGGAACGACCTTATGGCCCTCGTAAAGGAGGCCCTTGTCCCAGAGCTGGCGCAGCGACCACCAGACCGACTCGATGTAGGAGTTCTCGAGCGTCACGTAGGGGTCGTCGAGGTCGATCCAGAACCCGATCCGCTCGGTCAGGCGGTCCCACTCCTCGACGTACTCGAAGACCGACTCGCGGCAGCGGCGGTTGAACTCGGCGATCCCCAGCTCCTCGATCTCCTGCTTGGAGGAGATGCCGAGGTCCTTTTCGACCTCGAGCTCGACCGGCAGGCCGTGGCAGTCCCAGCCCGCCTTGCGCGGCACCCGGTAGCCGGTCATCGTCCGGTAGCGCGGGTAGACGTCCTTGAAGACGCGGGCGAGGACGTGGTGGGAACCGGGCCGGCCGTTGGCGGTCGGCGGTCCCTCGTAGAAGCTCCAGACCGGAGCCCCCTCGCGGTTGGCGAGCGAGCGAGCGAAGAGGTCGGACTCGCGCCAGCGGGCGAGGACGCGCTCCTCCAGCTCGGGGAAGGACTGTTTCGGGTCTACTGGCTCGAATCCGGGCACAAGGGTCCGGATTTTAGGAGCGAGGCGCCGCTGGCCCGCGCCTCCTCGCCGGCCGAGAACGAAGTCGCCCGGATCGGCAGGGCCGGCGGCCGGCCGATAGTCTCCCCCCGAATGGGGGATTACAGCCTCAACGGCAAGGTCTGCCTGGTCACCGGCGCGGCGCGCGGGATCGGCTACGAGACGGCGCGGCAGATGCACATTCGCGGTGCCTCGGTCGCCGTCCTCGACCTCGACCGGACGCAGGCCGAGGAGGCGGCGGAGCGGATCGGGCCGCGGGCGATCGGCCTCGCCGGCGACGTCACCGACGAGGGCGCGATGCGAGCCGCGGTCGCGACCGTGGTCGAGCGCTTCGGCGGCCTCGACGTTGCCGTCGCCAACGCCGGCATCGCCCAGAAGCAGTTCGCCACGGTTCGCGGCATCTCCGGCGAGGAATGGGAGCGGGTCTTCGAGGTCGACATGCTCGGCGTCTGGCGCACCGTGCGGGCGGCGCTGCCGGAGATCGTCAAGCGCCAGGGCCAGATGGTCGTGATCTCCTCCGTCTACGCCTTCGCCAACGGCTTCGGCAACACCCCCTACGCGGTCGCCAAGGCCGGCGTCGAGCAGCTAGGGCGGGCGCTGCGGGTCGAGCTCGCACCGCACGGTGCCAGCGCCACCGTCGCCTACTTCGGCTGGGTCGACACCAAACTCGTCCAGGACGCCTTCGCCCAGCCCACCGCCAACCGCGTCCGCGACCTCTCTCCCGAGTGGCTGCTGAAGCGGATCGCCCCGCCCGAGGCGGCTGCCGGCCTCGTCCGCGGCATCGAGGAACGGGCGCCCCGCGTCTTCGTCCCCAAGTGGTGGCGCTACGTCTCCGCCCTGCGCGGCGTGATCAACCCGCTGCTCGACAAGCGGATGGAAAGCGACGCCAAGACCCGCGCCCTCGTCGCCGACCTCGACGCCGAGGCGCTGGGCGGGAGCGACGCGCCGGCCGAGGCCGACGCGGACAAGCCGCTCAACGCCGCCTGACGGCGGCGACTACCCCTGGGCGCGCTGCTGCTCGTAGACCGCGCGCTGGACGTGGTCGTAGAGCGTCTCCGGCGCGATGTCGGCTTCGTTGGGCCACTCGATGGTGACGCCCCAGTCGTCGATTTGGAGCCGACGGAAAAACTCCGGATCACGGAGAGGCTCAAACACAGGCCCCCGTCCCACCAGGTAGGTGAGGTCGACATCCGCCGCCAGCCCATCGGCGAAACGCAGGTGAACTCGATAGCCATCGAGAGGCCGGGCCTCTACCAAGGCGGGAGGGAGGATGACTAGTGGGGCCATTCGCCTAGTGTAGACAACTCATTTCAGAGGATCTATGGGACGAGGATCGAGGTCGGCGCGAGCTCGATCCCAATTTGCCAGCAACTCGGCCCGGCGCTGCTGAGCCCACTCCCGAACCAACCGTTCGATTCGAGGCGGCAACTCACCTGAGATGCACGAGGCATCGGCGACGTCAAACACCGCCAACTTTCCGGCGTACCATGCATGAAAATGGGCACGGCCCGGATGGATGTCCTCGTTGAAATACATCCGGATCTCGATACCGCGGAACCTAGAAATGATCGGCACCTCGCCCCAAGGGCAGAAGGCACCGCAGTTCTCCCCCGCCTTCAGCCCGGCCGGGTCAGGCGCTCGAGCAGGATGACGATCGATTCGTAGGGCTCGCCGGTGGCGCGGGTGAGGCCGATCTCGCAGGTGCGGTTGTTGGAGAGGCGGGCGTCGAAATGGCGGCCCTCGAGCTCGACGGCCTGGGGCTCGGTGGCTGAGGCGGTCAGCTCCGGGTGGGAGATGCCGCGGTCGCCGGCGAAGCCGCAGCAGGTCGCCGAGGGGGCGACGTAGACGTCGTCGGCGAGGGCCCCGGCAAGGGCGCGGAGGCGGCCGGCGAGGCCCATGTGGCGGGTGGCGCAGGTCGGGTGGACGGTCGCCGAGCGAAGCTTCGCGGAGACCTCCAGCCAGGGCAGCAGGCGCTCGGCCCAGCTGACCGAGTCGAGCACCTCGACCTCGGCCATGTTCTCGGCGTTCTCCTCGGAGAGGACGCCGGCGCCGGGGTCGAGCACGGCGCCGGTGCAGGAGGCGGCGTCGAACACGACCGGCATGCCGCCGCGGGCGCTCCACTCCCAGAGCCGCTCGGCCATCTCGTTCGCCTTCTCGCGGTGGCCGGCGGCGAAGCCCTTCGAGCTCCAGGGCAGGCCGCAGCAGGTGCCGACGACCTCGTCGGGGATCCAGACCGGCATCCCCGCCCGGTCGGAGACGTCGACCAGGGCCGCGACCGGCGAGCCGGCGTAGATGCGGTTCGTGCAGGAGGGGACGTAGACCGCCGCCGCGCCGCTGTGCAGGGTCGCCGGCAAACTGCCCTTGGCAGCACCCGGCAGCGCCCTGCCGCGCTTGCTCAGTCGCGCCAGCGGGGCACCGACCCGCAGCCCCAGCCGCGCCGCGCCCTCGTAGGTGCCCCAGCGCCGCGCCCGCCGCAGGGCCCGCCCTTCGGCCCCTTCGGAGTGACGTTCGGTCCGCATCCCCTTGACCATCGCTCCGGTGTCGATTCCGACCGGACAGGCGAGCTGACAGGAGCTGTCGGCAGCACAGGTGTCGAGCGCCTCGTACTCGAATTCGCGCTCGAGGGCAGCGCGCAGCGGCGAGCCCTCGGGCTGGCGGGCGATCTCGCGGCGCAGGACGATCCGCTGCCGCGGCGTCGTCGTCAGGTTGCGGCTCGGGCAGACCGGCTCGCAGAAACCGCACTCCACGCAGGAGGTGACCGACTCCTCGACCGCCGGCGTCGTCTTCAGGTTGCGCAGGTGCGCCTCGGGGTCGCGGTTGAGGACGACGCCCGGCGAGAGCACACCGTCGGGGTCGGCGAGGCGCTTCACTCGCCACATCAGCTCGGTCGCCTTCTTCCCCCACTCGCGCTCTACGTAGGGGGCCATGTTGACGCCGGTCCCGTGCTCGGCCTTGAGCGAGCCGTCGTACTTGTCGACGATCAGCTCGACCAGGCCCGACATGAAGGCCTCGTAGCGATCGAGGTCCTCCTGCTTGGCGAAGTCCGGGGTCAGCATGAAGTGGAGGTTGCCGGCGGAGGCATGGCCGGCGACGCCGGGCAGGAAGCCGTGCTCGGCAAGCAGCGCCTGCAGGTCGCGGGCGCCCTCGGCGATCCGCCCCGGCGGCACGCAGACGTCCTCGACGATAAGTGCCGTCCCGGGCAGCCGCAGCTTGCCGATCAGCCCGTGCAGCCCCTCGCGCACGCGCCAGGCGAGCTCGATCTCCTCGCTCTTGCGGGTGAACTCGATCGGCCGGATCGTCTCGTGGCCGGCAAGGATCCGTTCGGCGGCGGCGGCGTAGGCGTCGAGGCCGGCCTCGTCAGCAGCGCCGAACTCGACCAGCAGCACCGCCGAGTCGGGCGGCAGCTCTTTCCACTCCTGCGGCGCGCCGACCATGTTCCAGGCGGCGGTGATCAGCGCCGGGGCGACCATCAGCTCGACCGCGGTGGCGCCGCTCTCGACCAACTCGGTGACCGGGGCGATCGCGCCGTCGATGCTGGGGAAGTGGACCCAGGCGGTGGTCGTCACGGCCGGCACCGGCACCGTCCCGAACTCGGCCTCGGCGACGAAGGCGAGCGTCCCCTCGGAGCCGATCAGCAGGCGGCGGAAGATCTCCAGCGGCTGCTCGGCGTCGAGGAATGCGCAGAGCCGGTACCCGGTGGTGTTCTTGATCGAGAACTTGCGCTGGATCCGGGCCGCCAGCTCCTCGTCGGCGCGGATCTCGTCGCGGATCTCTTCCAGGCCCCGCACCAGCTCCGGCTCGGCGGCGGCGAAGGCGTCGGCGGCGCCCGGCGCCGAGGTGTCGATCTTCGTCCCCGAGGGGAGGACGAAGGTGAGGTTACGGACGGTCGAGTAGGAGTCCTTGCTGACCCCGCAGCGCATCCCGCCCGAGTTGTTGGCGAGGACGCCGCCGACCGTGGCGACGTCGGTCGAGGCCGGGTCGGGGCCGAGCTTGGTGCCATGGGGGGCGAGGACGCGGTTGGCGTGGCCGAGGATCGTCCCTGGCTTGACCACGGCGCGAGCGCCGTCGTCCTCGACCCGGACGCCGCCGAAGTGGCGGCGGACGTCGACCAGGATGCCGTCGCTCTGGCCCTGGCCGTTGAGGCTGGTGCCGCCGGAGCGGAAGGTGACGGGGATGCCGCGTTCGCGGCCGAAGGCGAGGACCTTGGCGACGTCGTCGGCGTCGCGCGCCATCACCACCGCCTGCGGGAAGAGCCGGTAGGGGCTGGCGTCGGAGGCGTAGCGGATCAGGTCGCCGGGGCGGGCGAGGACGCGGTCGGCGCCGAGCAGCGCCTCGAGCTCACCGCGCAGCGGCTGGGCGATGCCGCCGGCGAGGGCGTCGGGGGCGGCGTCGCTGGCGGGCGCCGGGGGTGCGGTCGCGGCCTCCATCAAGGACCTCCTCTAGAAGAGTGACATCCCGGGCGCGACTGGGACTTCGACCAGCTCCGGCGCCGCGGAGGCGAGGGCGGCGGAGAGCGCGGCGCTGACCCCGTCGCGGTCGGCGGCGCGGTGGGCCTTGACTCCGTAGCCCTCGGCGACCGCGGCGACGTCGAGCTTCGGCAGGTCGAGACCGGGGGCATTCGCGACCTGCTCGACTTCGGCGAACCACTTGAGGATCGCGTACTCCTCGTTGCGCAGCACGAGGAAGGTGACCGGCGCCCGGTAGGCGACGGCACTCCAGAAGGCGGTGATCGCGTACTGGGCCGAGCCCTCGCCGATCACGCAGACGACCGGCCGGCTCGGCTCGGCGAGCTGGATCCCGACCGAGGCGGCGAGGCCGAAGCCGAGGCCGCCGCCGGCGCTGAAGTAGTAGCTGCCGGGGCGCGAGATCCGCAGCTGGTTGCGCAGCGCCAGCGTGCTCGAGGGCGACTCGAGGACGACGATCGCATCTTCGGGCAGGACCTCGCCGAGCGCGGTGTGGACGGTCGAGGCGTTGAGCGGGTCGGCGGGCGGGATTTCGCTCGGGCCGGGGTTCGGCTCCGGCGCCGGCCGCGAGGACTCCGGCAGCTTCTCCAGCAGCGCTTCGAGGGTCAGTTTCACGTCGGCGACGATCGCGTCCCCCATCGGCGCCCGCACCGCCTCGTCGGGGTCGCTGGTCACGGCAATGAGCTTCGCCCCCTCGGGCAGGAGCGGCCCGGGGATATGCGGGTAGTAGGGGAAGACCGAGCTGCCGAGGACGAGGATCAGGTCGTGGCCCTCGAGCGTCTGCCCGACGGGGCCGATCGCCGGCGGCAGCACGCCGCGGAAGTTGGGGTGGCTCTCGGGGAAACCGAGGCGGACGCCGCCGGTCGCCGGCGAGGCCCAGACGGGTAGCCGTTGGCGCTCGGCGAGGGCGACGGCGAGGTCCCAGGCGCCGCTGGCATCGACGTCGGGGCCGGCGACGAGGACCGGGTTGGCGGCGGCGTCGAGCCGCTCGGCGAGGGCGGCGACGGCCGCTGGGTCGGCGACGGCGCGGCCGCTGACGGCGCGCTCGATCGCTGCCTTGGCGTCGGCCTCGTCGACCTCCGCGTACCAGTCGTCCATCGGCAGCGAGACGAAGACCGGGCCGCGCGGCGGCAGCGAGGCGAGGTGGGCGCCGTGGGCGAGCGCCAGCGGCACGTCCTCGGCCCGCGGAGGCTCGTATGACCACTTGACCAGCGGGTGCGGCATCCGCGTCGCGTCGCGGTTGGTGAGGTTGGCCTGCAGCGTGATCTGAGCGCGGGCCTGCTGGCCGGCGGTGATCAGCAGCGGCGAGTGGTTGGCCTGGGCGTTGAAGATCGCCCCCATCGCGTTGCCGACCCCTGGCGCCGTGTGGAGATTGGCGACCGTCGTCTTGCCCGAGGCGAGCGCGTAGCCGTCGGCCATGCCGACGACGACCGCCTCCTGCAGGCCGAGCACGTAGCGGAAGTCCGCGGGGAAGTCGGCCAGCATCGGCAGCTCGGTCGAGCCGGGGTTGCCGAACATCGTCGTCATTCCGTGGGTGCGGAAGAGCTCGAACGTTGCATCTCTTACTGTAGGCATCGGCCAACCCTAAAGCCTTCGCTCAGGCCGTCGATAGCGATTGCGTGAAGGTTTTCCGCCCCGCTTTGATGCGCCACCTCCTCGCCGCAGTCGCCTCGCTGGCGCCGCTGCTGCTCTGCCTCGGCATCGCCAAGGCCAGCCCCGCCGAACCGCCGCCGGCCAGCACCCGGATCGTCCACGCACCGGGCAAGATCGTCCCGATCCCGGCTTCGATCCCGCACGAAGCCGGCGACATGGTCGACAACCGCATCCTCCCCGACCTGCGCTGGATCGCCAAGCGCTACCCGATCTACGTCACCGACGGCTACTCGGGGCCACTGCCCGACGGCAAGCACGTCGGCTGCGACGAATGCCACGTCAAAGGCTCCGACCACTACAACGGCGTCGCCGTCGACGTCGTCCCGATCGGGGCCGGGGCCGTCTGCAACGCCGCCTGGGCGCCGATCACGCGCCTGGCGCTGTGGGCCGAGCCGGTCCAGAACGAGCCGGTGCCGCCGTTCCGCTGGGTCGGCTACAACGGCGACGCCGGCCACGGCTGCGGCAACCACCTCCACCTCTCCTGGAACCACGCCCCGGCGAAACAGTTCGAACTCGCCGAATGGGTCGAAGTCTTCCCCGTCGGCCCCGCCGAAGGCGAAACCGCGCCGCGCGGCAAGCGCCGCAAGAAGGCCAAGGCCAAGCCGACGCCGCCGTTGCCGACGGGCGGCTACTCCCCCACCAGCTTCGGCGGCGTCTCCCCCGGCGGCGTAGGCGACTGACCTAGGATCCGGCGGATGCGCGTCCGCCCCGTGATCGCCTCGCTTGCCGCTGCGGCGGCAGTTGCGCTGGTCGGCTGCGGCAGTCAGGGGGACGACTCGACGCCGGTGGCCTGCCTCGAACCGGAAGCCGCTTACCTGAAGGCGCTGGGGGACGCGCCGGGGGAAGTAGAGCTGCTCGGCGAAACGAAGATCTCCGAATGCCTGGCCGAGAACCAGCAGGGCGGGGACCTGGCGGACGTCGGCGAAACGATGGTCGAGGCGGCGACGAAGCTGAACGCGGAAGCGCGGGCCGACCCCGGCGGCGACGCCAACCTGCAGCTCGGCTACCTGCTCGGCGCGGCCGAACGCGGCGCCGAAAAGACCGAAGGGATCCACGCCGAGCTGATCCGCCGCCTCACCGTCGCCGCCCGCTTCGCTCCGGCCGACCAGCGCCTGCCGGCGACCTTCCTGGCGACCTACCAGCGCGGCTTCGACGCCGGCCACGACCGTGGTTGAGCTTTCCTTCGCTATCCGACGGAAAACTCAACCACGGTCTGGTTAGGGGCAGGGGCGTTCGCTGAGGGGGACGGAGCGGAGCAGGCGCGCTGCCTTCTCGGCGGCCTCGGGCGGGGCGGCGTGCTCGATCTGGCGCAGGACGGCATGGGCGACCTGGTGCGGGCAGCGGCAGCGGACCTCAGCCGCACCGGGGCGGCCGGCGATCGTCGCGGCGCCGACCAGCGCCAGCCCCTCGGGCCCGCGCACCGCGGTCCAGAACTCGCCGCCGTAGGAGGCGACGAAGGTCGAGACCCCGGCGCGGCGGCCGAGCTCGTGGCCGATCACCGCGATCTGCAGGGGGTGGGCGCTGCGCTCGGCGAGCGCGTGGTCGATCAGCAGCGCCCGGTGATCGCGGCGCTCGGGCTTGAGACAGAGCTGGTTGGTGAGGGCATCGGCGAGCGCGGTGGCCTGGGCGGCGACGCAGCGGCTGCCGCAGCCGAAGAGGGGAAGCGAGGCCTCGTCGAGCCGCGCCCGCGGCGCGAGAGGGTTCGAGGTCATCCCAAACGCCGCAGCCAATGCCGCCTGAGCCTCGTCGTGCTCGAGGCCGGGCTCGGCGAGCAGCCGCGCGGCGGAGCGCTCGTGCACGCCCGGGCTCATCGCCGCAGCTCGGCCCGCGCCCTCTGCGCCAACATCACGGTCGCCTTGCGCAGCCCCTCGACGGTCTCGATCGGCTCCAGGTAATCGACCCGGCAGCGGACCTCGCCGGCGGTGGTGGCTACGACCAGGTCGAGGCCGGTCCGATCGGCATCGAGGCAGCGCGCCGCGGTCGCCTCCGGCCTCCCACCGAAGCTGCGCGCCATGTCGAGCAGCGCGTCCGCGTGGTCGTCGTTGAGATGGGCGATCGCCGGCTCGGCGGCGCGGCTGACCGGGTCGTCGGGCTTCACTGGCACCTGCTCGCTCTCGATTCGCTCATTAGGCCACCCTAATACATTAGGGTTAGGGGTGCCTAATTCAAGTGACGAATACCCTCCCAGGCCCCCAATCGATCTTCCACGAAAGGCCCGTCTTGACTGAGCAGCTCTGGGGTGGCGAGACCACCAAAGCCGTCGACAACTTCCCGGTCTCGGGCGAGCGGGTGCCGGTGCCCGTCGTTCGCTGGCTGGGGCGGATCAAGGCCTCGGCCGCTGAGGTCAACGGCGAGCTCGGCCTGCTCGACGCCGACCTTGCCGACCGCATCGCCGTCGCCGGCAAGGCCGTCGCCGAGGGCGAGCACGACGACCAGTTCCCGATCGACGTCTTCCAGACCGGCTCCGGCACCTCCTCCAACATGAACGCGAACGAGGTGCTCGCCAACCTCGCCGGCGACGGGGCCCACCCCAACGACCACGTGAACATGGGCCAGTCCTCCAACGACGTCTTCCCCACCGCGGTCCACCTGGCGGCGCTGGGCGAGGTGACGCACGACCTGCTGCCGGCGATGGGCGGGCTGGAGGCGGCGCTGGAGGCGAAGGCGACCCAGTTCGCCGACGTCGTCAAGGCCGGCCGCACCCATCTGATGGACGCGGTCCCCGTCACCCTCGGCCAGGAGTTCGGCGGCTACGCGGCGCAGATCCGGCTCGGGATCCAGCGGGTCGAGGCGACGTTGCGGCGAGTCGGCCAGGTCCCGCTTGGCGGCACCGCCACCGGCACCGGCCTCAACACCCACCCCGAGTTCGCGGCCAAGGTCCTCGCCAAGATCGGCGCCGAGACCGGGCTCGCGATCTCCGAGCCGCTCGACCGCTTCGAGGCGCAGGGCAACCGCGACGCCCTGGTCGAGCTCTCCGGCGCGCTCAAGGTCTACGCCGTCTCGCTCAACAAGATCGCCAACGACCTGGCGCTGATGGGCTCCGGCCCGCGCGCCGGCCTCGCCGAGCTGCGCCTGCCGGAGCTGCAGAAGGGCTCCTCGATCATGCCGGGCAAGGTCAACCCGGTGATCCCCGAGGTCGTGATCCAGGTCGCCGGTCAGGTGATCGGCAACGACGCCGCGATCACCGTCGCCGGCAGCCAGGGCCAGTTCGAGCTCAACGTCCGCGTGCCGCTGATCGCCCGCAACCTGCTCGACTCGATCAAGCTGCTCGCCTCCGCCTCCCGCCTGCTCGACGAGAAATGCGTCGCCGGCCTCCAGGCCAACGAGGAGATGACCGAGCGCCACGCCGAGGCGACGCTGGCGACGGCGACCGCGCTCAACCCCCACATCGGCTACGACCGCGCTGCCGACATCGTCAAGACCGCCGCCGAGTCGGGCCGCTCGCTGCGCGAGGTCGCGCTCGAGCAGGGCGTCGAGCCCTCGGTCCTCGAGGAGGCCCTGGACCACCGCCGAATGGCCCGACCCCACGGGTAGCCGATACGCCACGGTCCGCGAATAGGGGTGTCGGGAGGGGGTCCCCAGACACCTCTCGCTATGGCTCGAGGTTGAGTGTCTGGGGAACCCCTCCCGACTCTTCCTAACCCTGAAGCGTTACGAACCTCTCCTCCGTGAGCTCGTAGACGGCGAAAGCTGGGCCCTCTCTCGTATTCCCGGAGTCCTTGACGCCACCGTAGGGCATCTGGTCGGCGCGGAAGGCGGGGACGTCGTTGACCATGACGCCGCCGAACTCCAGGGTGCGGCCGGCCTCGATGGCCTTGCCGACGTCGCGGGTGAAGACGCCGGCCTGGAGGCCGAACTTCGAGTCGTTGGCCATCTCCAGGCCCTCCTCGAAGGTCGAGAAGGTGTGGATCGTCGCCACCGGCCCGAACGCCTCCTCGCACCAGACCTTGGTGTCCTTCGGCGGCGACTTGAGCAGGGTCGGGGCCAGGCAGCGGCCCTCGTCGACCAGCTCGCCGCCGGTCAACAGCTCGGCGCCGGCGGCGACCGCCTCGTCGATCCACTCCTTGACCCGGTCGCGATCACCGGGGGTGATCAGCGGGCCGACGTCGGTCTCCGGGTCGAGCGGATCGCCCACCGCCAGCTTCTCGACGTTGGCGATGAGCCGCGCGATGAACTGGTCGGCAATCGCCTCGTGGACGAGGATCCGCTGGATCGAGATACAGACCTGGCCGGCGTGGGCGAAGGCGGCGATCTGGGTCTTGTCGGCTGCCGCCTCCCAGTCGCCGTCCTCGTTGACGATCAGCGGCGCGTTGGAACCGAGCTCGAGATTGACCTTCTTGTGGGGGACCGAAGAGCGAATGCCCCAGCCGACCTTGGCCGAGCCGGTGAAGGTGATCGCCTTGGTCAGCTCGTGCTCGACGATCGCGTTGCCGACGCTGGAGCCGCTGCCGGGGATGACCGATAGCCAGCCCTCGGGGAGCCCCGCCTCGGTGAGGATCTCGACCAGCTTGATCCCCGTGATCGGCGTCTGCCCAGCCGGCTTCAGCACGACCGCGTTGCCGGCGGCGATCGCCGGGCCGAGCTTGTGGGCGACGAGGTTGAGCGGGAAGTTGAAGGGGCTGATCGCGCCGACCACCCCATAGGGGACTCGCAGCATCACGCCGAGCTTGCCGACGCCGCCGGCCGAGGCCTCCATCGGCACCGTGCCGCCGGTCAGCTTGCGCGCCTCGACCGCGGAGAAGGTCAGCGTGTCGACGCAGCGGCTGGCCTCGACCCGGGCGGTCTTCAGCGGCTTGCCCGCCTCGGCGGCGATCGTCTGCGCCAGGTCCTCCTGGCGCTCGCTCGCCAGCTCGGCTGCGCGGTCGAGAACCTCGGCACGCTTCCATTGCGGGAAGTCGGCGTGCAGGAAGGCCTCGTGGGCGGCGCGCACGGCGCGGTCGACGAGCGCCGCATCCCCCTGGGCGACGCGGCCGATCGGGGTCCCGTCGTAGGGGCTCTTCACCTCGGCCCACTCGCCGGTCTCCAGCCACTCGCCGGCGGCAAGGAGCTTGTGGTCGGTTGCTTGCAAAGCCTGCGTCGCCATCGTCGTCCTCCTCGATCTCTCCTATAGCCAGAGTAGACAGTCGGTCGTGCAGGCCGCTACTCCGAAACGTTGAACCTGTTGCCACAGAGATGCCGAATGCGATGAAAAGGGCGCGAACCGCGCTCGCGGGCTGCCTCGCGGCGGCGGCGATGCTGGCGCTCCTCGCCGCGCCGGCGCGCGCCACGGTCAACTGGGTCGTGCACGGGCGGGGCTTCGGCCACGGCGTCGGCCTCAGCGCTTACGGCGCCTACGGTTATGCCCTGCACGGCAAGGGCTACCGCTTCATCCTCGCCCACTACTACAAGGGAACCACGATCGGGACCCTCTCCAAGCCGCAGGTCGTCCGCGTCCTGCTCACCACCTCCAGCGGCGACGTCGGCTTCAGCGGCGCGACCAGCGCCTGCCGCACGACCCTCGACCCGAAACGAAACTACGAGGCGCACCGGATCGGCAACAGCGTCGTCCTGCGCAGCTCCGGGGGCAAACGCCTCGCCCGCTGCGGCGGTCGCCTGCGCGCCGCCGGCAACGGCACGATCGAGATCGCCGGCCTCGGCCGCTACCGCGGCGCCCTGGAGACGGTGCCCGAAGGCAGCGGGCTCAACGTCGTCAACGCGCTCGCCGTCGAGCAGTACGTGAAGGGCGTGATCCCGAACGAGTCGCCGCCGTCCTGGCCGATCGCCGAGCTCAAGGCGCAGGCGATCATCTCGCGTTCGTTCGCCCTCACCGCCGGCCGCGAAGGCAATGGCTTCGACCTCTACTCCGACACCCGCAGCCAGGTCTACAAAGGCCTCGAAAGCGAGTACGCGAAGACCGACCTGGCCGCCGAACAGACCAAGGGCCAGGTCGTGATGTACGGCAACGAAATCGCCGAGACCCTCTTCTCCGCCTGCTCGGGCGGCAAAACCGAGAGCATCAAGAACGTCTTCGGCTCGCCGATCCCCTACCTCGTCGGCGTCCCCGACCCCTACGACTCCTACTGCCCGTTGCACACCTGGACGCTGAAATTCAGCGGGCCCGAAATCAGCTCGAAGCTGAGCGGCTACCTCGACGGCCGCCTCGCCAAAGTCGCGATCACGAAGACCGGCTACTCGCCGCGGATCATCGAAGCCAAGCTCTACGGCAGCGGCGGCGTCACCACCGTGACCGGCGAACAGCTCGAGGTCGCGCTCGGCGGCTACTCGACCTGGATGAGCTTCGAAAAGGTCGTCCCGGGCGGCAAACGCGGCGGCGGCGCCAGCGGCGGCGCGTCCTCCTAAGGGAGGCGCAGCTCGGCGTAGACCGCGCGATGGTCGGAGCCGGGCAGTTCCTCGACCGCGTAGGAGACGACGCCGAGGCGGCGGTCGGCGAGGACGTGGTCGATCGTGATCGGCGGGATCGCGTGGAAGGCGCGAGGGAAGGTCGGCCGCAGCCCTTCGCCGGCCGCCTCGCCCGCGTCGCGGTAGCCGCGGGCGACGAGATCGCGAAACGGCTTCTGGTCGAAGGTGCCGTTGAAGTCCCCGGCGAGGATCCACGGCGCGCCGTGGCCGGCGCTTGGCAGGCTAGCGAGCGACTCTTCCCATTCGGGGGTCGCGCTCCGGGTCTGCGGCGGAAACGGGTGGGCACTGACGATTCGAACCCGGCGCCCGTCCGCCAGCGTCACCTCGGCTCGCGGCATGCGGAAACCGAACATGGTCCGGTCGGGAAGCGGGACCAGCGGCACTCGCGCGTAGATGCCAGCGCCGGCGGCGCCGGTCTGGGTCTTGGCCAAGGATTCCGGCAGCAGCCGTTCGATCCCGGCCGCCTGCAGCTCTTCGGCGAACGGCGTCGTCAGCTCCTCGACGCTGAGCACGTCGGGGTGGAGGCGGCGGACCAGCGCGATCAGCGCTTCGGGGTCGGCCTTGCCGCGGTAGACGTTGGCGGCGAGAACGGAGATCGTCTCGTGCCCTTCGACCGCGACCGTTTCGCTGCCGATCGCGCGCGGCAGGACGGCCGCGGCGAGGCCGGCGGTGGCGAGCGCGGCGAGCGCGGCGGCGGCCCAGTTCTCGGCGGCGACGGTGACGCCGAGGACGAGCAGCCCCGCAACCGCCGCATAGGGCGTGAAGGCCATCATCGCCTCCAGCGGAAAGCCGCCGTCGAGGCCGAGTACGCGGACCACAGCCCAGGCGAGGACCGGCAGCACCAGCAGCCAGACCAGCCAGTTGCGGCCAGCGCCGCTCGCCCTCACTCCCTGCCTCTTGATGATCGGGAGCCCGCGCTCAACCGTCGGGGTAGGGCTGAATCGGGATCCCGTGGTCGGTCTCGCGCATCCCCAGCTCGTAGGCGCCGCCCGCAGCGAGGGTCAGCTGGCGCGGCGGCAGACCGGGGCGCTCGACGGTCAGTTCCAGATCGGCGACCGAGCAGTTGACCGTGTTGTGCTCGGGCCCGGCGGGGTCGGCGTAGACCCAGCCGACGAAGTCCTTCTCCGGGGCGGAGACACGACCGTGGACGACGATGTCCTTGCCGGGGAGCACGAAAGAGCAAACGGTCGGCCCCTCCTCGATTCTTGCGGCGCGGATCGCGCCGAGGCCACCGAGTCGGTGCGGCTCGCCGTCCAGCATCAGCATCCCAGAGGGGATCCAGGGGCTGGCGCGGCTCCCCAGTTTGACCCGAGCGGCACCGGCGTCGAAATAGGTGCCGGGCGCATCGGGGAATCCGGTGCCCTCGAGCCAGACCCAGCGCTCGGCGTGCTCTGAGCCCCAGTTGTGGCCGATCATCCCCGGCCAAGCGGTCAGCTCCAGCGGCTCGTCGTCGATCGTCAGGCGGCCCTCGAAGCGGACGTCGGGCATCGGCGCGACGAACTTCGTTTTCGGCAGCGGCGCCTCGTAGAGCCAGTCCGCCGGCAGGTACTTGCAGGGCCGCTCGTCGCCTTCGAAGGTGAACGACCAGGCGGCGCTGAGCGCCTCGGTCTCGACCGAGCCCTCGGCCCGTCCCGGCCCGATCTCGGCGTCGGCGACGCGGATCCAGGAGCCGGCGGGAGCCGAGAGCTCGCTCGCCGCCACCGTCGCCTTCGTCGCCCGCGGACCATCCCCCGAGCGGTCGAAGAAGCAGAACCAGATCGAGCCGTTCGGCTCCGCGCCGGGCCGCTTGTGGACCGTGTGGCGGATCCAGACCCCGCGCCCGCCGCCGGGCTCGCAGGCCTTGACGTAAAAGCTCTCGTAATGCCCCCGCTTGGCGGCAACGTCCGCGTACCGCGCCCGTTCCTCCATGCCCTAAAACACTAGAGGTCTGGGACCAAGCAGGTCGGTGGACGCAGGGAGGGAAGTGTGCTCTGCACACGACCGACTGAGGACGCCGAGATGCGCCGGTGCCAGACCTCTAGACCTTGATGGTGATTACGTCGCCGTCCGCGACGAGGTAGTCGCGGCCCTCGATCCGCAGCAAACCCTTGTCGCGGGCGGCGACGTAGCCGCCGCACTCGACCAGCGCCTCCCAGCCGATCACTTCGGCTTTGATGAACGCTTCCATGATCTCGGTGTGGATCGTTCCCGCCGCTTCCAGCGCGGTGGCACCGCGGCGCAGCGGCCGGGCGACGGCTTCCTTGTCCTCGCCGGCGGTGAAGAAGGTGATCAGCTCGAGCAGGTCATAGGCGGCGCGGACGAGGCGCGCCAGGCCCCCAGCTGGGTCGACACCATAAGAATCGCGCATCTCCTCCGCTTCCTCGGGGTCGAGCTCGGCCAGCTCGCCCTCGATCCGGGCGCTGACTGCGACGACGCCGGCGTCGTTGGCGGCGGCATGCTCGGCGACCGCGGCTGGGGGGTCGGCGTCGCCCTCGTCGACGTTGGCGACGTAGAGGATCGGCTTGCTGGTCAGCGCCTGCAGGTTGCGGGCGGCGTCCGGCGCGGCGTCGGGAAGCGGGATCGTGCGCGCCGGCCGGCCGGCGGCGAGCGCCTCGCGCACGGCCTCGAGCCAGGCGTGCTCGGCGATCGCCTCCTTGTCGCCGGACTTCGCCCCCTTTCCGACCCGGCCGAGGCGGCGCTCGACCTGCTCGAAGTCGGCGAGGACCAGCTCGGTCTCGATCGTCTCGATGTCGGCGAGCGGGTCGACGCGGCCGTCGGGGTGGGGAACGCCGCTGTCCTCGTGGCAGCGGACGACGTGGCAGATCGCGTCGGTCTCGCGGATCGAGGCGAGGAACTGGTTGCCAAGCCCCTCGCCTTCGGAGGCGCCTTTGACGAGGCCGGCGATGTCGTGGAAGTCGATCGTCGCCGGCACCAGCTCGGAGCTGCGCACGGTCTCGCCGACCGCCTCGAGCCGCTCGTCGGGCACCTGGGCGACGGCGACGTTGGGCTCGATCGTCGTGAACGGGTAGTCGCCGGTCTGGGCGCCGCCCTTGGTCAGCGCATTGAACAGGGTCGACTTGCCGGCGTTCGGCAGCCCCACGATCCCGACCTTCATCTAGCGGCGCCTTCCTCGGTCATAGCGAGAGCGGCACGATCAGGCCGAGCGCGACCCCAAGCAGGGCGCCGGCGAGGACGTCGGAGGGGTAATGCATGCCCAGGTAGGGCCGGCCGAGGGAGATCAGCAGCGCGACCACCAGGGCGCCGGCGGTGGCATGGTCGACCCGGAACATCGCCGTCGCCACCGCGAAGGAGGAGAGCGCGTGGGCCGAGGGGAAGCTGAGCGAGCTGGGGGCGCCGCCGAGCGGCGGCAGGCCCTCGAGCACCGGCCGCGGCCGCTTGACCAAGAGCTTCAGCCCGTAGTTGAGGACGATCGCGATCGGCCCGAGGGCGGCGCAGATCAGCCACGCTTCGTGCCGTTCCCAGTCGACGATCGCCAGGGCGACGCCGAGCACGACCCAGACCAGGCCGTTGTTCCCGGCCTTGCCCAGCGCCTTCGCCGCCGACTCCAGCCCAGGCGAGTGGCCGTGGGTGCGCATCCAGCGCAGCAGTCTCAGATCCGCCTTCTCCATCGGCGCCGCAGGATACGTCAACGCCGGCGCCCGACCTGTGCAGCGGATCGCGTCAGAATCCGTCGATGCCCTCGGTGCCCGCCTACGCCCACACCCCCGGCCACCACTGCGGCTCGACCGCGCTGCGCAACCTGCTCGCCTTCCACGGCGTCGCGATCAGCGAGGAAATGGCGTTCGGCCTCGGTGCCGGCGCCGGCTTCTACTACCTGGCAATCGACGGCACCTCGCCGAGCCGCTGGTTCAACGGCCGCACCGCGGTACTCGAGGAGAGCTTCCGCGAGCTGACCGGGGCGGCGCTGGAGCTGCGCACCTTCGAGGACGACGTCGCCGCCTGGGGCGCGGCCCGGACCGAGGTCGACGCCGGCCGGCCGGTGCTGCTGCTGACCGACCTCTATTACCTGGACCACTACGGCAACTCGGCCCACTTCCCCGGCCACGCGGTCGTCCTCGCCGGCTACGACGAGGAGGTCGCCTACCTCTCCGACACCGGCTTCGAGGAGCTGCAGACGACGCGCCTGGAGAACCTGATGCGGGCGCGCCACTCCGAGCAGCCGCCGTTCAAGATCGAAGGCCACATGTTCACCGTCTCCGCGGGTCTCGACCTGGCGGCGCTGGAGGCGGCGGTGCCGGCGGCGATCGAGCGGGCGGCGCAGGAGATGCTCGAGCCGCCCTTCGGCGACTTCGGCGGCCTGCCGGCGCTGGAGCGGCTCGCAGCCGAGGCCGGCAATTGGCCGGAGGCGGTCGAGGACTGGCAGTGGTGCGCCCGCTTCGCCTACCAGGTGATCGAGCGCCGCGGCACCGGCGGCGGCTGCTTCCGGCCGATGTACGCGCGCTTCCTGGCCGAGGCCGGCCGGCCCGAGGCACCGCTCGCCGCCGCAGCGGGCGAGCGCTGGAGCGAGCTGGCCGAGGCCTTCCGGCTCGCCAGCGAAAGCGAGCAGCCTCAGCCGGCGCTGTGGGAGGCGGTGGGCTCCGGCGCCCGCGCGGTGGCCGACGCCGAGCGCGAGCTGTGGACCGCGCTCGGATCCGTCTGAGCCACCGGCGCCCGAGGCACGGAATCGCTCGGCGACGCCACTCCCCCGATCGCCTTGGAGGCGAGGCGATCGGGCCCGATCCGGACCACGTCCCAGGCCAGCCCGACCCTCTCCATTAGGGCGATCAGCCCTGCCGAGGGGTCCAGCTCGACCCGGCCGAGCCCGTGGCGGGCAGAAGTCGGGAAGGCGTGGTGGTTGTTGTGCCAGGCCTCGCCGAAGGTGAACGGCGCGAGCCAGGCCAGGTTGCGCGACTCGTCCTTGGTAACGAAGTCCTTGCGGCCAAAGAAGTGGCAGAGGGAGTTGACGCAGAAGGTGATGTGGTGGAGGAAGAAGATCCGCACCGCGCCACCCCAGAGCAGACCGAGCAGGCCGCCGATCAAAGTGCCGGTGAGGAGGACGCCGAGCCCGAACGGGATCGCCAGCCCGAGAACCGCCCAGAAGATGAAGGTGCGGTCGACGAAGCGGACAACCGGATCGGCGATCAGGTCGGGTGCGTAGCGCTCCTCGTCGGCGGCCTCGTCGCTGAACAGGACCCAGCCGACGTGGGCGTGGAAGAGGCCGCGTAGGGCGCCGAGGACGCCATTGCCGTGGCCATGGTGGGGACTGTGCGGGTCGCCCTCGGCGTCGGAGAAGCGGTGGTGGCGGCGGTGATAGGCGACCCACTCGATCACCGGCCCCTCGAGCGCCATCGAGCCAAGCACGGCCCAGAGGAAGCGCATCGGCGGGCTCGTCTTGAAGGAGCGATGGGTGAAGAGGCGGTGGAAGCCGACGGTGATCCCGAAGCCGAAGGGAATCAGCGTCGCAAAGAAGATGAGGATGTCCTGCCAGACGAGGAGCCCGCCCCAGGACTGCTGGATCGCGACCGCGATCAGCAGCAGCGGGACGATGGTGACCGCGGCGTTGGCGATCCGGTCGATCGGGCTCCCAGCAGCGGGCATGCCCGCCGTGTACTCGGTGTCGGCCATCGAGAACTTCCCTCCTCTGCCCCGACGGCCATTCCCTGCCAAATCGGGGGTCTATGGGTGTTCGAATCGGTCGACACCCATCTGCGAGCGGGAGTTCGACAGCGGCTCGGAGCCCTGTTTGCGCCGGCCACGTTAGAGACCTTCTCTAAAGACTGGGTGCGAGGGCCGGGCGCGTGCCCGCACGTCAAACGTCTGCCCCGGCCGCCGTGCCGGCGAGTCGTCTGCCGGTGAGAACTATGCTGCCCGCGGCTTGGCTCGCGAGTTACCCACCCGGCTCCTGCGGTACACGGCATGTGCGGCGCTGCTGGCGCTCGTCCTCTCGGCCGGCGCTTCCGCCGCGCAGAAAGGCCAGCAGCAGGCGACCAAGCGGGGAACGCTGAGCCAGCTGCCGGGCAAGGCAGGCTGCCTCACCGGCGGCTCCAAGGGGGCCAAGAGCTGCGCGAAGGCGCGGGCGCTGGCCGGGCCGGGCCCGGTCCTGGGCTCGCGGGCGATCGCGGTCAGCCCCGACGGCAAGAACGTCTACGTCGCCTCCTCGAAAAGCAACGCGATCGCGATCTTCCAGCGCAGCAAGGCGACCGGGGCGCTGACCCAGGCCAGCGGCAGCGGCGGCTGCATCGCCGCCAAAGGAGCCGAAGGCTGCGCCACCGCGATCGGGCTCGACGGGCCGAACTCGGTCGCGGTCAGCCCCGACGGCAAGAACGTCTACGCCACTTCGCGCGGCGGCAACTCGATCGTCAGCTTCCGGCGCAATCCAAAAAACGGGGCGCTCGCGCAGCTGCCGCCGACCAGCGCCGGCTGCTACTCGGCGCTGCCGGTCCCCGGTTGCGCGAGCGGGCGGGGGCTGCTCGGCGCCGACGTGGTCGTCGTCAGCCCCGACGGCAAGAACGTCTACGTCGGCGCCTTCCTCGGCAACGCCGTCGCCGCCTTCACCCGCCTCACCGAATCCGGCGGCGCCCTCGAACAGAAGGCGGGCAGCGCCGGCTGCATCGCCGAAGCCGGCGCCGAAGGGTGCGCGCCGGGGATCGCGCTCGGTGCCGTCGAGGGCCTGGCGGTGAGCCGCGACGGCCGCGCCGTCTACACCGGCTCGCCCGCCTCCAACGCGGTCGCCGCGCTGGTTCGCGACCCGGAAACCGGGACCCTGAGCCAGGCCACCGACGGGACCGGGTGCATAGCCGCGCCGGCGCTCGCCGGGTGCACGACGGGGGTGGCGCTCGAAGCCGCGGACGCCGTCGCCACCAGTCCTGGAAACGACGTCGTCTACGTCACCTCGCTGCTCAGCAACAGCGTCACCGTCTTCCAGCCAGCGACGTCGAGCGCCGGGCTGGCGCAGAAGGAAGGGCCGGCTGGCTGCACGCTCTGGCTCAAGGCGGCTGGCTGCGGCTTCGCCCAGGCGATGAGCGGCACCGAGGGGCTCGCCGTCTCCCCCGACGGGGCCAGCCTCTACGTCGTCGCCTTCAGCAGCAGCGCCATCGACGTCTTCGACCGCAACCGCGAAACCGGCACCGTGCTGCAGAAGCCGAACAAGGCCGGCTGCCTCGCCGTCAAGAAGGAAGCGGTCTGCACGCCGGCGCGGGCGATGGCCGGGGTCGCCTCGGTCGCAGTCAGCCCCGACAACCGCAACGTCTACACGACCTCGTTCCTCAGCAACGCGGTCGACGTCTTCCGGAGGCACCGATAGATGACTGAGAATGAACTGCGAGAGGCCGGGCTCACCCGCAAGCAGCTGATCGGTTCCGGCGCTGGCGCCGCGGCCGCGGCGCTGCTGGCACAGGGCGGCGTCGGCACCGCGCTGGCGGCGGCAAAGGGCGGGCGCAAGAACGTCGCCGGGATGAACATCATCCTCTTCCTCACCGACCAGGAGCGGGCGATCCAGCACTTCCCGCCCAACTGGATGCGCAAGAACCTGCCGGGGATGCGGCGGCTGCGGCGCCACGGGCTCAGCTTCGAACGTGCCTTCACCAACGCCTGCATGTGCTCGCCGGCGCGCTCGACCCTGATGAGCGGCTACTTCCCCGCCCAGCACGGGGTCAAGTACACGCTCGAGGAAGACATGCCGGCGGAAGGCTCGGTCAACGAAAAGGGCGAACCGGAATCGCCGACCTACCCCCAGGTCAACCTGCCGACCAACCTCGCCAACCTGGCGACGGTGATGGCGGCATCCAAATACAACGTCGTCTACAAGGGCAAGTGGCACTGCTCGAAACCGGCGATCAAGAACGACGCCCAGCCCTCGGACCTCGAAAAGTACGGCTTCCTGCGCTGGAACCCGCCCGACGCCGGCGCCAACCAGAGCGTCCCCGAGGCGGGCGGCGGCTACATCGACAACGACGGCCGCTTCGTCGACCAGGAGGGCAAGGTCGAAGACGGCACCGAGGGCGTGCTCGAGTACCTGGACGAAGCGGCGACCGGGCAGCAGCCCTTCTTCATGGTGATCTCACTGGTCAACCCGCACGACGTCCTCTTCTACCCGAGCCGCACCTTCGAAGAAGCCGGCTACGACCGCTCCTGGCTGCAGGGCGAGATCGACGTCCCGGAGACCAACGAAGAAGACCTCTCGACCAAGCCCAGCGTCCAGGAACAGTTCCTGAAGATCTTCAACCTCACCGGCAAACCGAAGACCGACGCCGAAAAGCGCAGCTACCTCAACTTCTACGGCAACCTGATGCGCTCCTCCGACGCCTACCTGGTCAACGTCCTCGACAAGCTCGAACAGACGGGCCTGCTCGACGACACGCTGATCGTCCGCACCGCCGACCACGGCGAGATGGGCCTCACCCATGGCGGCCTGCGGCAGAAGAACTTCAACTTCTACGAGGAGGCGATCCGGGTCCCGCTCGTCTACTCCAACCCGAAGCTCTTCCCGGAAGCGATGACCAGCGACGCGCTCGTCTCCCACGTCGACTTCCTGCCGACCCTGGCGAGCCTCGCCGCGGCGCCGCCCTCGGCGCGGCGCAACTGGCAGGGCGTCGACTACTCGAAGCTGGTCCTCAACCCAAAGCGGGAAGACTCGGCCCAGGACTACATCGTCTTCACCTACGACGACTACCAGTCCGGCCAGAAGAACGGGCCCTACCCGAAACCGCCGAACCACATCGTCAGCATCCGCGAAGGCCGCTGGAAGCTGGCCAAGTACCACGACGTCAACCCGGACCTAAAGGAACGCAAGCCGCCGCAGTGGGAGATGTACGACCTCGAAAGCGACCCGCTCGAGAAACACAACATCGCCCACCCGGGGACGAAACGGACCGAGGTCCAGGAGCGCGAACTGCAGCGCCTCAAACGGAAACTGGCGCGGGTCGAAAAGTCCCGCCTGCACCCGAAGCCCGAAACGCTTTAGCGCCGGGGCGCCGCAGCGCCTGAACGCATTCTCACCCGCTTCCGTATCACGGGCTGTCTCGACCAGTCCGTGAACCCGAGCAGGAGAGACAGGATGAAGAAGTCATATGCCGTACTGGCCGCGCTGGCGATCGTTTTCGCCCTGGCGGTCGCAGCCTGCGGCTCGAGCAGCAGCTCGTCGAGCGGCGGCGGCTCAGGCGAATCGGAAACCGCGAGCTCCGAAAGCGGCTCCTCGTACAACCGCTACGGCGGCTCCAAGGAAAGCTCGAGCGAATCCGAATCCGAATCGAAGACCGAAACCGCCAGCTCCGAAGCCGGCGGCGCGCCGGCGCCGATCTCGGTCGGCGAAGCGTCGGGCGTCGGCAAGGTGCTCGTCGACTCCGAAGGGATGACGCTCTACTACTTCCAGAAGGACAAGAAAGGGAGCGGCGTCTCCAAGTGCGAAGGCCCCTGCGCCGAAGCCTGGCCCCCGTTGACCAGCGGCGGCGAACCGGAAGCGATGAGCGGCGTCAGCGCTTCGATGCTGGGCACGATCGAACGCTCCGATGGCACGATGCAGGTGACCTACGCCGGCTGGCCCCTCTACACCTTCGTCGAGGACAAGAAGCCCGGCGAAGACAACGGCACCGACAGCAAGGCCTTCGGCGCCTCCTGGTATCCCCTCCACCCCAACGGGCAGAAGGCCGGCCACTAAGAACCTAGGAGGGACGGCGCAAGCGGCCGATGAGGTCCTGGATTCGCTGGAAGTCGATCTCGATCCGGGCCTCGTCGCCGCGAGCGGCGACGTGCTCTTCCAGCGTCCAGCGGCCGACGTGGGCAAGGGCGGCGAGGATGAGGAGGAAGACGGCAATGCCGAGGGTGCCGGTGACGACGGAGAAGAGCGCGCCGGCGATCAGCAGGTAGAACGCCAAGCCAAATCCGTCGGCGGCCTGCTCGAGGCTGTGGCGGTCGAGGCTCATCGGCCCTGGATTCGCCGCCGCGGTGCCGTTCCCCTTCCCGCCTCGGCGAGCGTTGGCGAGACTCGCTACCCGCGCGCGTCCAGAAACGCCCGGGCCAGCCGTTTGGGGGCGACCGCGAGCCAGGCCTCGGCGATCACTTCCTCGAGGTCGGCCAGCCCGATCCGGTCCAGGCGCACGAGCACAGACGGATAACCGTCGAAGTGCGGAGTCGTGAAGTAGACCTCGGGCTCGTCGGCGATCAGCGCTTCCTTCGCCATCAGGTGCTCGACCTTGGCGCCGAGGATCGGCCCGTCCGGCGCCGCCGCGCCGAGTTCCTCGAGTTCGCCGTGGCGCAGCGGCCGCTCCCAGACGAACAGCTTCTTGCGCACGCGCCAGGCGCGGTTCCCGTACGCCGGCTGCTCGACCGCCTCCGGCATCGCCAGCGCCAACCGCTCGACGTCCTCCCAGCCGGCCGATGCCGATGCCTTGCCAACCATCTCCCGGGTTGTAGCATCGATGCGAGGGAAACCGATCGTGGAGCGGAGCATCGACACCACTGCCGTTGACGCCGACAACGTCGAGGCGGCGGAAGCGTGGAGCGGGCCGCTCTTCGACACCTTCCTCAAGTACCGGCACCTGGTCGCCGACGGGCTCGGCGCCCACGGCGAGGCGGCGATGGCGGCGCACCCGCCGGCGGCCGGCGGGCGCGTGCTCGACATCGGCTGCGGCTTCGGCGACACGACGCAGCGGCTCGGCGAGCTGGTCGGGGCCGGGGGCTCGGCGCTCGGGGTCGACGTCTCGGCGCCGTTCATCGACCTCGCCCGGCGCGAGGCCGAGGAGGCTGGCACGACCAACGTCGAGTTCAGGGTCGAGGACGTCCAGACCGGCGACCTCGGCGGCCCCTTCGACTACGCCTTCTCGCGGATGGGAGTGATGTTCTTCGCCAACCCGGTGGCGGCGCTGCGCAACGTCCGCGCTGCGCTGGCGCCTGGGGCCCAGCTGACCGCCGTCGTCTGGCGGCGCAAGCTCGACAACGAGTGGATCCACCGCGCCGAGCTCGTCGTCGACCAGTACCTCGACCACCCCGAGGAGACCGACGAACCGACCTGCGGCCCCGGCCCCTTCTCGATGGCCAACGCCGACACGGTCAGCGAACAGCTGAAGATCGCCGGCTTCGATGAGATCGCGCTGCGGCGCTGCGACCTGCCGATCAAGCTCGGCAACGACCTCGAGGGCGCGGTCGAGTTCAACATGGCGCTCGGCCCGGCTGCCGAGGTACTGCGGCTGTGGGAAGACCGGGTCGACGAGATCAAGCCGAAGATCGCCGAAGAGATCCGCGAGGCGATCGCCGACCTCGAGGGCCCCGACGGCGTCTGGGGCCCGGCCTCGACCTGGATCGTCAGCGCCCGCAATCCCGAGTAGACGGCCGCCCCGTCGCCGGCACGAAAAAGCGACCGGCGGCGGTGCCCAGTTGCCTGCCCCGCACGTAGCCTTCGTGCGCAGAAGCTCTTCGGCACCACCTTCGGGATCGCTTCCCGCCTGGCTTTGGCGGCTCGCGCTCCCTCCCGGTCGCTGGAAAGCAACCTAGCCGGATCCGCGGCGAGCGCAAGGGGGTCCCAACACGCGATTCCGCAAACTGGGAGTCTTTACCCACTTTTCACCTCGGCTGAAGGTTCGCGCGCCATCCTCCTGGCTCAGGGAATCGAATCGCAGGAGGGAACCCCATGGCACAGATCCTCGTCCTCACCGACGCTCCGGGCCACGACCCCCAGATGATCCACAGCGAGCACCTCGACCCGGTCCACCTCGAGTCAACCCACTCCGCCGCACAGCTGATCGAGCGCGTCACCTGGGCAGTCCGCGACGCCGAGCAAGCCGAGCGCCGCGCACGGATGAAGGTGGTGCGGCGGGAGAGGCGCAGCGAGCGTCCCAAGGTGACCGCGGCCTGAGGCCGCCCCAGCGCCGTCCGCGGTCGCTCAAGATCGAGAGCCGTGACCAGCCATGATCGGAGGCGGCGCGACAGGCGCGCCGGTCTCGTAGGGCCACCGCCCGGCAGCGCGGTACTGATCCAACGTCTGGCCCAGGCCCTCTCTGAGGCCGATCGCCGGCTCCCATGCCAGCTCACGCCGCGCCTTGCGACCGTCTGACCTGAGGACTCGTATGTCGGTTGGCCGAAGCCGGCTTCGATCGAGCTCGATCTCGATCTCGTGCCCGACCAGGCCCCCGACGATCTCCACGACTTCGGAAACGCTGGCGGCGATCCCGGTGCCGAGATTGAACACCTGCCCGCCCGCCTGACTGGAGAGAAGGGCTCTTTCGATTCCGTTCGCGGTGTCGGCGACCGCACAGAAGTCGCGCTTGGACTTGGGGTCCCCCAACCTGATGACCGATCCGCGGGTGCTCTGGCGGATCACCTCGGGAACGAGGTATGGATGCGTCGCGCGCGGGCCATAGGCATTGAAGAGCCGCAGGACCGAGACGCTGGTGCTCCCTGTTGCGTGGACTTCCAGGGCAAGCCTCTCCATCGCCAGCTTGGTTTCCGCGTATGGACTTACCGGCTGGGTCGGGTCCTCCTCGCCGATCAGCGGTGTCTCCCGATCGCCGTAGACCTCAGCGCTGCTCGCCACCACCACCCGTTTGACGCCGGCGAGCGCCGACTCCTCGAGGAGAACCCGGCTGCCGCCGATGTTCACCCGCTCGAATTCGGACGGTCGCGAGAAGCTGTCGGGAACGAAGGCGCGGGCGGCGAGATGGACGACGTAGCGATTTCCGCGCAGAGCCTCCCTCACGTGCCGCCGCGATTCGATCGATCCCTGAATGAACGAGACGTCGTCGTCAGCGGGCAGATTGGCCCTGTAGCCCGTGGACAGATCGTCGAGGACCGTGACCGGCCAGCGGTGCTTTCGGAGACGGCGAACCAGAGAGCTGCCGATGAAGCCACAGCCTCCGGTGACGAGGACTCCGGGATGTTCCTGCTGCCTCATAGCCTCGTAGCCACGATGGCGATCAGGGCGATCTGACCGACATGGGTGAGCAGCATGACGCCCAAAAGGAGCGGAAACGCCGCCGATTCTCCGAAAAGCCAGTTCCCAAGCCTCTCGATCGAATTGGGTCGGCGCCCCGTATTCCGAAGATCGCGTTCGAGGGCGTGCAGCGCCTCCGTGGTCGTCGTCGGCACGTCGCGGAGCTCGGGATCCGGGCCAAGTGTGCGAATCCGGGAGAACAGTTCGTCCGCGTACACCGATCGCCCCCGCTGGAAGAGCCTGTTCTTGACCAGGGCGACCGTAAGCGGGACCGCCAGCAGCAGCAACGCCACCGAGGCTGCCAACGCCGCCCGGCCGCTGAACCCACGATGAACGACGAACACCACGATCAACCCATTGAGCGCATAGCTCACCGACGGAAGCTGCCAGAGCTGGGCGTCATACCGACCCATCTCTTCCCGGCAACGGTGATAGAGCTGAATAAGCAGTTCCTGCTCGGCCACTCCCCAATCCTAGGTTCCCTCCCCGACCCGATCAAAGATCCTCGACAATGTCCTCCGCAACCGCTGTCCCGTCGCAAAACTAGCCAGGGAGGGGTTAAGTGATGAAGGTCGCGAAAGCGGCACAGATTTCTGTGCCTAGCTACATGGTCATGAAGAACGCCTAGAGAGCGCAGACGGGCCGGCTCCGGTTTGCGGATGGCAAATCGGAGCCGACTCGACCAAAGGAGCCACGCAGGCATCCGCAAGGAGTCACAGATTCAGCGGTGCCCAGAGCGGGAGCGACGGGACTCGAACCCGCGACCTCCGGCGTGACAGGCCGGCGCTCTAACCAACTGAGCTACGCCCCCGAGGGTGCCTCGGACGGGCCGCAGGGAAGCGGCCCGGGCGAAATCTAGCGGGTAGGGGTGGGAGGGCGGTGGCTCAGGGGGCGGTGAGATCGATCTCGGGCCAGTCGAGCTGGGCGAACTGGGCCGAGGCGATCATGCCGTGCTGCTCGAAAGCGCGCTCGAGGTGCTCGTTCAGCCAGGCCAGGCCTTCGGGGGCAAGGCGAATGCCGGCCTGCTGGCGGATCGATAGGCGGGGGTTGAGGTTGCCGTGTCCGGCGGCGGCGTTGCTCACGGTGGAGGCAAAGCAGCCGGGTCCGAGCTGGTCCATCATCGCAGCCAGGGAGGGGCCGTTCTCGAGGGTTCCGGCGACGAATTCGGGGTCGTGAACGCGCAGGTAGTGGGGCCACTTCGCCTTCCACGGGCGGCGCTCGATGTCGGCAGGCGAGGCGTCATCGCGGCCTTCCTCGTGTGCGATCGCGATCGCCCGGCCGTAGATCTTGGTGTCGGCGGGGCTGTGGACGAGGCGTCCCATGTAGATCACCGCTCCGGTGCCCTGGCTGCTCGGGCGCTTCCCCTTCGGATAGGTGCACGCCCAGTGGCTGCCGCCGCTGACGAGTTCGTCGAAGACCGCGAAATCGCGGTCGGCGCGGTTGGTGCTCTCGCCGAAGAACTTGAGGAAGGCTTCCTCGTTGCCAGCGACGAGCGGCGGGAGTTGCAGCTGACCGCCGGAGCCGACGTCGGCGCCTTCGTCGGGCAAACCCGACCTGTGCGCAGGTCCTGCCGCCGCCTGCGCCGCCTGGACCTGCTCTTCCCAGCGGTCGAGCCGGGACGGCTCGAGATCCTTGCCCGCCTCCTTCCAGAGCTGGTCGAAGTACTCCCTGCAGGCGCGGGCGACCGCGCCTCCTTCGGCCACCACCCCGAGCTCGTGATTCTGGGAGAGACCGGCGATGGTCAGGTTGGCCGAGGTAACCACGGCCCGCTCGCGGCCGAACATGTAGAGCTTGGCGTGCAGGCGCTTGACTCCGCGCACGCGAGCGCCGAGCCTCAGCAACTCGCGTAATGCCGCGATGTCGCTTACCCCCTGGCCGAACTGCTCGAGGTTGAAGCGCGTGAGCACGCGGACGTTCCCGGTGTCGACCCCCTTGAACAGGCGGGCCACAGCTGCGCGCTTGACGAAGGGGCTGGCGATGCGGACCTCGGACCCGTCGGCCTTGATTGCCTTTCTCAGCTCCGCATCCCAACCGCCGTCGGCGAGGCGGACGCCCATCGCCTTAGGCCCTGGCCAGGTCCGCCTCGTGGGCGGCTCGAGACAGCTCGGGAACGAGGTCGGGGACCTCGGTCGTCGCGATCTCTTCGAGCAGCTCGCGCAGGGCGGCGACGCGGTCGGCGCCGTAGCGCTCGGCCCAGCGGCGTTCGATCGCGCCGAAGAGGCGGTAGGCGACACGCTGGGCCTGCTCGCCTTTCCCGGTCAGGCAGATCAGCTTGGCGCGGCGGTCTGCGGGGTCGGGGACGCGCTTGACGTAGCCGAGGGCGGCGAGGTCGTCGACGACCTCGCCGATCGACTGCTTCGTCATCCCCGCCAGGCTGGCAAGCTCGGTCAGTCGCATGCCGTCCTCGCGGACGAAGCGGAAGACACAGCCGTGGGTCGGGCGGACGTCGCCGTAGCCGGCGTCGACCAGCTCCTGGCGGAACTCGATCAGCACCGCCTCGGCGGCGATCCCGAACAGGCCCGGAAGGGCGAGGCGGGAGATGTCGGTGGAGTCTGGGGACATTTAGTAAGGGTACCTGATAAGGTCGGTTGATCAGAGCGCCTGACAAGGCTGCCTTACGAATTGTACCCGACGCAATGGAGCCCCGAATGACTTCCGAAAGCAACCGCAGGTGGTGGACGCTGGGAGCCGTCTGCGTCGCCACCTTCATGCTGCTGCTCGACATCACCGTGGTCAACACGGCGCTGCCCGACATCCGCAAGGACCTCGGCGGCAGCTTCTCCGACCTGCAGTGGGTGATCGACGCCTACGCGCTCTCGCTCGCCGCGCTCGTCCTCACCGCCGGCTCGCTCGCCGACCGGCTCGGCCGCCGGCGCCTGTTCGCGATCGGCCTCGGCATCTTCTCGGTCGCCTCGCTGCTCTGCGGCCTCTCCCCCGACCCGACCTTCCTCAACTTCGCCCGCGGCCTGCAGGGGATCGGCGGCGCGATCATGTTCGCCGTCTCCCTGGCGCTGGTCGCGCAGGAGTTCCCCAGCGGCCCCGAACGCGGGATGGCGATGGGGATCTACGGGGCGACGATCGGGATCGCGGTCGCGATCGGCCCGCTGCTCGGCGGCCTGCTGACCGACGGCCTCGGCTGGGAATACGTCTTCCTCGTCAACGTCCCGATCGGGCTGGCGGCGATCGCCGTCACCTACTGGAAGCTGGCCGAGTCGCGCGACCCAAATGCGACCCGAATCGACTGGGGCGGGCTCCTCACCTTCTCGACCGCGCTCTTCCTCCTCGTCCTGGCGCTGGTCCGCGGCAACGAGGAAGGCTGGGGCAGCGCCCTGATCCTCTCCCTCTTCGCCGGCGCCGCGCTGCTGCTCATCGCCTTCGTCGCGATCGAGACGCGGGTCAAGGAGCCAATGCTGCCGCTCGGCTTCTTCCGCCGTCGCGCTTTCACCGGGGTCCAGTTGGCGGCGTTCGCCGTCTCCGGCTCGCTCTTTGCCCTCTTCCTCTACATCACGCTCTACCTGCAGAGCTTCCTCGGGATGAGCCCGGTCGAAGCGGGTGTCCGCTACCTGCCGATCACCGTCGGCGCCTTCATCTTCGCCCCGATCGCCGGCGTGCTGGTCTCCAAAGTCCAGGCCCGCTACCTGATGAGCGGTGCCCTCGCCCTGGTCGGCGCCGGGCTGGCGCTGATGGGCGGCCTCGACGTCAGCTCCGAATGGACGGCGTTGCTCGCCGGCTTCATCGTCGCCGGGATCGGCACCGGGCTGCTCAACCCGGTGATCGCCGACGTCGCCCTCAGCGTCGTCCCCAAAGAGCAGAGCGGGATGGCGGCGGGGATCAACGACACCTTCCGCCAGGTCGGGGTCGCGGTCGGGATCGCCGCCTGGGGCGCGATCTTCCTCGGTGCCGGCGCCTCCAAGGCACAGAGCGTCGCCGGCGGACTGTCCCACGAAGAAGCTCGCGGCCTGGTCGAAGCCACCTCCTCGGGAACCCTGCCGCAGGCGCTGCAGAGCGTCCCGGCCGGTGCCCGCGACAGCGCTCGCGGCGCCGCCGAACAGGGCTTCATCCACGGCCTCAACGAGGTCCTGCTGCTCGGCGCGGTGCTCGCCTTCGCCGGCGCCGTCCTCTCGCTCTGGCTGGTCCGCGAGTCCGAGATCGAGCGCGAGACCCTGGTCGGCACCGAGCTCGAACGCGAGCTCGACCCCGCCAACGCCTAACCCCCGACACCGAGGTTGCCTTTTGCCCTCATATAGGGCGGAAAAGGCAACCTCGGCGGAAGGGGGCGGTGGCGTAGGGTTGCGGCGCGTATGAGACTCGTAACGTTCGACGCTGGAGACGGAGGGCGCGCTGGGGTGCTCGAGGGCGACCGGGTGGCCGATGCCTGGGCACTGCTCGGCGAGCCGCACCGGGGTGGGCTGCGGGAGCTGATCGCCGCCGGCCGCGTTAACGACCTGCGGGCGCGGCTCGGGGACTCCGGCGCGCCCTCTCATCCACTCTCTGCGGTGAGCCTGCTGACGCCGATCCCCGACCCGGAGAAGATCGTCTGCATCGGCCTCAACTACAAGAAGCACGCGGCCGAGGTCGGCGCCGAGACGCCCGCGCACCCGGTCGTCTTCGGCAAGTTCCGCAACGCCCTAGCGGCGCCGGGCGCGACCGTGAAGCTTCCGGCCAACAGCAGCAAGGTCGACTTCGAGGCCGAGGTCGCCTTCGTGATCGGTCGCCGCGCCAAGGACGTCGACGCCGCCGACGCACTCGACCACATCGTCGGCTACACGCTGCTCAACGACCTCTCCGCCCGCGACCTGCAGGGACGCGGTCCGCAGTGGATGCCGGGCAAGGTCTTCGACGGGTCCGCGCCCTGCGGCCCGGCCCTGGTCACGCCCGACGAGGCGGGCCCGGCCGACGCGATCGGCATCCAGCTGACCCTGAACGGCGAGACGATGCAGTCCTCCAGCACCGCGGACCTGATCTTCTCGATCCCGGAGCTGATCGCCGACCTCTCCTCGCTGATGACGCTGGAGCCCGGCGACGTCGTCGCCACCGGCACCCCGGAGGGGGTCGGGATGAGCCGCCAGCCGCGGGTCTGGCTCGCCGCCGGCGACGAGATCGCGATCGAGTCGCCGACCCTGGGCCGGCTCGAGACGACGATCGCAGCCTAGGGCGCTCCGGAAAGCGGAGAGCCGGCACCGCCGTCGGGCGGGATCTCGTAGCCCTTCGCCGGCAGCGAGGCCGAGAGCGGCTTGTGTGCCATGGGCACCCGGCCGGCCTTGGAGGCGCGGGCGTTGGTGCCGTCGGCGCCGGTGCTGGTCGCGGACCAGTGCACGCGGAGCGGCGTGTAGCGGAGCAGCGCTTCCCAGGTGTCGGTCCCGATCCGGCCGTCGACTTCGAGCCCGTGGCCTTCCTGGAAGGCGCGCACCGCGGCCCGGGTCAGCTTGCCGAAGATCCCGTTGACTTCCAGTTCCGCGCCGGCCGAGATCAGGTGCTCCTGCGCCCAGACGACCATGTCGCCGCGGTCGCCGCTCTTCAGCAAGGGCTGTTCGGGGTCGATCCGGAACCCGGTCAGCGGCTGGGAGGCGGCGCGGGCACCAAGCGCCGCCCACTCTTTTTCGCTGGTCTCCTGCCAGTCCCACCAGCTCGGCGGACCGTCGCCGTAGCTGGCGGCGTAGCGGCGAAAGAGGCGCAACTGCCCGTTGCCTGGGCTTTCGTAGGTCTGCCCGATCGGGTAGATCGGGTGGCGCCAGATCCGGTTGTAGAGGTAGGTGTGGGCGAAGATCGTCGCGACCGAGACGCCGATCGTCTTCCAGTACATCTGCGGCTGGTTGAACTGCGCGCCGCCGGGGCCGAAGAAGACCGAGTAGGGGTAGGAGGGGTGGTAGTCGACGTAGGGGAAGCCGGCGACTGAGAGCGGGAAGGCGGCACCGATCTGGGCGCGGAGGCGGCGGATGTAGAGGTCGGCGGCGGCGTAGCGCCCCTCGTAGTCGGCCTCGGCGTCGATCGCCAGGCAGTCGGCGCCGCGATGGACCGCGGTCGCGCCGACGTTGGCCTCGGCGGCGGGATGGTCGCCGTAGACGAACTGCCAGGCGCAGACGTCGATCCCCGCCTTGTGCAGGCGGCGGACCAGCGTTTTGTTGAACTGGTTCCAGACGGTCGAGCCGTCGCCGGACTTGACGTAGACGGTGCCGATCCCGGCCCGCTTGGCGCGGGCGACGATCGCCGGGACGCTGCCGCCCTCGGAGTGCGAGACGTACCAGATCCACATCCCCTGGCGGTCGAACGGCGTGTTGGTGATCGCCGGCGCTTCTTCGAGCGGCGCTTCTTCGACCCCGCCGGCCCCGGAAGCACCGCCGGTCTCAGCCGACGCGCTCCCCGCACAAAGGAGCGCCAGCAGCACGAGGCCCGCCAGCACCCCAAGCCACACGGCGCCCCCACGGCCGACGGGCCGGAGAAGATTGGGGGTCGGCTGGGGGCTCACGTCTGTTGCAACACGGGCGCTGGTTGGGGCTGCGGCACGGCTTCGCGCTTAACATGGACAGCCTTCCGTACCCGGCCACCCGGACCCCGCCGATCGCCCCCTCCCGCAAGATCCTGTGCGCCTGCGCGCTCGTCGCGAGCGCCCTGCTGCTCCTGCCCGGCGCTGCGGCCGCGGCGCCGGGGCGGCTCGTCCATGCCCGTCTCGCGCAGGCCGGCCGCAAGCTGATCTTCAGCGTCCGCAGCAGGCGCCCGATGGCGCTCGCCGGGCTGCAGGCGCGGCCGGTGATCTCCCGCGCCGAATCGCGCTACCTCTGCCTGGCGCTGAGCCAGCCCGGCGGCAGCGGCGAGCTGCGGCTCTGCCTCGGGCCGACGACGACTCGCCTCGGCAGCGAGCAGGTCAACGCCAAAGGCAGGGTCACCGGCCAGGGCAGCCTGCGGGCGACGGTGAAGCGGCCGAGCCCGAACGAACTGGTGGCGGCGTTCGTCCCCGCAGACGCCGGCCTCGCCCCGCGCCGCTACGGCTGGCGAGCGATCGCCAGCAACGGCTGTGGGGCGGGCGAGCAGTGCGGCGAAGCGCTGCCGGCGCGCGGCGGCTACGGCTTCCGCCTGCGGCCGGTGCGCCCGGTCGGCTGCAGCGGCGGCACGCCGGGGCTCGTCACCAACGGCTCGCGCGAACGCAAGGTCGTCGCCCTCACCTTCGACGACGGGCCGAGCGAATACACGCCCGGCTTCCTCCAGGTGCTGCGCGAAAAGGGGATCGTCGGCACCTTCTTCGAGGTCGGCCAGGAGATGCCCGGCCGCGAAGCGACGATGCGCGAAATCCTCGCCCAGGGCAGCGAGCTCGGCGACCACACGATGAACCACGTCGAATACCCCGGCTACGGGCAGATCGCCGGGGCGGCGTCGCGGATCGAGGCCTACACGCACTTCAAACCCTGCCTCTTCCGGCCACCGGGCGGCGCCGTCAACTCGAGCGTGGTCGCCACCGCCGGCAGCCTCGGGATGCGGACGATCACCTGGGACGTCGACCCGCGCGACTGGTCGACCCCCGGCACCGCCGCGATCTACTCGAACATCGTCGGCCACGCCCAGCCCGGCTCGATCATCCTCATGCACGACGGCGGCGGCCCCCGCGGCGAGACGCTGGAAGCACTGCCGCACATCATCGACACCCTGCGCGCCCGCGGCTACTCCTTCACCACCGTCTCCCAACTGCTCGGCTACCACCTGATCTACAAGCCCTACGGCTGATTTTCGAGGTTGCCCTCGCAGTTTGTCGCCCACAGGGCGACAAACTGCGAGGGCAACGGTCAGCTACCCCGATGCAACCGATCGCGCTCGGCCTCCGTAGGGAGGGGGCGATGAGGATCGCGATCGTCGGAACCGGTGTCTCGGGCCTGGTGGCCGCCCACCACCTGCACCGCGAGCACGAGATCGCCGTCTACGAGGCGGCGGCGCGGATCGGCGGTCACACCAACACGGTCCCGGTCGAGACCCCCGAGGGCGAGCGCTGGATCGACACCGGCTTCATCGTCTTCAACGACCGCAACTACCCCAACTTCGAAGCGCTGCTCACCGAATTGGGGGTTGAGACGCAACCCTCGCACATGGGTTTCTCCGTCTCCGACGGCACAGGTCGATTCGAGTACTCCGGCACCCCGCGCGGCCTCTTCGCCCGCCGCGCCAACCTCTTCGACCCTCGCTTCCTGCGGATGCTGCGCGACTGGCGCCGCTTCAACCGCGAGGCGCCCGGCCTGATCGGGATGAACGGGACCGCGCCCTCGCTCGGCCACTGGCTCGAGCAGCAGGGTTTCTCGCGCCAGTTCGTCGAGCGGCTGATCGTCCCCCAGGCCTCGGCCGTCTGGTCGGCGCCGCCGCAGCAGATGTGGAGCTTCCCCGCCTCCTTCCTCGCCGAGTTCTTCGCCAACCACGGCATGTACTCGCTGCGCGAGCGGCCGAGCTGGCGGACCGTGCGCGGCGGCTCGCGTAGCTACGTCGAGGCGATCGTGGCGCCGTGGCGTGAGCGGGTGCGGCTGGCGGCGCCGGTGCGGCGGATCGAGCGCCTTACCGACCGGGTCCGGATCGAGGCCGAGGGCTGCGAGAGCGAGGAGTTCGACCGGGTCGTGATCGCCGCCCACTCCGACCAAGCGCTGACGATGCTCGCCGACCCAAGCCGCGCCGAGCGCGAGGTGCTGGGCGCGATCCCCTACCAGGACAACGAAGCGGTGCTCCACACCGACGCCTCGCTGATGCCGCGGCGGCGCCCGGTCTGGTCGAGCTGGAACTTCCACCTGAGCGAGGATCCGCCGCAGCGCAGCACCGTCACCTACTGGATGAACAGCCTCCAGCAACTCCCCCCTGAGCGCGACTTCTTCGTCACCCTCAACCAGGGCGCGCGGATCGACCCCGCGCGGACGATCCGCCGCTTCCATTACGACCACCCGGTCTACACCGCCGCCGGCGTCGCCGCCCGGCGTCGCCGGGCCGAGATCAGCGGCGTGCGCCGGACCCACTATTGCGGCGCCTACTGGGGCTGGGGCTTCCACGAGGACGGGGTGGTGAGCGGGCTGCGGGCGGTCGAGGAGATCGCGGGCGCCAGCGCAGTCGACTTTGCGGCCCCTATGGGGGCTCAAAAGTCGACAGCGGTACCCGAGCCCCTGGCGGCATGAGCGTCGTGCCCGCCTCCGCCGTCTACGAGGGCTGGGTCCGGCACCGCCGCTTCGAGCCGGTCGAGCACGAGTTCCGCTACCGGCTCTTCCTCACCTACCTCGACCTCGGTGAGCTGCCGGCGTTGCTTGACCGCTTCCCGCTCTACTCGGCGCGCCGCCGCGCCCCGGCGCGTTTCCGCCGCAGCGATTACCTCGGCGACCCGCAGCGGCCGCTCGACGAGTGCGCCCGCGACGTGGTCGAGTCGCACACCGGCACCCGTCCCGCCGGCCCGGTCCGCCTGCTCACCGGCCTGCGCTACCTCGGCCACTGCTTCAACCCGGTCAGCTTCTACTACTGCTTCGACGGCAGCGGCGAGCGGGTCGAGGCGGTCGTCGCCGAGGTCGAGAACACGCCTTGGGGAGAACGACATCCGTACGTGCTTGCGCGCGGTGCGCGTCAGGGTAGTGTCCTCGCAGACGAGTTGGACAAGGCTCTTCACGTGTCTCCGCTGATGGGAATGGACCAGACCTACGCCTTCCGCGCCACCGAGCCCGGCGGCCGCCTCTCGGTCCACATCGAGTCGCGCCCCAACCAGGGCGAGGGAAAGTCCTTCGACGCGACCCTCTCGTTGCGCCGCCGCGAGCTGAGCCAGCGACTGATGGCCGGCCTCCTCGTCCGCTACCCGGCGGCCTCGCTGCAGGTGGTGGCGAAGATCTACGGACAGGCGGCGCGGCTGAAGCTGAAGGGCGCCCGCTACTTCCCTCACCCCGACGGGTCACGGCCGAAAGGGGTCGCGGCGCGATGAGGGACGCCGTCTCCCGCTTCGCCGTCGGCCAGGTCCTCGACCGGGTCAGCGCAGGCCGCATCGACGTGATCGAAGCCGGCCGCGAACGCAGCTTCGGTCCCGAGGACGCCGAGCTGCGGGCGACGGTGCGGATCAACGACCCGGCGGCCTGGCGCGGGCCGCTGCACGGCTCGGTCGGGCTCGGCGAGGGCTATGTCGAGGGCCTCTGGGAGACCGACGACCTCGTCGCCCTGATCCAGATCGCCGCCCGCGAGCTGGACGAGCTGGACGGGCTGCGCGGCGTCGTCGCCCGCCCGCGCGGCGCCTGGCACCGGGTCCGCGGCCTCGTCCCCCGTAACACCAAGGCCAGCGCCCGCGAACACATCGCCGCCCATTACGACCTCGGCAACGACCTCTTCGAAAGTTTCCTCGACCAGCGGATGATGTACTCCTGCGCCTACTTCCCCAGCGACGGCGCCAGCCTCGACGAGGCGCAGCTGGCGAAGCTCGACCGGATCTGCGAGAAGCTGCGGCTCGGTCCCGACGTCCACCTGCTCGAGATCGGCACCGGCTGGGGCGGGATGGCGATCCACGCCGCGCGGCGCAGCGGCTGCAAGGTGACGACGACGACGATCTCCGCCGCCCAGCACGAACTGGCGACCGAGCGGGTGCGCGAGGCCGGGCTCGAAGACCAGGTCACGGTCCTGCTCGAGGACTACCGCGACCTGCGCGGCCGCTACGACCGTCTGGTCAGCGTCGAGATGATCGAGGCGGTCGGCTGGCAGTACTTCGAGGAGTACTTCCGCCGCTGCGACGAGCTGCTCAGCGACGACGGCGCGATGCTGCTGCAGGCGATCACGATCGGCGACGACCTCTACGAGATCGAGAAGGCGGCCAAGAGCTTTGCCAACACACACGTCTTCCCCGGCGGCTGCCTGCCCTCCGAGGGCCTGATCGCGGCCTGCCTGCGCCGCGCCACCAGCATGCGCCAGGTCTGGGTCGACGACATCACCGCCCACTACCCGCCGACCCTCGCCGCCTGGCGCGAGCGCTTCTTCGGCGCCTGGGAGCGACTCAGGGCGCACGGCTACGACGAGCGCTTCCGCCGCCTCTGGGACTTCTACCTGAGCTCCTCGGAGGCGGGCTTCCGCGAGCGCCGGATCGGCGACGTGCAGGTGCTCCTCGCCAAGCCGGGATGGAAGTGAGCGGCGCGGCGGCCGCCGACCCGCGCGAGCCGCTGCTCCTGATCCACGGCCTCGGCGGCTCCGGCGCGGTCTGGGCACCGGTGGTACCGCTGCTGGAAGCCGAGCGCCGGGTGATCGTCCTCGACATGCCGGGCTTCGGCGCGGCGGCGCCGCTGCCACGCGGGGTCGAGCCGACCGCCGCCAACCTCGGCGCGGCGCTGGCCGAGCGCTGCGCCGAGCTCGGGGTCGAGCGCCCGCACGTCGCCGGCAACAGCCTCGGCGCCTGGGTCGGGCTCGAAATGGGCCGCGCCGGCGCGGCCGCCTCGGTCACCGCGCTTTCCCCCGCTGGCCTCTGGCGGGCGCCGCTCGGCCCCCGCCGGCGCGAACCGCGCGCTTGGGCGCGGCGGCTGCGGCCCGTGGTGCGGGCAATGGTCGCGGTGGCGGCGCTGCGGCGGCGGATGGCGTCGAGCTTCGCCGGCCACCCGGAGCGGATCCCGCCCGATGCCGCCCGCGAGCTGATCCTCGGCTGGGTCGACGCCAACGGCTACGAGGGCGCCAACCGCGCGATGCGCAGCTACGTCTTCGACCCCAGCGGCTACCCCGAGGACGTGCCGGTGACGATCGCCTGGGGAGAGCTCGACTGCCTGGTCGGCCCGCCGAAGCCCGAGCGGCGCCCCGCCGGCGCCCGCTTCCTCGTCCTCCCCGGCGTCGGCCACACGCCGACCTGGGACGACCCCGAGCTGATCGCCCGCACCCTGCTCGACGGCAGCGCCGTCCCGGCTGCCACCTGATGCAACCCCCCGCTTTGCTCTGGCCGGCAGCGCACTTCTGAGAGAGTTGGGAGACCGCCGTAACCGCGAAGGGAGCTGGAGTGATCGTTGAGAGGACCGAGAACCCGCAGTGGCTGTCGAACGCCTACTTGGTCGCCGACCCGGAGACCAAGACCGGCGTCCTGATCGACGGCAACGAAGACCTGGCGCCGCTGCTCGAGAAGGCCGAGCGCGAGGGGATCGAGATCACCCACATCCTCGTCACCCACCCCCACGGCGACCACGTCGCCGGCCTCGCCGAGGCGCGCGAGCAGCTCGGCAACCCGCCGCTGGTCGCCCATGCCGCGACCGCCGAGGAGATCGACGAGAAGGTCGACGTGGTGATGGACGACGGCGACAAGCTGCAGGCGGGAGGCCTCGAGATCGAAGCCCTCTTCACCCCCGGCCACGCCGCCGGTCACCTCGCCTTCTTGATCGACGGCAGCGACGTCTTCACCGCCGACGTCCTCTTCAAGGGCACGGTCGGCGGCACGATGGCGCCCGGGGCGAGCGGCTTCGACGACCTCAAGGCCTCGGTGATGCGGCTGATGGAGCTGCCGCCGGAGACCGTCGTCCACCCCGGCCACAAGGAGCCGACGACGATCGGCGAGGAGCTGGCCTCCAATCCCTTCGTGCGCATCTGGCGCGGGATCGACTCGACCGGCGAGGAGCAGGTGACGGTCTGGGGCCGTCCCGCCACCCTCCGCCTCTGGGCCCCCGACTACGACGGCGGCAACAAGGCCTGGGTCACCTTCCAAGACTCCAACGAAGAAGCCATCGTCGGCGGCTCCCAAGTCAAGAAATAACCGCCGCCGCCGCGAGGTTGCCTTTTGCCCGCTATGTACGGGCAAAAGGCAACCTCGGCGAATTGAGGGGTTAGCGGATTACGGCTTCCATCAGGATCCAGCAGCCGCTGGCGTCGGTGGCGCCCTGGAAGGGGCCGCCGGCAGCGAGGGCGGGGGTGAACGTCAGGGTGTTGTGACCGCCCGAGGAGCAGCGGATCATCGAGCTGATGTTTCCGCGCAGCGCCAGCTGCTGCCCCTTCTTGACCGGGATGCTGACCTTGAACGACTCGACCTTGTAGCTGCCGTCTTCGTAGTTCTGTTCGGTCTGGCCGGTGTAGCTCAGCTTCGGGCCGGTGTAGGTGACCTTGGCCTTGGTCGCGCCGAGCAGAGTCGAGGTCGAATGCCGGACCGTGACGACCTGCGGCCGGAAGCTGCCGGGACCGCCGGCAATGACGCGGATCGTCTTGATCGTGCCGGTCTTGGGAGCGAGCTCGCCGCCGTCGGGGCGACCGTAGGCTTCCTCCTGGACCATCGTGCAGAACGGGCCGGCCATCGGACCGCCGGCGCAGGTCATGCCCGGTAGCGAGTTCGAGGGCTGCACCGTCGGGTTCAGCTTCGAGCCGAACTTGACCGGGGTCGAAGCGAGGCTCTGCGCCGGCGCGACGAGCAGGGCGGCCAGCCCGGCGAGGGCGAAGAAGATGCCGGCGCGGCGGGCGACCTTGCTGGTGATGAGGTGAATGCGGGTCATTTGGGTTCCTCCTGGGTTTGGGCCTTGACTTCCTTGCACCTAGGTTCGCCCGCATCCGGGCTCGCTCCCAGACCCCCAAGGGGTGGACCCGCCCACCCCCTCCGACATCGACCACAGTGGGGTGTGGTCGATGTCGGAACCGCTGCGACTAGAGGTCGCGGCGGTTGACGACGCCACTGCTCAGTGCGCGTTCGACCAGGGCGACCCGTTTGTGGTTCTGCGGCAGGTCGCCGACCTCGAGCTTCTCGAAGAGGGCGCGCATGTGGGTCTTGACCGCATCGACGCTGAGGTGCAGCTCGGCGCCGATCTCCTGGTTGGTCGCCGGCGTCGCGAAGTTGCCGCCGTCCTTATAAGGACGGCAGAGGGCGAGGAGGACGCGGCGCTGGGCAGGGGAGACCGAGGCCGCCGCCGGCGCCTCGGCCGCGAGCGCCGTCTCGTCGGGAGCGCCGCCCTCCCCGGGACGGCGGTAGAGAACGACGGTGCGGCCGAAGCGGATCGCGTCGCCGTCGCGCAGCAGGCGGCGGCCGTGGACGCGCTCTTCGTTGACGAAGGAGCCGTTGCGGGAGAGGCCGTCGTCGACCAGCGTGCACTCGCCGCGAACGACCTCGATCTGGGCGTGCAGAGCCGAGACCTCCTCGTCCCAGCCGAGGCGCACGTCGGCGGCATCGCCGCGACCGACCCAGAGCTCGCCGCCGCCCGGCTCGACGCTGACGATCGCCTGCTCGCCCCCCTCGCCGCCCTCGCGGTAGACGAGGAACGGCAGCCCAGCCCGTTCGGCCTCGATCTGCGCCTTCAGCTCCGGCGCGCTGACCACCCGTCGCTCGTTCACGCCGCCGATCCTAGGGACTCGAAAGGATCGCGATTTGCCGGCCAAACGCCGCGCCTTTAGGCTTCGCCCCGTACTTGGACGTATGTCCTATATAGGACAGATGGCGATTTCCCCAGACTAATGAGGCCCGGCGGGGGACGCGACCATGACGCAGGAAATCCAAACCTTCTTCTTCAATTGGTACCCGGTCTTCGGGGTCGTCTTCATGGCGGGCCTGCTGTTCGTCTTCCTTCGCCTGCTGCGCAGCACGATGGGCTCGACCAAGCCCGAAACGGTCAAGGCGAGCAAGACGAAGCCGGTCCTTTGGGAGGAGGTGCAGGGGGTCGACGCCGCCAAGGACGAGCTGATGGACGTCGCCGCCTGGCTGCGCGAGCCCAGCCGCTTCGCCGCCCTCGGCGCGCAGCCGCCGCGCGGCGTCCTCCTCTACGGGCCGCCCGGCACCGGCAAGACGATGCTGGCCCGCGCCGTCGCCGCCCAGGCCGGTGTCGACTTCTTCGCCGCCTCCGGCTCGAGCTTCGTCGAGATGTTCGTCGGCCGCGGCGCCGCCCGCATCCGCCGCCTCTTCAAAGAGGCGCGCAAGTCCGGCCGCGCGGTGATCTTCATCGACGAGCTCGACGCCATCGGCGGCCATCGCAGCGGCGGCGGGGACGGCGGCACCAGCGAGCGCGAGCAGGCGCTGAACCAGCTGCTGGTCGAGCTCGACGGCTTCGAGAAGGACCCCGGCACGGTGATCGTGATCGCCGCCTCCAACAACGTCGCCAAGCTCGACGAGGCGCTGCTGCGGCCGGGCCGCTTCGATCGCCAAGTGCTGGTGGCCCCGCCTGACCGGACCGGGCGCGAGGCAATCCTCCGCAGCCACGCCAAGGGCAAGCCGCTCGCCGACGGCCTCGACCTCGGCGACGTCGCCCGCAAGACGATTGGGATGACCGGCGCGCAGCTCGCCAATGCCCTCAACGAGGCGGCGATCATCGCCGGCCGCGCCGATCAGAAGGCGATCCGCCGCGAGGACCTCGACGAGGCCCTGCTGCGGCAGTCGATCGGCGCCGAGCAGCCGCGGCGCCTGAACGAGAAAGAGCGCAGGATCACCGCCTACCACGAGGCCGGCCACGCCCTCTGCTTCCGCCTGGTCAGCGGCGAGTCGCCGGAGATCCTCAGCATCGTCCCGCGCGGCAACGCGCTCGGCTTCATCTTCCGCTCGGTCGACGAGGAGAGCTACATGAAGTCCCGCCAGGAACTTCTCGACGGGGTGGTGACCTCGCTGGGCGGGCGCGCCGCTGAGGAACAGGTCTTCGGCGACGGCTACTCGGGGGTCTCCTCCGACCTCAGCCACGTGCACGCGGTCTGCGCCCAGATGGTCACCGAATTCGGGATGGGCGTGGCGGTCGACCACGACGGCCCGCCCCCGATCGCGCTGCCGGTCGGCGAGTGGCGGGTCTCCGACGCGACCCGACGCGAGGTCGACCTGGCGACGATGACGCTGGCCCGCGAGGCGCACCGGCGGGCGCGGGCGCTGCTCGCCGCCAACCGCGACTGCCTCGACGACCTTACCGAGCAGGCGCTCGAGCGCGAGACCCTGACCCGCGAGGAGCTCGACGAGATCTTCGCCGGGCACGAGCTGCGCGGCCTCGCCGAGCCGCGCGACTCCGGAGCCGCGCTCGTTGCCCTCAACCGCAAACCAAACGACCAGTAGCTATCGGGCTTACAATCCTGGCCAGCCAGCCAGGATGAGCGACGAGACCCACTACTTCCCGCCGGGCCGTTCGATGGCCCGCCGCGTCCACGGCGACCGCGCCGTCGGATTGCTCTACGGCCAGCGCGCGCTGCTGATCGGGGCCCTCGAGCCGCTCACCTACACCGGCACGATGTTGAGCACCAAGGCCAACGACCGGCCCTTCGCCCGGCTCGCGCGCACGGCCAAGATCCAGGAGACCGTCTTCCTCGGCACCCGCGAGGAGGCCGACCGCGCGCTTGCCGGCGTCCACCGCCTGCACCAGCGGATCAAGGGGACGCTGCCCGAGGCCGCCGGCCCCCACCCCGCCGGTGCCGCTTACTCGGCCCTCGACCCGAAGCTGATGTTGTGGACGCTGGCGGTGATCGCCGACTCCGGGCGGGCGATGTACGAGACGATGGTGCGGCCGCTGAGCGAGGCCGAGCGCGAGGCGCTCTGGCAGGACTACGTCCGCTTCGGCGAGCTCTTCGCGTTGCCGCGCGGCGAGGTGCCGGCAACCGCTCGCGAGTTCGATGCCTGGTTCGCGGGCAGGCTCGCTTCGCCCGATCTGCACGCGACCGCGCACGCGCTGGAGATGGCGCCGCTGGTCGCCTTCCGCCAGCCGGTGCCAGCCGCCGCCCGGCTCAACGTCGCCGCCCAGAACCTGGTGATCAAGGGCACGTTGCCGCCGCGGGTGCGGGAGATCTTCGGGATCGAGTGGAACGGCGCCCACGAGTCTGCCTTCCGCTCGCTCGCCGCCGCCCACCGCCGCGCCCGCCACGCGATGCCGCGGCGGCTGCGCCGCGGTCGCAACGACGTCTTCTTCGACAGCGTCGCCCGCAGCGAGCGCCGCCGCGGCGGCACCGTCACCCCGCAGCTGCCGGCTGCGCACGCCAGCCCCGGGCCGTGAGCAAGGAGCCGGTGCGCTGGTGGTCGATGCGGCCGGCGCAGAACCTGAAGCCGGCGACCTACCGCTGCCCGCTCTGCGGCCGTCACCTGCCGGCGCTCTCCGAGCACGTCCTGATCGCCCCCGAGGGCGACAAGACGCGCCGTCGCCACGCCCACACCGAGTGCGTGATGAAGGCGCGCAAGGCCGGCCGCCTGCCGAGCGAGGAGGAGTGGCGCGCGACGCAGCCGCAACCGCCGTCGGCATGGGCGCAGCTGCGGAAGAGGCTGTTCGGCAAGACTTAGGCGCCCATGCTGAGCCTGCTTGCCGTCGCGGCGGCCGGAGCCGCGGCGGGAGCGTCGAACACGCTCGCCGGCGGCGGGTCGCTGATCGTCTACCCCACCCTGGTCGCGCTGGGTCTGCCGCCGCTCGCCGCCAACGTCACCAACACCGTCGGCCTCTGCCCCGGCTACGCCGGCGGCGCCCTCGGCTACGCCGACCTGATCGGCGAGCAGCGGCAGCGCTTCGCCCGCCTCGCCGTCCCGACCCTGGTCGGCGCCGTGATCGGCACCGCGCTGCTGCTGCTCACCTCCAACGACGCCTTCGAGGGGATCGTCCCCTTCCTGATCGCCGGCTCCTGCCTGCTGCTGCTCTTCCAGCCGCGGCTGACGCCTCGTATCTCCCACGCCGGCAACGAGCACTCGCCCTTCCTCGTCGGCGGCCTCCTCTTCGCCGGCACCTACGCGGCCTACTTCGGCTCGGCCGTCGGCATCCTCCTGCTCGGCCTGCTGGCGCTATTCGTCTCCGACTCGATGCAGCACCTGAACGGGATCAAGATCCTGCTCAGCGGCGCCGCTAACCTCGTCGCCGCGATCGGCTACGCCTTCCTCGCCCCGGTCCACTGGAAATACGCGGTTTGTCTGATGGTCTTCGCGCTGATCGGCGGCCGGGTCGCCGCCAAGTACGCCCGCCGCGTCTCCGGCAGCTCACTGCGAATCGCGATCTCGCTCGCCGGCCTCCTCGTCGCCATCGTCCTCGCGATCAAGGCCTTCGGCTGATGTTGCTGAGCCTGCTCGCCGTCGCGGCGGCCGGAGCCGCCGCGGGCGTCTCCAACGCGCTCGCCGGCGCCGGCTCGCTGATCACCTTCCCGACCCTGATCGCGGTCGGCGTACCGCCGCTGGCCGCCAACGTGACCAGCACCGTCGGCCTCGTCCCCGGCGCCGCCGGCGGCGCGATCGGCTACGTCGACCTCGTCCGCGAGCAGAGCGAGCGGCTGCGGCGCCTCACCGTCCCGACCCTGGCCGGCGCCGCGATCGGCACCGTCGCACTGCTGCTCACTTCCAACCAGACCTTCGAGGCGATCGTCCCGATTCTCGTCGCCGGCTCCTGCCTGCTGCTGCTCTTCCAGCCGCAGTTGACGCCGCGGATCGCCCACGCCGGCAACGAGCACTCGCCCTTCCTCACCGCCGGCCTCTTCCTCTCCGGCGCCTACGCCGCCTACTTCGGCTCCGCGGTCGGCATCCTCCTGCTCGGCCTACTCGGCCTCTTCGTGGCTGAGTCGATGCAGCACCTAAACGCGATCAAGATCATCCTCGGCGGCCTCGCCAACCTGCTGGCCACCGTCGTCTACGCCTTCCTCGCCCCGGTCCACTGGGAATACGCGCTCTGCCTCGCCGTCGCCTCGCTGATCGGCGGCCGCCTCGGCGCCAACCTCGCCCGCCGCGTCTCCGGCGACACCCTGCGCGTCGCGATCGCCATCCTCGGCCTCCTCGTCGCCGCCGTCCTCGCCGTTCGCACCTACGCCTGATGTCTTGTCCCTTTGTCGCCCTCTGGGCTACAAAGGGACAACCGCTCGGCAACACCCACGGCTGGGAACGGGAGTAGGCTGCGCGCGTGAGCCGGCGACTCCTCGTTCTCGCGGTGCTCGTGGCGGGTGCGGTTGCACTCGTACCGGTCGCGTCGGCCGGGGCGGCCGAATCCGCGGTTGTGCGCACGGTCTCGGTCACCGCCACCGCAGCGGTCACGGTTCCCAACGACAGTGCACGGCTCAGCTTCGGAGTCAGGCTGGAACGGCGTAGCCGTGGGGCCGCGCTGCGCGCCACCTCGGCGAGGCTACGGAGAGTAATCGCCGCCGTTCGGAAGATCCCCGGCGTCGAAGCCGGCGACGTCAAGACCAGCCGCATCGCCGTCCGCAAAGTCGGTCGCGACGAACCGGCGGTCTACCGGGCCTCCCAGGGCATCAGCGTCATCTTGGAGCAAGCCGCGAACGCGGGCAGGCTGGTCCAGCGGGGGATAGCCGCCGGCGCGACCGGCGTCTCGGGTCCCTTCTACTTCGTCGGCGACACCGAAGCGGCGGAAACGAAGGCGCTCGGCGCCGCCTTCGACGAGGCGAAGGCAAGAGCAAAGGCGCTTGCAGCGAAGGCCGGGGGCAGGCTGGGCCAGGTACTGGAGATGGACGAAGGCGAAATCCGCGGGCTCGAAGTCGTCGAAACCGAATCCGCCACGGGCGTCAAGGAAGTGTATGCGCCGCCGGCGGCCGCTCCAGTGCCCGCGCCGCCACCACCGACGAAGCCGGGCACCTCCAAGGTCCGGGCAACCGTCCACGTCATCTTCGAACTGCTCTAGCCGGCGCCCGCCGGCAGATAGGATCGGGCGCCCGTGCTTGCCGCCTACGCCGCCAGGATCTCGCCCGAGGAGCCGCTCTCCGCGCTCGAGGTCGGCGAGGTCGAGGACGTCAACGTCCCCGAGGGCTGGGTCGCGGTCGACGTCCGCGCCGCCTCGCTCAACCACCACGACGTCTGGTCACTGAAAGGCGTCGGCCTGCCGGAGGAGCGGCTGCCGATGATCCTCGGCTGCGACGCCGCCGGGACCGACCCCGACGGCAACGAGGTGATCGTCCACTCGGTGATCTCCGACCCCGACTGGCGCGGCGACGAATCGCTCGACCCGAAGCGGACGCTGCTCTCCGAGCTGCACCCCGGCTCGCTCGCCGAGCGGGTCGCGGTCCCGCGCCACAACCTGGTGCCGAAGCCGGCGACGCTGAGCTTCGCCGAGGCAGCCTGCCTGCCGACCGCCTACCTCACCGCCTACCGGATGCTCTTCACCCGCGGTCGCGTCCGCCCCGGCCAGACGGTCCTCGTCCAGGGCGCCGCCGGCGGCGTCGCCTCGGCCGCGATCGCGATCGCCCGCGCCGCCGGTGCCCGCGTCTGGACGACCAGCCGCGAGGAGCGCAAGCGCGACTACGCGCTCGAGCTCGGTGCCCACGAGGCCTTCGAGGCCGGCGCCCGCCTCCCCGACCGCGTCGACGTCGTCATCGAGACCGTCGGCGAGGCGACCTGGGGTCACTCGCTGCGCTCGGTCAAACCCGGCGGGATCGTCGTCGTCGCCGGGGCGACCAGCGGCATGAACCCGCCCGCCGACCTCTCGCGCGTCTTCTTCAAACAGATCGAGGTGATCGGCTCAACGATGGGGACCAAGGCCGAACTCGAGGACCTGGTGCGGATGATGGACGCGACCGGGCTGCGGCCGAAGATCGACAAGACCCTCCCCCTCGCCGACGCCGCCGAGGGAATCGCGGCGATGATCGCCGGCGACGTCTTCGGCAAGATCGTCCTCGAGCCCTAGCGGTCTTCGAAGCGGCGCAGCTCCATCCGCGCGATCGAGCGCTTGTGGACCTCGTCGGGACCGTCGGCGAGCCGCAGCGTGCGCAGGTGCGCCCAGAACTCGGCCAGCGGGAAGTCCTGGGAGACGCCGCCGCCGCCGTGGACCTGGATCGCGCGGTCGAGAATCTTCAGCGCCACCTCCGGCGCCGCCACCTTGATCGCGGCGATCTCGGTGCGGGCGTGCTTGTTGCCGACCGTGTCCATCAGCCAGGCCGTCTTCATCGTCAGCAGTCGCATCATCTCCAGCTCGATCCGCGCCTCGGCGATCCAGTCCTGGACGTTGGCGTTGGCGGCGACCGGCTTGCCGAAGGTCTCCCGCGCCAGCGCCCGCCCGCACATCATGTCCAGCGCCCGCTCGGCGGCGCCGATCGCCCGCATGCAGTGGTGGATGCGGCCGGGACCGAGGCGCGCCTGGGCGATCGCGAAACCGTCGCCCTCGTTGGCGAGCATCGCCGTGGCCGGCACCCGCACGTCCTCGAAGAGGACTTCGCCGTGGCCCTCGCGGTCGCTGTAGCCGAAGACGGTGAGGCCGCGGACGACGCCGAACCCGGGCGTGTCGACCGGCACGACCAGCATCGACTGCTGCTTGTGCGGCGGAGCGTCGGGGTTGGTCTTCCCCATCACGATCATCACCTCGCAGTTGGGATGGAGGATGTTGGTCGTCCACCACTTGCGCCCGTTGATCACGTACTCATCGCCGTCGCGCTCGATCCGCGTCTCGATGTTGGTCGCGTCGGAGGAGGCGACCGCGGGCTCGGTCATCGCGAAGGCCGAGCGGATCTCGCCGGCCAGCAGCGGCTTCAGCCACTGCTCCTTGTGCTCCTCGGTCCCGAACAGCGTCAGCACCTCCATGTTGCCGGTGTCCGGCGCGCTGCAGTTCATCGCTTCCGGGGCGAGGGTGACGCTGCGCCCCATGATCTCAGCCAGCGGCGCGTACTCGACGTTGGTCAGACCCGGCCCCCATTCGGGATGCGGGTGGAAGAGGTTCCAGAGCCCGCGGGCGCGGGCCTCCTCCTTCAGCTCCTCGACGATCGGCGGGTGCACGTAAGGGCTCTCGGAGGCCGACACCTGCTCGTGGAGGATCGACTCAGCCGGGTAGACCCGCTCGTCCATGAACGCCTGCACGCGCTCCTGGAACTCCTTGCAGCGGTCGGTCAGTTCGAACTCCATCGCTCAGCCCCCTCGGTTCGTCGGTGACCTCAGGCTATGGGACTTGCGGCCGAGCCTCGGCGGGGCGCTTGTGAGAAGACCAAGGCGGACCAGGCGGCCGGGCAAGCGACGCGCGATTACTCAGTTTGTGAAAGGCTGGCGCCGCACACAGGCGCGGAGTACAGGGAGAGCGCGCCCCAAGACATAGGGGAGACACTCATGCACAAGGCACTTCGACTTCCTGCCGCCGTTTGCTTTGCAGCAGCAAGCCTCGCGATCCTTTGCTCGGCGGCAAGCGCGCAGGTCACCGTAGGCCAGCTATACCCTGGCACCCCCGAAGCCAGGTGCATCGGAACCAACTACGACGAACTTCAGATCTCCGTGGCTTCGGGGGCGAGCTACACGATCCCGGCCCCCGGCGGGGTCCTCACTTCCTGGAGTACCAGTGCCGCGGCGGGTGCGGGGCAGCTGTACGAGATGAAGGTGTTTCGCCCGGGAGCCGGCTCCTATACCGTCGTTGCCCACGACGGGCCCCACCCGCTGATCCCCGGAATCGTCAACACGTTCCCGGTCGACATCCCGGTCCAGGCCGGCGACATCGTCGGCATTCATCTTCCGACCGGCTCCTCGCCAACTGCATGCGGGTTCGAAACCGGCTCGATTGCCGACGTCTACGGCTGGCGTGAAGGGGACTTTCCCGATGGTGCCATCTTCACCCCTGAAGAAACCGAACCAGAATGGCGCCTCAACGTCGCGGCGACGCTGCTGCCGCCGCCGAGCCTCACCGCGCTAAATGGCGCCAAGGGCTCGGTCAAGGGCGGCACCAGCGTCACCCTCACCGGCACCAACCTGGCCGAAGTAAAAGGCGTCTCCTTCGGTTCCACCGCGGCGACCTTCACCGTCACCTCGGAAACGCAGATCACCGCCAAAGTGCCGGCCGCGAAGAAGCTCGGCAAGGTTCCGGTCACCGTGACCACCGTAGCCGGCACGGCCAGCTCACCAACCAGCTTCGAATACCAGGGCTGCAAGGTCCCGAACCTGAGCGGCAAGAAGCTGAAGCCCGCCAAGAAGGCGCTGAAGAAGGCAGGCTGCAAGCTCGGCACCGTGAAGCTGACCGGCGACGCGACGAACAAGACCGGCAAGGTCATCAAGCAGAACCCGAAGTCCGGGAAGATCCTCGCGCCGAGCGCGAAGGTCGGCGTCAAGCTCGGCTAGCCGGCGCCAAGAGCTGGAGCGGGTCGACGCCGATACGGGCGGCGATCCGCTCCAGGCTTTTCAGGGTCAGGTTGCGCTCGCCGCGCTCGATCCCGCCCATGTAGGTGCGATGGACGCCGATCAGGTCGGCGAAGGCCTCCTGGCTCAGTCCGCGCGCTTTGCGATAGGCGCGCAGATTGGTGCCAACGGTGCGTTGTAGATCGCCCTCCATCCGGGGGAAGACGGTCCCGCTCCGCTACTTGACAGTCTACAGACTTATGAGTAGCATCACGCACGCAGCAGGCAGGGAGGGTTGGCCAGGTGGCCGCGTCCGCACCCCAGGACTTCCTCCGACGCCACCCCCGAGGAATGCCCCCCCTTGGCCGAGTGGGGAGCATGACGATGGACGGGGGCGAGCCCCGCCCGTTACTGGCCCGGCTCGTCCCCCGCATCGTTGCGCGACCCACCGCAAAGTGGGCGCTGACGGGATCGAACCGCCGACCTTTCGGGTGTAAACCGAATGCTCTCCCAGCTGAGCTAAGCGCCCTTGTGGCCATTATGGCCCGGCTGCGGCTGCGATGATGCCGGGGTTCGATGGTCTCGATGACGCAGAGAAACTTCGTCCTGCTCGTCGTCGGCGTCTGCATCCTCAGCGCCGGCATCGGGTCGGGGCTGGCCCTGGTGGCGCAAACCGGGCCGAAGGGGGCCAAGGGCGCCCGCGGTCCCGAGGGCCCGCGCGGGCCACGTGGTCCCGAAGGCCAGTCGGCCGCGGGGGAAGTCGAAGGGCTCGAAGCCGAAGTCGAAGAGTTGCGCGGCCGGGTTGAAGAAGGTGAAGAACTGGCCGGCCGGGTGGAAGCGCTGGAAGAAGAACTGGGCGGCCTCTCCGCAGGCGGCGGCAGCTCCGTCCTCTGCGAAGAATTCGGCGTCGACTGCTGAACCCAGGCCGGCGGCGCTCCGTAACCCGGGGCGATGGCAGGCACTCCCAGCAGATTTCGACAGACCTGGCGCTGGCTGGCGATGGCCGCGGCGGCGGCGCTGATGCTGCTGGCGATGCTCGGCCTGCGCAATGAACTGGCGAGCGCCGGGACCGCGCCGCGCCTGCAGCGGGCGCCGAAAACCGTCCGCATAGCCAACTTCGAATTCCACCCGGGGACGTTGACGATCGCCCGCGGAACCAAGGTCAGGTTCCACAACGCAAGCCGCATCACTCACACGGCGACCGACAGGGGCGCCTTCAACACGGGCCGGATCGCGCCCGGGACCTCGATCTCGATCCGCTTCAACAACGCCGGCACCTTCGCCTTCCACTGCTCGATCCACCCGTTCATGCACGGGAAGATCGTCGTCCAGTAGCGCTCCTCTATCCTCGCCGCCCATGGACGTCCCGACCCTCTGGCGGGCGGCGCTGCTCCAGCTGATCGCCGTCGCGGTCCTCTCGATCGCGCTCGCCATCGCCCTGCCCCACAGCTTCTTCGAAGACTGGGGCTGGATCGCCGGCCCCGCGTCATGGCTGCTCTGCGCCGCCTTCACCGCACGGGTGCTGTCGCTGCCGCTGAACGCGGCGCTGCTCGGCGCCGTCCTCGCCGGCCTGCCGAGCCTGGTCGCGGTCCTGCTCGACGCCCACTGGGCAGGGGCGGTGCTCGCCGTCGGGCTCTTCGCCCTCTGGTGCGCGCGGCTGCCGCGCGGCGATCGCGGCGCGCTCGCCGGCTGAGCGCCCTCGCGGCAGACGGGCGGCTAGCTGGTCGCTGAGCCGGCGACCGGCGCGGCGGAGCGCTCGGCGTCGAGGTCGACGACCACGTGGGTGATCGGGAGGGCGATCTCCTCGCGCGCCCGCCGCACGACGTCGCGCTCGAGCCAGCGCGAGCGCTGCGGCGGATGGGTCGAGATCACGATCTCGTCGGCTGGGAAGACGCGCAGCGCGTCCTCGATCGCGACGTTGGGGTCGGAATCGCCGATCTGGCCGTCGGCCTTCAGCCCGAGGTCGCGGATCGCGGCCAGCGAGGCCTCCATCCGCTCTCGTGCGAGCGCGATCGCGCCGTCGACGTCGGAGGCCCAGTGGGCCGCCCGCGAGCCGACCAGGGCAGGAGTGATCAGCAGGATCTCGCACTCCTCGCCGCCCCGCGCCCGCTCGCGGATCTCCTTCAGCAGCGCCCGCCCGCCGACCGTCTCGTTGGCGACGACGAGCACTCGGTGCCTGGCGTCCCGGACCCGGGCGACGGCGACACGGCGTGGCGTGGAGCCGCGGGAGACGCGCCACGCTGCACCGGCGCCGAACCCGAGCAGCGCCGCGGCGCAAACGATCCCTGCGGTGGGGCTGAAGAGCAGCGCGACCGCGACCACCAGGGCTGCTCCCGCCCCGATGATCAGCGCTAGGCGGAACACGTCCGCCTCTGACCGAAGCGGATTGTGCATGCCTTCGTTTTACCCCGTCGTGGCGGTTGCAGTCGTATGAGACTTCATACGGAAGCGGCGATCGACCGCAGCTCGGCCAGCGACCCGGCCTCGGCCGCAAGGCGACGAGGACGGTGGTGCGTCTCAGCCTCTCTTCCCTTCATCTGGGGATAAGGCCAAGCCTCGGAGGAGGCGAGCGAATACGCCCCGCAGCGTCCGCTTGCCATAGGCATGGTCGGGATCGAACTGGGTAAAGACGGCGATCGCGAGCTTGCGGTGCCCGCGTTCGAGCAAAGCGACCTGGTGGTCGACGCGGCCACTGCCGCTGCCCCAGCCCCCCTTGAAGAAGAGTCGCCAGCCAGGAGGGGCGACGCGGCCCACGCCCCAGCGCTGAGACGGCACGATCCGCGCCAGCAGTCCCATCGCGTAGTGGCGGTAGCGGCCGGGGATGTAGGAGCGAAGCCGGTACATGAACTCGGCCTCGTCGCGGGGGCTGGTCCGGCTTTCCCCCCACACCCACTCGTAGTGGAAGTCCCGCATCCCGGCGACCCGCGCCAGGCGCTCGATCCGCCGCCGGCCGACGATGTTCCTGACCGTGGTCGCGGCGACGCTGTCCGAACGCCGGATCATCGGCCCGAGCAGCGCCCGGTCGGTCGGCGAGAGCCCGGAGTCGTGCCGCTTGCGCAGCAACGCCGCCAGCAGCATCACCTTGAAGACGCTCGCCGCCGGCGCCGTTTCGCGGGCGTGGAAGCCGTGCAGGCGCCCGCGCTCGCCAACGACGGCGAAGGCGACCGCGCCCTCGCGTCCGCTGGCGTAGCGCCGCGCCGCAGCGATCCGGCTCGACCAGGTCGGGGGAGCTGCGGAGCTGGCGGCCGGCGCCAGGGCGAGGATCGCCAGCGAGGCGAGCAGCCAGGCGGCGAAGGGTCCTCTCGAGGACACGCCCGCCATTCGCACCGCTAGTTGTAGTAGGGCGGTTCGATGCGGGCGAGGGCGAAGTGCAGCTTGCCGGTGAGGTCGAGGCTGCGTTCGTCGACGGCGACCAGGGCTCCCGATTCGTCCCGGCCGGGGAGCGAGCGGCTATGTTCGAGCGAGAGCGGCACGTCGAATGGCTTGCCGAGAGGGGGGTTTGGTAGCTGCGCCTGGAGTTCGATCCACGGCTCGTGGCCGAGCGGGTCTTCGGGCGCGCCGACGCATTCGTAGCTCTCGCCGCCGAGGATGATGGGGTTTGCCGTACCGACCGGGTCGCCGAGGTTGAGGTCGACGGTCAGCTCGTGCTTCCCACGCCACCCGACCGAGAGCGACGTCTGCTGCTCGGAGGGCCTGAGGCCGAACTGGCAGCGATAGCTCCCAGCGGGCGTGGTTTGGGTGCTGCTGCCGTTGCCGCCAAGCAGCTTCAGCGAGCTCGCCCCGCCCGGCTGTTCTTCCCCGGAGATGATCCGCATCCCTTTGCGCCCACCGAAGTCCCCGGACAGCTTCAACTGGATTTCAGTCAACGTCGAGGTCCGCAATTCGGGCACGCCGAGTTCATTTTCTTCCAGCAGCCGATACGACCCCGAGCCGCTGAGCGTCGCAAAGTAGAAGTACCGCCCCGGCGCCAGGTTCACTTCCAGGGTCGCGCTCGGATGCCGATCCGGCGCCCACGCGTTCCCGGCCCGCCGAAAGATCTCAACCCCCGAGTCGACGTATTCGCCGTTCCTCTTCTCCATGTAATAGACGCCCGCATACTTGAACTTGAAATACACCGAAGCGTGATATCCGACGATCACGAATCCCTTCGGATGCGAAGCGAGGAAGCGACGTCGAAGCAGCGCCCGGTCGCGCCCGGTTGGCTTGCCGAAGGGGCTGATCGCCGCCGACGCAGTTGGGGCGGCGGCAAGCGCGGTCGCGAGCAGGGCGAGAGGCAGCAGCAGAACCAAGCGCCGACGGGCATTGGCCATGTTGGCCATCATCGCGCACCCGCCGGCAAATGGCGAGGCCCCGGCGATCTGGCCGGGGGCTCCTTCTTCGGCAATCTCTAGCTTGCTTCGGCTCCGGCTTCGAGCGGCTGAGGGTCAGGCCGGATCACCACCGTGTCGGCGACCTCGAGGATTTCGTCAGCGGGCATGTCGACCCGCGCGGCGTGCTCCCGCACAGCGTCTATCCCGCTTGCCTGGTAGATGCAGACGGTGCCAAGCGAACCGCCCGGCTCGGCGATCACGTAGCTGCGGATCCAGCTGATGTCGTCGGGGAAGCTCTCCTCCGCCACGCGTTTGGACCGCTCGGCCGTGGCTCCCAACTGCTCGGGGCCTTCCCAGGCCTTCTCCCGGCGGATCACATAGGTCTTCATCCATTTCCTCCGTTCATTTACAGACTGTCCGTCGGTAAATGTAGCCTTGGCCAGGATGGAGGTCAAGCCAGGCAGGCCCAGGGGGCGGCCGAGCACCGGCGCGCGCGAGGCCCTCGTCGCGGCCGCCCACGAGCTCTTTCTCGAGCGCGACTACGAGCAGGTCTCGACCGAGGAGATCCTCTCCCGGTCCGGGGTCAGCCGGGGAGCCATGTACCACCACTTCCCGACCAAGCTGGACCTCTTCCGCGCGGTCTACGAAGAGAGCGAGCAGCGCGTGCTCGGCCTCGTCGCGGTTGAACTAGCCGGCGCCACCGACCCCTTCGACGCCCTCATCCTCGGGTCGAAGGCCTACCTCCACCAGGCGGAGACGAATCCGGAGCTGCGGCGCATCGGCCTCGGCCAGAGCCGCGCGGTCCTCGGCTGGTCCCGCTGGCGCGAGGTGGCCACCAACCTCGGCCTCGGAGTCGTGCGCGAGATGGTCAAGGCCGCGATCCAAGCCGGTCAGATCTCGCCCCGCGACCCCGAGCCCACCGCCCAAATCCTCCTCGGCGCCCTGATCGAGGCCGCGATGCTGATCGCCGTCGCCGAGAACCCAACTCACGCCCGCCAGGAATCGGAGCCGGTCGTCGTCGAGCTAATCAAAGGCCTGCGCTCCGACTGACGGCAAGCCAGAAGTCAATGATGCGGCGGCGCAAGTCGAGCTCGTGACCTTCGGCTTGAAAGAACTGACCGGGAACTCGGCTGGGCTACGTGGAGCCCAGTCTAGAGCCAAATTCGCCGGATCAAACTCGGCTGGGATCGGCTCGAATCCGTGGGGCACCTTGCCCCAGTTCTTGCCCCACAGCTGCTTCGTAGCTTCGGAGAGCCGCGCATTAGGCCACTCCACCCTGTGCGTCCGGGGGACGCTCCGAGGGAACGTCAATAATCGCCCGGTGGCAGATTCGACTGTAGTAACTGTCGTTGCGGTGCTGGTGGCAGGCGTAGCAGGGCCGGGGATCACGGCGTGGGCCACGACTCGCGGCCAAGCGCGAAAGTTCCGCCACGAACGCGCTGTCTCCGATACCGCTGAAGTACGACGGCTGCTCGATGACACCGGCGGCGCCCTCAGCGACATGATCCGCTACCTCGCCGGCGTTGGCGCGCTGATACACCAAGTGGGGATTGGCGAAGCCGCCTCGAGCGTGCTCAGTGAACTGGAGCAGAAGATCGAAGACTTCCAGGCGACCTCGGCTCACCTGACGATCCGTTGTGGCCCCAACACTGAGATTGCTGCGGTCTGCTCTCAGTTGGTTGCTGCCGCAGAATCGATCGAGGCCGAATTGACGTACATCGGAGTGATGATCCGGCGGCTTGACAGCGACCGCAATGACGACGCCGAACGCGAGGAATACACGCAGCTCTTCCTCGATGCTGTCGAAAAAGTCAGGGACGGCGCGGCGGCGCTACGCGAACTCCGCCCGGCCTACGTTCTCGCCGCACACCGCCTTGCCGGCGCGGAGTTGGATGGCACCTCCTAACCGGGGGACCTTGATCCACTAAGCGCCAGCGTCAGCCGCGCGTTCAACTCCGCCTCGACTTCGAGCCGGCCGCCGGCCTGCGGGAACTGGCCGACATCTGGCCACTTAGCGCTAGAATGTGGCCATGACGGAGAAGGCGACCGTGGGCATCCGCGAACTGAAGGACAAGGCGAGCTCGATCATCGATCGCGTCGAGGAGGGCGAGGCGATCACGGTGACCAAGCATGGCCGGGCTGTGGCGCGGATCGTCTCCGCCGCCACCCCGCCCCACCTCGCCGCCATGATCGCCGACGGAACCGTGCGAGCGCCGGAGGGGCCTCGCTACCTGCCGGCGAAGCCGGCCAGGCTCCAGGGCAGCGGCAAGAGCGCCGCGGAGTACGTCTCCGAGGGTCGGCGCTGAACCTCTACCTCGATACCAGCGCGCTGATCAAGCTGCTGGTCGACGAGCCGGGCGCCGAGGATACCCGCAGGGCCTACGCCGAGGCCGACGGCGTCCGCACGGTGGCGATCGCGCACGTGGAGGCGACCGCGGCCCTGGCCCGCATGCGCAAGGGCCGCCGCCTGACCCCGGCCCAGCTCAAACGGGCATTCGAGGATCTCGATCAGATCTGGCGCGGCATCTTCACCCACGGCGTCACCGACGCGCTCCTCGCCAAGGCGGCCGAGAGCGCCCGCACCCATGCCCTGCGCGCATACGACGCCGTGCACCTCGCCGGTGCCCTGTCGTTCGCCGACGGCGAAGAGCTCGACCTCGCCTGCTGGGACAGGGAGCTGCGCGAGGCCGCCCAGAAGCACGGCTTCGCGCTGATCCCAGCGAGTCTCGAAGTCTGAGCTGTTCCTAGGTCGCTGCGTGGGTCGTTCGCCGCGAGCGCCTCGATCGAGAGGATCACGCACTTCGCGGCCTGTCGATCCAGGCGGCGAAGATCACGCTGCACCCTGGGCGCATAGACGACTCGCCAAGGGCTGCCAGCACTCGATGCCGAACTCGCGCTTGATCTCGTCCTGGAAGACAAGCGGCGCGCCGGTCGCCAGTTCGTCGCGAGCTTCCCGCACCGCGGCCTCCTCCTCGGGCGAGATCTCCCCGTCCTCGGGAGCAGCATCCTTCAAGCGGCGGATCATCGGGTCGTCCGCGCGCTCCTTGATCGCCTTGAGGCAGCCTCCAGCTTCTCCTCGGGGAACTCATCCACGATGCGATGCAGCTTCTCGCGCGGCGTCATAGTGCTGAGGGTAGCGGCGGCAGGGCGAGGAACCCAGGCCAGCCCACCGCTACGGAAGACCTCCATGCGCCCCACTTCATGAGCTTGTCAATTCTCGCCCCGACGGGACATCTGCAAGCGAGTCCCTGGCGCTTGGGTCGCGAAGAGGCTCGACATCACAACGGCGCAGGATCAATGTCAAGTTGATCGAGATACCACGTCGCGATGCCATCTTCCGGCAGTTCACGCTTAGCGCCTTGCTGATCGGTGAGATATGGAGGTATGTCCTCCGCGAGAAGTGCCTGGAGGAAGAAGGCCGGACGACGGCGCTCGCTCCGCACCTCTCGAAGGTGCTCACCACCACGTCGCTTGGAACTGTCGATGGCCATCGTCAGCCGATCCTGGTCATTTCGGGCAGATGTATCGGCGGATCAGCCTGGCCTGCCGCTGCTTCTATCCGAGCGCGGGCGTCTGAGTCGTCTCCGAACAGTGCATCGACGGTCGCCATGCGGGTTGCATAGCGAGCGAGGAAGTAGACCAGGAATAGCTCCACGGTAAGTGCCACAGATAAGCCGGCGAGCACCCAAAGCACCCAGGTCGGCCAGTCGGTTATGAGGGTATAGGCAGCGATAGAGGCAAGGGGTACGACAGTTAGCGTGAGGATCCGAGGGCCTACAATCACTCGCGTCACGCGCGGATGCTCGGCGGGCCGGGCCGCCACCAGTGCTACTAGAGCGGGAAGGACCAACAGGAGGGTCGCCGCTGCCTCGATCAGGCTTGGCTTGTCTATGTGGGAGCGGCGAGCAATGACCAGCAGTATGAGCCCGGCGAGGAGTCCGGCCACGGCCTGAGGGCCATCGCGCATGACTCCCGCCCCCGGCCGCAAATTGATCGTCGCTGCGTAGGTCCCGTTCGGTGCAGTACGTGGAACTAGAAAGCGGGCACGACGCTTGGAGGTTCCGCGAGCCTCGAAGCTATCGATGGGCTTCAACTGGATCTTCGGAGGGATGCCATAGCCGAGGTAGTCGAGGTGGCGATAGCCGAGTGCGATCCCATCGGGCGCTTCCACCTCTATATGCGTAGAACCCGCACTCTGGATGAATTCGTGGCGAAACTCATGAGATGCAAGACCGAGCCAACGCAACAGCTGCAGCCAGCGCCCGGGCGGGGCGGCGCCGGCCCGGTCGAAGTCGCCACGGGTGTCGGGAACCCGCCGCTCCAGTCGCATAGTCAGAACCTGATCCTCAGCACGGTGCACCTCCGGAACCGAGCGATAGATCAGATAGTTCCGGGCCATGAATCTCACTACCTCGTACATCTTGCTACGCATCAATTCCCGCCCCTGAAGGCTCGTGGTCAGGAAGGCCTCGAAGTCTTCAAGCTCCACCTCGCGAGGCGACTCGACGATGTGCCACAGGTGCTCGTAGAGACCGTCCTCCTCCTTCAGCCCTGCTTTTCGGGTGATGTCGAGCAGCGCGAGATAGGAGAGCTTGCAGCGATCCTGCAGCGGCGCGAGAGTCACCGAGTGTCCGGCGCCGTCCAAGAGATCGCAACTGATGAAGTCTCCCTTTCGCACGGCGAATACGGGCACAACGAACCGGCTGTTGACCTTCGGGCGCGCCGCTTCCTCACGCGGAACGACGAAGTGCCGGACTACGCGCCGGCTGACGACGTTGCGATCGACAAAACGAATGCTCTCGACGGTGCGGGTGATCCAACGCGGCTGAGAGAGAAGCGCCAAGGTCACCTGCGCTCCCAACCTGACGTAGTCATTCTTCGAATCGTCTTCCCCGGCAACGGGTCTGCTCTTTTCGGCTAGTAGCCTGGCGGTACGCAACGAAGTTACCTTCATGCAGGGCCCCCCAGACGAACATCGCGCAGGATCCGTCTACCGGCGAGCCCGATGATGACTCCGTATGAGGCCCCGACCACGGCGTCGGAGGGGTAGTGCATCCCGAGATAGGGTCGACCGACCGAGACGAGACCCGCGAGCCCGTATAGGTGTGGAGCAAATGACGGTTCAAGCGCTGCCATCCCGGTGGCGGCAGCAAACGAGGCGACAGCGTGAGAGGACGGAAACGAGTGCTCGCTCGGAGTGGCACCTAGACGTTCAAGCCCAAGATCAGGACGACGCCTATGGATGAGGCGCTTGAATGGGTAGTTCAAGAGGATGCCAACCGGTGCCAAGCCACCAGCGGCAATCCAGCGCAGCCCGCGCTGGCGGTCCCGCACCGCCAATGCGGCCCCTATTGCCATCCAGATCGCGCCATGATCGGCGGCGGCGCCGATCCCAATCATCGCCGTCTCGATCGGGCGGTTGTGCAGGTGAGTGCGCAGGTAAATGAGAGATGCGCGATCCATTTCCTGTACGCGTTCTGCACAGGACGCTGGCATCGACATTCCGATCCTCCAAGCTCCGCGGTGTATGACGACCGGCCCCTGCCGGAGTGGTCCTCAAAATGTTGCTGTCCAGCCTAGAGTCACAGGCTCGGATCTAGTTGACAAACCGGAATGTAAGAATCAGTAGTGGGTAGGAAGTTGCCCGAGATTTGAAGGAATAATAGTCAGTCTTTATTGCGAGCATTTCGGGCCAACCCATCCTCGGGAACGCGGTGTTGACGCGTGCGCCTTGGCCGCTCGTCGAAAGCTCAGCCGCCGTTGACACCCTCATCGCCGAGTCGGCGCGTGATCCAAGCACGATGTCTGACGTCCGCCACGCCATCCACTGAGGCCCGCAACGCTCGATAACGCGGAACTATGTAGATCTGCGGCGATCACCTGACACGGCCCAGACGAGGCCCACGCCAGCTTCGCTCCGCCCTGGACGATGCCGACGGTGGCCATCTCTACATTCGGGGCATGCACATGGATAGGCGGAGGATCGTGGCCATCTCGGGACCGGTCTGCGCCGGGAAGACCACTTTGGGACGGGGCCTTGGATCCGCTTGCGGAGCACAGGTCCTGACCACGCGGATGCTGATCGCCAATCATCTCGGCCGACGGCCCGAGGAACTGAGCCGCGCCGAACTGCAGGCCGCCGGCGATCGACTCGATCGGGAACGAGGCGGCGCATGGGTGGCCGAGAAGGTCGCAGCGATGCGAAGCCAGGTGCACGGTCCGGTTGTGGTTGACGCGATCCGAAACTACGCGCAGCTCGAAGCCCTATGCGGTCTTGCCGCTACTTTTCATGTGCACCTGCGCGCGGACACCAAGATCCTTACCGCCCGATACGAGGAGAGGATCAGTCTTAGCCCGACACTCGAGTTCCCGAACTTGGCCGACCTACGGGCGAACCCGACCGAGGCCGCAGTCGAAGAACTCGCGGTACAAGCCAACCTGGTACTCGACACCGGACGAAGCGTCCCCGCGGCGACGAGGGATGCCGTGCTACTACACCTACCCTGAGCCTCCAGTCCCCTGGGGGGAGGCCCCAGTCCGGGACGCCCTAGCTTCCAGGGCTTTCTCCTGCTTTTCCAAGCGGTGAATCTTCCGCGTCAGTGAGTCCACCCTCGTCGAGACGTCGGACCGGCTATCGACATCGTCGTGCAGGACGGTGACGGTGGCGATCAGCATGGCGGCGATCGAGACAATGACGACGACCGCGCCGGCGAGGGAGATGCCGCCGAAGATGCGCTGTTGGCGGCGTACGGAGGCGGCTGCCGCCACCGCCGCCGCCTTGGCACGGGTGACGAGACGCGGAATCGAACTGGTGATCGAGCCGGGGTACGCGTGGCGCAAATAGTCATCGACACTTTTCCGCTTGTTCTTCAGCGAAGGAAACTCGACGTAGCGCCCTTCTCGGGGCGGCGTCGTTCTGCCGTTGGCCCAGCGGTCGTTTGGACTGATCTTGGTGAACTCCATCCAGACCAGCGGTTCACCACCGACGATCGTGTAGTCGTTGTAGGTGAGATTGTGGAGAGGAAGTGACAGGCGACCAGTGAAGCCCGGATCGACGAGAGGCCCGGTACCGACAAGGATTCCACGGTAGATATCACGGATGGTCAAGTTGAAGCGAGCAGCGATGTAGTCGGGAAGGCGGAGCATCGGCTCGAGCGTCACGTAGACGATCGAGTTCCGGCGGAGGATCAGCTCATCGCCGGGCCCGAGCGTTGTCTTGACTTTCCTAGGTTTGCTGTCCTCGTCTGAGTCCGGGTCGGCCACCGCATCGGTGTCCCAATAGACCACCTCGCCGCCGAGCCGTATCGCACAGGAGGCCGGCTTGAGCGTTTCCTCGGGCTTTGCCGGGATCTCGAACGGATAGATCATCCCGGTCGTCGCGACATAGTCGAGGAGATCGGCGGTGTTCAGGAGCGCCGGTGCCACATTCGGGAACGGATCGGCCCCGCGGGTGGCCCCAAAGCGTTCTTCGGCCTGCTGCTCGGTCTCAGCAAAGCGAGAGGAACCCTCGGATGCTGGCTCGGTCGACATCGACGGCCGCCAGGTTCAGGTGGCGACCGTGGGTCTGCGCGCCGGTTCGTATCGCAGGAGGCCATCGGGCGCGAGGCCAACGTAGTCCGGCGCTCGCCCAATCTGCTTGGCGATCCCTGCGACGAAGAGCGAGGTCTTCTCCGTGAGGGCACCTTCGCTTGCCGCATCGAAGTAGTCAACGTGGTTAAGGACGATGGCACTCGGCCGATTGACGCTGATGGCTTCACGGACGATCTCTGGGTCGAAGCGGGCGACTCGGCGCAGACGGCCGGTGACCGAAGTGAACTCCGCGAGAGCCTCCGCGTGGCCGCCCTCGGCGGCAATCGTTCCCCAATCGATCTCGGGCGCACCGAAGGGCCCGGAATCTCCGGCGACGCGGATCGGGAACGCGCGGAGTACCAGGACTACCTCGTCGACATCGAGCGGACTCAGCCCGGTCTCTGCAACGACACCGGCCGCAGTGGTGTCGCGGGAGGTCGTCTTCGGATAGTGAGGGGAGTGCAGAAGCGAGAGGCCAAAGCCTTGCGTCCCCTCGAGGATGACGCGCTCGCCACGGTCAAGCATGTCCCGCAGGATCTCGGCGGTCGAGGCCAGATAGGGCTCTAGGCCAGGGTGACTGGCGGCCAGATGGTCGCGGCCGAGGCGAGCGATCCGCCTGGTGACGGCGGCGCCCGTGCCGCTTGCGGTCGAGCCGATCCTCGCAGTGAGATCGCTCTGTCGCTCGACGTCAATGTCCTCTGGGGTGATCAGCATCGCCTTCGGATCGATGATGAGCCGCTCGGGCGGGAGGTCTATTTCCCGGATCTCACGCAAGAGAATCTCGGGGTCGACATAGGACCCTGGCGGAAGGACGCAGACGACGTCCGGAAGTACAGCGGCGGTGGGCAGCTGACGCAAGACGTGCCGGCCGGCCCCCAGGGTCTCGATGGTGGTGTGGCCTGAGTTTGAGCCGCCGACCCGGACGGCGGCGCGCGCTGAGGACCCACGTGCCCAGAACTGGGCGACCTTGCCCTTGCCCTCCGATCCGAACTGGCCGCCGACGATCACGGTGGCTGGCATGACCTCATGCTACGCCCCGGGACGGCGGCACCATCTGCGAGGCTGCGTTCTGTGAAGAACCAGTACGTGGGTGACCAGAACGACTTCGCGAAGTACCTCCTTCTGCGCCTCTGCGCCCAGGTCTTTGAGGAGATCATCGTCGCCTGGATGCTGACTGAGGACGACGGCCTCGGCGACGGGTCGAAGATCGGCTACCTCGACCTTCACGAGTGGCGGGAGTATGACCCCGTCTTGCTAGATGGACTCGCTGAGCTGGTTGCGTCGGGGAACCGGACCCTGGCTGCGGTCGAGGGCTCGGGACTGCTGCCCCGTGCGAGCTTCTTCCCGGAGAAGGTTCCGCGTGGCGCCGACGCGCGGTTGGCTTACTTCCAGCCGATCGCGGCCGCCGCCGGCCCGGGATCCCTCGTCTTCTTCGACCCCGACAACGGTCTCGAGGTGACGAGCACGCCGAAGGGGAAGCGCGGGGCAGAGAAGTACGTCTACCTTGACGAGCTCGGCCCCTTCGCCGATGCCGGAGCCTCAATCCTTATTTACCAGCACTTCCCCCGCGTACAGCGCGACCCGTACGTTGAGGCTTCGCTGTCCCGACTGCGGGCCGCCCTTGGCCCAAAGTTCGACACCTTCGCCGCCCGCACCTCCCACGTCGGCTTCCTCTTCGGGGTCACCGAGGAGTTAGCCAGCCCTCTGCGTGAGGCGCTCGCAGCGGAGCATGCCGAGCACCCAATATTGCGCTATATCCCCTAAGTCGGCGTCGGATCTGCCCTCGCCTCCGCCTCCCGACGCCGCGACACGTCAGTCGAGGCCGAGATTCCGAAGCCGGAAGCCCATGGCCTCCGAGGACACCGCGTATCGCTGAGCCAGATCCGTGACGTCCCTTATGCCATCCGCGAAATCCTCGCGCACCCACCGTTCATCCATCAGCAGGGCGGCGGCGAAGGCGTTTGCCTCCCGCTCGTCAAAGTAGCTGTAACCGGGCGGCTCCCAATGATCATCGACCTTGTACTCGAGGTAGTAGCCGGCGGCATGCCTTAGCACGGCGTGCCCGACCTCGTGCGCGACGCTGAAGCGTCGCCGTTTCGGAGAGTGATCCCTGTTCACCGCTATGACGAACGCGTCATCGTCGATGTTCATCACCGCGGCGGAGAGCGAGTCGGGAAGTGGGCGCCGGTAGATCGGGATCCCGAGCGCCCGGCATACGTCTTTCATCTCGACCTGCGGCCGGTCAATACCTGCAATCTGCAGCACCTCTCGCGCGGCGACCTCCGGCCGAAGTTCCCGAAGGTCGACGACCGGACCGCCGGAGGGGAGGTCGGCTTCGATCTCCTCAAGGAGTCGCTCGACCGCGCCAGCGAGATCCTCGCCAGGCAGGGTCTCCAGATCGGCGCGGAGGCTCAGGCCCACGGGCTCGCGCCGGGTTGGCGTTGAGATCTCACCGAGGAAGAACTCCGGCGGCTTGTCGAGGACGATGCACGCGCGGGTGAGATCCTCGATCTTCATCCTTCGAGACCCGCCCTCAAAGGCGGAGATCATCGAGGCCCCATAGCCCATCGCCTCGCCGAACTCCTTCTGAGAGAGACCTTTGTCCTCCCGGGCCTGGCGGAGGCGGGCACCGATCTGGTCTGAGAGCCTCGCTTCGAGTTCGCTGAAAGCGTCCACGAGCTACGTCTTCCCCGTTCCGCCGTCGGTTACGCCCACATCGTCCTCTCGTCGCTTTACCATTCGTGGAGATTGAGTTCACAAATGGTGAAGCTCTCCGTAGTCGGAGTATACGCGCCGCCCCGGAGCGCTTCTCCCGATTTCGCCGAAGGAGCGAACGAATGTCTGGAAAGAAACAGCACGTGGTCCGGCGCGAGGACGGTTGGGGGGTGCGGGGCGAGGGCAACGTCCGCGATAGCTCCCACCACCGCACCCAGTCGGAAGCGATCGACGCCGCCCGCAGCATCGCCCGCAACCAGGGCACCGAGGTGGTGATCCACGACCGTCACGGCCGGATCCGCGACTCCGACAGCTACGGGAACGACCCGTTCCCGCCGCGCGACACGCGTCACTGAGGGCTGCCAGCCGGGGCGGGCCAAAGGTCCGCCCCGGAAAGCCCAGGACAAGGACACCCGAAAGGAAATCGACGAGATGGGAAACGGACCGAAGGACAGCCGCGAAACCGCGAAGGCACCGGCAGGTGCCGTCCTCGACGTCGGCGGTGGGGAGGCGGCGCCAACCGACTTCTGCCTGCGCACCCACACCCTCGGGGTGCGACTGCGAGCTGGGGCCGAGCTGGAAATCGGGGTGGCCGTCTCGATCGGGCTCGGCTCGCCGCCGTGGGTCGTCGCCGACGGAGAGGAGGTGGGTGAGCTCGACGATCCTCTGGCCGGCGGGCTGACCCATTGTCTGGTCGAGGGCTTTCGCTTCTCGGGCTTCGTCGATCAGGTCGACCTCGAGGGACGCCGCGCGCGGGTCACAGTCAAGGGGGCGGAGAGGGCCTAGTGACCGGGCAGCTCCGACTTGAGGTCGATTTGCGTCACTACTGCCGCGACTGCCCCCTCGAGGCGATCTGCCAGGATCGCCAGGTTCTGCCCTGCCAGCCCCACTTCGGTGACCACCGCTACGGTGGGCCGAACGTCATGCACGGCGTCCGCCCCGACCTTGCGGACTACATGCGGGAGGTGGGCGGCGGCGGCCTCGGCGACGTGGGGGTGCTGCGGCGGCCAACCGCGAGGCTGCCTCTCCTAACGCCGAGGGTAAGGGCTCGCCGCTCGCTTCGCGGGCAGCTCCACCGCGACTTCTACGCCGTCGGACCGGATCAGGTGATCGCCGGGAGGCGGAGCGTCCTAGCCGCCGACGACCTGCGCGAGATTCTCGACTTGCGTGCCGACCAACGGCTCGTGTTGACCCTGTTCGGCGCCGATCCGCTGATGGAGATCCTCTGGGCGCAGCGGCGCCGGATCGTCACCCAGATCTCCGAGGCCGGCTACGAGCTGGTCACCCCGCCCTCCTTTTCATCGCGGCCCAATCACCCGCCGGCGGAGTTTCTCTACAACCTGAAGCGCTCGTTTGCCTTCTTCTCCCTACTGCAATGGGCGGGCGTGCCGACCGCGCCCCGTCTCGCCTGGCTGTGCGAGGCCGACGCCGATCGGATTGCCGGATGGGCGGGCACGCAAGCCGGCCTCGAGCTGGTCGCGATGGACCTCGCGGTGAAGCAGCCCGCGGAATGGAGGCGCCAGGTCGAGTTGCTGCGCCGCTTCGACCGGCAGACCGGTCACCGCTTTCGCTTCCTGATCCACGGACCCGCCGTGGAGACCCGTCTCGAGGAACTGTTCTCGATCCTGGGCGTGCGACTTCATCTCACCGGTAGCGGCGCGATCGCCCGCCCCTATGCCCTGGCCGGTCGATACGCCTCCTTCGTGGAAGAGGAAGAGCTGATCGCGGAACGCGCCCGAGCCGGCATCGTCACCTCGACCGCCGACCGTGGACAGGGGAGCATTGCCGCATCGGAGGCGTCCGGACCCGGTACCGTCGGCCGCCTGGCCGCCTAACGGCCAAGCCCCCTGAAAGCGCTCTTTCCCCCGAACGATCGAACACTCAGGAGGCTGGGAAATGCAGTGCTCTTCGATGGCCTCCTAAGCCCGGCGACCCTTGGACCTCAAGCGCAGGCACCGCCTCTCCTGGCAGCAGATGCGTGTAGCGCGACAGCGTGAAGGCCGGAGAGTGGTGGCCGAGTACGCGGCTTAGTTGCACGATGTTCGTGCCGTTGCTCAGGTGCATGGACGCGAACGTGTGGCGGAAGGTGTGGAAGCCGGCCCACGGCGCTCCGACCTCCTGGACCAGGGGCTTCAGGATTCTGCGGCGCAGGTTGTTGGGGTCGATCGGCCCGCCTGCCTCGTTGACGAAGGCGAGGGCGGCGGAGTCCTCCGCGTCGGCACCCAGGTGCTCGCGCAGCTTCCTGGCGAGCCGCGGCGTCAGCGGAACGTCGCGGCGGCCGTACTTGGACTTCGGGGGTCCGATCCGGCCTTTGACCAACGCGCGGCGGACGCAGATCTCCGGCGGGGGCTCGTCGAGCAGGACGTGCAGGCGCTGCAGGCCGATGGCCTCACTGATCCTCAGGCCGCAGCCTGCGAGCACCTCGAAGAGGAGCCGGTGCGGCTCGGGCGCCATCGCGAGAAGCGCCGAGAGCTGCTCGCGGCTGAAGACCTTGACGGTCTCCTCGTCGTCCTCGTGATTCTGCTCGGGCTCCCGGGGAAGCACGAGGCCGCGGGAGGGGTTGTGGCGGATCAGGCCCTCGCGCGTCGCGGTGGCGAGGGCGGAGCGAAGCGGCATCATCACGTTGGCGATCGTCGAGTCGGCGATCCGCTTGCCCTGCTCGTCCTCGTCGCGGAGCCAGTCCACGAACCGGGCCAGCTCGTAGGTGGTGACGTCGGTCAGCTTCAGCCGCTTGGAGAAGTAGTGGCGGGCGTGGCAGTGGATCAGGCGCCGGTATTCGTCGCGGGTGTTCTCCCGGAAGCCGCGGCCCTGGCCCCGGTAGCGCTCGACCCACTCGTCGAGGTACTGAAGGAACGTGATCGCCGTGTTCGGCTGCAGCACGCCCCGGTCGCGGTCGCTCTCGCTCCCCCGCTTGATCCGCCGCGCCTCCTCGTAGGTGCGGGCGCTCCGCTTGCGCTGCTTGCCGGCCACTTCGATCACGGCGACGTAGCCGACCGTCGCGCCCTCGCCGTCGACCCGCCGGTACACGCCCGGGGTCTTGGTCTTTCGCAGCCGCCGCTTGTCGCGGCTGCGTGGATCGGCCGCAGGGGCCGACGTATCCTGGGAAACGCTCATGAGTCATCACCTCGTGAGCCGGGGGCGGGCCGTTGTCGCGGCGCCGCCCCATTTTCAGTTGACGGACAAAACGTTACATGGACCGACCCCCGGTCCCAAGGGCGAAAGTCGGCGCCAAGCCGCTCCCGAAACTCCCGAGCCCGTCTACCGCGCATCGCCACCCCCTCCCGCTTCCGCGTAGCGATCGAGCGATTCCCGCCGGTAGAGGGGCCGGCGGCCGTCGCGGCCGTCGGGCCGCAGCAATCGGGCGCTGGTGAGTTCGTGGATGCGCCTGCGCGTGGTGCCGAGGTAGCGGGCCGCGGCGTCGGTGCCCAGCAGACCGGCTCCCTTGCCGCGCACGGCCTCCAGTCGCCGCGCGACCCGGTCCGCCAGGGCGGCGGCGAGGGCATCGACGAAGCGCTCGTCCACCCGCAGCGCCGGCATCCCCGCCGGTCGGGGCCGCCCGCTCGGCGCCGGCCTGGGGCTCACCGGCCGCCTTCCCCCAGCCAGTCGACCGCGGTCCCAGGGTCGGCGACGGTGCGGCAGATCGGCGCGAACGGGCCGAGGGCATCGAGGTCGGCGAGCAGGCAGATCGAGACCTCGACCTCGGGCGAGCCCGCCAGGTCGGGGTCCTGGCGGCAGAGCGCGAGGACGGTCCGGCGGCGATCCTCGAGCCGCTCGCGGGAGCGCCCGGCGAGGACGACGAGGACGGCCGGGAACACCGGGTAGAGCCGCTCCCAGAGGACGACCGACCCGTGCCCGGCCTCGCCCGGGACCCTGCGGCGGTAGAGGCGACCGTAGCGCGCGATCTGGCGGGCCAGGTCGGCGGCCGAGCGGTTGGCGCGATCGACCTCGACGAAGCGGTAGACGATCGAGGACCGTCCGCCGCCTTCGGCGAGCTGGTAGTCGAGGACCGCGTCGCAGATCAGCTGCTCGGGCGCCCGCCGCCCCGGCGGCGGCCCCAGCGAGTGGGCGACCTCGTGGCGCCAGTCGAACGGGCCGAACTCATCGCCGCGCTCCCGTGCGGCGCGCAGGATGGCGAGGCCGGCGTCGTTGACGGCGATCGTGTGCTCCCGCAGCGGGCCGGCGGCCTGCTCGGGGGCGATCACCTTGCGGCGGGTCTCGGCCAGGCCGGGGACAGCGTCGAGGGCGTCGGCGCCCTGCTCGGTCAGGTGCCAGAGCAGCCGCCCCCGCTCGCCCGGGGTGCCGGCCACCAGCCCCGCCACGCGCAGGCCGGCGAGCACGCGGTGGACCCGCTGGCGCGAGACCCCGTCGGCATGCAGATCGCGAACCTGACGGGTGAGGAGCAGCCGATGATGGCCGACGCCTTCGAGGATCGCCGCCGCGATCCGCCCCGGCTCGCCTGCGCCCCTCGGAGCCCCGGTCACCGCAGGCCTCGGGAATCGGCGGGGACCGCGAGCAGCGCCACGCGGTGAGCCAGCGACCGCCGAGCGACAGCGAGGCGGGGCGCGATCAGCGCAGAGGCGAAGGACAGCAGAGCCACGGCGAGGCTGTCGGCGGCGGGGCGACCCGCGGGCCTCGGGACCGAGCGTGCCCGCCGCGAGGCGTCGGTGACCGGGACGGCGAGCGCGGTGGGAGCGAGCGGGACTCCGTCCCGCGGATCGGACCCGCTCATGAGCGGACTCCCCGCAGGGGAATACAAGCCAGCGAGCCGCTGCGCTCGCAAACGCAGTCCGCAAGCGGCCCTGGCCCGGATCGCTCCCGACGGCGTGAAAACACAAGCGGAGACCCCAGGGGAAACGGCACGGGAGATCCCACGGGAAACGCCCGCACATGGGCGCCTGACGCACCGGGCTCGGCGTGAGTCGGCTGCTCTGACCTTGTCACCTACGTCTTGCCTCACCTTGCAATTGCCTCCTTGGCTCCGATGCGACGTGACGGCATGAGTCAGTCGCGAGGGCGTGTGTTTGCGTTGGTGAGGTCGGTCTACTGCAGCCGCCGCCAGATGGCTACAAACGCGCCTAAGTACATAAGTACAAACGCGAATTGGTGAAACATCTGTGCTATGGGGGCTGGCATCGGAGCGCATCCCGCCCGGTACATCAGGCGAAGCGCCCCAACGCCCCGCAGTCCTTCCCTCAGGACTCGAACTCGACCTCGTACCCCGCGTCGACCTCAAGCTCGATCTCCCCGGGAGTCCATCTCACCCCGGCGAGCAGCTCGTCCAGGCTGATCGAGAGCGCCCCGGCAAGCCGCACGCAACTGTCGAGCATCCCCACCGACTTGCCCAGCTCGATCGCGCCGATCTGCCCGGCGGAGACCAGCGCCAGCTCGGCGAGGCGCTCCTGGGAGAGACCGGCGCGGCGGCGGCGTAGGTAGAGGTTGTCGGCAAGCCGGGCCCTGGCCTCATAGGTCAGTTCCCTGGCCCGCGACTCCCGGCTCATCCTCGCCTCCTGCCGGGTGCGGTCCCTCGCAGCTCCGCCACTTCAGCGGCGAGCTCGGGGTCCTCGGGAACCTCGAACTCTCCGGGCGTCATCACCGTCTCGGCCGGCATCCACTTAACGCCGGCCACCAGCTCGCTCGGGGAGACTCCGAGCGTGCCGGCGAGGCGCAGGAAGGTGTCGGTCCGCGGCAGCGAGCGTCCCAGCTCGAAGAGGGAGATCGCCGGCAGGGAGATCTCGGCCCGCAAGGCGAGCTCGTACTGGCTGATGCCCGCTCTCCTGCGGCACTCGCGGAGGTTTCGCCCGAATCGCTCCCGCAGCTCCTCGGAGGAGGGCTTTCGGTCAGGGCGCATCCGCGCCCCTGCGCATCATCGGTCCCCGCCGTAGCCGCCGCCCACCTGCTGGCGGGAGCCCGGCCGCCAGCGCAGCCCGGCGAGGAGGTCGCAGGGGCTCGCCTCCACCCCGGCGGCGACCTTCAGGATCGTGTCCAGGCGCGGCGTTCTGAGCCCGCGCTCCAGGGCGCTGATCTCGGTGCGGTGCATGTCGAGCAGGCGAGAGAGCTCCTCTTGGCTCAGGCAGGCGAGCCGGCGGCGGCGCCAGAGCCGGCGGCCGAAGTGCTCCGCGATCGGCGAGGGCCGCTCCATCATCGGACCTCCTCCCAGCGGCTGCCGAGAGCGACCTCGAAGCCGCCGGCCGGCGGCTTCGCTCCGTGCAGGCGGTTGGGGTCGATCCGCCATGCCATCCCGGCGAGGAGCTCGCAGGGCTCGGCCTGCACCCCGGCGGCGACCCTGACGATCGTGTCGAGGCCGGGAACGCGCAGGCCGCGCTCGAGCAGGCTGATCTCCGTGCGGTGAAGGCCCGCTCTGCCGGCCGCGTCCTCCTGGGTGATCGCGGAGCGCCGACGCGAGACGACGACGTTCTCGGCGAAGCGGAGGACGACGGCAGTGAGCTGGTCGGCCTCGTCGCTGCTGCTTCGCGCTGGCATCACCTACGCCTCCGCCGTGGGGCCGAGCTCGGCGAGCAGGGCCGAGCAGGTCGAGGCCGCCACCTGGAAGCGCCGATCGGTCGCCGCCTCCTGCTCTCTGGCCTCGCGGTCTTCCGGCGATCCCGCCAGGACCTCCTCCGCTTCGCGGCGCAGACGGACCAGCACCCGGGCCAGGACCTCGGGCTTCAGCGTCAGGCCGAACTCCTGCGGCTCGACCTCCCTCCCCCAGCCGATGTCGCCGAGCAACCAGAAGTCCTCGACGAACTCGGTGCAGATACGGATCGCCCTGTCGGTGTCTTCCTCGACCTCCAGCGCGAGCCAGATGTCGCCGAGGCCCGAGAGGTGGTTGCAGACCGCCTCGTAGAGGCCGGAGCGCTGCGCGCGGTCGATGGTGATAGTTGGCTCGGGCACGGCGCCCTCCTCCCGGTCGGGCACCGAAGGGCGGCCGCGAAGCGCTCCCCCGCTCGGGACGGGGACAGGTAGCTTCTCTCGCGCATCGAAGGCCTTGTCTTCGGTGCCGGGCCCCGGGGCGTTCCACCGCCGCCGGGGCCGTTTTGATTTGCGTTGTCGCGCAGCAACGTAGGTGGACGGGGGCGCCCTCTCAAGGCCTTCGGGAGACCTGTCTCGAACCTCACCTTGCCCCAGGGCTTGCCCCACGGGGGTTCTGAGGCACTTCGGAGAGGGTCGGGTTGCGCCGATTCCGCTTGTTCAAGCGGAATCCTGAGATGCGCCCGACGGGAGTCGAACCCGCGACCTTCGGCTTGAAAGGACGGGGGGCGTTGGCCCTAGGAGCCGGTTTGCGGCTGCGATGTGACCGAAATGCGACCCGCAAAGGCGGGCGTCGATCAGGGCGTCGCCAGTTCCGGCTTGAGAACCCGCGTGCTGCCGTCGGTTGAGACGAGAACGACCGCGAGCCCTTCGTCCGTGGCACGCTCGATGTCATGACCGGCCGAAGGAGTGTCGGCATCGATGAATGCAGCGCGCTCGGGATAGGGCGAGCGGCCCTCGATCGCGAGGTCGATCGCTTCGTCCATCACCTTGGCGGCGGGAGAGCGATTGCTATCGGCGGTCATTGCCTTTCCCATCCTTCGATCATCTCGCGGCTAACGCAAACTTTCCGGCGAAAACTTGCGTCGACCAACCCGCGACGCAAGTTGTCTTGTGTCCGGGGGAGCTGCTCGACCGAGATGTCTGACATCCCGATTCGCGATGTCAGACATCTCGGTCGCTCTCCCGCGCCTCGATCTCGGCGTTTGCCCACTTGATGGATAGTGCTGCCCAGCGGATGGCCTGCTCGGCGCCGACCGCCGTCGGGTTGCCCAGGCCATAGCGAATCGCTGCCGCGTATGGCGTGAGCCGGTCGGCCTCGGTGAGGTCAGCCGGCAGCTCGACGCCGGCGTCCTCGCAGAGCTGCATGAGGAGACCGAGATCGTGAGTGAACGGAAAGTCGAGACCCCGGCTGGCGATCACGGCCTTGAGAGCCTTCTCCACCGCTTGCTGCGCGTGAAAGCCCACTGGCGAGTCGGAGACACGTTCGTCGTTATGCAGAGCTTCCGCGGCGACAAGATCCTCACGCGCAAGGGTCAGCAAATCGCCTGGCAGATCTGGCGTCTTGCTCATCCGACGAGGACACGGCCCTGCGACAGCGCCGCGTGGACGAGACCGCCTCGCACATCTCGCCAGCGATCAGCGTAGTCGCGGCTGACCACGATGACATCGACCGGCAGCCGCAGATCGCGCAGCGTTCGGTGCAAGCGCACCGCCTCCTCAGTCTCGTCGGCGACCTCCGGCTCGACCACGAGGAAGTCGACGTCACTATGCGGGCCGGCGTCTCCCCGGGCGTGTGACCCAAACAGGATCACCTCCGAGTTAGGGGCAGCGGCAGCGAGACGGCGTCCCGCCTCGGCGATCAGGGTTTCGTCAGCCACCCTCATAGCCAAGATCGTAGTCGCCACCATGGATCGAGTACAGCATTGCTCCGGCGCGCAGCGACGCGCGGGGGGATGGCGGCCTTGCCGCAGGCCAATCCGTTTCACGACCAGCGAGCGCCTGGAACCAGCCTGCCCGACTGCTTGACAGTCACATATCGGTACGCATATGGTCACCAATTCATGAAGAAGAAGCCACTTCTCGTACCGCTGGGTGTCGCCCTCGCGGCGATGTTCCCGCAGGGTGCGCCAGCCAAGGTGGTCGATGCGGGCCTCAGCGTTGGCCGAGCGCAGGCTGCGATTACCCAGACCACCGGAGCGACGGCGGCCCCGCTGCTGGCACTTCCGAACGGCAACGGCAGCGCGACGGCGATGGGGCATTACTCACATCACAGCCACCACAGTCATCACTCGCACCACAGCCACCACTCGCATTACTCCTCCTCGGGTGGCGGCCACTACTCCCATTCCTCCCACTCGTCTCATTCGTCGCACTACTCGGGCGGCTGAGCGCCGAGTCAGGCTGGCGGGCGCCTGGTGACGGGACACGTTTCCTTCGACGGCTCGACCGCATCCATCGATGCGGTCCAAAGAGCCGCGTATCGCCTCTCCGACCGGATCTCTTGCGACATCGCCGCTGGCGAGGGCTCAATCGAGGTCACCGTCCATCCAGCCGAGCCCGACGCAGATGTCGAAGCGCTGATCGGCGAACTTCGCAACGAGGTTCTCGATCAAGTGCTGCGCGAGCGGATTCGCGGCGAGACCGCGGACGTTCGCAATCTCGTCCTGGCAGTGGCCTTCTCGAAGACCGGGCTCGTCGAAAGCGATGGCTAAGTTCCTCGACCCCGAGGCCTACCGTGCGCAAAGCGCCGACTGGCAGCTACTCCCGTTCCGCTTCGAGAGGATCAACGGCCGGGTCCTCGTCACCAATTTGGTCGGCGAGCATCTCTTCCTTGACGCCGAGGAGTTCGGGCAGCTCTCCAAAGGGGACCTACCAGCCGACTCGCCTCTAGTTCGGCGTCTACGCGCCAAGCACGTGATACGTGAAAGCGGTGACGACCTACCCGTCGAACTCCTCGCGATCAAGGCCCGCACGCGCTACCGCCGCCTGTCGGAATTCACCGCCCTCCACATCCTCGTCGCCTCGTTGCGCTGCGAGCACTCCTGCCCCTACTGCCAGGTCTCGCGGCAAAGCTCTGACAAGGGCGCCTACGACATGAGCTCAGAGACGGCAGCCATCGCGCTCGATTCGGTCTTTCGCTCCCCCTCTCAGAACATCAAGATCGAGTTCCAGGGTGGAGAGCCGCTGCTCAACTTCGAGCTGATTGAAGAGGTGGTCGCGACGGCCCGACAGCGCAACGAGACGGAGGGCAAGAACCTCGGTTTCGTGATCGCCACGAATCTCGCCCTCCTCGACGACCGGGTAATCGAGTTCTGTCGCGCCAACAACGTCTACATCTCCACCTCTCTCGACGGCCCGGCCGACCTCCACAACAAGAACCGACCTCGGCCCGGCCGAAACAGTTGGGAGCTGGCGACCGCCGGGATCCAGCGCGTCCGCGAGGAGCTCGGCGTCGACCGCGTCTCCGCACTGATGACGACGACGCGCTCCAGTCTCGGACGGGTCATCGAGATCATCGATGTCTACGTCGAACAGGGATTGACGAGTGTCTTCCTGCGGCCGCTCTCGCCCTATGGCTTCGCGATCAAGACGAAGAGTTTCGCCGCCTACGACGTCGATGCCTGGCTCCCGTTCTTCGAGGAGGGTCTCGACTACATCATCGAGCTGAACCGCGCCGGCATCCCGATGGTCGAGCAGTACTCCGCGATCGTCCTCAAGAAGATGCTGACCAACGACGATCCCGGCTACGTCGACCTCACCTCACCGGCGGGCATCGGGATTGGGGCCATCGTCTACAACTACGACGGTGACGTCTACGCCTCCGACGAGGGGCGAATGCTCGCCGAGATGGGTGACAAGACGTTCCGGCTCGGCAATCTCCATCAAGACTCCTACGAGGAGATCATGCTGTCCGACGCCCTGCTCGGGCCGCTCGAGGAATCCTTCACCCAGAGCGCGCCGATGTGCTCCGACTGCGCCTTCGAGCCCTACTGCGGCGCCGATCCGACCTACCACCACGCGACGACCGGCGACTTCCTCGGGCGGAAGCCAACCTCCGGATTCTGCAGGCGCAACATGGCGATCTTCAAGCTGCTGCTCGATCGCTACGAAAGCGATGCCTTCACCCGTTCCCTGTTCCAAACCTGGGCAAGCCATTGATCGCGCTGCGGGGCAAAGCGACTGAGGTCGAGCTGAGCGCGCCCATCGCCCGCCGAGTCTGGAAGCTGGTCGACGCCGCGACGCTGACGCCCCAGCGTCACTCACGCGCCTTCCTCGCCGGAGACGACGGCCAAGCCCCGGACGGTTTCGACCTCTATCTCTCACGCAGCGCTGCATCCCGACCAGACCAGGACGCAACGTGGCTGAGGCTGCCCGAGGATCTTGACTACCTCAGTGGCGGCGACGTGGTGTCGGTCAGCGACGACGGTGAGCGCATCCGCGTCCTGTGGCGTCACCAGAGCCACCAAAACAGCATCCTCCTGACCGAGCGCTGCAACCACTACTGCTTGATGTGCTCGCAGCCACCGAAGACGCGCGAGGACGACGAGCTGCTGGCCCAGGCATTCGAGCTGCTCCGGCTGCTGCCGCGCGACGTCGCCGAGATCGGTTTCACCGGGGGCGAGCCGACCCTCTACGGACAGGAGCTAATCGACCTGCTGCGGCTCTGTCGCAACCTCCATCCCGAGGCGCAGGTCCACGTTCTCTCGAACGGCACTCGGTTCGCCGATCCGGACTTCGCCGCCGCCTGGGCGTCGATCGAGAACCCGAACATGATGGTGGGCATCCCGATCTACGGAGCCGAGCCCGCCCGGCACGACTACGTCGTGCAGTCAAAGGGCGCGTTCAACCAAACCATTCCGGGCATCCTCAACCTCGCCCAGCTCGGCCAGCGCATCGAGATCCGAGTCGCCCTCCACAAGCAGACCGCCCCGGCGCTTCCCGAAATCGCCGAGTTCATCGCCCGCAACCTGCCCTTCGTCGATCAGGTGGCATTAATGGGCCTGGAGATGATCGGCCTCGCGCGAGCCAACATCCCCGAGCTCTGGATCGATCCGACCGAGTACGCGGACGAGCTGATCGAGGCGGTCACGCTCCTCGACCGCAGCCGCATCCACACCATGATCTACAACCACCAGCTCTGCCTGATCCCGCGCTCCATCTGGCCGTGGACGGTTCGATCGATCTCCGATTGGAAGAACGAGTACCACGCCGAGTGCGCGAGCTGCAACGTCAAAGACGACTGCGGCGGCTTCTTCTTTTCGGCCAAATACAAGGTCTCCGAGAACATCCGCGCCATCCCTATCGAGGGGACGCAGGAGCCCGCCGTCCTCCAGATCTAGCGAGAAGCCTGCGATGGCACCGCGTAACCGATTGCAGCAGCTTCGAAGTGCCATCCGTCGCCGCGGCGTTGCTCGCGGCGCGCGTCTCTGGATCGAGACGGCTGCCGCAATCGTGACGGTAGCCGCCGTCGCGATCGGTCTCGCCAACCACTTCACGGCGGACTCCGAGCGGACGTTTCCGGGCGAAGGGAAAAGAGTCGTGGCCTTCCGCCAGGTCGCAAATCGAATCTGCACCGAGCATCAGGGCAATATGCACCGCGCGATCGCCGAGGGGCGGACGAGGGTCGAGCGCCTCGGCTTCATCGCCCGAGGCATCGGCTGGGACCTCAACGACCTCGAAAGCGTGACGCCGCCCCCAACGCGCTTCGACCCCTTCCTCGCGGAGATCGCGATCCGAAGGCAGATCCGCCTCGAAGTCCTGGCCCTTCAACGTGCAATAGAGCTTGGGAGCCGAAGCAAGCACGCAAAGGCCCTGGCAAACATCGAACAACTTGAGGCCGAATCAAGGGAACGTTCACGAGAAGCCGGCCTCAGCCATTGCGCCACGATCTTGCCGCCATCCCGGTCACTGCTCGAATAGCGCCGCCGCCAAGGGCAAGGCTGTGACTTGAAAGGACGGAGGCCGTCCGCACTGGAAAGCGGGATCGAGGCGGCGATGCGAAAGAAGTGACATTCAGCCGTCCATCGCCTTGCTATTCCGAATCGCTTGATAGATGAACTCCCAGCGCTCGATGCTTCTCGGCGACTCACCACGGAACTGAATCTGGCTCAGCATTTCGATGTCGCCCTGAGGTACCTCGGGATGCCGCTCGACGAACTTCTGTAGTGATGCTGGCGGGTTTTTCGGGGGGGCGGTGATGATCGGCTTGCCAAGCAAATCGGACATCGCGACTCCGAGAGCCTTGGCGATCGCGTAGAGCTTGCTGGCCGAGGGCTGCTTAGTTCCCTCCTTGGGGTTTTCCAACTCTGAGAGGTAGCTCTTAGAGATTTTTGCCGCCGTTGCCAGCTCGGTCGCGCTCATTCCCCGTTCCTCTCGATACCGCTTAATCCGAGTGCCGATGCTCCTGTTGTTCGCCATGCCTAGCCACCTCTTCTAATGCTGCTCATTTCGCGCGACGAACCAGGGCAAGCACCCTTCCATCCCTCCCATATCGCTTGGCACTGATCCTCACCGCCCCAATCGCATCGGCGCAAAGCTCGTCGATGCTCCCCCGCTCGTCCAAGATCTCGCCCCGCAGGGCTCTGGCCAACCCCGCCTCGTTCGCGGATTTATGCGGCTTTACAAACGGCCAGTCACCCCAGCGGATGCTGTAATCGAGTCGCAGCCGCGACGGCAACTCCTTCTCGCGTCCTGCCTCAGAGGGCTTATGACGGTCGCTGAGAACGAGCAGCATCGCCGGCTCAGAATGCAGAGTTACCGCCCGGCGGGCGGTTGCCTCAATGCTTGCCTCGAACAGCCCGGCTAGATCCTCGATCGTCTCAAGGTTAAAATCGCCCGCGGCCATCCGCGGCGCGAAGAAGCGCCGCGGGAGTAGCAACTCAGCGCCGGCCACATCGCACATGCGCTCAAGCCAGGTCTGTTCGCCGTTGCAGCGGTACTGGCGGGCCTGGCGAAACCAAGGTAGCAAGGTGTGGCCCATCTCATGGCCGATCGTGAATCGCTGCCGCACGCGTCCGTCCGCACGGCGCACTCGCACTGCAAGCCCGCCCTCGTATGGAGCCAGCACTCCGGAGAAGGGCTGGTCGGCAACCTCGATCTCGTTGATCCCGCGAAACGACGCGAGCATCTCAAGTGGGGTGGGTGGGCCCATGACTTCGCCTTCTTCGAGCAGCTCATCGCAGAGGACCCGCATTATCCCCTCGTCACTCATTGCCGGCTCGGCTTTCCGAGTTTCCTCGAAGAGTGAGAGCTGTTCTGGCTTCGTCATCACGAACTCTGGTACGGGATTTTGACACGAGCAGTGGCGATCAGCTAGAGTTCGCTATCACGAACCAATATTCGTATTAGCAATTCGCGACCGGGGAGCTATTAGAACAACCATGATGAACTTTCAACAGCCAGGCATCACCAACCGCCCACCTGAGCATTTGGTGCTCGCGACCCTTCGGTTCCTCCACGAAGATGCCCCAGGAGCCCGTGCCTCCCTCGCCGCGCTGTCGAATGTTGTCGAACGGGAGCTCCGCTCAGACCTCGACCCCGAAAACCCGCCGGAGGCGAAGGAGGAGCCCTCGGCTGAGACTGGCGAGCTCGGCTTCGTCGACGGTTATGATCGCGCCCACCTGACGATCACCGTCGGTATCTCATCCACCGGCTTCGACCGTCTCGGCGTCAGCGCCGAAGACCGCCCCCAGGATCTGCGCCCGATTCCTTGGGAAAAGCTCGGCGACACCCCGAGTAACCCTGACTCAGGTGACCTGATCCTGCAGATCTGTGCCGACAACCTCTACATCTGCGAGCACGTCGTCCGCCGCATCGAGGAGGAGCTCGGCCATGAATTTGCGGTCGTCGCGACGACGATTGGCTCCCAGCGCTACAACAGCCGCCCCGGTCGCACCTCCCGACGCGAGGGTCGGGCATTGATCGGGTTCCTCGACGGTACCTCGAACCTCGATCCGCGTAACTCCGACTCCGACGCTGAGCTCGTGTTCGTCGACCCTGCGAAGGTCGGTGACTACCCCGACAAACCGCCGAGCGAACCGCCGAGCGAAGAAGTCAGCCCCTACGGCGGCGGCCAGCCGGGTCAGGGTCCCCATTTCCCGGCCGACCTTCCCGACAAGCCGGCCCGCGAGCCAGACTGGGCGAAAGGTGGCACTTACATGACCGTCCGCGTCAGCACCTTCGACTCCACTACTTGGGACGACCTCTCCCAGAACGCGCAGGAGGCCGCCGTCGGTCGCTTCAAGGTCCACGGGGCAAGCCTCGACCTCGAAGACAGCGACGCCGACCTTAAGAAAGAACCTGCGTTCGCGAGTGAACAGGACAACCAGAAAGTCGCGGTCACCGCCCACATCCGCAAGGCCAATCCGCGCGGGAGCGCGGTCGACGCCAAGCGCCGCATCTTCCGCCGCGGCTACCCGTTGATCGCGCCGGCCGATGGCGGCCTGCGCCGTGGCCTGATCTTTATCGCCTTCGCCCGCACGATTTCGACCCAGTTTGAGTTCATATTCCGCGGCTGGATGCGGAACCCCGACTTCCCAGAGCCCGGCAAAGGCATCGATGCCCTGCTCTTCGAAAAGCTCGGCGAGCAGGTTCTGGGTGGCGGCTACTACTTCGTACCCCCGCTCGATCACAAAACGAAGCCCTGGAGCTGGCAGTTGCCGCCGGCAGCCTGAAGGCATCGATGGCGACCTTCTCCGGGAACGTGGAATGTTCCTTGATGTAAAGCTGGCCGCCCGGCTCTGTGCCAAGCGGACACGACCCACCGAGCGGAACGGCAGGGAATGCGCCCGACGGGAGTCGAACCCGCGACCTTCGGCTTGAAAGACCGACGCTCTTTGGGCCCCCGAAAGGACCCGTTGACCACTGAGCTACGGGCGCTTATGTCTGCGGTGGGCGGGGTCTTGGGGCGGGTTGGGTCTCTGGGGGGAGGTCGGTGACTTCTCCCTGGATTGCCGCTGCGCCCCGGTCGCTCGCCTCGTTGCAGGTCGTTGGATTCTAGGCGAGGTGGGCCGGTCGTGGGTGGCTGGCTGCTTGTCTAGAAGCCGATCTTGGAGGCCGAGAGCTGGGCGGCGCCGAGGACGTCGTGGGCGGGGGTGCCGCTGGAGGGCAGGGGCGCGAGCCAGGCGGCGGCGTTCGCGAGGTCTTCTTGACCCTGGGCGGTGGTGACGTAGTTGGCGAGGTAGCCCTCGGCGGTCGCCGCCTGGGCCTGGGTGAAGCCGGCCTGGCCGTAGCCGTCCAGGGCGACGACGTAGGTCAGCTCACACAGGGAGTAGGCCTCCATGCTGCCGCTGGTGGCGCGGATGTTGCGATCCGCTCCGGAGACGCCGGTCCAGTCGGCGGACTCGCCCGACTGGCCGGGGCGGGCGCCGTTGGGCACGTTGTAGGAGGCCGCCTCGCAGTTGGCGCCTTCGGATTCGGTCGCCGGCCCGGCGAAGCTGCCGTTGGCGTACTTGACCATGCCGTTGTTCTGCAGTTGCAGCGAGTGGGTGTCGCCGCTCCTGCCGTCTTCGACGTCGGCCAGGGGCGCGAAGCCGATCGAGCCCTCAATCGCGTTGACCTGGGCGACGACGTCGGCACCCTTGTCGCCGCTGACCTGAACCAGGGAGCTGAGCTGGGTCGGCTTGCAGCCGCCGACGCCGCTCTTCGGCCAGGCGAAGCTGGACCAGCCCACGGCCGGCGCCGTGCAGGCCAGGCTGGCCGGGTTGATGCCGGCGAGGTAGCTGCGGAACTGGGGCTCCATCGCACCGCCGACCACCCGCGTCAGCGGGAAGCTCTGGCAGCCGGCGCCTTTGTGGCCGTCGAACTTCTCCCACGTCTTGACGTTGCCGCGGAAGGTGTTCTCGAGCTGCTTGTTGGTGATCTGGCCGAGCTGGCAGCCAGCCGGCGGGTTGACGACGATCGCGATCGCGGACTGGGCGACCGGGATGATCAGGGCGTGCGTGCCCACGCCGGCGGCGGATTCGATGTTGGCGATCCCGCCGGCGCTCGGAGCGCCATCGGTGCCGAGGAACGAGAGCCCGTTGTCGACCGGGCCGGCGGCGCCGTCCGCCTTCCATGCGGCCAGCGCCGCGGACCCGGAGGTCGGCTGGTAGGTGACGGTCGGCCCGCTCGGGCAAACGGAGACCGGGAAGACCGGGCCCCAGACCGTCTGCTGGGCGTCACTCTGGGTCGTCGTCCCGGCGCCGGTGATCGAGACCCCGTTGCAGCCCCGGACCGGGATCTGGATCGCGTTCGAGATGGCGGAGACCGAGCCGGAGGCGTTCGTCGCCGTCACTTCGCAGCTGATCGCGGCACCAGCGTCGGCGGCCGTCGTCGTGTAGGAAGAAGAGGTCGCCGAGCCGATCGGGGACCCGTTGCTGAGCCATTGGTAGCCGAAGCTCGGAGCGGGCACGCCGTTCCAGCTGCCGGGATCGCAGCTGAGGCTGGACCCGACGTAGGTGGAGCCGCTCGCCGCCGGGCCCGTCACTTTGACCGGCGGGTGGTTGACGACGGTCCCCGGCGAGCCGGTTTCGCCGCTGGCGACGAAGGCGCCGTTGACGCCGGAGACGCTGAGCGTGGAGATCAGCGGCGGCGGCGATTCGGTGGGGCTGCCGATGCCGGCCGCGTTGTCGAAGCTGACGCCGGCGGTTCCGGCGCCGAAGCGGACACCGGTCACCTTGGTGCCTTCGGAGTTGAAGACGTTGACCTGGTCGCCGCTGGAGCTGAGACCGACGCCCGAGCCCGAGTAGGTGCCGATCTTGAATCCGGCCGGCGGGCTGGCGCCGAACCAGGCGGTCTTGAAGGCTTCGGCGGTGCTGGCCGTGCCTTCGACGAAGATCGCCGACTCGCCCGCGGCGAGGCTGGTGACGCCGTTGAGGGCGACGGCCGCAGCGAACGAGCTCGAGTCGTCATCCATCTTCCAGCCTTCGAGGCTGACCGTGCTCGCGCCCGTGTTGGTCAGCTCCCAGAAGTCGGCTTTGTAGCTGGTGTTGGAGCTCGAGGTCGAGGAGGCCTCGGTGATCTTGACCGAGGGGAGCGGCGGGGGCGGGTTTTTGATCGTCCCAGGCGAGCCGGTTTCGCCGCTGGCGACGAAGGCGCCGTTGACCCCGTTGACGCTGAGGGTGGAGATCAGCGGCGGCGGGCTTTCGGTCGGGCTGCCGATGCCGGCCGCGTTGTCGAAGCTGGTGTTGGCGCCGGCCGCGCCGAAGCGCACTCCGGTGACCTTGGTGCCTTCGGAGTTGAAGACGTTGACCTGGTCGCCGCTGGAGCTGAGGCCGACGCCCGAGCCCGAATAGGAGCCGATCTTGAAGCCGGCCGGCGGGCTGGCGCCGAACCAGGTGGTCTTGAAGGCTTCGGCGGTGGCCGCCGTGCCCTCGATGAAGACGACCGATTCGCCGGCGGCGATGCTGGTGACGCCGGTGAGGGCGACCGCCGAGGCAAAGGCGCTGGAGTCGTCGTCCATCTTCCAGCCTTCGAGGCTGACCGTGGTCGCGCCAGTGTTGGTCAGCTCCCACCAGTCCGCTTTGTAGGTGGTGTTCGAGCTGGAGGCCGAGGAGACCTCGGTGATCTTGACCGAGGGGAGGGGCGGCACCACCACGGTTTTGATCCTGCCCGGCGAGCCGGTCTCGTCGTGGGCGACGAACGCGCCGTTGACGCCGGAGACGCTCAGGGTCGAGATCGCCGGTGGCGCCCCGTAGCTGCCCAGGCCCGCCGCGTTGTCGAAGGAGACGTTGGTCGTCGAGGCGCCGAATTTGACGCCGGTCAGGTGGGCGCCTTCGCTGTTGAAGACGTTGACCTGATCGCCGCCGGTCCCGAGCCCGACGCCGGCGCCCGAGTAGGTGCCGATCTGGAAGCCGGCGGGAACGCTGGAACCGAACCAGAAGGTTTTGAACAGCGACGCCTTGGCCGATTCGCCTTCGATGAAGATCGCCGATTCGCCGGGCGCCAGCGAGCTGACGCCGTTGAGGGCGACCGCCACGCCGAAGCTGTTCGATTCGTCGTCCATCTTCCAGCCGGTCAGGTCGACCGTCTGGCTGCTGATGTTGGTCAGCTCCCACCAGTCGGCGGCGTAGGCGCTGGCTTCGGTGCCGCTGCCCCAGGGGGCGACCTCGGAGACGATCACCGGCGTCTTCACCGGGGCGACCCCCGGCGAGCCGGTTTCGCTGCCGACGGTGAAGGCACCGTTGACGCCGGCGCTGCTGAGCGTCGTCAGCACCGGCAGCGGCGCCGTGGCTGAGCCGGCCGCAGCCGTGTTGTCGAAGGTCTGTCCCGTCGTCGAGGCGCCGAAGGCGACCCCGGTCACGCGGGCTTCGGCGGCGTTGAAGATGTTGACCTGGTCGCCGCCGGTGCTGAGACCGACGCCGGAGCCCGAGTAGAAGCCGATCTTGAAGCCGGCCGGCGGGCTGGCGCCGAACCAGGTGGTCTTGAAGGCTTCGGCGGTGGCCGCCGTGCCCTCGATGAAGACCGCCGATTCGCCGGGTGCCAGCGAGCTGACGCCGTTGAGGGCGACCGCCGAGGCGAAGGACGCGGAATCGTCGTCCATCTTCCAGCCGGTCAGGTCGAGTTTTTTCGTGCCGGTGTTGGTCAGCTCCCACCAGTCGGCTTTGTAGGGGCTTTCGCCGCTGCTCCAGGGCGAGACCTCGGTGACCGCGACGTTGGTCCCCGAGCTGCTGCCGGAGCTCGAGGTGATCGTCAGCGTGTAGGGGACCGTCACCGACGAGCTGCCGGAGACGGTCGGGTCCTGAACCGAGACGTTGACGTTGTAGGTGCTCTTGGTCGCCGCGTTCAGCGTCGTCCCGGCCTTCAAGTAGAGGCCGTTGCTGTCGACTTCGAAGAAGGAGGCGTCGGCGCCGGTCACCGAGTACTGGTTGCTGCCGTAGCCGTCGTCGGCGACCACCGGTTCGGCCAGCCTCAGCCGGCTCGAGGTGCTCGTCGTCTCGGGCAGCGAAGTCGTCTGTTCGGTCAGGCTCACCCCCGTCGGCGCCTGGTTCGGCACGCTCTGCGATTCGAACACCCAGAGCTGCGGGTGGTTGGCGTCGCCGCCGCCGTTCTCGTTGACGGTGTAGAGGACGCCGTTGTTGTCCATCGTCACGCCCTCGTGCGTCTGCGCCGGGATCGTCAGCGGGTTGCCGGGGTCCCGGATCAGGGTCAGCGAGCTGGAGATGACGCCCGAGCGGTTGACGTCGACCACCTTGCCGGATTCCTGGCTGATGATCAGCAGGTTTTCCCGCTGCGGCCCGGTCAGGTTGGAGACGTTGGCAAGCGAGAAGACGTCGGAGAAGTCGATCGTCGGGACCAGCGCGGGGTCGAAGAGGTTGGTCGATTCGGTCGTGGTCGGGCTGCCGTTGGTCGCGGTCCCAGCTTCCCAGTCGATCCCGGTCTGGAAGATGCCCTTCGGTTCGATCTCCTTGACGAAGATGTAGCCGCCCGTGATCGGATCGTTGGTGACTCCCTCGAGGCCGATGTTGCCGATCGTCGTGCCGAGCTTGACCGTCTTGGCCGCCGCCCGGGTCAGCGTCCCGCCCGGGACGTAGGTGAAGCGGACCGCCGTCCGGTTGCGCTCTTCGGTGAAGACGAATTCGCCGTTGCCGACATAGGCGAGGCCCTCGGTGTCATAGAACTCGGTGCCCTGCGGGCTGCTCCCGGGCGGCAGGGTCATCGTGTTGATCAGGGCGCCGGTCTTGCTCACCTGGACGATCGCGGTGCCGCCGTCGCCGGCGACGAAGAGCGTGTCGGTGTCCCAGTCGTAGGTGACGGCGGATGCCTCCTGCGCGAGCAGGTTGTTAGCCGGCGCAGCGGTGCGCGTCGGCTCCGGAAGGTCGTAGCGCCCAACCCGCTTGTAGGTCGAGAGGTCGACGTTGGTGAACGCCTCAGCCGGCGCCGCGAGCGCGGTCTGGACGAGCAGCGCGACGACGGCGGCGAAGAGTCCGGCGAACACCAGTTGCACGACGGAGCGGGGCATGCGGCGCAAAGGAACCTCCAGATCGAGTTGGGAGCGTTCGCAGCCTTTTCGAGCGAAGGGGCCGGCGCGTTACCAGCCTGGGAACGGGGTTCCAATTTCGTCGGAGTTAGACCCGCCGCGAGCGCACGCTGCCTGCCAGACTGCGGCGATGGATCTGGGACTCGAGGGACGGGTCGCGCTGGTGATGGCGGGCAGCCGCGGGCTCGGCAAGGCGATCGCCGCAGCGCTGGCCCGCGAAGGCGCCCGGGTCGCGATCGCCAGCCGCTCGCGCGAGGCGCTCGACGCAGCGGTAGCCGAGATCGGCGCCGGCGCGACCGCCTTCGTCGCCGATACCGGCGACCTCGACCGCCTCGCGGTCCTGCCGGCAGAGGTCGAGGCGGCGCTCGGGCCGATCGAGATCCTGATCCTCAACACCGGCGGCCCGCCGCCGGGGACGGCGCTCGAGCACGACCTGCCCGAATGGGAGGACGCCTACCGCTCGCTCGTCCTCGCCCCGCGGGTCCTCACCGGCGCCGTCGTCCCCGGGATGCGCGAGCGGGGCTGGGGACGGATCGTCAACGTCGGCTCCAGCTCGACCCGCGAACCGCTCCCCTACCTCAACCTCTCCAACGCCCACCGGATGGCCGCGGTCGGGTTCCTGAAGACGCTTGCCGGCGAGGTCGCCGCCGACGGGATCACCGTCAACACCGTCGCCACCGGCGGCTTCGCCACCGACCGCCTGGCGCAGACTGCGGGCTCGCTCGCCAACGCCGAAGAGGGCGCTAAGACCCGAGTCCCCGCCGGCCGCCTCGGCCGCCCCGAGGAGTACGGCGACCTCGTCGCCTTCCTCTGCTCCAGCCGCGCCGCCTACCTGACCGGCACCGTCATCCCCTTGGATGGCGGCCTGACGTCGTAGGGCACGGCGCCCGGCCGCACCAGCGGCTGCGCGTCGTGCGGAGCACTGCCGCTTCGCCGCCGGCACGCCCGTGCTTGGCCCTACGATGTCAGGCGCTATAGTTTCTTGACTTAGTTAATCGACTTTAGAGGGAAGGCGAGAAATGGAACCCAGTCCCTGCCCGATCGTCCGCGTCATCCTCACCGTCGGCATCGACCATCTCGCTGCCGCACAGCCGCCGCTGCTGGTCGGCGAGCTGAGCGCCGAAGACGGTCGCGGGCGGATCACCGCCGACCGCTCCTCCCGGATCTTCCTCAGCGTCGACGACCCCACCCCCAGCGCGGTCGAAGACGCCTTCGACCGCGTCTTGGGCCGCGACGCGCTTGCCTCGCCCGGCCGCTGGGAGGGCTTGCGAACCTCCCTCTCGGCGGCCGGTATCGAGGCCAGCGAGTGGTACCTCGCCGCCACCCCCCGTCAGACCGTCCTCGACCCGGCCCTGCTCGAGCAGCTCCCCGCGATCCCCCTCGCTGCCTGACCGCCCAGCCGCAGCCTGCTACTGTTAACCATATGGTTAACAGTGACGCGTTCGCGGCGCTCTCTCACCCGATCCGTCGTGGCATAGTCGAACGGCTCGCGACCGGACCGGCCAGCGTCGCCGAAGCCACCGATGGCTTCGGTGTCTCGAAGCCGGCGATCTCCAAGCACCTGAAGGTGCTCGAGGAGGCCGGGGTCGTCTCGCGCACGATCGTCGGTCGCACTCACCGCCTCTCGCTGCAGCCCGCGGCGCTCGAGGAGGCCGCCGAGTGGCTCGACCGTCAGCGGGAGATCTGGAGCAGCCTGTTCGACGTCGTCGAGGACTATCTGAAGGAGGAGCAGCAATGAAGCTGATGACGCCTGTCGTATCGCCGCAGGAGTGGGAGGCCGCGCGCGAGGAGATGCTGGCCAAGGAGAAGGAGCTTTTCCACGCCCGTGACGCCCTCGCCGCCGAACGCCGCCGCATGCCGCGGATGGCGGTGCAGAAGGAGTACCGGTTCGAGGGGCCCGACGGCCCGGCGACGCTGCTCGACCTCTTCGCCGGCCGCCGCCAGCTGATCGTCTACCGCTTCTTCTTCGAGCCCGGCGTCGCCGGCTGGCCCGAGAGCGGCTGCCGCGGCTGCTCGTTCGGCGCCGACCAGGTCGGCCACCTCGCCCACCTCAACTCCCGCGACACCACCTTCGTCTTCGCCTCCCGCGCGCCGCAGACGGACATCGAGCGCTACCGGGCGCGGATGGGCTGGGAGGTCCCCTGGTACACGATCACCGACGAGTTCGACCTCGACTTCGGCGTCGACGAATGGCACGGCACCAACGCCTTCATCCGCGACGACGAGGCCCGCGTCTTCCGCACCTACTTCGTCAACAGCCGCGGCGACGAGCAGATGGGCAGCACCTGGAACTACCTCGACATCACCGCGCTCGGCCGCCAGGAGAAGTGGGAGGACTCGCCCCAGGGGTACCCCCAGACGGACCCCTACGGCTGGTGGAACCTGCACGATTCCTACGACGAGCCAACCGTCTTCGAGGCCGCGCTCACGGCGGTCGCCGCCGCCCAGCGCGGCGACCGGGGCGGGTCGCGATGATCGCCGCCCACATCGCCGGCATGCCGGTCGAGGAGCTGCTGCCCTCGCTGCTCGGCCCCGGCGTCGGCCTCGTCGCCGTCCGCGCCTGGCTCGCGGTCCGCTGGCGCGACCGCGAAGATGAGGATCGATGAGCGAGACCCTCTTCATCGAACGCACCTTCCAGGCTCCCGCGGAGGCGGTCTTCGACGCCTGGACCAGCGAGGAGGTCCTGCGCCGCTGGTTCCACGCGATGCACGATTGGGAGACCTCCCACGCCGAGGTCGACCTTCGCATCGGCGGCGCCGTCCGCCTCGTCATGCTCGACCCGCACAAAGGGGTCGAGCACGGCGGCGGCGGCCACTACACCGCGATCGATCCGCCCAACCACCTCGCCTTCACCTGGATCTGGGACCGCGAGACCGAGCGCGAGACGCTGATCGAGATCGAGTTCGAGGAGGCCGGCGGGGCGACCACCGTCCGCTTCACCCACTCCAACCTGCGCGACGTCGAGATGGTCGACGATCACCGCATGGGCTGGAACGGCGCGCTCGACAACCTCGAATCGACGCTACTGAGCTCGTAGGACTCAGGCGTCGCCGCCCGGCGCCTCGCGCATGGCGGGGTAGATGATCACGTCGCGGAGCGTCTTTGCGCCGGTCATGATCATCAGCAGGCGGTCGATGCCGAGGCCGCAGCCGCTCGCCGGCGGCATCCCGTACTCGAGCGCCCGCACGAACTCTTCGTCGTGGGGGTGCGGGTCTTCCTCGGCGCCGGACTCCTGCCGTTCGCGCTGGCCGATGAAGCGCTCGCGCTGCTCGACCGGGTCGTTGACGTCGGTGCCGCCGCCGACGATCTCCATCCCGGCGACGATCCCGTCGAAGGCCTCGCAGACCTTGGGGTCGTCGGGGTGGACCTTGACCAGCGGCCAGATGTCGATCGGCAGCACGGTGATGAAGGTCGGCTGGATCAGCTTCGGCTCGACGATCTTGCCCTGCAGGGTGTCGACCAGCCCGGCCCAGTCGTCGTTCTCCTCGGCGTCCTCGCCGGCCAGCTCGGCGAGCTCGTCGCGGCTCGCCGCGTAGATGTCGACCCCGGTCTCCTTCAGCAGCTCGTCGCGCAGCACGACCCGCGGCCAGGGAGCCTTGAAGTCGATCTGCACCCCGTCGCGCTCGACCACCGTCGTCCCCATCACCTTCTCGACCACGTCGGCGACGAGCACCTCGACGAACTCCATCACCCCGTCGTAGTCGGCGCCGCCGACGAACATCTCCAGCATCGTGAACTCGGGGTTGTGCTGCGGCGACATCCCCTCGTTGCGGAAGAAGCGACCGAACTCGTAGACGTCCTCGAAGCCGCCGACGATCGCCCGCTTCAGCAGCAGCTCGGTCGCCGTGCGCAGGAAGAGGTCGCGGTCGAGCTCGTTGTGGTGGGTGACGAAGGGGCGCGCCGCGGCGCCGCCGGTCAGCCGCTGCAGGATCGGCGTTTCCAGCTCGACCCAGCCGCGCTCGTGCATGTGCTGGCGGATCGCAAAGGTCAGGTCGGAGCGCTTCTTGAAGATCTCCCGCGACTCGGCGTTCGCCATCAGGTCGAGTTCGCGCTGGCGGTAGCGCAGCTCCGGATCGGAGATCCCGTGGAAGAGGTCGGGCGGGTCGAGCAGTGCCTTGGCCAGCAGCGTGCACTGGCTGACCCCGATCGCCAGCTGACCCCGTTTCGTCACGTAAACGGACCCCTCGACCCCGACCTCGTCGCCGATGTCGAGGTCTTCGATCCGCTCGAAGGCCCGCTCGCCGAGCTTGTCGCGTTTGGCGACCGCCTGAATCTGGCCGGTGATGTCGCGGACGTCGAGGAAGACGACCTTGCCGTGGCCGCGCTTGCCGACGATCCGGCCCATCACCCGGTAGGCGAACTCGTCGTGTTCGCCCTCGCCCAGCTCAGCCGGGTCGTGCGCGGCGACGATCTCCTCGACGTGGGTGCGATCGTTGAAGTTGTGCGGGTAGGGGTTGATCCCTTCCGCCCGCAGCCGCTCCACCTTGGCCCGGCGCTGCGCCTCGCTGGCGGCGGCGGAACGATCGCCGGTCGTGTCGAGCTCGGCCGGATCCGCCGCCTGCGGCGGCGCCTCGCTCGCGTCAGTCATCTGCCCGGTCGCGCTTCACGGAGCGAAGCCGACAGTCACCCGCTCGTCACCTTCATAGTCCTGAAGGGTAGTGGCGTCGCGCAGCATTTCGCGCATCACCGGGCCGTGGTGAGTGTCGTGCTCCATCGCCAGCTTCCAGCCGGACGGCGTTTCGGCGATCAGGCCGCGGATCACGCCGAGGCCGTCCTCGCCGCAATCGCCGGTGACCGCGATCCGCGGCTCGCGCTGGATCTCCGGCGAGCGCTCGAAGATCGTCTCGTCGGTGACGTAGGGCAGGTTGGCGATCACCAGGTCGACGTCCTCGAGGTCGTCCGGCAGGCCGATGCCGACCGAGACGTCGAGATCGAGGCCGAGCCGCTCGGCGTTCTCGCGGGCGGCTTCGACCGCCTCAGGCGAGAGGTCGGAGGCGGTGATCCGCAGGTCCGGCCGCTCCGAGAGCAGCGCCAGCGCAATCGCCCCGGAGCCGGTGCCAACCTCGTGAACGCGGGCGCCCTGCGGCAGCTCGGTGCCGACCTCGACCAGCAGCTCGGTCTCGCGGCGCGGCCAGAGCACGCGCTCGTCGACGTAGATCTCGAGCTTGCGGAAGGGGGCGCGACCGAGGATATAGGCCATCGGCTCGCGTTCGACCCGGCGCTGCACCCGCGACTCGATCTCGGCCGCGACCTGCGGCTCGAGCTCGCCGGCGCTCTCCACCGTCAGCTGGTCGGGCTTGACGCCAAGCGCATCGGCAACCAGCACTTCGGCGTCGGCGCGAGCCTCCTCGACGCCGGCGGCGGCGATCCGCTCGGCAGCGTCGTCGAGCACGGCGCTGACCGTGCGCGCGGCAGGGTCCTCCCTCTGGGTGTCCACAGTCGCCATCGCCTACCTAGCCTCCCTAAAGTTGATCACTCCAAAGTTCTTGCGCAAGGTTAACACCGAATCCAGGGTTAGAAGTGCGAAACAGATCTGGCCGAGATCAAACGGCGGTGGGAACCGCATCTTTCGCCGTAGAGCGCCAGATGCCTCCGTGCCGACGGCGCACGATAGCGATCCAGACGAGTCCGGCGCCGATCAGAACGAGGCTCTCGAGCTGCGCCGCGGTCAAACCAATCGAGTCCGTGCTGTTGCGACGGAGGAACTCGATCAGGAAGCGCTCGACCCCGGCGTAGACCAGGTAGATCGCGAAAAGCACCCCGGCGCGGACCCGATCGCGCAGTTGCCAGAGCAGCCAGGCGCCGAGCCCCATCGCCAGCGTCTCGTAGACCGGGGTCGGGTGGACGGTGCGATCGGTGGGCACGGTGCCGTTGGGGTAAGACATCGCCCAGGGGCCGTTCCAGGGCTTGCCGTAGTCGCCGTCGCCGGCGAGCTGGCAGCCGCAGCGGCCGATCGCGTAGCCGAGCGCCAGCGCCGGGGCCGCCAGATCGAGCAGGGCGAGACCGAGGAAGCCGCGCCACCAGGCCCAGAGCAGGACGCCGACGGCGCCGCCGATCGCGCCGCCGTACCAGACCAGGCCGGCGCCGGAGAAGAGGTCGCCGACGAGGTCGTGCCTGACCTGGTCGTAGTTCTGGACGATGAAGTAGACGCGGGAGCCGACGACGCCGCCGATCAGCGCCGCGAAGGCGATCTCATAGGCCCAGTCCTTCGGCTCGCCGATCTCCCCCAACCGCTTCCAGACCAGCGCCCCGGCAGCGAGGAAGCCGGCGGCGAAGCAGATCCCGAAGCTCTGCAGGGTGAGCGAGCCGATGTGGACTTCGGGGTACATGCGCGCCGCAGCTACCCCGCGAGCAGCGTCTCCAGCAGCGCCTTCTGCGCGTGCAGCCGGTTCTCGGCCTGGTCCCAGACCGCCGACTGGTCTCCATAAAGGACCTCGGCGCTGATCTCCTCGCCGGGATGGGCAGGCAGGCAGTGGAGGACGATCGCACCGTCCTTGGCGGCGGCGAGCAGGTCCGCATCGAGCTGGAACGGCGCCAGGTCGGCGCGGCGGCGGGCCCCGTCCTCCTCGTCGCCCATGCTGACCCAGACGTCGGTGTAGAGGGCGTCGGCTTCGGAAGCGGCGGCGCGCGGGTCGCCGCTCAGCTTCGCCCCGTGGCCCTCCTCCAACTGGTAGCCGGGCGGCGCCGCGACGACGACCTCGACCCCGGCCAGCTCGCCGAGCACCGCCAGCGAGCGGGCGACGTTGTTGCCGTCGCCGACGTAGGCGAGGCGCAGCCCCTCGGTCGCGCCGAAGCGCTCGCGCAGAGTGAGCAGGTCGGCGATCGCCTGGCAGGGGTGGTGCAGCGGGGTTAGCGCGTTGACGACGGGGACGTCGGCGGTCGCGGCCAGCTCGGCGACCGCCTCGTGGGAGCCGGAGCGGATCACGATCGCGTCGACGTAACGGGAGAGGACCCGCGCGGTGTCGCCGATCGACTCCCCGCGCGAGAGCTGCATTTCGTCGCCGCGGAGGACGATCGGGGTCGCGCCGAGCTCGGCAACGCCGACCTCGAAGGAGATCCGCGTCCGGGTCGAGGGCTTTTCGAAGACCAGCGCGATGCTGCGCCCGGCCAGCGAGTCGGCACCGAGCCGTTCGCCGCGGCCGGCTTTCAGCGCAGCGGCGCGGTCGAGCAGCTTGCCGAGCTCGAAGGCGCCGAGCTCCTCGCCGCTGATGAAGTCGCGCTTGGCCGTTCCAGGGGTCAAGCACCGGATACTACGGGCGTGCAGTTCACGGCCCTCGCCTGGAACCTCTTTCACGGACGCGACTTCCCGCCCGACCCGGAGCTGCGCAGCTGGCGCTCGCGCATCCTCCGCCTCGACGAGCGCAACGAGACCCACGTCCAGGTCAACCGCGACCTCACCGCCGAGTTCGCGACCCTCCTCGCCAACGCGGCCTGGGACGTGGCGCTGCTGCAGGAGACGCCGCCGCGCTTCGCCGAGCCGTTGGCCGCCGCCTGCGGTGCCGAGTGGCAGCGGGCGCTGACCTCGCGCAACTCGCTGGCGCCGCTGCGCGAGCTGCTCGCCCGCCAGAACCCGGACCTGATGGCGTCGGGCGAGGGCGGCTCCAACCTGACCCTGGTCCGCGTCCCCGGCCCGCTCGGCGGGATCGCCGAGCGCCGCGAGCTGGCGATCCACGAGGGCGAGCCGGAGCGGCGCTCGATGGCCTTCACCCGCACCGCCTCCGGGCTCTGCGTCGCCAACCTGCACGCGACCAACGACCGGCCCGAGCTCGCCGTCGAGGACGTGCTAAAGGCGGCGCGGGCGGCGACCGAGTGGGCCGGGGGCGCGCCGCTCGTCTTCGGCGGCGACCTCAACCTGCGCCCGGCCCAGAACCCCGAGGTCTTCGCCCGGCTCGAGGTCGACTTCGGGCTGACCGGGCGCACCGCCCCGGACGCGATCGATCACCTGCTGACGCGGGGGGTCGATCTGGTCGAGCCAGCCACTGCCTGGGCGCCGGAGCGGCGCGAGCTGCCGCTCGACGGCCGCGCTCTGCGCCTCTCCGACCACGCCCCAGTGGAAGGAAAGTTCGCAGTTTCGGAGCAACTGCTGCTGGGGAACTGAGATAGTCGAGGCCCAGCAGGGCAAACGTCGAGCCAGGAGGCAGACCGAGATGGCCGAGAAAAAAGCAGCCGGCAAAAAAGCGAAAGCCAAAACCAAAGCGAAACCGAAAAAAGGCTCGGCCAGCAAAGCAGCGGCCAAATCGAAGCCGAAAGCCAAACCGAAAAAAGCGAAAGCCAAAAAATCGGCGCCGCGGCCGAGCCAGGCGACCAGCGGCCTCGACAAGAGCGTCGCCCAGTTCCGCGAGAGCCTCGAAAGCAGCGTCACGATCGGCCGCGACCGGATCCAGGAGGTCGTCGACGACGCCGTCAAACGCGGCCGCATGACCCGCGGCGACGCCGAGAAACTGCTCGGCGACCTGGTCAAACGGGGCCGCAAACAAACCGACTCCCTGCTCGGCGAACTGGAACGGCTGGTCAAACAGGCGCGCAAAGAAATCGGCGGCCGCGCCGAGCCGGTCCGCAAACAGGCGACCCAGGCGGCGCGCCGAGCGGCCAAGAAACTCGGCTAGGAGAGCACCGAGTGGAGGCAGCGACCGGTCCAACACCCGCGGCTCGCGCGCCGCGGCGCGGCGAGCAGCTCGAGGTCGAGATCGAGTCGCTCGCCTTCGGCGGCCGCGGCCTCGCCCGCGCCGAGGGCTTCGTCGTCTTCGTCGCCGGCGCCCTGCCCGGCGACCGGGTGCGCGCCGAAGTCACCAAGGGCAAGAAGCGCTTCGCCGAGGCGCGCACGGTCGAGCTGATCGAGCCCGGCAGCGACCGCGTCGCCGACCGCTGCACCCACGGCGGCGAGCCCTGCCCGGGAGCCCCCTGGCAGGGGCTTCCCTACGAGCGCCAGCTCGCCTACAAGCAGGAGCAGGTCGACGAGGCGCTGCGCCGGCTCGGCGGCCTCGACGGCTTCGAGCTGGAGGAGATCGTCGCCGCGGACTCCCAGTGGCGCTACCGCAACAAGCTCGAGTACTCCTTCGGCACGGTCGACGGCGAGACCGCTCTCGGCTTCCACGCCCGCGGCCGCTGGGACCTGATCGTCGACGTCGACGACTGCAAGCTCGCCACCGAACCGGGCAACTCCGCTCGCAACGCGGTCCGCGAGTGGGCCCGCGAGGAAGGCGTCCCCGCCTACGACGGCAGCGCCCGCAGCGGCACCCTGCGCAACCTCGTCGTCCGCGAGGGGCGGCGCACCGGCCAGATCCAGACCCGGCTGGTGACCGCGCCGGCGCGACTGCCGCGCCCGCCGGCCGACCTCCACACCGTGATCGAGGGCGACTCCGGTGGCACCGAGGGGCCGACCGGGGTGCTCGGCGAGGAGCTGCTGCGCGAGGAGCTCTGCGGGCTGCGGCTGGCGATGTCCCACGGCGCCTTCTTCCAGACCAACACCGAGATGGCAGAGCGCCTCTACGGCGTCGCCGCCGAGCTCGCCGGGCTGAGCGGCCGCGAGCGCGTCTTCGACCTCTACTGCGGGATCGGCACGATCGGGCTGACGATGGCGCCGATGGCCGGTGAGGTCTGGGGCCTGGAGATCGTTCCCGAGGCGATCGTCGACGCCGAGCGCAACGCGCGCCGCAACAAGATCGAGAACGCTCACTTCCTCGCTGCCAACGCGCGCACGGGGATGCGGCCGCTGATCGAGCAGGCCGGCAAGCCCGACGTCGTCGTCATCGACCCGCCGCGGGCGGGGCTCTCGGCGAAAGTCGTCCGTCGCGTGCTCGAGTGCGAGGCGAAGCGGATCGTCTACGTCTCCTGCAACCCGACGACGCTGGCCCCGAACGCGGCCCAGCTGGTCGAGGCCGGCTATACGCTGGAGCGCGTGAGGCCGGTCGACATGTTCCCGCAGACCCCGCACATCGAGTGCGTCGCGGTCTTCGAGAGGGGCGCCTGATGGGACGTGCGTTCGGCGTAGCAGCCGGCCTCGATCCCGAGGTCGCTGCGCCGCTCGCCGCCCGCTGCGAAGAGCTCGGCTACGACTCGCTCTGGTCCAACGACCACCCGGGGGCCAAGGGCCTGGAGACGCTCGCCGTCTTCGGCGAGGCGGCGCCCCGGCTCGAGCTCGGCGTCGGCGTGATCGCGATCGACCGCACCCCGCCACAGCAGATCGCCGCTGATCTGAGGGCCACCGGGCTCGACCCGTCCCGCCTCTGGCTCGGCGTCGGCGCCGGCTTCTCGAAGAAGCCGCTGACGGCGATGCGCGAGGCGCTCCCCGCTCTGCAGGCGGCGCTCCCCGGCGTCCGGCTCGTCCTCGCTGCGATGGGGCCGAGGATGTGCGGGCTCGCCGGCGCCGCCTACGACGGCGCCTTCTTCAACTGGATGACCCCCGGGTTCGCCGCCGGCGCCCGCGGCCAGGTCGAGGTGGGCGCGGCCGAGGCGGGCCGCGGTGCGCCGCCGCCGGTCTTCGGCTACGTCCGCACCGCTGTCGGCCCCGACGCCGCCGAGCGGCTCGCCAAGGAGGAGTCCTTCTACCGCGACCTGCACCCGGGCTACCGCAACCACTTCGACCGCCTCGGCGAGCCCGAGGGCACGGTCGGCATCGCCGCCGCCGACGCGGCGGACGCCCAGTCCCAGCTCGCCGCCTACACCGCTCTCGACACGATCGTCGTCCGCGGCCTCGCCTCGGCCAGGGTCGAGCCGATGTCCGCCGTCGCCGCGGCCGCCGCCCCAAGCTGACCTTCCCCGCCAGTCAAACCCGACTCCCAAGGAGACCGCGATGAAGCTGAGCAACCTCTTCAACAAAGCGAAGAAAACGATCGACGACCGCGGCGGCATGGACGCCCTCAAGGCCGACGCCGAAGAGCTGAAGGACGTAGCCACGTCCAAAGGCAGCCTCACCGACAAAGCCAAGGCCGCCACCGACGCGATCAAAGAGCCCGGCGCCCACCAAGACGCCGCCGACGCTAGTACGGAGGCAGATCCTCGTACCACGCCCCCAGCATCCTGAAAGCCCTCCAGAAGCGTTGCTTGGCGCCCTCCTCGTCGAGGGAGGCGTCGATGTCGGGGACGTAGAGGGCGTCCATGGTGGGGGTGAAGGCCTGGATCTCGCCCTCGCGCTGCTCGATCGGGCGGGAGAGGGGGATCTGCAGGCCGTTGAGGACGCGGAGGGCGGGCTCGCCCATGACGACGACGATCTTCGGCTGCACGATCGCCAGCTCCTCGGCGAGGCGGGCGACGCACTCCTGCGGCGCCAGGTCGGGCTCGGCCATCGGGCACTTGACGCAAAGGGTGCCGTAGACGACTAGGGGGTCGATGCCAAGCCGTTTGAAGCTTTTCATCAGCGCGTTGCCGGCGCGGCCGTAGAAGGCGACGCCCTCCTCGATCTCGGCGCTCATCGGCGCCTGCTTGATCATGAAGACGTCGGCCTGCGGGTGACCGGAGCCGAGCACCGGCATCAGGTTGCCGCGCGGGCAGTGCGAGCACTCCTGGATCTCGCGGCTGAGCTGGTTCAGCTCGCGGATCGCCCGTTCCAGGTACTTCTCGCGGATCTCGTCGTCGATGCTTGGCATGGCCGGAGACATCTTTGACGGGCCGGCCGCGCCTCCTTTGCCGCGGTGGGCCTGCATCAGGACTTGCTCGCCGGGCGCCGTCGCCTCGGCTTGCCGCCGCGGGCCGGCTTGGCGTCGGGGACGCGCCGTTTCGGCGCCTTCGGCCGTCCCGTCGTCTGCAGGAACTTCAGGGTCTGGACGTAGACCAGGTTCTTGTGCTTGCGGGTGATGTCGGCGTCGCGCATCGCCTCGAGGAACTCGGCCGGCCCGTCGAAGTCGTGGATGCGCTGGCGCACGCTGCCAAGGCCCTGGGCGACGTGCGAGTCCGACCCCGCCCCCGGCACGATCCGGTACTTGCTGGCAAAGCGCACCGCCTCCTCGTTGAACGAGGTGACGGCGATCCGCGGGTTGAAGACCTCGAGGATGTCGATCTCCTCGACGATCTCGAGCAGGTGCTCGTAGTCGGGCACCGAGTGGAAGCGGTCGAAGGGGTGGGGCACGTAGACGAGCCCGCCCTGCGCACGGATCGCGGCGATCGTCTCCGCCATCGTCATCCCCTTCGGGATCTTCTCCTCGAGGAAGAGGCCGATCACCTCGCCCTGCTCGGCGGTCTTCACCTCCTCGGCGACGATCACCTTGGGGCCACCGCTCTCGGCCGCGATCCGGCGTGCCTCCAGCGCCCCCGAGACCTCGTTGTGGTCGGTGATCGCGATCGCGCCGAGGCCGCGGTCGCGCGCCGTCCGCAGCAGCACCTCGACCGGGGTCGCGCAGTCCTTGGAGTGGTCGGTGTGCATGTGCAGGTCGACCTCGATCAGCGGCCGCCTGACGATCCGCGCCCGCAGCTCGGAGTCGCCCCCCTCGCGGTGGCGGCGAGCCAACAGGCGCCGGTAGATCACTTCGAACTCGCTTGCGACCGCACCCCAGTCGCGGCTGCCCTCAGCGCCCTCGACCAGCTCGTAGCTGGCCGGGAAGTAGCCCTCCAGCAGCTTCGCGGTCGCGGCGCTGGTCACGGTGCGGGCGTCGATCCGGCCGAAGAAGATCTCGACCAGCGGTCGCGCCACCTGGGTCGAGAGGACCCGCTCGCGCGGGGCGTGGAAGGTGGCGACGTTGAGCGAGTAGGAGTGGCGCAGCGCCGCCGAGGAGATGCTCGGCGCAAACGGCTCGTGGACGTGGACGATGTCCGGCCGGCGGCGGCCGAGCTGGCGCTTGACCGGGTCGCCGGTCGAGATCCGCAGCAGCTCGTGACCGCGCCCCTCGAGCTCGTCGCCGAGCCGGGCGGCGAACTCCTCGGCGCGGGCACCGGCCCGGGTGCGGCCGCGTGGGCAGACCTGGGCGATGAGGAGCGGGGACTCGGGCACGTCGGCCAAAGAATAAGAGCCCGCCGAAGCGGGCTCTTATCGAAGCGGTCTGCAGGCGGGCGCTAGGCCTTCGCGGCCTTGCCCTTCTTGCCGGCCTTCACCTTCTTACGGGCATTGGCGCTGATGAACTCCTCGGTCTGTTCGCGGGCCTCGTCGTCGGGACGCTGCGAATGCGGGGACTTCATCAGGTAGCTGGAGGGACCGTCGAGCTGGCCCGAGATGCCGTTGTTGAGCGCCAGCTTTATCAGCCGCACGGCGTCGATCACGACGCCGGCCGAGTTCGGCGAGTCCCAGACCTCGAGCTTCAGCTCGGCGGTCAGCGGCACGTCGCCGAAGGCCTTGCCCTCGAGCCGGATGTGGGCCCACTTGCGGTCGGTCAGCCACGGCACGTAGTCGGAGGGGCCGACGTGGACGTTCTCGGGCGGCAGGTCGTGGCCCATGATCGAGGTGACCGCGTTGGTCTTCGAGATCTTCTTCGAGTCCAGGCGCTCGCGCTCGAGCATGTTGTAGAAGTCCATGTTGCCGCCGACGTTGAGCTGGCTGGTCCGCTCCAGGCGCACGCCGCGATCGTGGAAGAGGCGGGCGAGCTGGCGGTGGACGATCGTCGCCCCGACCTGGGACTTGATGTCGTCGCCGATGATCGGCAGCCCGGCCTCCTCGAAGCGCTTGTCCCAGTAGTCCTCGCGGGCGATGAACACCGGCAGGCAGTTGACGAAGCCGACGCCCGCCTTCAGCGCCTGCTCGACGTACCACTTGGTCGCCTCCTCGGAGCCGACCGGCAGGTAGCAGACGAGCACGTCCGCGCGACTCTCCTCGAGGATCCCGACGACGTCGGCGGTTTCGCCCGGCGCTTTGACGATCTTCTCTTTCAGATACTTGCCGAGGCCATCGTGGGTCATCCCCCGCTCGACCTTGACCCCGAGCTTGGGCACGTCGGCGAACTTGATCGTGTCGTTCTGCCCCGACCAGATCGCCTCGGAGAGGTCCTTGCCGACCTTCTCGGAGTCGATGTCGAAGGCGGCGACGAACTCGACGTCGCGGACGTGGTAGCCGCCGAGGTCGACGTGCATCAGACCCGGCACTTCCTCGCTGGGCTCGGCGTCCTTGTAGTACTGGACGCCCTGGATGAAGGAGTTGGCGCAGTTGCCGACGCCGACGATCGCGACGCGGACCTTGTCCTCCGTGCGGCCGATGCCGTTCGTGCTGTGCCCGTTGGCTCCGTTGCTGTCACTCATGAAATCTGAAGTCCTCCTGGGATCTCGCTAGGTGGGTGAACACACCCGGCGGCCTCTCTGGTTACAGCTGCTCCGCCTCGTCCCCGCCGCTCTGCGCGCCGGGACCGTCGCCGGATAGCTCGTTTCTCACGTGCCAAACTCGCTGGAAAGTCGTGAAGATCGTGAGCGCCGCGATCACGTAGACCGCCGGGGCCAGCAATTCGAAATCGGCGATGCCGGCACCCTTGGCGAAGATCAATCCGATCGAGAGTATGACCACTCTGACGGGACGGGTGGCGATCCCGACCTTGCACTCGACGCCGAGCGCCTCGGCCCGGGCTCGCGTGTAGGAGACCATCAGCGAGCCGAGCACGGCGACGACGCACATCGCCGCCGCGAAGTTTTCGCCCTGGGTGGCGAAGTAGCCGGCGACGGCGGCGAGCACGATCCCCTCCTCGACCCGATCCAGGGTCGAGTCGAGGAAGGCACCGAACAGCGTCCCCTTGCCCGACATCCGCGAGTAGCGGCCGTCGAGGGTGTCCATCACCGAGCCGAGGATGAAGGCGACGCCGGCGAGGAAGAAGAGGCGCTGGGTGACGAGGAAGGCGGCGACGAGGTTGCCGAAGAGGCCGACCATCGAGATCGCGTTCGGCGTCAGCCGCGACTCGATCAGCCGCTCGCGAGCGTAGGCGCGCAGCTCCTGCCCGTTGCGTCCTGCGGTGGCGCGGCCGTTCCGGCGGCCGCCGGGGGCCCTTGGGGGCGCCGACGAAGATTGCATCGGGATCAGGCTAGCTCACGCCTCGGCCTCGCGGGCGGCGGTCACTGTGCGGAAGGACCAGGCTTCGGGACGGAGGCGCGCCAGCGCCCCCTGCGCGATCGCGAAGGCGGCGATGGCGACCAGCCAGCCGAGCGCGACGTCGACCCAGTAGTGGTTGGCGGTGACGATCACGACCCAGGCAATGAGCACCGGCCAGAACGCCCACCACAGCTTCGACCACCAGTGGCGGCAGACGGCGACGCCGGTGCCGCCGATCATCAAGGCGAAGGCGCAGTGCATGCTCGGCACCGCCGCGTAGGGGTTGATGAAGATTTTCGCCAGCGCCGAGTCGTGGTTGACGCCCGAGAAGTCGGTGATCGTGTCGACCAGGCCATGCTGGGGGAACATCCGCGGCGGCGCCGTCGGGTAGCCGACGTAGCCGATCAGCGCCAGGCACATCGAGACGACGAACATGTTGCGCACGAAGTAATAGGACTCGTTGCGGAAGAGGTAGAGCCAGACGAGGAAGCCAAGCGCGATCGAGAACTGGGCGTTGAGATAGAGCTGGTTGGCGACGTCGATCGTCCAGTGGGCGGGCAGGAAGAAGCTCTGCAGGTTGGGCTCGAAGAAGGTGTGGGTGGACTGCTCGAAGTCGATCACCTGGGCACCGTGGGCGATCGCGTCGGCGCGGGTCGAGTCGGCGAGGCCGCGGCCGAGCTCGTAGATCACGTCGACGCCGATCAGGATCCCGATCTGGCGCCCGGCATCCCCCCAACCCTTGGGCAGCTTGGCGGTTACGCGTGCGAATGCGCGAGACACAGAACAGCCAATTGTAATCCGCGGGTTAACCCGCTTCGTGACCAAACCTCGTCCAAATAGGGTCTTCGGCGATGGCGCAATGGAAGCGACCGAGCAAGCGGCGGGTGCGGGCGATCCGCGACCGGCTGCGCGAGATGTACGGGCGGCCGGTCAACGAGCCGCACGGGCACCCGATCGCCGAGCTGATCAAGACCGTCCTCTCCCAGCACACCAACGACCGCAACCGCGACCGCGCCTTCGCCGCGCTGCGCGAGCGCTTCCCGACCTGGGAGGAGGTCCGCGACGCGCCGGTCGAGGAGATCGAGGAGGCGATCCGCCCCGGCGGCCTCGCCAAGCAGAAGGCGCCGCGGATCCAGGCGATCCTCGAACAGCTGGGCGATCCGCCGGACCTCGACTGGACCGCGACCGCCCCGCGCGAAGAGTCGCTCGAGTTCCTGCTCTCGTTGCCCGGCGTCGGTCGCAAAACCTCGGCCTGCGTGCTGATCTTCACCTGGGACATCCCCGAGATCCCGGTCGACGTCCACGTCCACCGGGTCGGCGGCCGGCTTGGGCTCTTCCCCGCCAAGGCCTCCTTCGAGCGCGCTCACGACGAGATGCTGGCGGTGGTCGACCCCGCCGACGCTTACGAGCTGCATATGAACCTGATCCGCCACGGGCGCACGCTGTGCCGGCCGAAACCGCGCTGCGAGGAGTGCGAGCTGCGGCGGATGTGCCCCTGGTACAGGGAACACCGGGCCGGCGGACGCCCTCCCGGCAGGGGCGCCGATAGTATCCCCGCCGCCCAATGAGCAAGCGGACCTTCATCGTCTTCGGCCTGCTGGTGGTCGTCCTCGCGGTCGTCATCCCCTGGCTGGTCTTCAACTCGCGCGGCGACGCCGCCAAGGGCGACCAGCAGGTCGCGGCGGACCTGAAGGGCGGCCAGTCGCTGTTCCAGATCAACTGCGGCACCTGCCACACGCTCTACGCCGCCGGCACCGACGGCAACTACGGCCCAGACCTCGACGAACTGCTCGCGCCCGAAGGCCCGGCGACGGGCGAAGGGATCAAGTCGACCAAGGAACGCGTCCTCAACGCGGTCGAAAACGGGGTCAACGGCGAAGCCCCGGGCCGCATGCCGCCGAGGATCGTGAACGAAGAGCAGGCCGAAGAAATCGCCGAATTCGTCGCCCACACCGCTGGCAAGGGCTGACCCTCCCCGACCCCGATTCGAGCCGGCACCGCGCCGAATTGGCTTAGAGTCTGTTTCAGGGATGTAACGGCGGCCGGGGGGCGGCCACTAGAGGAGGGAACACGACTTGATGCACGCAACCGCAACGACCCGCCGGGTCTCGCTGGCGCTGCTGCTGGCGCTGGCCGCCTGCCTCGCGCTCGGCGCCGCCGGCGCCCAGGCAAAGGGCAAGAAGGAGGATGGGACCGCGGTCAAGGTGATGACTCGCAACCTCTACCTCGGCGCCGACCTGACGCCAGCGATCCAGTCCAAATCGACCGCGGAATTCATCGAGGCCAACGGCGAAATCGTCCGTGCAGTGGAAGCGACGAACTTCCCGAAGCGGGCCAAGGGCCTGGCCAAGGAGATCCTCGAAAAGGAACCGGACCTGGTCGGCCTGCAGGAGGCCGCGCTGTGGCGTGAAGCGACCCCGCCCTCGCTGGGGCCGGTGTTCGAAAAGCGGCCCTCGGCGACCAAGGTCAAGTACGACTTCCTCAAGCTGCTGCTGGCGCAGCTCAACAAGGGCAAGCAGCGCTACAAAGTCGCCGTCGTCCAGAACGAGTTCGACTTCGAGGCACCCGCCGACGCCAACGGCGTCCCCAACGACAACCCGCAGGGCCCGGGCCTGCTCGGCAACGCCGAAGTCAACGGCCGGCTGACGATGCGCGACGCGATCCTGGTCAAGCTCCACGCCGGGGTCACCGTCTCCAACCCGCAGATGGGCCACTTCAGCCACCTGCTGGTCGTCAAAGTCGCCGGCTCGACCGAAGTCACGGTCACCCGCGGCTGGGTCAGCGTCGACGCCACCGTGCGCGGCAGCAGGAAGTTCCATTTCGTCGACACCCACCTCGAGGCGTTCGACAACGAGGCCGAATACCCGAGCATCCGTGCCCAGCAGGCCTCGGAGCTGGTCGCCCCCGGCGGCCCGGCGACGAGCAAGCTGCCGGTGATCCTCGTCGGCGACCTCAACTCCGACGTCAAGACCGAAGTCAAGCCGGGCGACGGCCAGGCCTACCGGGTGATGAAGCAGGCCGGCTTCCGCGAGCGCTCAACCGACAAGCCGACCGGCTGCTGCATCGAATCGCAGTTGCTCAACACCGGCACCAACGCCGAGATGAACCACAAGGTCGACCACATCATGACCAACGACCCCAAGCAGGTGAAGCTGCTCAAGTCCGCGGTCACCGGGCGCAAGATGAACGGCGGCCTCTGGGATTCCGACCACGCCGGCCTCTTCAGCGAACTGAAGATCCTGCGCTAGCCGCCGAACACAGGGAAGGGAGAAGGGCGCCCCGGCGGCGCCCTTCTCTTTGCTTGAAATCCGTGAAGGATCTGCCATACTCTCACTTAGATTTCTTAGGCTTCATTCACGAAACCCCTGGAGGTACGCAGAAAAGTGGCAAAGACGATTGGAATCGACCTCGGCACGACCAACTCGTGCGTGGCGGTGATGGAGGGTGGCGAGCCCACCGTCCTCGAGAACGCTGAGGGCGGTCGCACGACGCCGTCCGTCGTCGCCTTTACCGAGGGGGGCGAGCGCCTGGTCGGCACCGTCGCCAAACGGCAGGCGGTGATGAACCCGGAGAACACGATCTTCTCGATCAAGCGCTTCATGGGCCGCAAGGAGGCCGAAGTCAAAGAGGAGGAGACGATCGTCCCGTACAAGGTCGAGGCCGGCCCCAACGGCGACGTGCGCGTCGACGTGCGCGGTAAGCAGTACAGCCCGCCGGAGATCAGTGCGATGATCCTGCAGAAGCTGAAGACCGACGCCGAAGCAAAGCTCGGCGACAGCGTCGACAGCGCCGTGATCACCGTCCCCGCCTACTTCAACGACGACCAGCGGCAGGCGACCAAGGACGCCGGCAAGATCGCCGGGCTCGACGTCAAGCGGATCATCAACGAGCCGACCGCGGCCTCGCTCGCCTACGGGCTCGACAAAGAGAAGACCGACCAGACGATCCTCGTCTTCGACCTCGGCGGCGGCACCTTCGACGTCTCCGTGCTCGAAATCGGCGACGGCGTCTTCGAGGTGAAATCGACCGCCGGCGACAACCACCTCGGCGGCGACAACTGGGACAAAGCGATCGTCGAGTGGCTGGTCGCGGAGTTCAAACGCGACCAGGGCGTCGACCTCGCCGCCGACAAGAACTCGTTGCAGCGCCTCTACGAGGCGGCGGAGAAGGCCAAGATCGAGCTCTCCTCGACCCAGGAGACGCAGATCAACCTGCCCTTCATCACCGCCGTCGAGGGGCAGCCCAAGCACCTCGACCTGCGGCTGACGCGGTCGAAGCTGAACGAGCTGACCGCCGACCTGCTGGACCGCGTCGTCGGTCCGGTCAAACAGGCTCTCTCGGACGCCGACGCGACGATCGACCACGTCGTCCTCGTCGGCGGCATGACCCGCATGCCCGCGGTCCGCGAGAAGGTCAAGGAGCTGACCGGCAAGGACCCGCACCAGGGCGTCAACCCCGATGAGGTCGTCGCCGTCGGCGCCGCGATCCAGGCCGGCGTTCTGGCCGGCGACGTCAAGGACGTGCTGCTGCTCGACGTCACCCCGCTGACCCTGGGGATCGAGACCAAAGGCGGCGTGATGACGAAGCTGATCGAGCGCAACACGACGATCCCGACGAAGAAGTCGGAGGTCTTCTCGACCGCCGACGACAACCAGCCGTCGGTCGAGATCCACGTCCTCCAGGGCGAGCGCGAGATGGCGAGCGGCAACAAGAGCCTGGGCAAATTCCAGCTCACCGGGATCCCGCCGGCGCCGCGCGGCATGCCGCAGATCGAGGTCGCATTCGACATCGACGCGAACGGGATCATCAACGTCACCGCGACCGACAAAGGCACCGGCAAAGAGCAGAAGATCGAGATCAAATCCGGCTCCGGCCTCTCCGACGAGGAAATCCAGAGCATGGTCTCCGATGCCGAGGCGCACGCCGAGGAGGACCAGAAGCAGCGTGAGCTGGCTGAGGCTCGCAACGTCGCCGAGAACGCCGCCTACCAGTCCGAGAAAGCGCTGGAGGAGGCGGGCGACAAAGTCGACGCCGCGACCAAGGAGGAGGCCGAGGCCGCGATCAAGGCGGTGCGCGAGTCGCTCGACTCGGGCAACGTCGAGGAGATCAACTCAAAGGCCGAGGCGCTGAACGCGGCGATGACCAAGGCCTCGCAGCAGATCTACGAGGCGGCGCAGGCCGAGCAGGCGCAGGCGTCCACCGATGGCGGCGACGCGAGCTCCCCCGCAGATGAGGAGGAGGTCGTCGACGCTGAGGTCGTGGACGAGGACGGCAAATGAGGTTCGAGGACGACGCAGCCCAGCGGCATGGGACTGAGGAGCCCCGGCCCGCGGGTCCTGTGGGCGCAGGGGACCCCCCACACCCTCCGGTAGCTAAAGCTTCCTCGGGTGTGGGCCCCCCTACGCCGCCGCCCGCGGGAGGGGCCGATCAGGCAGACGCCGAGGGTCAGGCCGTTGAGGCGGATCTCAAGGCCCTCCTGGATGAAGCTGAGCAGAAACGGGACGAGTACCTGGACATTGCTCGGAGGACGCAGGCGGACTTCGAGAACTACCGGAAGCGGATGGCCGCGGAGGTTCAAGCTTCCGGGGCTCGGGGGAAGGCGCAGATGGCGGCGCAGGTGGTGCCGGTGCTCGACGATCTCGAGCGGGCGCTTCAGGCGGCTGGGCTCGATCCCGAGGGCGACGCCGAGGACGGGCTCGCGCATGGGGTACTGCTCGTCTTCCGCGGCCTGCGCGAGACGCTGACCAAGGCCGGCGTCGAGCAGGTCGACCCGAAGGGGGAGAGGTTCGACCCGACTCAGCACGAGGCGCTTTCGACGATGCCGGTCGAGGGGACCGAGGCGGGGGTCGTGGTCGAGGTGATGCAGAAGGGCTACCGGCTCGAGGACCAGCTGCTGAGGCCGGCCCGAGTCGTGGTGAGCGCCTAGGAGGACGTAGGAGAAGAAGTGGCAGACGAGCTCTACAAGACCCTGGGGGTGTTGAAGGACGCCTCCGACGAGGAGATCAAGAAGGCCTACCGCAAGCTGGCGCGGCAGTACCACCCTGACCGCAACCCCGACGACAAGGAGGCCGAGGAAAAGTTCAAGGAGATCTCCGCCGCCCACGACGTCCTCGCCGATCCCGAGAAGCGCAAGGAGTACGACCAGGGCGGCCAGTTCGCCAACTTCGGCGGCTTCGGCGGCGGCCAGGGGCCGTTCGCCGGCGGCGGTGCGCAGGGCGGCTTCGGCGCCGACCTCGGCGACATCTTCTCCTCGATCTTCAGCCGCGGCGGCGGTGGCGGCCGGGCGCAGGCCCAGCAGGTGCGCGGCCGCGACCTCGAGACCGAAATCCAGCTCGGCTTCGACCAGGCGATCAACGGGGCGCAGGTCAGCGTCACCGTGCCCAAGGCCGAACGCTGCACGACCTGCCACGGGTCCGGCGCCAAACCGGGCACCGCGCCGACCACCTGCCCGCGCTGCGAAGGCCGCGGCATCGATGCCCAGAGCCAAGGCTTCTTCTCGATCAGCCAGCCCTGCCCCCAGTGCGGCGGCTCGGGCCAGATCATCGAAGACCCCTGTCCGACCTGCGCCGGCTCCGGCGTCACCCAGCAGACCAAGCGCTACAAGGTCAACGTCCCCGCCGGGGTCAAGGACGGGACCCGGATCCGGCTCGCCGGCAAAGGCGAGGCCGGGCCGCGCGGCGGCCCGCCCGGCGATCTCTACGTCACCACCCGGGTGGCTTCCTCGCCGGTCTTCAAGCGGCTCGACGACGGCAACCTCGAGGTGACGGTGCCGATCTCGATCCCCGAGGCGCTGACCGGCGGCACGATCGAGGTGCCGACGCTGAGCGGAACGAAGAAGATCAAGGTCGCGCCGGGAACCAAACACGGGACGATTCAAAGACTGCGCGGTGAGGGCCCGCCCAAACCCAAGGGCAAGAAGGGCAACGGCGACATCCGCTACCGCCTCGAGATCGCGATCCCCGCCGAGCTGAGCGAGGAGCAGAGCGAGGCGGCCGAGAAGCTCGCCGAGGCCTTCAACGGGTCCGATCCGCGCGCCGAGCTGCTGCGCAAGGCGGGGGTCTCCTGATGCCCACCTACCGGCGCCAGGTGAAAGCGACGATCGACGAGGAGCGCGGCGTCTTCATGATCTCGGTCGCCGCCGAGCTGGCCGAGATGCACCCGCAGACGCTGCGCATGTACGAGGCACGGGGGCTGATCGCGCCGAAGCGCTCGCCGAAGAACACGCGCCTGTACTCCCAGCGCGACGTCGAGCGGCTGCGGCGGATCCAGGAAATGACGGCCCAAGGCCTCAACCTGGTCGGGGTCGAGACAGTGCTGGCGCTGGAAGAGCGGCTGGCGAAATTGAGCGCGGAAGTGGAGCGGATGCGGCGGCGAGAGAAAGGCGGGAGGAACTGATGCAGGCGGATCGATTCACGGTCAAGTCCCAGGAAGCGGTCGCCGCCGCCCAACAGCTGGCGACGACGCGGCGCAACCCCGAGATCACCGCCGCCCACCTGCTCGTCTCGCTGCTCGTCCAGGAGGACGGCCTGGTGGCGCCGATCCTGCAGAAGCTCGGCGCCGACCCGGCCGCGGTCAGGGCGCGCGCCGACGAGAAGGTGGAGGCGCTGCCGACGGTGAGCGAGGCCGGGGAGCCGCGGATGGCGAGCTCGCTGGCGCAGACGCTGCGCCAGGCCGAGACCGAGATGGCGAAGATGGGCGACGAGTACATCTCGACCGAGCACCTGCTGCTGGCGCTGACCGAGGCAGGCTCCGGAGTCGCCGATGCCCTCCCCGACCGCGGCTCGCTGGAGACGGCGATCGCCGAGGTGCGCGGTCCCCACCGGGTCACCTCACCCAACCCCGAGGACTCGGTCCAGGCGCTGGAGAAATTCGGCCGCGACCTGACCGCCGATGCGCGCAACGGCAAGCTCGACCCGGTGATCGGCCGCGACGAGGAGATCCGCCGCGTGATCCAGGTCCTCTCCCGCCGGACCAAGAACAATCCGGTCCTGATCGGCGACCCCGGCGTCGGCAAGACGGCGATCGTCGAGGGGCTGGCGCAACGGATCGTCAACGGCGACGTGCCCGAGAGCCTGCGCGACCGGCGCGTGATCGCGCTCGACATCGGCTCGCTGCTGGCCGGCTCCAAATACCGCGGCGAGTTCGAGGAGCGACTGAAAGCGGTCCTCACCGAGGTGCAGGAGGCCGAGGGGCAGATCGTCCTCTTCCTCGACGAGCTGCACACGATCGTCGGCGCCGGCGCCGCCGAAGGCGCGGTCGACGCCGCCAACCTCTTGAAGCCGATGCTGGCTCGCGGCCAGCTGCGCGCGGTCGGCGCCACCACCCTCGACGAGTACCGCAAGCACATCGAGAAGGACGCGGCGCTGGAGCGGCGCTTCCAGCCGGTGCTGGTCGGCGAGCCCGACATCAACGACGCGATCGCGATCCTGCGTGGGCTCAAACCCCGTTATGAGGAGCACCACGGCGTCCGCATCGCCGACTCGGCGATCGTCGCCGCCGCGACCCTCTCGGAGCGCTACATCGCCGACCGCTTCCTGCCCGACAAGGCAATCGACCTGATCGACGAGGCGGCCTCGCGGCTGAAGATCGAGATCGACTCGGTGCCGACCGAGATCGACGAGGTCGAGCGGCGCATGCAGCAGCTCGAGATCGAGCGCACGGCGCTGCGCAAAGAGACCGACGACGCCTCGAAGGCGCGCCTGGCGGCGCTCGAGGAGGACCTCGCCAACCTGAGCGAGACGGCCACCGAGCTGCGCACCCGCTGGCAGAACGAGAAAGAGCCGATCGAGGCGATCAAGCTGGCCAAGGCCGAGCTCGAGGAAGCCCGCCTCGACGTCGAGCGGGCCGAACGCGAGACCGATCTGGAGCGGGCGGCGGAACTGAAGTTCGGCGCGATCCCCGAGCTCGAGGCGAAGGTCAGCGAGGGTGAAGCGCGGCTGGAGGAGGTCCACGCTGGCGGCGAGGTGCTGCTCTCCGACGAAGTCACCGAAGAGGACGTCGCCGAGGTCGTCGCCAAATGGACCGGGATCCCCGTCAGCCGCCTGATGGAGGGCGAGGTGCAGAAGCTGATCCACATGGAGGAGCGGCTGCACGAGCGGGTGATCGGCCAGGACGAGGCGATCGAGGCGGTCTCCAACGCGCTGCGGCGCTCGCGGGCCGGGCTCTCGGACCCCCACCGGCCAATCGGCTCCTTCCTCTTCCTCGGCCCGACCGGGGTCGGTAAGACCGAGCTGGCGAAGGCGCTGGCCGAGTTCATGTTCGACTCCGAGCAGGCGATCGTCCGCCTCGACATGTCCGAGTACATGGAGAAGCACACGGTCGCGCGGCTGATCGGCGCCCCCCCCGGCTACGTCGGCTACGAGGAGGGCGGGCAGCTGACCGAGGCGGTGCGCCGCCGGCCCTACGCGGTCGTCCTGCTCGACGAGATCGAGAAGGCCCACCCCGACGTCTTCAACACGCTGCTGCAGCTGATGGACGACGGCCGCCTCACCGACGGCCAGGGCCGCACCGTCAGCTTCACCAACACGGTCCTGATCATGACCTCCAACGTCGGCTCCGAGCGGATCGTCTCCGAGCAGGTCGACGAGCGGATCCGCGAGCAGATCGAAGAGGTGCTGGCCGGCACCTTCAAGCCCGAGTTCCTCAACCGCATCGACGACACGGTGATCTTCCACCGCCTCTCGAAGGCCGACATCGGTCGCATCGTCGACCTCCAGGTCAGCCAGCTCGTCGGCCGCGTCGCCGAGCGCGGGATCGAGATCGAGCTATCCGACGACGCCCGCACCCTGCTCGGCAACCTCGGCTATGACCCGACCTATGGGGCGCGACCGCTGAAGCGGGTGATCCAGAAGCAGCTGGTCGACAAGCTGGCGCTGCGCATCCTCGAGGGCGAGTTCGGCGAGGGAGACGTCGTCCGCGTCGACGCCGCCGACGGCCAGCTCAGCTTCGATTCGGCCACTCTCAGCGCGCATATATAAGGGTTCGGCCCGTTTTTGCCGAAACAACCTGCACCTATAGGTGCTCTTAAGGTCGACCCCTAAAGTCAACGAAGATTGAGCGTCATTCTTGAGCGTGTCGGTTAGGAATACCGATCCGACCTAAGCTTGATGCTGTAACAAGGATGTAAAGAACCCGGCATGGAACCCGACGAAACCCCGATCAACGCCAAGCCCGCGCGCGACGGCGGGTTGCTCGAGGCGGCTCGCTGGCAGGCCGAGGACACGGCTTGGGGCATGCGCCGCTACTGGCTCTGGCCGCTGCAGGACCGACTCGATGGATTTGGTCGTGAGACGCGGGTCGCGCTCGCCGGCGGCAGCGCCGTGATCGCCGGCCTCGCCCTGGTGCTCGGTCTCTCGCTCGGCGCCGGAGGCGGTGGGTCGAGCACGGAGGCGACGCCGACCGTCGCGGTCGAGGCAGCGGCGACGACCGTCCCCCGACCTGCACCGGCGCCCAAGACCGAAGAAGCGAAGCCGACCCTGCAGGGCGCGCCGCCCGTCTTCGAACCCGCCAAGGGCGGCACCCGCTCCGTCGCCGGCGACGAGGCCAAGGGCAGCGCCCCGAAGACGACCGAAGCGACGACCGCCTCGAGCTCCTCGGCGGCGACCGCGAAGATCTCCTCCGACTCGACCGCGAGCGCGAGCGCCGAGAGCCCTGCCGAACCGGAAACGATCCCCGGCAAGCCGGCGGGGCCGAAGGCGATCGCAGTCGCCCGCCGCTTCTCCCAGGCGTTCGTCGTCTACGAGACCGGCGGCGAAGAGTCCGACGTGAAGAAGGCGTTCGCGACGACGACGACGCCGGCGCTGGCGAAAGCGCTGCTGCGCCGGCCGCCGCGACTGCCGGCGCACGTCAAGGTGCCGAAGGCGCGCGTCGTCACCGTCGTTCCCGGCCCCTCGCGCGAAGGCGTCTACACGCTCAGCGTCTCGCTGCTGCGGGTCGGCGTCACCAGCGAGCTGCGGCTGGAGATGGAAAAGCTGAAAGACGAAGGCTGGCGGGTCACCAACGTCCTGGGCTGATGGCTGAGAACGCTCGCAAGATCAAGCTGGCGGCGGCAGCCGCCGTCGCCACCGTCGCCCTGACGCTGCCGATCGCCGCCGCCCACGGCGAGTCGGCGAAGGCGCCGGTCCGGGGCGACACGCTGGAAGCGCCGCTGGTTGGACCGGCGGCGCCGGGCCCGGTCCGGCAGGGCGAGACGCTGCCCGCGCCGGCGACCGAAAGCCCCTCGAAGCCGCCGAAGAACGGTGGCGTCAGCGCCGACCCCGAACTGATCGAAGAAGAAGAAGCCGCGCTCGAAGCCGAAGAAGAAGAACTGGAAACGACGCCGGGCGGCGAGCCGCTGGCGCCGAACACGACCGGGCCGCTGACGATCCCGACGCTGCCGACCTCCAGCTGCGCCGCAGTCGGCGTGCCGAAGATGCTGATCCCGATCTACCAGCGCGCCGCCGACAAGTATGGGCTCGGCCCGCAGGGCCCGGCGGTGCTGGCCGGGATCAACGCGGTCGAGACCGGCTTCGGTACCAACATGGGCCCCTCCTCGGCCGGCGCGATCGGCTGGATGCAGTTCATGCCAGCGAGCTGGGAGGAATACGGGGTCGACGCCAACGGCGACGGGGTCAAGGACCCCTACAACCCCGAAGACGCGATCTACGCCGCCGCTAGCTACCTCCACATCGCCGGCATGCCGGCCGACACCTACGGCGCGATCTTCGCCTACAACCATGCCGACTGGTACGTCGAAGAGGTGCTCGCCAACGCCGGCTGCTACGCCGCCGAAGTCGGCGCCGCCGGGTTCGGCGCGACCGCGCTCGGGCCGCAGATCCAGGTTCTCCAGTGCAGCCCCAACCCGGCCTGGAAGAAAGAGATCCCGGCCGAATACATGGAAGCCTTCGAGGACGCAGCCGCCCGCTACGAACTCGGCAAGCGCGGCGTCTGGGCGCTGGCCTCGGTCGCCCGCCTGGAGTCCAACTTCGGTCGCAACCTGAGCAAGAAACAGCTCGAAGAAGGGGGAGCGCTCGGCCTCGACTCCTCGGAGTGGGCGACATACCGGGTCGACGGCGACGAAGACGGCAAGATCGAACGTGGCGACATCGCCGACGACGCCGCGACGCTGGCCCGCGAGATCTGGTCCAAGGGCACGCTCAGCGCCGGCATCTTCGCCCACAACCAGGCCGCCTGGTACGTCGAAGAGGTGATGCAGGGAGCCGAACAGATCGAAGGCGACTGCAAGATCAGCTTCGTCGACTGGCGCGTGGCGCCGCTGCCGACCGGGTTCGAAACCCCCGGCCAGCGCGCGGTGATGGGGCCCGACGGCCTCGCCAGCGCCCCCCGCAGCGCCCCGCCCGCGGTCAAGGCGGCGATCGCCGCCGCCAACTCGATCGCGACCACCCCCTACGTCTGGGGCGGCGGCCACGGCTCCTGGTACTCCTACGGCTACGACTGCTCGGGCGCGGTCAGCTTCGCCCTCTACGGCGCCGGCCTGCTCGACACCCCGCTCACCTCCGGCTCCCTGGAGAGCTATGGCGAACCGGGCCCGGGCCGCTGGATCACGATCTACGCCAACGCGACCCACACCTACATGGTGATCGCCGGCCTGCGCTGGGACACCGTCGGCGACGCCAGCGGCACGGGTCCTCGCTGGCACGACGAGCCTCCCTACCCCGAAGGCTTCGTCGTCCGGCATCCGACGGGTTACTAGATAAGAGCGCGGCTAGAGGGGGTGGGGAGACCCTCTCCGGAGCAACAGCGGGGAGGCTCCGGAGAGGGTCTCCCCAC
>DATKLT010000082.1:0-24416 GCA_035542315.1 Solirubrobacterales bacterium | reverse complement strand
CGTTCATCGCCCGCGCCGCCTGCGCCGCGATCGCCGACCACCCTGAAGTCAACGCCAGCTTCCTCGGCGACCGCATCGTCCATTGGCAGACGGTCAACCTCGGCGTCGCCGTCGACACCGACGAGGGCCTGCTGGTGCCGGTGATCAAGGGCTGCGATCGGCTCACGGCTGCCGCGATCGGTGCCGCGATCGCCGACCTCGCCGAGCGCGCCCGCACTCGCAGGCTCACCCCCGACGACCTCGCCGGCGGCACCTTCACCCTCTCCAACCCCGGCTCGGTCGGCGCCGTCTCCGCCCCGGCGATCATCAACCAGCCCCAGGTCGCGATCCTCGGCGTCCCCGCGATACAGCGTCGCCCCTGGGCCATCGTCGACGCCAACGGCGACGAGGGGATCGCGATCCGCCCGATCCTCCGCCTCGCCGTCAGCTTCGACCACCGCGCCCTCGACGGCGCCGACGCCACCCGCTTCGCCGTCGCCGTCAAGGATCGACTCGAAGGTTGGGGCACGGCGGACTACGCCTGAGATTTTCTCTAGCGGGCTTGGATGTTGGAACGCATGGCTACCAGCCCGAAGAAGCGTTTCGCCGCGTCGGTCTGCGTTCCCTCCACGGTGGCGACAACGGACCTCGCCTGGGCCAGGTAGCTCAGCGTCTGCGGCCGGGTGAACACGGCGTCGTGGTCGTAGTCCGCCTGCTCCCTCACCTCGTTCAGGTCCAGAAACCCTTCCGCGATGCTGAGGGTGTCGGCATCGATGTGGATCACGCCTTCGCCGGGCCGCAATAACGCCTCGATGTGCTGGGGCGGACCGCCCTTGATCGTTCCTTCCATCTGACCCACCCAGACGGAGACCATGCGGATGTCGCCGTGCTTGATCCAGCGCTGCACCTTTCGCTGGAAGGCGGTATCGGCTTCAGTGAATGCCGCCTTGGTGACTCGGTCGGTGATCGCGTGAAACACCGCGTAGTACGCCGTCGAAAGGGCGCGCCTGTGGTCCGTGTACGCCGGCCGACCGCGGCCGGGATGCGCCGGCACCAACCGATCCGCGGTTTCGAGCAACTTGCCTGGCTCAATCGGGTAGCTGGGCATCGCCGGCGACTATCGGACGAAGTCCTCGACCGAATCGGCATCGCTCTCCGGAACCAGCGAGACGCTGACCGTCGGCAGCCCCAACTCCACCGCTCGCCGCGCAAGGTCGCGCCGCAACCGAAGCACCGAATCAAGCTCCCACGTATCTCCAGCCGGGTCGTTGACCAACAGCATGATCCGGGTGACTGGTTCGCCATCCCTGCGTTCGTCCAGGGCAAGGGAGGCCGCGTGGACGTGGATCTCCCCCGACTCATGCCCGACCGCGAAGTCAGACAGCTCACCCAGCGCTCCCTCGGGTCTCATGGCTCCCGAGAATAGAGCGGGAGATGGAAGCGATCCGGAGCGGCCGACCAGACTCATCGTTGAGCAAGGGCCGAGGCCAGCTCGATTTGCCCCCGCCGGGGAGAATGGCGGGGTGCGCGGAAGCCGGCGACTGACGATGATGGGAACCGCAATCGCCATCCTGGCCGGAGCGGCGCCCGCACACGCGGCCGAGCGCTCGGTGATCGGGCACTCGATCCAGGGGCGGCCGATCGTCGCGATCCACGACAGCGCCGCCGAACCGGCGCTCACCGTCCTCATCGTCGGTTGCATCCACGGCAACGAGACCGCCGGCATGCGGGTCGCACGGCGCCTAATCCGGAGCACCGTCCCGCGCCGCGTCGACCTCACAGTGGTGCCGACGATCAACCCCGACGGGGTCGCCGCCGACACCCGCGGCAACGCCCACGGCGTCGACCTGAACCGCAACTTCCCCTACGCCTGGACCCGCCTCGTCGGCGGCGAATATTCCGGCACCGGCCCCCTCTCAGAGCCCGAGTCGCGCGCCGCCGCCCGCCTGATCCGCCGCCTCCGCCCCGACCTGACGATCTGGTTCCACCAGCCCTTCGGCATCGTCGACCGCTCCGGCGGCAACCCCTTCCCGGAGCGTCGCTTCTCCGAACTCGTCGGCCTCCCCCTGGTGCAGCTGACCCGTTACCCCGGCAGCGCCACCAACTGGGAGAACCACACTCTCCCCGGCACCACCTCCTTCGTCGTCGAGCTGCCGCACTCCGTCAGCGACGGCCTGGTCGGCCGCGCCACCAACGCGGTCCGCACCCTCGCCGCCGAGCTCGCCAGCCCGGCGATCGCCACCGCCCTCAGCGCCGGCTGAAACCGTTTAGCGCTGAAGGATCGCGAGCGCGCGCGAGTAGGGGAACGGGCTCTGCGGGGTCTCGTTGCCGTGCTCCCCGGTCCCGCTCATCGGCACGAGGTTGACGACGGTCCACCCCGAGGCGAGCTGGCGGTTGAGCGCGGCGAGGTTGGTGCTGCCTTCGTCGGCGAACCAGAGGATGAAAGCGCTCTGGGTGCCGGTCCCACCCGGCGCGAGGACGAGTGCGGCACGGCTGTACGGGAACGGGCTCTGCGGGTCCTCCGGACCCTGCTCCCCGGTGCCGCTCATCGCCGAGGCGAACGCCACGTGCTTGCCCGCCGCGAGCAGCGAGTTGAGCGCGCCGAGGTTGGTGTTGCCTTCGTCGGCGAACCAGAGGACAAATGCTTGCTGAGTCATGGGTATCGGGAGTTATCTATACAGGATGTTCCTCATTTAATAAAGAACACCTGAGTTCGGTGAGACCACCCGCCCCGGCCGCTCCGCGCCTCAGAGCGCGACCAGCGCGCGAGCCGCGGCCTCGATCTCGGCCCCGCTAGGGATGACGAGCTGCTCGAGGTCGGGGCTTTGGGGGATCGAGGTGTCGAGGGCGCCGAGGCGCCAGACGGGGGCGTCAAGAACGAAGAAGGCGGCTTCCTGGATGCGGGCGGCGATCTCGGCGCCGGGGCCGGCGGTGCGGACGGCCTCGTGGACGACGAGGGCGCGGCCGGTCTTCTCGATCGAGGCGACGATCGTCTCCATGTCGAGCGGGACCAGGGTGCGGGGGTCGATAACCTCGAGCTCGACGCCCTCGGCGGCGAGGCGCTCGGCCGCCTCCAGGGCCCGCGGCACCATCAGGCCGGTGGCGACGACCGTAAGATGCGCGCCCTGGCGCCGCACCGCCGCCTCGCCGAAGGGGACGAGGAACTCGGGATCCTCGGGCACCGGGCCCTTGGTCCGGTACATCCCCTTGTGCTCGAAGAAGAGGACCGGGTTGGGGTCGCGGATCGCGGTCTTCAGCAGGCCCTTGGCGTCGGCGGGCGTGGACGGCAGCGCCACCTTGAGGCCGGGGAAGTGCATCCCCAGCACCTCCAGCGACTGCGAGTGTTCGGCGCCGACGCCGCCGAGCACGCCGGTTGGCAAGCGCAGCACCATCGGCACCGAGAGCTGGGCGCCGTGCATGTAGCGCCACTTCGCCATCTTGTGGAAGACCTCGTCGCCGGCGATCATCATGAAGTCCGCGAACTGCAGCTCGGCGACCGGGATCGTTCCGGTCATCGCGGCGCCGACGGCGGCGCCGACGATGAAGGTCTCGTTCAGGGTCGTGTCGCGGACGCGACCGGCGCCGAACTCCTCGTAGAGGCCGCGGGTGACGCCGAAGACACCGCCCATCCGGCCCACGTCCTGGCCCAGCATCCAGACCCGCCCCTCGCGCCGCATCTCCTCCGCCAGCGCCTGGTTGATCGCACGCGCGTAGCCGAGGGTCGGAACCTCAGCCATCGCGTGGTTCCTTTTGGACCCTGAGCGACCGAAAGGAACCACGCGTTGGGGGGGTCATGCCCAGACGCCCTCGGTGATCACATCGGGCTCCGGGCCGGGCATCGCCAGGACCTCGGCGAGGACCGCCTCGGCCTCGTCCCTTGCTTCCGCGTCGAGGCGATCGGCCTCCGCCGCCGGCGCCGCGCCGCCCTCGCGCAGCAGCGCCAGCGGGTCGCGGGGCACCTCGAGCCCGTCGACGAGGTCCTCGCGATAGCCCTGTTTGTCGCCCTCGAAGTGGCCGCGGACGCGCAGCGTCTTCGCCTCGATCAGGGTCGGCCCCTCGCCGGCGCGGGCCCGGGCCACGGCCTCCTCGGTGGCCGCCCGCACCGCCAGCGTGTCCTGGCCATCCACCACCACACCTGGTACCCCGTAGGCGGCGGCGCGATCGGCGATGTCCTCGGTCGGGCTCTGCTCGGAGATCGGCACCGAGATCGCCCAGCCGTTGTTCTCGCAAATCCAGACCAGCGGCAGCTTCCAGACCGAGGCGGTTAGGGCCGCCTCGTGGAAGGTGCCGCGGGCGGCAGCGCCGTCGCCGAAGAAGATCGCGACGACCCGGTCCTCGCCGAGCATCTGGGCCGAGATCCCGGCACCGGCGCCGAGCACGAAGCTGGAGCCGACGGTGCCTCCCTGGCCGAGCACGCCGCGCTCGGGGTCGACGAAGTGGACGGTGCCGCCGCCCTTGCCGCCGACGCTGCCGCCGGCCTTGCCGAAGAGGTCGGCGAGCAGCGTCACCGGAGACATCCCCTTGGCCAGCGCGTAGCCGAGGCCGCGGTGGGCGTAGAAGAGGTAGTCGTCCTCGCGCAGGGCGGAGACGGCGCCCGCCTGCAAGCCCTCCTGACCGAGGCCTGGATGCCAGAAGCCGCCGAAGCCGTGCTCCTCGATGTAGCGGTGCAGGAGCAGCTCGAGCGCGCGGATCCTGGTGACTTCGCGGTAGAGATCGAGCTCGTTCATTCCTTATCCCCCTGGGGGGCCAGATACGACTGACCGTCCGGACGGTTAGTCTAACGTCATGGCAGCCACCAAGGGCAAGGCGGCGCTCGTAACCGGGGCCTCGAGCGGGATCGGGCTGGCGATCGCGACGATGCTCGCCGCGGAGGGCTACGAGCTGACCGTCGTCTCGCGCACGGCGGAGAAGCTCGAGCGCGCCGCCACGGCGCTCGCCGACCGCGGGACCGCGGTCCACCCCGTCGCCGCCGACCTGCTCGAGGCCGACGAGATCGCCCGGGTCGCCGCCGCCCATCGCAAGCGCTTCGGCCGCCTCGACCTCCTGGTCAACAACGCCGGCATGGGAATCCACGCCGAGCTCGACGACTACCGCACCAAGCAGGTCGACCTGCAGCTTGCGCTCAACCTGCGCTCGGTGATCCTCTTCTACAAGGAGACCGTCGACCTACTGCGGGTCGCCGCCGCCGAGCACCGCAACGCGCTGGTCGTGAACATGTCCTCGATCGTCGGCAAGCGCGGCGTCGCCGGCCTCGGCGTCTACTCGGCCGCCAAGCACGGGATCGTCGGCTTCACCGAGGCGATGAACGAGGAGCTCTCCGGCGAGGGGATCAAGTCCTGCGCCCTCTGCCCGGGCTTCGTCGACACCGAGCTCGCCGACTACGAGCAGAACCCGGTCCCGGCCGCGGAGATGATCCCCACCGCCGACCTCGCCGAGTCGGTCCGCACCCTGCTCCGCCTCTCCCCCACCTGCGTCGTCCCCGAGATCCTCTTCACCCGCCCCGGCCGCGAAGCGGTGGTGAGCGGCTGATGGGTGACTCCCCGGTCGAGGTCCGCCGCGAGGGCCACCTGGCGACGATCGCGCTCGCCGACCCCGAGCGCCGCAACGTCCTCGACGCGGCGATGGCGACGGCGCTGCGCGAGGCCGCCGAAGCGCTCGCCGCCGAGGGCGAGGTCCGCTGCGCGATCCTCACCGGCAGCGGCACCGTCTTCGCCGCTGGCGCCGACGTCAACGAGATCGGCAGCGCCGGCGCGGAGGAGAACCTCGTCTACAACCGCCAGCTGCGCGCGGCCGTCAACGCGGTCGCGGCGCTGCCGATGCCGACCGTCGCCGCCGTCAACGGCCACGCGATCGGCGGCGGGCTCGAGCTGGCGCTGGCCTGCACCCTGCGGGTCGCATCCACCGAGGCGAAACTGGGGACGCCCGAGGCGCGACTCGGGATCATCCCCGCCACCGGCGGCCTCGCCCGGCTACCGCGGCTGATCGGCGCCTCGCGAGCGGCGCGCCTGCTGCTGACCGGCGACCTCGTCGACGGCGCCGAGGCGGAGCGCCTCGGGATCGTCGACGCCGCCGTCCCCGCCGCCCAGGTCGCCGACGCGGCGCGCGCCCTGGCCGAGCGAATCGCCGCCGCCGCGCCGCTCTCGACCCGGGCGATCGTCGCCACCCTGCGCGAGGACGCTGGGCCGATCGCCGACGCCAACCTGCGCAGCGAGGAACGCCTCGCCCGCCTGCTCGCCTCGGCCGATCGCCGCGAGGGCGCCGCCGCCTTCCTCGAGCGGCGCGAGCCGAGCTTCCAGGGACACTGAGCGATGCCGCTGCCCCGCTCGCTCGACCTCGGCCTCAGCGACGAACAGCGCCTGCTGCGCCGCACCCTGAATGAATTCGCGCGGGAGAAGGTGGCGCCGCGCGCGCACCGGATCGACGCCGAGCAGAGCTTCCCGCGCGAGAGCTGGGAGGAAGCGGCGGAGCTGGGGCTGCTCGGCGCGACGGTGCCGGCCGACGAAGGCGGAGCAGGCCTCGGCCTGAGCGAGCTCTGCCTGATCGGCGAAGAGCTAGCGGCGGTCTGCGTCTCGACCGCGGCGACCGTCCTGCACCAGGCCGACATGGTCGTCGGCCGCATCGCCCGCCACGGCAGCGCCGCCCAAAAGGACCGCTGGCTGCCCGGCTTGATCGACGGCTCGCTGGTCGGCTGCCTGGCGATGACCGAGGCCGAGGCCGGGTCCGACGTGATGAGCATGCGGACCCGCGCCGAACGGGTCGAGGGTGGCTGGCGGCTGAACGGCGCCAAGACCTTCATCACCAACGGGCCGGTCGCCGACCTGGCGCTGATCTACGCCCGCACCCCCGGGCACGGCGAGCGCAGTCTGGCGATGTTCGCGGTGCCGACCGACTCGCCCGGCTTCTCCCGCGGCCGCAAGTTCTCGAAGATGGGGTGGCGCGGCTCCCCCACTGGCGAGCTCCTGCTCGACGGCTGCGAGGTCGGACCCGAGGCGCTGATCGGCGAGGCCGACGAGGGCCGCGCGATCCTGCTCGAGGGGCTCGACTCCGAGCGGGTTCTGCTCGCCGCGGAGTCGGTCGGGATCGCCCAGGGCGCGCTCGAGGCGGCGCTCGCCTACGCCGGCGAGCGGCGCCAGTTCGGGCGGCCGATCGGCGAGTTCCAGCTGATCGGCGCCAAGCTCGCCGACATGTTCGCCGAGACCGAGGCCTGCCGAGCGCTGACCCGCCAGATCGCCGCCCGCATCGACGCCGGCGAGCGCGACCAGCGGGCGCTGGCCTCGGCGGCGAAGCTGCTCGCCGGCGACGTCGCGATGAAGGTGACGACGGAGGCGGTGCAGGTGCTCGGCGGCTACGGCTACATCGACGAGTTCCCGGTCGAGCGCTACATGCGCGACGCCAAGCTGATGCAGATCGGTGGCGGCACCGCCGAGATTCAGCGCTTCATCATCGCTCGGGAGCTGCTGGCATGATGGCGGCCGTGGCGCGCAAGAGCAGGAGGGGCGAGATCCTCCAGTGCTTCACCGAGATGGTCGCCGAGCGCGGCTACGACGAGGTCAGCGTCCGCGACGTCGCCGAAGCGCTCGACATCTCCAAGGGCACGATCCTGCACCACTTCGGCAGCAAGGAAGCGCTGCTCGAGCAGCTCAACGCCGACTACATGCGCCGCCGCCTGGCCGAGGCGGGCGAGTTCCTCGCCGAGTTCCCCGAGCCGGTCGACCGCCTGCAGCTGATCGTCTACCAGCTGATGCTCTCCCAGCAGGACGACCGCGCCGCGACCGTCGCCTTCTCGCGCGAGATCGTCCGCTCGGCCTCGGCGGAGCTGATGGCCGAGGTGCGGGCGATGCGCGACGAGTACTCGCGGATCGTGATCGAGATCATCGCCGCCGGGGTCGAGTCCGGCGCCTTCGCCGCGGTCGACCCGCAGCTCACCGCGCTGCAGGTGTTCGGCACCTGCAACTGGGCCTGGACCTGGTTCGAGCCGGGCGGGCGGATGTCGGCAACCGAGATCGCCGACCAGTACTGCGCGACGCTGATCGGCGGCCTCGCCGCCGGGCCGCCGCCGAAGCTGAGGGGCGAGGAGCTCTCCGCCGCCGTCGAAGCGGCGATGGCCGCGCACCGGCCCGAGGCGACCGCCGCATCGCGATGAAGGTCGCCGGCGCGCACGCGGTCGTGACCGGGGCCGGCAGCGGCATCGGAGCGGCGCTGGCGCGGCGGCTGGCGCGGGCCGGAGCGGCGCGCGTGGTCGTCGCCGACCTCGACGCCGACGCCGCAGCCCGAACCGCGGCCGAGATCGCCTCCCCGCCCACCCAGTCGGCGGCGGAGGTCGTGGCTGTGGAAGTGGACGTGGGACGGGAGGAGGAGGTCGGGCGGCTGGTCGACGGGGCCGAAGAGGCCGGCGGGCCGGTCGACCTGTTCTGCTCCAACGCCGGCGTCGCCGGGCCCTACGGCGGCCCCGAGGTGGGCGACGCCGAGTGGCAGCGGACCTGGGAGATCAACGTGATGGCCCACATCTGGGCCGCGCGCCGCCTGCTGCCAGGGATGCTCGAACGCCGTCGCGGCCACCTCAGCTCGACCGCCTCCGCCGCCGGCCTGCTCGCCAACCCCGGCCTGATGCCTTACTCGGTGACCAAGCACGCCGCGGTCGCGGTCGCCGAGTGGCTGGCGATCACCTACGGCGGGCCCGCCTCGGGGGTCGAGTTCTCCTGCTTCTGCCCGCAGGGGGTGGCGACGCCGATGCTCGAAACCTGGCGCGAGGAAGACCCGAGCGCCCGCATCATCGGTGCCTCGGGGGAGACGATCACCCCCGACGACGCCGCCGAGGCGCTCGTCGCCGGGATCGAAGCGGGGCGCTTCCTCGTCCTCTCCCACCCCGAGGTCGAGACCTACATGCAACGCAAAGCCGCCGACCCACCCCGCTGGCTCGCCGGCATGCAGCGCTTCCAGGCCGAGATCGACCGCGCCCGTGAAGGGTAGGGGCGCATTTGTTCGGCACGTCCGAACAAATGCGCCCCGTCCGCATGTAGATCCCCCAACGCACGGCGCGCCCGCCGCCGCGCCAACCGCGCCCGCGCCCATACCCTCGAAAGGTGCGTGAGCTGACCAAGCTCGTGGAGGGAGGCACCTTCTTCGAGTCCCCGCGCTGGCACGAGGGCCGCTGGTGGGTCTCCGACTTCTACACCGACGGGGGCCGGATCCTCGTCATCGACCCGGGGGGCGCGATCGAGCGGGAAGTCTCGCTCGAGCAGCCCTCGGGGCTCGGTTGGCTGCCCGACGGCGACCTGCTCGCGGTCTCGATGACCGGCCACCGGATCTGGCGCATCGGCCCCGACGGCGAGAAGAGCGTCCACGCCGACCTCGGCGAGCTGTCCCGCGGCGAGGCCAACGACATGGTGGTCGACTCCAAGGGGCGCGCCTGGGTCGGCAGCTTCGGCTACGACCTCTACGCCGGCGAGCAGGCGCGCGGGGCGACGCTGATGCGGGTCGACCCCGACGGCACGGTCTCCGCCGCCGCCGAGGACCTCCACTTCCCCAACTCGATCATGCTGCCGCCGGGCGAGCGGACGCTGATCGTCGCCGAGACGATCGCGGCGCGGCTGACCGCCTTCGACCTCTCCGCCGACGGCGTCCTCTCCGGCCGCCGCGTCTACGCCCAGATCGCGCCGACCCCACCGCTGGCGGAGATCGACGCCGCCTACACCAAGGTCGGCTACGGCCCCGACGGCTGCACGCTCGACGCCGAGGGCTGCGCCTGGTGCGGCGACTCCCTCCACACCCGGATCGCCCGCGTCGCTCCCGGCGGCGAGATCGTCGAGGAGCACCCGGCCCCCGAGGAGGGGATGGCGATATACGCGGCGATGCTGGGCGGCGAGGACGGACGCACGCTGCTGATCTGCGTCGCCCCCGACTGGCGGCTCGGGATGGGCAACAACGAGCCCCGCGCCTCCCTCTACACCGCCCGCGTCGACGTGCCCCACCACGGCGGCCGGCCCTAGCGTCCACCCCGGCGTCTCTCTCCCGCCGAAAAGAGAGGGCCGCCCCTAACGGGGCGGCCCTCAGCTGGTGCAAAGAGACGAACGCGGGAACTGCGGCCGGGTGGGACAAAGCCCGGCTCCCTGACGCTCGCCGGTGCCCGGGGTGGATTCCGCCGGGCGCCCAAACCAGTGCGGCGCCTAGCGGCCCTGCACCTCCAGAGTCCCCTGAAGCATGTGACTCAAAATAGGACCACCTCCTTTCTCTGGTGATCCCGATTCAAGCAGACCGGCCAGTCGGGCTCCACCGGGCTCAGGGCCCGGTGAAGCTTCCGGCATAGCAGGGACCGCCGCCGCAGTTGTCGGTCGAGAGGATCGCTCCGTTGAAGAAGTCGGAGACGAGCTGCTGCTCGGCTTTCGCCGCCCGCGGCGCGCCGTGCGGGTCTTCGCCGAGGCGGTTCGGCAGGTTTTCATAGGGGGGCGGTTCGACGCCGATCGTTTTGCCCGCTTCGCTGCCGGGCCGGATCGGGCCGATGTCCCAGTAGTAGATCGCCGAGCCGCTGAACGGGTAGCTCGAGATCGAGGGCACGTTCCAGAGGTATTCGGTGTTCGGCCAGCGCCCGCTGTAGAGGGCGGGGGTGTGGGCCGAAGCGCCGATCGTCCGCGCCTCGACGTCGGCCTGGTAGTCGGTCACCTGGTGGTCGCCGAGGGCGACGTTCATCACCACCTGGTGGACCGGCGTGTCTGGCAGCGGGTTGGTCGTCATCCGGTGCGCGTAGCCGTTCGGCTCGCCCCGGTCCCAGAGCATCTGGATCAGGTCGAGCGCCAGCGGCCGGGCCGTTTCGTTCGGGTAGGACGGGTAGAGGAAGCTGGCGAACTGGTCGAAGTCGACCGAGCGCGGCAGCAGCACCGAGTAGTTCATCGCCGGCACCCCGAGCGAGGCGCGGGTGAAGTCCGGCGCGACCGCGGTGAGGGCGCCGCCCTCGATCCCGCCCTGGCTGTTGCCGTTGTAGTAGAGGCGGCTGCTGTCGATCACCGATTCGGCGCTGCCGTTCTGGAAGGCGGCGTTGGTGCCGAAGCCTTCTTTGTTGATCATCGCCCGGCCCAGGTAGAGCTCGTTGAGCTCGCCCTGCTGCAGGCGGTCAGCCAGCTGCGGGAACCGCGAGAGGTTGTGGAGGATGCCCAGCGTGTTGACTTCATCCTGTTCGGACATCCCGATCTCGTCGGTCGCGCAGAAGACGATGTTGTGGCCTTCGGCGAGGGCCAGCTGGGGGCTCGACTTCACCTCCGAAGCGCTGCCGAAGAGCCCGTGCCCGTAGAGCGAGGGACGCCCCGGCGTGGTCAGCGCCGCTTCGGGGATGTCGCAAACGAAGTTGGCGTCGTAGGTGCCGTTCTGCATCGGCGCTTCGCCGGCGCCGAGTTTGAAGGTGCCGCCGGGCGCGCAGCTCGGGAACAGGTAGCAGGGAACTTTCACCGTGCCTTCGACGAACTTGAAGGCCCCCACTTTTTCCTGTTTCGTCACTTCGAAGCTCGGCGAGGTGCCCTGGACGATGCCGTCGGCGAGGTTGGTGTCGCCGAGCTGGGCGAAGGCGTTGTCGCGGATCGCGAGCAGGCGACGGGCGTTGTTCATGTCGCTAGCCGTCGTGAAGTCCCAGGCGAGGTAGAGGCTTTCGCGCCGGATCCCGGCCTTCTTCAGGGTCGAGAAGATGCTCTTGAAGCGCTTGCGCTGGGCGTTGATCCGGCCCTGCTTGGTCGGCATTTCGTCGCGGTAGTAGCGGAAGCCTGCCGGCGCTTCGATCTTCTTGCCGTTGGCCCCCTTGACGTTGCGCAGGGCGACGATGTAGCGCGTGCCCGCGTCGAAGTTGACCGCCGGGTGGATCTCCAGCACCCGCTTGCTCGGTTCTTTCGCGGTCGAGTCGATCTCCGCCCAGATCGGCCAGCGCTTGCCGGTGCTGGCGTCGATCACGACCACAGGCGTGTTCTTCTGCGTGTAGCTGGCGAGCTTGTTGATCGGCGTCGCGCCCATCGCGCTGACGTCGCCGACCGATTCGATCCCGGGGATCTTGACCAGGATCACAGCCCCCTGGCTGAAGCCGTTGGAGGCGTTGTAGGGGGCGGCTTCGATGTGTTCTTCGAAGGCGTTGGCTGGCATCCCCGCGGTCTGGAAGTTGATCTGACGGCCGGTTTCGCTGCTCGAGCTGGTCGTCGTGTAGTAGTTGTCGGGGAAGGGCAGCATGCAGAGCGCGTTGCCCGGGTTGGCGATGAAGTCGCAGTTTTCGGCCTGGCTCATGTCGATCGACGGCAGCCGGCATTCATGGCTGGTGCGAGTCATTTCGACCTGCGCCTTGGCGCCGCCGGCGTGGACCTTGATCGTCCGTGCCGTGCAGCTCTTGACGTTCTTGATCGTGCCCCGCAGCAGCGGCAGCTTCACCGTCTTCGTGCCGGCGCGGCGGAAGCGGACGACGACCTTCCCGGTCAGCTGCTTGCTACCGGCGTCGAAGGTGCTCGAGGTGCCGCTGACCTTGACCTTGCGCGGCTTCGAGGAGTGCACCTTGACGAAGATCGCCTTCTTCTTCAGGTACCCGGCCTGGCTCTTACCGTTGATCTTGACGCTGAGACCGCCCCCACCGCCCCTTGCCGTCGGTGCGGCGAAAGCGGTGGCGCCGAGCGCGCCGACGCCCAAGACCAAGACGAACAACCCCAGCAAGACCCTCGAGAAGACCCTCATCCCTCTTCCTTTCGGATTTCCGATTGAGAGCGCTCCCCATTTGGCCGCGACGGAAAGATCGCGACGCGCTCCGATTCCCTGGTTGAAACCCTACCGAGTGGACTCGATGCGGTAAGCGGTGCGATGATGGACCGGTCGGGAGAACTAAACCGCTCGCAGGGAGGACCCATGCCGTTGAAAGCACGCGCGATCTCAATCGTGGCCGTCGTCTGCGCGGCCGCCAGCTTGGCCCTCGCCGCGTGCGGCGGCTCCTCTGAGGAAGGCGGCGAAGCGGGCGGCACCCTCGACGTCGCCTACAACGCCTTCCCCGACTATCTCGACCCGGGCCTCTCCTACAGCCTCGAAGGCTGGACCGCGATGTACGACACCTACATCCCGCTGCTCACCTACGCCCACGCCGAAGGCGAGGCCGGGACCAGGATCATCCCCGGCTTGGCGAAAGCGCTGCCGAAGATCAGCGACGGCGGCAAGACTTACACGCTCTTCCTTCGCCCCGGCCTCGAGTACTCCAACGGCAAGCCGGTCCGGGCGTCGGACTTCACCCACGCGATCGAACGCGCCTTCCTGCTCAGCGCCAGCGCCTCGCCGCTCTACACCGACATCGTCGGCGCCGAAAAGTTCGCCGAAACCAAGCACGGCGGCATCCCGGGAATCGAAACCGACGACGCCAGCGGCAGGATCGTGATCCACCTGGTGGTGCCGCGCGGCACCTTCAGCAACGAGCTCGCCGGCCTCGCCGCGGCTCCGGTTCCCGCCAGCGTCCCGGCCGAAGACCAGACCGCCTCGCCACCGCCGGCGACCGGGCCCTACGTGATCACGACCACCCACCCCGGACGCGGCTGGGAATACGCCCGCAACCCGGTCTGGGCGAAGAACAACGGTGATCTGATGCAGCAGATCCCCGACGGCTACGCGAACAAGATCGACGTCAGCGTGATCCGCAACGCCTCGACCGAGGTCGACGACGTCGAACACGGCAAGTTCGACTGGATGGAGAACCCGCCGCCCTCCGACCGGATCGCCACCGTCCGCAGCAAGTACGACGGCACCCAGTTCCGCGAGTCGCCACAGATCAACCTCTACTACTTCTGGATGAACACGACGCAGCCGCCCTTCGACGACCTCAAGGTCCGCCAGGCGGTCAACTACGCGGTCGACCCGGCGGCGCTGGAACGGATCTACGCCGGCCAGCTCACCCCCGTCCAGCAGACGCTGCCGCCGGGGATGCCGGGCTACCGGAAGTTCAACCTCTACCCGCACAACATGGCGAAGGCGAAGGAACTGATCGCCGAAGCCAAGCCGGCCAACCGCAAGGTGACGGTCTGGGGGATCGACGTCAGCCCGAACAAAGAAGCGGCCGAATACTACGAAGGGGTGCTGCGCGAACTCGGCCTCGAACCGAAGCTGAAGATCGTCAACGCCGACAACTACTTCACGATCATCGGCAACCTCTCGACGCCGGAACTCGACACCGGCTGGGCCGACTGGTACGAGGACTACCCGCATCCCAACGACTTCCTGCAACTGCCGCTCTCGAGCGAAAGCATCGCGCCGACCAACAACACCAACTGGGCGCAGTTCGCCGACCCGCAGGTCGACGCGAAGATCGCTCAGCTCAGCCGCGAACCGCTCGGGCCCAAACAGGAAGCCGAATACGCCGCGCTCGACCGCGAAGTGATGGCACAGGCACCGTGGGCGCCCTACGGCAGCCTCAAGCTCTCGACCTTCGTCTCCAGCGACGTCGACCTCGAAAAGCTCGTGATCAGCCCGATCTTCGGCCAGGACCTGACCAGCTTCGCGCTCAAGTAGCCGCGCTGGCCGGTGGCGGCGCGCCGAGCGGGGCCGGCCGCGGCGTCGCCGAGGGCGCCGGGTGGTCGACCGCGGCGGCGTCGGCGGGGCTGGAGCGGCGCAGCAGGACGATCGCCAGGACGGCACCGGCGAGGACCAGCGCGGCGGAAACCTCGAGGCTGGTGCCGAGGGCGGAGACGAAGGCTTCGCGGAGCGCTTCTTCGACCGCGTGCGGGTGGCCGCCTGCGATCGATTCGAGCGTCTTTTCGCCGCTAGAGGAGCCGGCGAGGACGCCCGCCAGTTCCTGCGCCTGGCCGCGGCTGACGCTGGCCCCGGCTTCGCCGACCAGGGTCACGGTGCGCTGCGTCTGCAGCTCCTGGAAGAGGGCGCCGGTGACGGCGACGCCGAGCGTCGCGCCGAGCCCGCTCAGCGTCACCAGCACCCCGGCGGCGGCGCCGGCGTGGTCGCGCGAGACCGCGTTCATCGCCGCCAGGTTCATCGGCGTCAGCGCCAGGCCGATGCCGAAGCCCATGATCGCCGTCGGCAGCCACAGTTCGGAGTAGGTGGTCGAGAGGTCGAGGCCGGAGATCCAGAAGATCGCCACCGCCATCGCCAGCAGCCCAGCGACGATCGGCGGCCGCGGCCCGGTGCGGGCGGCGATGCGGCCGCCGAGCGGCGAGGCGACGACCATCAGCCCGGTCAGCGGCAGCAGCAGGACGCCGGTTTCGATCGGCGAGTAGTCGAGGATCTCCTGGAAATAGAGCGGCAGGAAGAAGAGCAGGGCGCCGAAGGAGAAGTCGATGACGAAGATGCTGGTGGTGGCGCCGCTGAAGTTGCGGTGGCGGAAGAAGGAGAGGTCGAGCAGCGGCTCGGCGGCGCGGCGCTCGACGACGAAGAAGGCGGCGAAGAGGGCGACCGCGGCGACGAGCAGGGCGACGATCGAGAGCGAGCCCCAGCCCCAGGCCGCGCCCTGGATCAGAGCCAGGGTGAGCGAGGTGAGGGCGGTGACGCTGAGCGCGGCGCCGGCCAGGTCGAGCCGCCGCGAGGCGTTCGGGTCGCGCGACTCCGGCACCCAGAGGATCGCCAGCAGCGCGATCGCAGCGGCGACGAGGACGTCGACGCCGAAGATCCAGCGCCAGCTGAGGTCACCGGTGAGGACGCCGCCGACGACGACCCCGACGCCCGAGATCAGCTCGGTCGCCGCCCCCCACATGCCGATCGCAAAGCCCCGCCCCTCGCCGGTGAAGACGTTGGTCAGGATCGACATCGAGGAGGGCATCAACAGCGCCCCGCCGCAGCCCGAGAGCGCGATCCCGGCGATCAGCAGCTCCGCCCCGGGCGCCGCCATCGCCAGCGCCGAACCGGCGGCGAAGAGCGCCGAGCCGCCGAGCAGCATCCGCCGTCGGCCGAAGACGTCGGCGGCGCGGCCGGCGACGATGAGGAAGGCGGCGAAGGGGATGTAGAAGGCGGTCACCGTCCACTGCAGCTCCGCCATCGAGGTGTTGAACTGGTCGTGGATCGTCGGCAGGGCGACGACCACGGCCGCCGTTGGCAGCTGCACGATCCCGGCAGCCGCCACGGTCGCGAACAGCGTCGCCCTCCGCGTCGGCGCGTCCACCATTCGCGCGATCCTACGTTCCTACGGCTGAGAACGCACTTTTTCCCGGATAGCGGAACGAACCGCGTTCTCAGCCTGGGGTTCGAAGAGAGCAACCAGGTCGGGGTCGAAGTGGGCGCCAGCGCCCTCCCGCAACGCCCGCATCGCTTCCTCGTGCGAGAGCGGGGCGCGGTAGGCACGGCCTTCGGTCATCGCGTTGTAGGCGTCGCAGACGACGATGATCCGCGAGGCGAGCGGGATCTCGGCCTCGGCGAGACCGTCGGGGTAACCGCTGCCGTCCCAGTGCTCGTGGGTGGAGCGGACGATGCGGGCGACCTGCTCGAGCGCCGGGGCGGCGCTCAGCACCCGCTCGCCGATCAGCGTGTGCTTGCGCATCAGCGCCCACTCGGCCTCGCTCAGCTCGCCGGGCTTGTGCAGGATCTCGTCGGGGATCGCGACCTTGCCGATGTCGTGCAGCTCGGCAGCGCGGACGAGGAGGTCGAGCTCCTCGGCGTCGAGGCCGACGGCGCGACCGAGCTCCGATGCGTGGCGGGCGACGCCCTCGAGGTGGCGGTCGAGGCCGGGCTCGCGCTCGTGCAGGACGCTGAGCAGGACGCCGCGGGTCTGGCTGCGGACCGAGTCGACCCGCCGCCCCTTGGTCGCGTACATGCGCCGGTCGGCGAGGCGCATCGCTTCCTCGGCGCTGCGCGCCTCAAACGGGATCCGGACCATCCCCCAGGAGGCGCCGACCGCGAAGGCGGTACCGCGCTGGGAGAGCGCCTCGGCGGCGGCGCGGCAGATCGCCTCGCCGTCGCGGCCGTCCGTCGGAGCGACGACGCAGAACTCGTCGCCGCCCAGCCGGTACGCGGCGCCTCCGTCCTCGACCGCGGCGGCGAGGCGGCGGCCGAGGCGGCGCAGCAGATCGTCGCCGGCGGGGTGGCCGAAACTGTCGTTGTAGGCCTTGAAGCCGTCGAGGTCGAAGATGGCGAGGACCGTGCCGCTGCCCGCCGGGGCCGAGGCGAGGGCGCGCTCGAGGTCCGCCATCAGCCGGCGCCGGTTGCCGAGGCCGGTGAGCTGGTCGGTGACCGCCTCGGCGCGGCTCGTCTCCAGCATCCGCATGTTCTGGGCGAAGGTGATCGAGAGGCGGACGAGGACCGCGGCGAGGCAGGCGATCGAGAGGCCGACCGCGGCGGCGCCGACGTCGGTGAAGTTGCCGAGGGCGAGCAGGCCGACCGCGGCGGCGGCCAGCGCCACCGGCGCCGCCGCCCTGCGCCGACCGGCCTCGGCCCGGGGCGAGGCCGCGACCGAGCTCGGCAGCCAGGCAGCGGAGGCGAGGAGGAGGAAGGCGAGGGGCCAGCCGACGCTGGCGAGGTTGAGCGCCTCGGTCGACTGGCCGCCGACCGAGAGGTAGACGACGTCGGAGACGGCGAACAGCGCCACGGCGAGGACGATCAAGCCCAGCGTCGGCTGCGCGCTCCAGCGCCGCGCCGTCAGCGCCCCGCAGAGGAGGCCGAGCAGGACCAGGTCGGCGCAGGGATAGGCGAGGCTGACCGCGACGCCGAGGCCGCTGCCGCCAAGCGCTTCCAGGACCGGCGGGAAGATCAGCGCCGCGGCGACCGCGGCGACGGCCAGCGCCCCGATCAGGCCGTCGACCCAGCCGAGCGAGTCGAGGTTGGCGATGCGGGCGCGCAGCAGCAGCACGAGGCCGAGGTAGGTGGCTGGGTAGAAGGCGAGGAAGAGCGCGTCGGAAGGCGAGGGAAACGGCGCCGGGCTGGCGTAGTAGAGGACGACCGAGTAGTAGGTCTGCCCCAGCGCCCAGAGCAGCATCCCGAGCCCGAGCGCGAGCCAGGCGCCGCGCTCCGCCGGTCGCCGCAGCGCCCGCGCAAGGACGACGGCGGCGGCGCCGAGCACGACCGCGTCGTAGACCCAGCGACCGGTGAAGTCCTCGAGCCCGGCGCCGCCGAGTTCGGCGAGGGTGACGACGGCGTAGAAGGCCAGCAGCGCGCCGAGCGCAAGGATCGAAGCGACGACGACGCGCCGCGCCGGGTGAACGGTGGCAGCCGACGTCATGGCACAGTCATCGACCGCGCCGAGAGACGGCTTGAGGTTTACATCACGAACCCGCGCTAGCGGTGCGCGCGCTGGCTGGCCTGGGTCGTGACCTTGACCTTGGGCGAGCCCGAGCCGATTTTCGCGGCCCGGACCTTGAAGTGGAGCTTGCCGCGGCTGAGGCCGGAGACCTGGACGATCGTGAAGGTTTCGCTACTCGCTTTGACCGTCACCTTGAGCTTGCGCGGCTGGCGGCGGCCGAGGGCGATCAGACGTTTGCCCTGCACCAGTTTGAAGCCGCTCAGCTTGAAGCGGTCCTTCGGGCTGGCCCAGGTGAGAACGACCTGGAGCGCCTTGGTGGCGGCGCCGATCGTCAGCGTGTGTTCTTTGGCCGCGCCTTTGGCGAGTTCGTCTTTGAAGGTCTGCGGCGGCGTCTGGCAGGTCAACGCGGCGGCGATCGAGTTGCTGACCGCCTGCAGGTCGCTGGAGTCTTCGAGCGCGAAGAGAGCGCCGCCGGTGCTGTTCGCGATTTCTTTGAGCCGGGCGCTGTCGGCGCCTTTGGTGACGAAGGAGGGGCCGAAGCCGATCACGTAGGTCGGCACCGGGTGGACGAGGTGGCCGTTTTTGTATTCGCCGGCGTCGTGGCCGCCGTCGGTGAGGAAGATGCGAGCGTCGGCCCCGGGGTTGTCGAGGTCGGACTGGGCGAAGGCGGCGTTGTAGTCGGTGAGGCCGCTGTCGGCGTTGACCTTTTCTTTCATCGCCGTCCGCATCGCCGCCGCGTTGGGTCCGACCGCCTCCGGCGGGAAGAGGGTGTCCGCCGCCGGTTCGCTTGCGAGGAAGGAGCCGCCGAACTCGACCGCGCCGAGCGAGGTCCCCGGGCTGAGGCTGTCGATCAGCAGGTTCATCGCCTGCACCCGGAGGCGGTCTTCGTCGGTGATCGCCATCGAACCCGAGTCGTCGATGATCGCCTCGATGTCGGTCGCCTTGGTGCAGGAGACCGAGGCGCTCGCCCCGGCCCGTGCCGCGCTCGGGATCGCGATCGCAGCGGCGAGAAGGAGCATGGCCAAGGAGGCGCCGAGGAGGGCTCGCGGACGGATCGAGACGGCTGACTGGTCCATCGCGGCGAACTTAGCACCGCCCCCGGGGTCGGTTGTGAAGATGCGGACGAAAGGACGGCTGGCGTGCCCGCGGGGCGGCTGACGCCAGAGCGTAAGCTGCGCCTCGATGCCCGCTCGCCGCACAACCCGCGCCGCGCTGGCGGCGGTCGCGGGGGTCGTCGGCTACGACCTCGTGCAGCGGCGCAAAGCGGTGCTGCGCAACTTCCCGATCGTCGGCCACCTGCGCTACCTGCTCGAGGCGTTCGGGCCCGAGCTGCGCCAGTACATCGTCACCTCCAACAACGAGGAGCGGCCCTTCTCGCGCGACCAGCGGCGCTGGATCCGCGCCTCGGCCGAAGGCAAGTCGAACCTCTTCGGCTTCGGCACCGACGACGAGGTCGAGGCGGTCGACACGCTGGTCATCCTCAAGCACTCGCCGTTCCCGGCGCCCGAACCGGCCGAGGGCGAGCCGGGCGCAGCGCCCACGTACGAGATCGCGGCCGCCAAGGTGCTCGGCGGCGCCCACGGCCGCCGCCACGCCTTCCGCCCCGCCTCGGTGGTCAACGTCTCGGGGATGAGCTATGGCTCGCTCTCGCCGGTTGCGATCGAGTCGCTGAACCGCGGCGCCAAGCTCGCCGGCTGCCTGCAGAACACCGGCGAGGGCGGTCTTTCGGACTTCCACCGCCACGGCGGCGAGCTGGTTTTCCAGATCGGCACCGGGTACTTCGGCTGCCGCACCGAGGACGGCGCCTTCAGCCTCGAGGAACTGCGGCGCCGGCTCGAGGAGGCGCCGGTGCGGGCGCTGGAAATCAAGCTCTCACAGGGGGCGAAGCCGGGCCTCGGCGGCCTCCTGCCGGCGGCCAAGGTGACGCCGGCGATCGCCCGCTGCCGCGGCGTCCCGGTCGGCGTCGACTGCGTCAGCCCGCCTTCGCACTCGACCTTCTCCGACGTCGACGGCCTGATCGAGTTCGTCGAGATGCTCGCCGCCGAGACCGGGCTGCCGGTCGGGATCAAGTCGGCGGTCGGCGACGGCGAATTCTGGGAAACGCTCGCCGAACGGATGAGCGACACCGGCGCCGGCCCCGACTTCGTCACCGTCGACGGCGGCGAGGGCGGCACCGGCGCCGCGCCGCTCGCCTTCTCCGACCACGTCGCGTTCCCCTTCAAGCTCGGGATGGCCCAGGTCTACTCGACCTTCGCCCGCGCCGGGATCGCCGAGGACGTCGTCTTCGTCGGCTCCGGCCGCCTCGGCTTCCCCGACGCCGCCCTCTTCGCCTTCGCCCTCGGCTGCGACATGGTCAACGTCGGCCGCGAGGCGATGATGTCGATCGGCTGCATCCAGGCCCAGCGCTGCCACACCGGCCGCTGCCCGACCGGGGTCGCGACCCAGAGCCGCTGGCTGATGCACGGGCTCGACCCCGACGTCCAGCACGCCCGCGCCGCCAACTACCTGGTCACCCTGCGCGCCGAGCTGCTCTCGCTCGCCCGCACCTGCGGCGTCACCCACCCGGCGCTGGTAACCGCCGACCACTTCCAGCTCGTCAGCGAGCGCTTCTCGACCGCGCCGCTGCGCGAGGTCTTCGGCTACGACCCCGACTGGCCGCTGCTCTCGGCCGAGCGCCGGCATTCGGTCGAGGGCAGCGGGGCAGGAGCCCCGGAATGAACCGCGCCGCCCGCGCCGTCGACCTGCTGCGGCAGCGGCCGCTGTGGATCGCGCCGCTCCTCTTCGGCACCGTCCTAATCGCGATCATCACCGTCCTCTACCTCGGTTCGACCGTCGACCCGATCGCCCACCTGCACGGACTACCGGTCTCGATCGTCAACTACGACGACGGCGCCCGCGCCGGCGGTCGCGACGTGCAGCTCGGGCGCGAGGTCGAAGCGTTACTGAGGAAAAGCCCCGAACTCTCCGACCAGCTGGCGCTGAAGCCCCAGACCCTGGCGGAAGCCGAAGACCGCATGGACTCCGGCCACGCCTACGCGACCGTCTTCATCCCGCCCGACTTCAGCGCCGCGGCGCTGACCCTCGCCGGCTGGCCGATCGCCGCCCAGGGACCACGGCACGGGCCGGAAGTCTGGATCTACGCCAACCAGCGGGCAGGCACCCAGGGCGCCAGCATCGCGAGCTCGACCCTGCAGGTGGCGCTGGGGGGGATCTCGGTGCACCTCGGCCGCCAGCTCGAAGCGACCGCGCCGAGCCGCAGCGCCGCGACCAAGGCCGCGCTCGCCGAACCGGTCCGCCAGATCCCCACCTACTACCGGCCGCTGCCCGCGGGCTCGGCGCTCGGCCTCAGTGCCTTCTACGTCTCGCTGCTGACCCTGATGTGCGGGTTCCTCGGCGCCGCGATCGTCAACGGCGTCCTCGACGGCGCCCTCGGCTTCGCCCCGACCGAGTTCGGCCCGCACTGGTCGATGCGCCGCCCGGTCCTGATCAGCCGCTGGCAGACGCTGCTGGCGAAGTGGGCGATGGCCGGCGTCCTCAGCGGCATCCTCGCCGCGCTGATGATCTTCGTCGCCGCCGTCCTGCTCGGCATGAACGCACCCGAACCGGTCCTGCTATGGCTCTACTGCTGGCTCTGCGCCGCCACCGTCGCGACCGGCACCCTGGCCCTGATCGCCGCCGTCGGCGCCCAGGGCCAGCTCCTGGCGCTGCTCATCTTCATCTACCTCGGCCTCGCCTCCGCCGGCGGCACGACCCCGGTCGAGGCCCTGCCCGAGCTCCTGCGCGGCATCAGCCACCTCGACCCCCTGCGCCAGATCCTCGGCGGCGTGCGCTCGATCCTCTACTTCGAATCCCGCGGCGACGCCGGCCTCGACCAGGGCCTCCTCTTCACCCTCGTCGGCCTCGCCTTCTGGCTCGCCCTCGGCACCTTCTTCGTCCGCCGCTACGACCGCAAGGGCCGCGACCGGCTAGACCCGGCCCTGATCAAGTACGTCAACGACTCGGTGGACAAGTACCGGGAACGGGCGGCGGCCAGTGACGCTGCGCCCGATCAGCCCGCGCTGGGCGGCGATTCGTAGGAGAGCAGCGAGGCCGTCGCGCGGAAGCGTTCCGCGGGATCGGGCGTGCGGTTGGCGGCCTGCTGCTCGACCGATTCGATTCGGGCTTGGGCGTCGACGACGATCTGGGAGACCTCGAGCCAACCGTCCTCGTCGAGGTCGAGGTGGAGGTTGACGACGTGCCGGTCGAGACGGGCGTCGAAGGTGCCGCCGTCGATTGCGCGGGTGGCCCGGTCTAGGGTTTCGGCGACCGCGGCGAAGCTGATTCCCCTCCGGGTCGTCTTGTCGAGCCGCGACCAGTCCTCCTGTGTCAGGTGCATTCGCGCGGTGGCGCGGTAGGTCGTCTTCACCGCGCCTCGAACGCGCTCGGACTTGATCGGTTCGACCAGCCCGAATTTCTGAAGCTGGCGCATGTGGTAGCTGAGGTTCGAGAGCGCGATGCCAAGCGGGTGCTCCAGTTCGCTCGGGGAGGCCGGGCGCTCGCTGAGGACGGAGAGGATTCGCGCCCTGGTGGGATGCGCCATCCCTCGCGCGTACTGCTGATCTAGCGATGGCCTGTTCGATGCCGACTTGGTTGCCACGGAGCGCCTCCACCTTGGTTAACGGGAATCCACTGCTCGAAAGATATTTCGGCATCGAGTCTTACGCAAATCAAACGCACTGTGGGGCGTTAAATACTGCGCTTCCTTGCATTGCTGGAGAAAAACGAAGTAAATCCTCCCCTGGCGATGCGAGCAGGGATTTGCCCGCTTCGCCGATCTTCGGTTGGCGATGGATGGAGGGGGGTGAAAGGAATGACGCTCACCGAGGCAAGGGTGCTCCCGGCTGTGCAGGTGACGAAGATGGGCTGAGCCTGGGAAGCTCAGGGATGCGCCGGAAAAGCGCATCCCTGAGCGGGTTCACCGGTGGACAAGCGCCGGCCACGGGCGGATGATGAAGGCGGTGGAGGGTGAGCTGAGAGCCGGGCTGTGAAGCGGGTCGTGGTCGTCGGCGCTGGCTTCGCCGGGCTCGCTGCGGCCGACGCGCTGCGGGCCGGGGGCGCGGAGGTGACGGTGCTGGAGGCCCGCGAGCGGGTCGGTGGGCGGGTCTGGTCGGTGCCGTTCGGCGAGGGGGCAACGGTCGAGCGGGGCGGCGAGTTCATCCTGCCCGGCTACGAGGCGATGGAGTCGTTGGCGGCGCGATTCGGGATCCCGCTGGTGCTGAAGGGGACGCCGTACGGGCGGCGGATCCCGGTCGGCGAGGAGGCGGTGGCGCAGGCGGAGCTGGAGGGGGTCTTCGCTCGAATCGGGGCAGCGCCGCCAGCCGCCGGCGGCAGCGTCGCCGAAGCGGTGGACGCGCTCGGGCTCGAGCCGCGCTTGGCGACGCTGATCAAGAACCGCGTCGCGACCTCCAACGGCCACCCGAGCGAGGACCTCGAGGCCTCGGTGCTCGAGGAGGGCGCCTCGACCTTCGGCGACTTCGACAACTTCACCCTCGAGGGCGGCAACCAGCGGCTGGCGACCGCGCTGGCCGCCGAGCTCGGCGACGCCGTCCATCTGGGGGCGCCGGCGCGGCGGGTGCGCTGGGGCGAGGGCGAGGTTACGGTTGCCACGGACAGCGGCGAGGTCGAGGCCGAAGCGGCGGTGATCGCGATCCCGACGGCTCCGCTGTCCGAGGTCGAGTTCGAGCCGCCGCTGCGGGGAGCGACGGCCGAGGCGCTGCGCGCTGTCGTCTACGGCCAGAACTCGAAGCTCTTCGTCCCCCTGCGCTCGCCGGCGCCGCCAAGTGCGATCGTCTCGGTCGCCGGCCACTTCTGGTCCTACACCCAGCTCGGTGCCGACGGCGCACCGGCGCCCTTCCTCGTCGGCTACACCGGGACCGCGGCGGCGATCGAGGCGCTCGGCGGCGACGCCGAACCGGAGCGCTGGCAGGCGGCGCTGCTGGCGCTGCGCTCCGACCTCGACCTCGATCCCGATCCGGCCGCGGCGCTGCTCTCGAGCTGGCACGACGATCCGTGGGTGCGCGGCTCCTACTCCGCCCGCACCGTCTCCTCGCCGATCCGCGACGAGGACCTGACGCGGCCGATCGACCCGCTGCACTTCGCCGGCGAGCACACCGCGGGCGAGTGGCACGGCCTGATGGAGGGCGCCCTGCGCAGCGGCCTGCGCGCCGCCGATCAGGTGCTCGCTACGGGTAGCTGAGCCCGAACCCGAAGGGGAAGAGGACGGCGCCCG
>DATKLT010000081.1:0-31737 GCA_035542315.1 Solirubrobacterales bacterium | reverse complement strand
GCTCGGGGTAGGTCCTCGTCGCAGTAACAGCGGGGAGGCTGCGTCGAGGACCTACCCCGAGCCGCCGTTCTCCGCGGCCCCATTGGGTACGAGCTGGGGTTCTCCTCGCTCGGGGAACGGGATTTCGATGACGTCGAAATCTTTGGGAGCGACCGTGCGGTCGAAGACCTCGGTCGCCTCCTCGAGCACTTTGCCGACGTGGTAGCGGGAGGAGATATGGACGAGGGCGAGCAGCTTCACGTGCGCCTCGGCGGCGACGGCGGCGGCCTGGCCGACGGTCGAGTGGCCGGTTTCGGCGGCGCGCTGGACGTCCTCCTCGGCAAAGCTGGCGTCGTGGATCAGGAGCTCGGCGTCGGCGGCGGCGGCGACCGTCTGCGGCGAGGGCGCGGTGTCACCGGTGACGACGACCGTGCGGCCGGCCCGGCTCTCCCCCATCACCTGCTCGGGGGCGACCGTGCCCTGAGATCCCTCGACCTCCTCCCCACGTTGTAGCCGGGCGAAGTCGGGGCCTTCGGCGACACCCGCCGCCTTCGCCGCCGCCAGGTCGAAGCGCCCGGGCCGCTCGTCCTCGACCAGGGCGTAGCCGTTGGCACGGACCCCGTGCTTGGCTTCGAAGGCCTGCACCTCGTAGTCGTCGTGGCCGACGACGTCGCCGGGGTTGAGCTCGACCAGGTCGAGCCCGAACCCGAGTCGCCCGACCAGCGGACCGAGGACCTTGAACAGCTCGCGCAGCCCCGGCGGCCCGTGGATCGCCAGCGGCCGTTCGCGGTCGGTCAGGTCATAGGACTTGAGCAGCCCAGGCAGGCCGAGGATGTGGTCGGCGTGGAAGTGGGTGAGGTAGATCTCGTCGACCTGGGTCAGCCCCAACGAGCGCTGCATCTGGCGCTGCGTGCCTTCGCCGCAATCGAAAAGCAGCCGGTCCCCCCCGCGCGCCAGCAGCACCGCCGCCGTCGAGCGCCGCGCCGAGGGCACCGAGCCGCCGGTGCCGAGGAATATCGCCGCAAGATCCACGGCGGCGAGCCTACGGGGAAATGGCCCCCACAGGGTGCTTCACCAACCTCAAGCGCCAGCCACAAGCCCTCTCAGGTCCGCATGGGTCCATCGGTCGAGCGCGTAGTCGGCAGCAAAGCGAATTCCCTTCCTCTGGTTGTTTCGAGGGTCCGACAAGCGCAGCCGGACTCCATACCCCGACGCGATCGCGACTGGCACGAGGTAGATCGAGTCGCCCACTGGGAAATACACACCGAAGATGTCCGCCAACCCAAGGTAGGGCTGTCGGCCTCGCCCGTGATCCGTGGTTCGGCTATTAAAGGAAATGCACCCTTTGGTCTCCCAGCCCATCTTGCATTGGACCCTGAGGTATGCGGAGGCGCCCAGATCCACGATCAGGTCATAAGGCTGCCCGCCGCCAAACGGGACCGAGACGTTGAAGCCGCGGCGCACCAAACCAGCGAGGATCATTGCCTCGCCCTCGTTTCCCCTGGTCGCACCGCCCATGGTGAAGTCTTATGTCTGCGTTCGGATGGAACATACGTTCGCCCGGCCGGCGTCGGGTCTGACTGACTAAGCTGTCACCTCTGCGCCCGTAGCTCAGCTGGATAGAGCGCTTCCCTCCGGAGGAAGAGGCCACAGGTTCGAATCCTGTCGGGCGCGTCCTTACGCGGTCTTGAACTGGGCCCGCCACTGCTTGCGGTCGAAGCGGGCGGGCTCGGTCTCGGCGAGGAAGCGCTGAAGGGCGGCGGCGAAGGCGCCGGGGCGCTCGATTTGCGGCATGTGACCGACGCCCTCGAGGATCTCGAGGCGGCTGTTGGGCAAGGCCGTGTGCGCCGCCTCGGCGTGGGAGGCGGGGATGATCGGGTCGTTCGACCCCCAGAGGATCAGCACCGGCAGGTCCGCGGCTAGGTAGAGGCGGTCGAGCGCCGCGACGCGCTGGCCGTCGGTACCGACGACCGCACGCAGCGTCGCCAGGAACGCGCGACGCCGCTCACCGTCGGCGAGCGAGCCATAGCCGCTGACCACCTCGGCCACGTCGGTGCTCGGGCGCAGGCCGAGCGCCCGCAGGCCGCGCCCGAGCGGCGCTCCGACGCTGCGGCCGACGCCGGCGGTGGCGGCGATGAAGAGGTCGGCTCCGGGCAGCGCCGCGGCGCGCAGGATCGGGCTGACGTCGGGGCCGAGGCCGCCGCTGGAGACCAGCGCCAGCCGCTCGACCATCTCCGGGAACTGGTAGGTGAACTGCATCGCGACGCCGCCCCCCAGCGAGTGGCCGACCAGCGTCGCCCGCTCGTGGCCCAGTGCCAGCATCAGGTCGCGCAAACCACTCGCGAGGCTGCCGAGCGAGTAGTCCCCAGCGCCCGGCTCCGACTCGCCGTGCCCGGGGAAGTCCGGGGCGATCACCGTGTTGGCGAGCGCCAGCGGCTCGATCACCTCGCGCCAGTTGTCTGCCTTGCCCGCCATCCCGTGGATCAGCAGCACGAGGTCGCCCTGGCCGGCCTCCAGGTAGCTGACCGAGCGGCCGTGGACGGTGGCTGTGCGGGCGTGGATCTCGGTTGCGTGGATCGGTGACACCTTCCTCGCCATACACCGCACGGTACCCGCTGGCACGGCGTTTCAGATGCGGACGGCCGATCTGTGACGGATGCAACAAAGAAGCGGCCCCGGGCCGGGGAAGCCACGGGGCCGCTGAAGCCACAGGGATATGCGCTATCGCATGCGGCTTTGCTCATACGCGGGCGCATTTGGGAGGGGAGCGCCCGACGCCCGGCCGATGCTTCCAGACCAGCCGCCACAGGCAAAGCGGAACCACCCGCTTGGCGGGGGGCTGCTCAGCGGCTTTAGAGCAGGGTGTCGAGGAGGACGCCGTCGGGGTCGAACTCGAGGTAGTGCCAGGCACCGACCCGATCCGCCGGCAGACAGCGGAAGCGGCCCGGGACCAGCCTCTCGGCAAGGCCGGCGCTGGCCTCGGCGAGCGCCGCCTGGCTCTCCGCCTCGACCAGGCCGACCGGGACCCAGCGATCTGTTTCGACTTCTTGCTCGAGCAGGAATAGAGCCTTCACGCCGACTACAACCCGCTGGCGCCCCCGTCGGAGCGCCCAGAGCCGCCTTGGCGCCACCGATTCCAATACTGTCGCGTGCGGATGAACGAGGCGCCCCAGGACTCGCGGATGCCGCGCGGCGTGCTCGCCGTCGTCGCGGTCGGCCTGATCGCCACCGTCGCCGCCGCCCTGCTCGCGACCGGTAAGGGCGACGGCGAAGCCGCCCACCTCGAATTCGTCCAGGCCAAGACCTTCCCCGACTCGAAGCCGACCGAGGTGCCGGGGGGCGGCGGCACGATGCAGCTGACCGAAGGCAGGATCATGGCAACGGGATCCAACTACAGCGGCTATTCGCTGTTCCGGGTCGCCACCCAGCTGAACATCAGCAAGGGGGCGCCGATCGGCGACGGCGCGGTCCTCTGCGCAACCAAGGTGAAGGAACCGAAGACCGAAATCGCCCGTTCGGGGGAAGGGCTGCGCGCTCTTTACCCGCGCTCCTCCGAAGCCGGGATCTGGGGCCAGGAAATCCCGGAAACGGTGCTGCTCCAGTTCAGCTCCCACGGCGGCGAACTCGCGGTGCTCGAAGTGGGCGACATCGAACAGCCGCACTTCAGCACGATCCAGGGCGTCAAGCTCGTCTGGCCGGAATACGAAACCGGCCCCGGACAGCTCAAGTACCTGCTCCCCAAAGGCAAGCCCGCGGTCGACGTCAAGCTGCCCTTCTACAGCGTCTGGAAAGCGAAAGCGACCGTGCCGCGGGCGACGATCAGCTGCACCCTGGAAACGAGCAAGGGCAAGGCGACGACCAGGACCGCCGCTTCCCTGCCGAAGATCTCGCCGCCGATCAACGAAGAAGCCGAAGAAGAAAACGCCGAACGGCGCGAAGAAGTCGAAGAGGAAAAGGAAGAAGCCGAAGGCTGAGGCTCAGGCCGCCTCCTGCGGGGCGACGAGCAGCTCCGGACCCTCCTCCATCCCCTTGCCGACTTTGTTCAGCTTCGGGTTGGCCGGCGCGCCCTGCATTCGCGCCGCGTCGAGCGGCCCGCACATCGCGATCGCGTCCTCGGCGCTGAGGTCGGGACGCAGCCAGGCAGCCTCTGCCTCGGCGCTGGGCAGAATCGTCGGCATCCGGTTGTGGACCGGCGCCACAACCTCGTTCGGCGTCGTCGTCACGATCGTGCAGCTATAGAGATAGCCGTCCTCGTCGTACCCGCGATCCTCGGGATCGCTCCACTCCTTGCGCGTACAGAGGCCGGCAAAGGCGAACGGCTCGCCGCCGTCGACCGTGAAGCGCCAGGGCTGGCGCGGCTGCTTGGGGTCCTCGGCCCGCATCCACTCGTAGAAGCCGTCGGCGAGGATCAGGCAGCGGTGGCGGAACTTGCCGACCAGCGGCGCGTAGGCGCGGCTGGAGTCGAGGTTCTCGGCTTTGGCGTTGATCATCTTGTAGCCGACCTTGAGGTCCTTGGCCCAGACCGGGACCAGCCCCCAGCGCATCAGCCGCGCCTCGCGCTCGCCGGCGGCGGCCTGCTCAGGGTCGGGAGAGGCGCGGACGACGAGGATCTCCTGGGTCGGGGCGACATTGAAGCGGCCGAGGCCGGGGGGCGATTTCTCGCGCTTCTCGCCGCCGTCGGCCTTCGCCGTCGCAGACCCCTCGGCGACGCTCTCCTTCGCGCCCCCTCCTCCGCCCCTCGCGAGGGCCTTCTCGAGCTCGACCTGGAACCGGTCGGCGATCTTCTTCGTGTCCTTGGTGGTGACGGTGAAGCGGCCGCACATCGGGCCAGCGTAGCGATGGTCAGGCGGCGCCGGCCACGTAGATCACGCGGTGGTCGCGCTCCTCGTCGGGGGTCTGGCTGAAGACGATCTTCCCCTCGACCTCGTTGTGGCCGATCTCCCCGAGGCATTCGAGACCAGCCGCGTCGATCGCCTCCATCACGTCCTCCCGCGTCCAGTGGCGCTCGCGATGGACGTGGGTGGCGAGACCCTCGCCGAAGACTTCGCTTTCGAAGATCGTGCCCGGCTCGGCGGTGCCGCCGAGGCTGCGCCAGTGCAATCGGGGATCGCCCATCCACTCCGAGTCGCCGCCCGTGAGGTAGGCGCGGAAGAGCCAGAGCGTGCCGAGGTCGAAGCAGATCCGGCCGCCGTCGGCCAGATTCGCGCGCATTCCCGCCAGCACCCGCTTCAGGTCGCCGTCCTCGGTGCAGTAGCCGAGCACGTCGTTGAGGGAGATGACGAGCTCGAACTCGCCGTAGACCGGCAGCTCGCGGGCGTCGGCTGTCGCCAGGGTCACCCGGTCGCCGAATTTTCGCCGCGCCTGCTCCAGCATCGCCGGCGAGGCGTCGACGCCGCAAACGGCCCACTCGCGAGCGAGCAGCGGCTCGAAGGCGCGGCCGGTGCCGCAGCCGACGTCGAGGGCCCGCCCGCGCCTCAGCCCGCGCCGCCCCAGCTCGGGTAACAGCATCGAGAACCAGGACTCGTAGTCGTTGGCCGCGGTCAGTTCGTCGTAGCGGGGAGCGAGGACTTCGTAGGCGTGCCGGGTGGTGCCGCTCACGGGCGCGCCTCCGGGTGCTCGCGGTACCAGGCCAGGGTTCGCTCGAGGCCGTCCTCCAGCCCGACCCGCGGAGCCCAGCCGGTCAGCTCCCGGAGCTTGGCCGAGTCGACGTACTGGCGATCGATCTCGCCGTCCGGCGTCCCCTCGCCCAGGTATTCCGGCTCGACCCCCGATCCCGCGGCAGCGGCGACCAGGTCGACCACCTCGCGCACCGAGTGGGGCCGCTCGCCGCCGGCGTTGTACGCCTCGCCATGCGCTTCGGCGTCGACGTCGAGCACGGCGGCGATCGCCAGGTAGGCGGCGACCGCGTCGTCGACGTGGAGGAAGTCGCGCTCGGGGCTGCCGTCGGAGCGGATCGCCGGCCGCCGGCCATCGAGAACCGCAACGACGGTCTCCGGGATCAGCCGCGAGAAGTTGAGGTCGCCGCCGCCGTAGACGTTGGCAAAGCGCGTCACCGCCAGCGGCAGGCCGTGGGCCCGGGCGTAGCTACGGGCGATCACGTCGGCGGCTGCCTTGCTCGCGTCGTAGGTGTTGGCCGCGCGCAACGGGAAGTCCTCGCGGTAGGGCAGCTCGGGACTGGTCCCATAGGCCTTGTCGGAGGAGGCGAAGACGACCCGCTCGACCGCGGCGCCGCGACAGGCTTCGAACACGTTCCAGGCGCCGAGCACGTTGGTCTCGAGCGTCTCCCGCGGCGCGGTGCGAGCGACCCCGACGATCGTCTGCGCCGCGAGATGGAAGACCGCGTCGCAGCCGATCACCGCGCCGCTGACTGCGCTCGCGTCGCGCAGGTCGGCCTCGACCACCTCGACCTCGCCTCGGATCCCGAGCAGGTCGAGCCCCGAGCGGCGCGGGGCTCCGAGGTCGGTCATCCGCGGCTCGGGGCGGTCGAGGATGCGAACCGCATCGGCCTCCCTCAGCAGCGCCGCGGTCAGATGCGAGGCGACGAATCCATGCGCTCCAGTGACCAGCGCCCGCCTCAACGCGCCTCCGAGCGGGCTGCGTCCCAGAGGCGCCAGGGCGCCTCGCCGGCGGCCCAGAGGTCGTTCAGCACCACCGCGTCCTTGTAGGTGTCCATGCAGTCCCAGAACCCTTCGTGGCGGAAGGCGCGGAGCTGACCGGCGGCGGCAAGGCGCCGCAGAGGCTCGCGCTCGAGGACGCTGTCGGGGTCCAGGTGGTCGAGCACGCCGGGCTCGAAGCAGAGGAAGCCGCCGTTGATCCAGCGCTCGCTGCGCGGCTTCTCGGCGAAACCGGCGACGCGGTCGCCCTCGAGCTCGGCGACACCCCACTGCAGCTCCGGCCGGACCACGGTCATCGTCGCCAGCCCCGCACCCTCGCGGTGGAAGCGGAGCAGGGCGTCGAGGTCGACGTCGGCGACGCCGTCGGCGTAGGTGACGCAGAAGGTCTCGCCGCGGAGCCGCTCGCCGAGCCGCGCGACCCGCCCTCCGGTGGGCGTGTCGAGCCCAGTGTCGACGCACTCGACCTCCACCCCGTCGGGCCAGCGCTGCGCCGACGCGAACTCGGCCACCGCCTCGCCCAGGTACCCGGTCGCGAGCAGGAAACGGTCGAATCCTTGCGCCGCGTAGATCTGGACCACGTGCCAGACGATCGGCCGCCCGCCGATCTCGACCAGCGCCTTCGGCACCGACTCGGTCCGCTCTCTGAGCCTGGTCCCCCGTCCCCCGCACAAGATGACGACCGGTGGTCTCATCGTCGCGGAGTTTTACCCACCTGGGTGGGGCGAAGCGCTCAGCCTCCTGCCACCGCCGGCAAGATCGTCACTTCGTCACCGTCTTCGATCTCGGTCTCCAGGCCCTGCTGGAAGCGGATGTCCTCGCCGGAGACGTAGACGTTGACGAAGCGGCGCAGGTCGCCGTCCTGGGTGATCCGCTCGCGCAGGTCGCCGTAGGCGTCGAAGACGGCGTCGAGGACCTCGCCGACGGTCGAACCCTCGACCTCGACCTCGGCCTCCCCACCCGTCGCGGCGCGCAGCTGGGTCGGGATCTTCACGGTGACGGACATTAGGCGGCTACCTCCTGGCGGAACTCGGCCTCGAAGCTGTCGAGGTGCGGATCGATCTCGTGCATCTGGAACGTATCGCGAGTCGCGTCGAGCGTCTTCAGGCCCTCGCCGGTGATGTAGACGACGATGCGCTCGCCGGCGCCGAGGTCGCCGCGCTCGGCGAGCTTGCGGAGGACGCCGACGGTGACGCCGCCGGCGGTCTCGGTGAAGATCCCGGTGGTTTCGGCCAGCAGCTTGATCGCGCTGCGGATCTCGGCGTCGCTGACCGAGTCGATCGCACCGCCCGTCTTGCGCGCATGCTCGACCGCGTAGGGACCGTCAGCCGGGTCGCCGATTGCGAGGCTCTTGGCGATCGTGTCCGGCCGCTGCGGCTTGCAGACGTCCCAGCCTTCGGCGAAGGCGGTGGCGACGGGGCTGCAGCCCTCGGCCTGAGCACCGTTGAAGACCGGCAGGGAGCCGGAGACGAGGCCGAGGTCGAGCCAGTCCTGGAAGCCGCGACCCAGCTTGGTGAAGAGCGAGCCCGAGGCGATCGGGGCGACGACCCGGTCCGGCAGGCTCCAGCCGAGCTGCTCGGCGGTCTCGTAGGCGAGCGTCTTCGAGCCCTCCGCGTAGTAGGGCCGCAGGTTGACGTTGACGAAGGCCCAGGGATGGGTCTCGGCCAGCTGCGTGCAGAGGCGGTTGACGTCGTCGTAGTTGCCGCGGACGCCGACCAGGTTGGTGCCGTAGACACCGGTTGCGAGCAGCTTCTGCTCCTCGAGGTTGGCCGGGACGAATACGTAGGAATCGAGGCCGGCGGCGGCGGCGTGCGCGGCAACGGCATTGGCGAGGTTGCCGGTGGAAGCGCAGGCGACGGTCGAGAAGCCGAGCTCCTGCGCCTTGGCGACGGCGACGGCGACGACCCGGTCCTTGAACGAGTGGGTCGGGTTGGCGGCGTCGTTCTTGATCCAGATCTCGGCCTCGGTCCCGAGCCGCTCGGCGAGGCGGTCGGCACGGACCAGCGGCGTCAGCCCCGGCTCCAGCGGGTCGTTGGGACGGCCCTCGAAGGGCAGAAAGTCGGCGTAGCGCCAGATCCCCTGCGAGCCGGCCTGGATCCGCCGCTTCACCTCGGCCGCGTCCAGCCCGCTGTAGTCGTAGGCGACCTCGAGCGGACCGAAGCAGTTTTCACAGACGTAGTTGGCGCCCAGCTCTGCTGGACTGCCGCACTCCTTGCACTTCAGGCTTTCGATTGACATCCGATCCTCGTTTCCCTCAAAAAAGACCTCCGCCACGTGGGGCGAGGTCCGATCGGACGTCCCCCACATCTTTCAGGACCCGCTATCGCGGTCTGCTGGAGTTGGCACCTCCCCTCGAACCGATGGTCCGAGGTGGTTGCCGGGGCTTCACTGGGCCAGTCCCTCCACCCCTCTAGATGTGGCGCTTATGTTGGGAGAAGCCTACCAGGCACCCCCGGGACCGTTGCGAACTGACGCGGCGGCTAACCTTCGTTCACGATGACGCCGCTGCACGACGAGAAGATGGGCCCGCCCGATGCCGAACCTTCCGAAACCACGGCTGCGGCGGTCCACCCGGCGCGGCGAGCTGATCGGGCCACCGCCGGCGCCTGAGCCCCAGACCCCGAACGTCGAGCAGATCGACGGCCCCGGCCTGCGCTGGATCAACATCGAGCACCCCGGCTCGCTGGAGCGTGCCTGGCTCGAGGAGCACTTCGAGTTCCACGCGCTCGACCTCGAGGACGTGCTCTCGCGCAACCAGCGGCCGAAGATCGACGTCTACGACGACTACCTCTTCATCGTCCTCCACCTGCCGGTCTTCGACCGCGCCGCCGGCCGCCTTGGCACCGGCGAGCTCGACCTCTTCGTCGGCTCCGACTACGTGGTGACGATCCCCAACCAGCCGCTGCAGCCGGTCGAGTACCTGTTCGAGCGCTGCGGCAGCAAAGAGGAGCTGCGCGACCAGCTCTTCTCGCGCGGCTCGGGGTACCTCCTATACCGGCTCGTCGACGACAGCTTCGACTACTGCTTCCCGATGCTGCGCAAGATCGGCAACAAGCTCGACGCGCTCGAGGACGACATCTTCGAGGAACGCGCCGACGAAGTCGTCCGCGACATCTCCAACGTCAAGCAGGAGATCATCAACTTCCGCAAAGTGATCCGCCCGCAGCGGCCGGTCCTGCGCGACCTGGAGAAAGTCAAGCAACGCTACCTGGCGAGCGACCTCGACCTCGAGATCTACTTCGACGACATCATCGACGCGCACGAGCGGATCTGGGACATCCTCGAGAACTACAAGGAGGTCGCCGAGGCGCTCGAGGAGACCAACGAGTCGGTGATCTCCCACCGCCTCAACGACATCCTCCGCGTGCTGACCTCGATCAGCGTCGTGATCCTGCCGCTGACCCTGATCGCGAGCATCATGGGGATGAACTCCTGGGTCCCGTTCGAACACAACGAGGCCGGCTTCTTCACCGTCCTCGGCGTGATGGCGCTGATCCTGATCGGCCTCGTCTTCTACTTCCGCCGGCGGCGTTGGCTATAGCCTCCGGGCTGTGGCCAATTTCCGGATCTGGGCGCCCTGGCGCCTCGCCTACGTGAAGGACGCGTCGAAGGACAACGAGGAGGAGTGCATCTTCTGCGCCAAGCCGGGCGCCGACGATGACGAGGCGAACCTGATCGTCCACCGCGGCGAGCACAGCTTCGTGATCCTCAACCTCTTCCCCTACACCAACGGCCACCTGATGGTCGCCCCCTATCGGCACGTGGCACGCCTGCAGGAGGTCGAGGCCGAGACGCTGGCAGAGATGATGGGCTTCGCGCAGCGGGCTATGGAGCGGCTCGAGGACGCCTACCAGCCGCACGGCTACAACGTCGGCTTCAACCAGGGCCGGGTCGCGGGCGCCGGGGTCGAGCATCACATCCACATGCACGTCGTCCCCCGCTGGGCGGGCGACAACAACTTCATGCCGGTCATCGCCGACACCAAAGTGATGCCGCAGACGATCGAAGAAAGCTACGCCGCACTGAAAGGATCATTTTGATGCGATTTACGCGCGGACGCGGGAGCGCGGGCACGTGACTTCCGGTGATGATGAGCGTGCCCGCGCGGGAGCGGAGCACGTAAATCCTGGCATCTTCAAGGCCTACGACATCCGGGGCCTGTACGGCAGTGAGATGGACGAGACGACCGCGCACGCGATCGGCCGGGCTTTCGCCCGCGTCCTCGCCCGCCTGCGTGGCAAGGCGCCGAGCGAGTTGCGCGTCGGGCTCGGCCGCGACATGCGGCTGACCGCGCCGGCGATGGCGGCGGAGCTGCGCGACGGGCTGATCTTCGAGGGCGTCACCGTACTCGACGCCGGCATGGTCGCGACCGAGATGCTCTACCACCTGGTCGGCTCGCGCCAGCTCGACGGCGGCGCGATGGTGACCGCCTCGCACAACCCAAAGGCCTACACCGGGGTGAAGCTGGTCCGTGAGGGCGCGCTGCCGCTCTCCGGCGACGCCGGCATCGGTGACGTCAAGGCCGAGATCGAGGCTGGACTCGGCCACGCTCCCGGCGGCGGCTCCTTCGAAGAGGTCGACGTCTGGGATGAGTTCCGCGCCCACGCCCTCTCCTTCATCGATCCCTCGAAGGTGAAGCCGATGAAGGTCGTGGTCGACGGCGGCAACGGGATGGCGGGGCCGATGGTCGGGCCGATCCTCGACACGCTCGGCCTCGACCTCGAGCGAATGTACTTCGAGCCCAACGGCGAGTTCCCCGACCACGAGCCGAACCCGCTGCTGCCCGAGAACCGGCAGATGATCATCGACCGAGTGCGCGAGACCGGCGCCGACCTCGGCATCGCCTGGGACGGCGACGCCGACCGCTGCTTCTTCATCGACGGCAGCGGCCAGTTCTGCGACGGCGACTTCATCTGCGCGCTGCTGGCGCGCTCGGTGCTGGCCAAGAACCCCGGCGCGACGATTCTCTACGACCCCCGCTCAAGCCGCGCCGTCCCCGACCTGGTCGCCGCCGAGGGAGGCCGCTCGGCGCTCTCCCGCGTCGGCCACGCCTTCTTCAAGGCGCGGATGCGCGAGGAGAGCGCCGCCTTCGGCGGCGAGGTCTCCGGCCACTACTACTTCCGCGACTTCTGGAACGCCGACACGGGGACGATCCCGGCGCTGCTGATGCTGGAGCTGATCTCGGTCGACGGCCGCACGATCGGCGAGCTGATCGAGGAGTTCCGCTCGCGCTACTTCATCTCCGGCGAGATCAACTCCGAGGTAGCCGACGGCGCCGCGAAGATGGCCGAGATCGAGGCCCTCCACGCCGACGCCGAGATCGACCACCTCGACGGCGTCTCGATCGACTACCCCGAGTGGCACTTCAACGTCCGCCCCTCGAACACCGAGCCGCTGCTGCGGCTCAACCTCGAGTCGCTGATCTCGCGCGAGGACATGGAACGGCGCCGCGATGAGATCCTGGGGTTGATCCGGGAATGAGCGTGACGCCGGAGCCGATGACTCCCGAGGCAGCGTTGGAGCAGGCGGCGCTGGCTGGGATCCACTGCCTGCCGATCGCGACTCCGTTCGCGGTCGGACGGGTCAACTGCTACCTGATCGAGGACGAGCCGCTGACCCTGGTCGACACCGGCCCCAACTCGGGCAAGTCGCTCGACGAGCTGACCGGGATGCTCGCCGAGCACGGGCACGCGATCGAGGATCTGGAGCTGATCATCGTCACCCACCAGCACATCGACCACCTCGGCCTGGTCGAGATCCTGGTCGAGCACTCGGGTGCCGAGGTGGCTGCGCTCGGAGCCGCGGCAAACCGCCTGGCGGCCTTCGACGAGGATGCCGAGGAGGAGGACCAGTTCGCGGTCGAGGTGATGCTGCGCAACGGCATCCCCGAGGAAGTCACGGTCGCCCTGCAGAGCGTCTCCCGCAGCTTCCGCAGCTGGGGCTCGCACGTGACGGTCACGCGGCCGCTCGACGACGGCGGCGAGATCGCCCTGCGCGACCGTCGCCTCCAGGTCCTGCACCGGCCCGGTCACAGCCCCTCCGACACCCTCTTTTGGGACGAGGACCGCAAACTCCTCCTCGTCGGCGACCACCTGCTCTCCCACATCTCCTCCAACCCGCTGATCAGCCGCCCGCTCGACGGCTCCAAGCGCCGCACCCAGGCGCTGGTCACTTACATCGAGTCGATGAAGAAGACGCGGGAGATGCCGGCCGAGATCCTGCTCGCCGGCCACGGCGAGCCGATCACCGACCACGTCGCCCTGATCGACACCCGCCTCGCCTCCCACGAGCGCCGCAAGGAGAAGATCCACGGCCTGATCGCGGAGCGCACACAAACGGGCCACGAGCTGGCCCAGGCGATCTGGGGCAACGTCGCCGTCACCCAGGCCTTCCTCACCCTCTCCGAGGTGATCGGCCACGCCGACATCCTCGTCAACGAAGGCCGCGTCCGCGAACTCGACGACGGCCAGGTCATCCGCTACGAAGCGGCCTGACCTCGCTCACATCCGTTTTTCGTTCGCCGTCGTCAGCAGTTCGTAGTCGAGGCCTTTCAGGGCTTTCAGTTTTTCGAGCAGGAAAGAGAGCGGCTGAGCGATCACCGTTTCGCTTTCTTCGCCGAAGCCGCCGACGAGGATGCCTTCCACGTCGCCTTCGGATTTTTCTTTGAAGGGCGCTTCCGAGAAGAACGGGGAGCCGCTGTCGCCCTGCCCGCCTTTACCGGTCGTCAGCGCCACTTCGTAGGCCTGAACCCATTCCCCGATCTGGACTTCTTTGCCTTCGACTATCCCCATGATCGGGATCGTTTTTCCGGTGGCGGTGATTTTCCCGCACTGAGTCCCCGATCGCTGCCCGGAGAAGCACGTTTTCGCTTCTTTCACCGGGGCGACCTGTTTGATCACCGGGAACGGTTCGGATTCTTTCCCAGCGTTCCAGCTGGCGATGACGGGTTTCAGCGGGGGATTCGCTGCGGTTTTCCACGGTTCGGCTTCGAGTGGGATCACTCCGACGTCTACCCCGACTTTCAGTTCTGTGATCAGCGCCGCGGACGCGACCCCGATTTTTTTCCGTTCCCCCGCTTTGCCGCCTTTTTCGAAGGCGAACCATTTCTTGCCGACCGCTCCTTCGCCGGTCAGGCAGTGGCCTGCCGTCAGCAGGAACGTTTCTGTGGATGCGGCTTCGCTCGGGGGTTCGTGCCTGATTGCCAGCGGCCCAGCGGTGCAGTCGCCTTTCTGTTCCACTTCTTTTTCGTCGTCGATGCTGACGCCGGAGACCAGCGTCGGGTTGCAGTAGGCCTTGAATTTGGCGGCCAACGCGGCGCACCGCGCAAACGGCTGCGCACCGAGGTGCGAGTCGGGGAGACGCTGGATCTGAACCTCGACCGGATCCGTCGCCGCTTCGCGGGCGAGGGCGGTCCGAACCGACCCGGGCACCGAGCTCGCAAGTTCGACCACCACTGCGTTGCTGTCGGGGGCAACCGACGTGGTGACCGCGCCCCGCGCGAAGAGGCCGCTCAGGCGCTGGTCCCAACGCCGCTGCGCCGTGTTGAGCTGCGCCGAGGTCGAGTCGACGGAAGTCAGGGCCACGTCGTCCGCGAGGCCCGCCTGCGCCGCGACTGCTTCAGCCTCTTGGCGAGCCTCAGGTGAAGCGATTCCGACGTGCAGCGCGGCGCCCGTCGGTTCGTACCAGACGCCGCCGAATTCGCTTCCAAGCGCGGCTTCGAGCCTGCCGGGAAGATCGCTGCGGGCGACCCGGGCTTCCACGTTCGCCCGCGCGGTTGGGGCGCTCACCCCTGCGGCGCGGGAGCCCTGGACCGCGAGGGACGCGGCAACGAGGGCCGCCAAAAGCATCGCGCCCCCGACCAGGGACGTCCGTTGTGCCCTGCTGATCCTGACCTGCCGCATCTCCCACCTCCGTCGCGCTTCTCCCGTTCCCCGCCCCGCGCCGTTCTATTCGCTACCTGGAAGCGAGGTCAAGTCGAACCGGCTCCGCAGTTGCCTGGGCCGGGCAGCCAGCGACAAACTCCCTGGAAAGCCAGCCTCGTGATTCGGCGCATGCGCCGATTGGCGCGCCCGAAAACCCGCTCAGGAGGACTCAACCCGCCGACTCGCGGCGGCGAACTCCTCGTCGCTGAGGACGCCTTCGGCGTGCAGGCGGCTGAGGCGCTCGAGCTGATCGGCGACGTCGGGTGAGCTGCGTCCATCCACTGCCGCCGGCTCGGCGGTCCGCGAGAAGCTCTGCCCCGGCTGCTTGCGGTCAAGGGCCTCGTAGTCGGTCTCGTCGAGCGTCAGCGTCGGTTCTCTGAGGATCGAGCCCTTCGTCGTCATCTCGCGGCGGTCGACCCGGTGGTCGAAGGACTCCGTCAGCCAGGCCTCCGACTCCTTGACCGAGGACTCCCGGCCTTCGCCATGCAGGAGCAGGGCCAGACGGCCATAGCAGTTTTCCCCGCGGGCGATCACCGATTCCAGCTCCACGCGATCGGCTCCAAGCCGGCCCTGCGAGCGCACTTTGTCCCAGGCCAGCAGGTCGAGGGCGACGCGGCCGGCAACCAAGTTCGCATCGATCAGGCGACTGGGAAGCTTGGCCCCGCAGCCGCAGAAGCAATCCATGGCGCGGAAGCATCGCAGGAGCGAATACGCTGCGCGGCGCGTGACCGCCCACATCCTCGCCCGCCGGCACAAGAAACCCGCGAAGAAGCGGATGCTGATCATCGTCAACCCGTATGCGACGACGGTCTCCGATCGGCTGCGGAACCTGGTCGTCTACGCGCTGCAGGGGCGGTTCGAGGTCGAGGCGGTCTCGACCCAGGCGCAGAACCACGCGACAGAGCTGAGCCGCGAAGCGTGCGACAAGGGCTATGACGTCGTCGTCGCCTTCGGCGGCGACGGGACCTTGAACGAGGTGGCCAACGGGCTGGCGGGGTCGGACCTGCCGGTGGCGATCCTGCCGGGGGGGTCGACCAACGTCGTCTGTCGCATGCTCGGGATCCCCAACGACGTCGTCGATGCGACCGAGCACCTGCTTTCGCTGGCCGACGACTGGCAGCCGCGCCGGATCGACTTGGGCAAGGTCGACGAGCGCTACTTCGTCTTTGCCTGCGGGGTCGGAATCGACGCAACCGTCGTCCGCCGGGTCGACGAAAACCCGAAGCTGAAGGCGAAAGCCGGTCCCTATTACTACAGCTGGGCGGGGATCTCGGGCTTCTACCGGCGCTATCTCCTGAAGGCGCCGCGGATGCGGGTCGAGGTCAATGGCAGCTCGGCCGAGGGGGTCACCGCGATCGCCCAGAATTCGGACCCGCTGACCTACTTCGGGGCGAAACCGATCCGCGTCTGCGAGGGGATCGCGATCGACGACGGAACGATCTCGCTGGCCGTCCTCAAACGGGCCGCCCAGCGCGACATGCCGACCCTGATCGCACGCTTGCTCTCCGGCAAGACCGCCGCCGGCCACAAGCAGGTCGTCCACTTCGACAACGTCTCCGCCGCCACCGTCACCTCAGCCTCCGAGGACAAGCGGGGCGCGCCGCGGCCCTTCCCGGTCCAGGTCGACGGCGACTACATCGGCGATCGGACCGCGGTCACCCTCGGCGTCCTTCCCGCTTCGCTCTCGATCGTCGCCTGACGGTTCGAAGTCAGTCGAGCAGGCCCTCCTCGCGGGCGGCGACGGCGGTGCGAAGGAGCGTTTCGGCGGCGTCGTAGCGGGGGTTCCAGCCGAGCTCGCGGCGGGCCTTTGAGGAATCCATCAGGACCGGCGTCGCCAGGGCAGTCGCCCACTCGAGCTCGGGCAGGAGGAAGCTGACGCGGCCGGCGGTGGCGGTGCCGAGATCGGCAAGGGGGCCCGGGACACGGACCGAGCGCCAACCGATCGAGCGGGCGATCTCGGGGACGCCGACCTCGCCGACGCCGGCGAGGTTGTAGGCGCCGGGCGGGCCGGCGCCGATCACCGCGGCCGCGAGCGCGGCGGCGACGTCGTCGTGATGGACGAGCTGGAGCACGACCCCGGGATCGGGCAGGACCGGCGCCGGCAGCGGCAGGCGGCCGAGCTGGCGGCGCAGGCCGGGCAGCGGGTCGCCGAGGCGGCCGGCGCTGACCGTCTGGCGGATCAGCATCGTCGCTCGCGGGCCGGCGACCACACAGGGCCTGAAGACGTAGGCGTCGAGCTCGCTGGTCGCAACCACCTCGGTCAGCGTCGCCTCCAGCTCGGCCTTCTGCGCCGAGTAGTAGAAGCCGTCGCTTCCCCGCGCCGGGACCGCCTCCGTGATCGGTTGGGGGTTCTCAGGATGAAAGCCGTAAGCGGCGACCGAGGAGGTGTAGACGAGCCGCTCGACCCCAGCCGCGGCGGCGGCTTCGAAGACGTTGCGCGAACCCTCGAGGTTCACCCGCCGCGTCTCCTCGCGCCCACCGAAGATCGCGAAGGCGAGGTGGACGACCACATCGACCCCGTCGAACAGCGCCGCCAACGACCCCCGATCGAGAATGTCCCCCCGCCGATACGAAACCTTCTCCCACCCCTCCACGGCGGGGTCGAACGCCCGCCGCGCCATCCCCCGCACCTCCGCCACCTCGTCCCGCCGCTCCAGCTCCCCCATCAACGCAAGTCCGATCTCCCCAGTCGGACCAGTGACCGCGACCTTCAGCGCCATCGAGCCATGTTAGGCGGATTTCGAAGGGACCCTTGCACCTGAGGGGCGGGGTACTCCTCCGCGGACACTCAACCGCGAGCCATAGGCGAGCGGTGTCCGACGAGGGGTACCCCGCCTCTCAGGCGGCCGGAGTTATGCGATAAGCGTCAAACACGCTCTCGACGTTCCGCAGCCGCGAAACACAGTGCTTCAACTGCTCGGTATCGCCGACTTCGATGACAAATCTGTTTTTGACCATCGGCGGGTTCGTCGTGCAGGTCGCTCCGAGGATGTTGATCCCGGCCTCGGAGAAGGTCCGCGAGAGGTCCTCGAGCAGGCGGGTGCGATCGTAGGCGTCGATCTGGACCTCGACCCGGTAGGACGCCTCGTTTTCGCCTTCCCAGCCGACGTCGACGAAGCGCTCGGGCGAGCGTTTGAGCGCTTTCACGTTCTTGCAGTCGGTGCGGTGGATGGTGATCCCGCGCCCGAGGCTGACGTAGCCGTCGATTTCGTCGCCGGGAACCGGTCGGCAGCACTTGGCGAGCCGCACGGCGACGTCCTCCGCGCCCTTGACGCTGATCCCGTAGTTGGCGGCGCTCTTGGTGCGGCGGGCGCGGTCCTCGCGCGGGCCGACCAGGCCGGGCGGCTGCTCGTCGACGGCCTCGCCCGCCTTCAGCCGCTGCATCACCTTATTGGCCGCCGTCTTGGTCGAGATCTTGCCCTGGCCGAGGGCGATGTAGAACTCGGTCGCCTTCTGGAATCCCATCTCGCGGATCACGTCCGCGAGCAGCGGCGAGCCCGCCACCTTCTGCATCGGCAGCCCGCGCTTGCGCAGCGCCTCCTCGAGGCCCTCGCGGCCGTCGCGCTCGGCGTCCTCGCGACGCTCCTCTTTGAACCAGGCGCGGATCTTGTTGCGGGCGCGGCTGGTGCGGACCAGTTTCAGCCAATCGAGCGAGGGCGCCCGTTTCTGCTTTGCGGTCAGCACCTCGACGATGTCGCCCGAACGCAGCTGGTAGTGCAACGGCACGATGTTGCCGTTGACCTTGGCGCCGACGCAGCTGTGGCCGACGTCGGTGTGGACCGCGTAGGCGAAGTCGAGGGGAGTCGAGCCGGCGGAGAGGTTCTTCACTTCCCCCTTTGGGGTGAAGACGAAGACCTCGTCCTCGAAGAGGTCGACCTTGAGCGACTCGAGGAACTCGGTCGGATCCTGTTCGCCCTCCGACTCGACCAGCTGCCGCAGCCAGGTCATCTTCTCCCGCTGCGGGTCGCCGCCGCCGCCCTCTTTGTAGGCGACGTGGGCGGCGATCCCGTACTCGGCGAGTTTGTGCATCTCCTCGGTCCGGATCTGGATCTCCAGCGGCTTGCCCTCGGGCCCGATCACGGTCGTGTGCAGCGCCTGGTACATGTTGGCCTTCGGCATCGCGACGAAGTCCTTGAAGCGGCCGGGCAGCGGCTTCCAGAGCGAGTGGATGACGCCAACCGCGCCGTAGCAGTCCTTGACCGAGCCGACGATCACCCGCATCGCGGTGAGGTCGAAGATCTCGTTGAACTCGCGGCCCTTCTTCGCCATCTTGGTGTAGATCGAGTAGAAGTGCTTGGCGCGGCCGGAGATCTCGGCCTCGATTCCAACCTGCTCCAGCTCCTCGGAGAGGAACTCGCCGGCGGCAGAGACGTAGGACTCGCGCTCGTCGCGCTGCTGGGCCACGAGCTGCTTGATTTCGGCGTACTTGCGCGGGTGCAGGGTGGCGAAGGAGAGGTCCTCGAGCTCCCACTTGATCGCGTGGATCCCGAGTCGGTGCGCCAGGGGCGCGTAGATCTCCAGCGTCTCGTGCGACTTCGCCGTCTGTTTCTGCTTCGGCAGCGCGCCCAGCGTCCGCATGTTGTGAAGACGGTCGGCCAGCTTGATCAGGATCACCCTGACGTCGGTGGCCATCGCGACCATCATCTTGCGGTAGTTCTCGGCCTGCCGCTCGTCGCGGCTCTCGAAGGTCATCCCGGTCAGCTTGGTGACGCCGTCGACCAGCTGGGCGATCTCTTCGCCGAACTCCTCGCGGATCTCGTCGAGGCTGGCGCTGGTGTCCTCGACCGTGTCGTGGAGCAGCGCCGCGCAGAGCGTCTCGGTGTCGAGCCGCATCCCGGCGCAGATCTGCGCCACCCCGACCGGGTGGGTGATGAACTCGTCGCCCGAGTAGCGCAACTGGTCGGCGTGACGATCGCAGGCGAAGTCGAAGGCGCGCTCGATCTGGGCGCGGTCGATCGCCGCCACCGCGACCGCAATGCCGCCCTCGGGTCCGGCGCCGTTCTCGGCGCTCGGCGCAGAGTCGAACTCCTCGACGACGGCGAACAGGTCGGCGAGCAGCTCGGAGTGCTCTACTGCGGTTTGTGGCTTGCGAGGGATGGTCTTGCCTCCGCGAGTTCTTCGTTGTAGGCGCGGAACGCGGCCGAGCGCTCCAAATCCGTTCCCCCTGAGGATACGACCCCGACGGTGCCGCCGCCTCGATTCGGCTCTCCCGCCAGCAATCCGAGCTCGTCGAGGACCCGCAAACAGCGGCCCGCCGTCTCGGGCGCCAGCGAGTATGGGCCGGGGCCGGCAAGCGCCGCCCGCAGCGGCCCCCCACCCGCCTCCCCCGCCTCGCGCAGGCGGCGGAAGACCGCCGCGACCGTCTCACGCGAGGGCGCGAACGCCGCGTAGACGGCGCCGGCGAACTCCGCCTCCGCCCCGGTCCACAGCCGATGGGCATAGCCGGCAGGCGAATCGCCGCCCGCGGAGGAGAGCGACGCGGTGGCAACCGAGAACGCAAGCGCCGACGGCGGGGGGTCGATCAGGACGACGTGCTCGAAGCGCGAGGAGAGCTCGGGACCCGTGCGGAGCAGCGTCGCATAGTCAACGAGCGCGAAGCCGCCATCGGCCTTCGCGGCCACAGCGTCGAGCGCGGCGGCCCCGCAGCGCATGCAGGCGACCCGGCCGCCGCCGCCGTTGAAGCGCGCCAGCCCTGCGGCGCCCGCCGCGAGCAACGCCCGCCGCGACGCGTCAGCGCAAACCCCAAGGACCCCGGCGCCGCTCGAAACCAGCTCCGCAATCGCGACCAGCGGCGAACCGCGCCCCCCGACGACGACACGATCCCCCTCGGGGCGCATTTGTTCGGCATCTCCGAACAAATGCGCCCCGTCGCGCTCCCGCTCGGCTTCGAGACGCGTCCACCACTCGGATTCGTCGCAATCGCATGCGTGGGTCGCGGGGCTTGAAGTCTCGGCGACGCCTTCATCCTCCTGCAGCGGATAGACCTCGCGCAGGACGACGCGAGGCTCGACCGACCCGTTCCAGTGGTTGACCTCGAGCCGCACGGTGGCATCGATCGGATCGTCTTTGTCGACGCCGAAGCTGGAGCGGCCGAAGGCGACGCCGAGGGCCCGGTGAGAACCGCTGTGGAGGCTGAAGCGGGCGTGCTTGCCCTCCTCCCCCATCGTCCGCACGTCGCTGACCCGGGCGGAGGGGACGAGTAGCCGCACCCCGGGGTTGCCCATCCCGAACGGCGCCAGCTGCCCCAGTTCCTCGGCCAGCTCGAGCCCGAGCCCGACGCCGCCGACGATCGCGTCGACGCGCTCGGTGCGCTGCAGATCCTCGGGCCCAAGCACCGAGGCGGCGTGAGCGGCGAACGCTGCACGAAACGCGTCGAGGTTCTCGGCACGCAGATTCAGCCCAGCGGCGGCCCGGTGGCCCCCGAAGCTCTCCAGGTGCTCGCAGCACGCCTCGAGCGCCGCCAGTAGGTCAAAGCCCGGGATGCTGCGCCCCGAGCCGCGCCCCCCTCCCTCCCCATCAAGAGAAATCACGATCACGGGCCGGTGATGGCGCTCGACCATTCGCGAGGCGACGATCCCAACCACGCCCGGATGCCAGTCCTCGCCCGCCACCACATGCCCCGGCGCAGCCCGCAGCTCCTCCGGCAGGTCTCGCAGACAGGCCTCGGCCGCGTTGTCGACCTCGCGCTCCCTCGCCCGCCGCTCGGAGTTCGCCCGGCTCAGCTCGACCGCGATCTGCTCCGCCCGCGCCGGGTCCTCGCTGAGCAGCAGCTCGACCCCCGCGTCGGCCCGATACAACCGCCCCGCCGCATTGATCCGCGGCGCCAGCCGGAACCCCAAGTCGCTCTCATCCAACGTCGTCGGCTCGCATTTCGCAGCGGCCATCAGCGCCCGCAGCCCGATCCGCCTCCCCCGCTTCATCTCCGCCAGCCCGCGCTTCACGAGAGACCGGTTCTCCCCGACAAGGGGGACGACGTCGGCAACCGTGGCCAGCGCCACCAAATCGAGATCCAAATCCGCGGTGGATTCCATCCCCTCACGCAGCGCGCAACAAAGCTTCCAAGCGACCGCAGTCCCGCAAAGCGACTCGAACGGGTAGCCCGAGATCTGTGGATGCAGGATCAAGCACCCCGGTAGCTCCCCCCCAGCCTGGTGGTGGTCCGTGACCACGACCTCCATCCCCAACTCCTGAGCCAGCCCCACCTCGGCCACCGCGGTGATGCCGCAATCGACCGTGAGAAGCAACCCGGTTCCGCGCTCTGCCAGCCGCGTGACGTTCTCCGCTGTCAGCCCGTAGCCATCCGCGATCCGATCGGGGATGAACCAGTCGACGTCGCCTCCCAGAGCGCGCAGGGTCGAAACCGTCAACGCCGTCGCGCAGACGCCGTCGACGTCGAAGTCGCCGTGCACGGTGATCCGCTCGCCGGCCTCGATCGCGGTCTGCAGCAGCTCGACGACCTCCGCCATCGCCGAGAACGCCGCCGGCGGATAGGACTCGTCGGCGGCGAGGAAGGCCCGGGCCGCCTCCGGCGTCCGGTACCCACGGCGGACGAGCGTCACCGCGACCGGATCGGAGACCGAGAGGCCATCGGCGACGGCGCGCACGTCGGCGTACTCGTAGGGGTCTGCGGCGAAGGCCTTGGCGGAATCCGGCACACGATCAGGCTAGGAATCGCCGCGGATCGATTTCCCTGCAGGCAGGCGCGGAAAATGCAGGCGAAGCGCGCGCTGCTCGGGCGCTACTCGATCAGCGCCCGGCGCTGCCGCAGGCCGATCGCATAGACGATCGCGAGCCCGATCGCCGTGCCGGGGATCGCGATCAGCGCCGTCCCGAGATCGGTGTCGCCGAGGCTTTTGCCGCTCACCTCCTGCACGATCAGGCCGAAGATCACCGAGCCGAGCACCGCCCCGAGGAAGGCGCCGACGATCCCCTGCCAGAAATGCTCGGGCAGGAAGACGGTGAAGTGCCAGAGGGCGATACCCATGATGAAGAAGACGACGATCGCCATCAGCGGTTGACCTCCATCAGCGGTTCCTTCCGTGCTTGCGGCGCTGTTGGCGACGGGCGCGGCGGGCGTCGTTGCGCTCGCGGCGCTCGGCGGCTGCCTGGTCCTGCGCCGGCACCGGGTCGTCGCCGTTTCCTTTGGTCAGGGGGTCGGCGGTGGCCACCGGCGCAGGCCGCTCCTCGGCCGCGACCTCGGCCTCCATGTCGACCTCTTCGGGCCGGTCGTCGCCTTCGGCGTGGGCATCCTCGGCCAGCAGCGCCGACTGGGTGTCGTCGGCGAAGGCCGGCACGACGCCACCCTCGACTTCGGCGATCCGCAGGCGGCGGCGGATGAAGCCCGGCTCGAGTTCCTTCCAGGCGGTCAGCACCGGCGAGGCGATGAAGATCGACGAGTAGGTGCCGGAGATGATCCCGACCAGCATCGCGAAGGCGAAGTCCTGCAGGGTCGCGCCGCCGAAGACGAGTAGCGAGGTGATCGCAAGCAGGGTCGAGAAGCTGGTCGCCAGCGACCGGCTCAGCACCTCGCTCATCGAGCGGTTGACGATCTGCGAGAACGCCGCTCGCGGCATCCGCGGCACGTTCTCGCGTATTCGGTCGAAGACGATGATCGTGTCGTATATGGAGTAACCCAAGATGGTGAGGAAGGCGGCGACGGTTCCGCTACTCACCTCTTTCCCCGTCAACGAATACACGCCAGCCGTGATCAGGATGTCGTGGAAGATCGCGATCAGGACCGGGACCGCGAACTTCGGGTCGAACCGCAAAGCGATGTAGCCGCAGATCACCAGCAGCGAGAAGATCAGCGCCTTGAGCGCGTTTTCGGCAACCTGCTTGCCGAAGGTCGGGCCGACGCTGGTGCTTTCGAAGCCGTTCTGGACGACACCGAAGTCTTCGCCGAGGGCCCGCCGCGCGGTCTTGACCTCTTCCGGTTCGAGCTGGTTGGACTGGATCTGGAAGACGTTGTCGCCCAGCACCGGGTCGGAAACCTGCTGGATCTCCTCGCCGCTGAGGCCGACCGAGTCGAGGCTTTCGCGGACGCCTTCCTCGTCGGTCGGCTTCTGCAGCGCGACGGTGATCCGGGTCCCGGACTCGAAGTCGATCCCGAAGTTGAGCTGCTTGGTCGCCAGCGCCAAGCCGCCGATCACGAGGATGATCCCCGACACCGTGAAGAACCAGCGGCTGGCGCCCATGAAGTCGAAGTGCCAGCGCATGCCTTTGCCGCCGGCCCCGAGGACGCTCGGCGAGCGCAGCAGCCGCGAGCGGCTCATGCTGCCGAGCAGCGCCTGGGTGAAGACCACGGCGGTCAGCAGCGAGACGATCGTGCCGACGCCGAGCGTGAAGGCGAAGCCCTTGACCCCGGCGGTGGCAAGGACGAAGAGGATGAACGCGGTCAGCAGGGTGACGACGTTGGCGTCGACGATCGTCGCGATCCCGCGTTTGTAGCCAGCGGAGATCGCGCTCGACATCGAGCGTCCAGCCCTCACCTCCTCCTTTATTCGCTCGAAGATGACGATGTTGGAGTCGGCGGCGACGCCGATCGTCAGCACCAGGCCCGCGATCCCCGGCAGCGTCATCGTGATCGGGATCAGGTCGATCAGGGCGAAGAAGATCACCCCGTAGGCAGCGAGCGCGATCGAGGCGATCAGGCCGAGGAAGCGGTAGTAGAGGAGCAGGAAGATGACGACGAGGACGAGGCCGACGATCCCGGCCTTGACCCCGTCGTGGAGTGCCTGCGAGCCGAGGGTCGCGGAGACCTGGGTCTCGCTGATCAGCTTCAGGTTGATCGGCAGGGCGCCGATCTGCAGCGTCGTCGCCAGTTCCTGCGCCTGTTCGAGGCCGTGTTCGTTGTTGAACCCGCCGGAGATCTGGGCTCCTTCGCGGCCATCGATACCGTCGGGGTTTTCCTTGAAGTTGATGATCGGCCGCGACTGCACTTCGTTGTCGAGGACGACGGCGAAGTGACCGGAGAGCGCTTCCACTTCTTCGGCGCTGGGGACGCCGATCGCGCTCGCCTGACCCCGCTGCGCGATCTGTCGGGTGACTTCGTGGAAGGCTTCCTGCCCGTTGCCCGTGAATTCAAAGGCGACGATCGGTTCGTTGCTGGTCGGCGCGTATTTCTGTTCGGGATTGGTGATTTCGCTCCCCGAGAGGGCCGGGCGGTCCTTCAGCGCCCACCAACCGGGCTGTTTGGCAGTGTCGAAGCTGCCGTTTTCATCCAGCGGATATTCGGAGACGAGAACGGTCCCGGTCGGGACTTCGACGACGATCCCGTCGTGCGGGATCTTTTCCCCGGTCGGGCTCTGATAGAGGTCGCTTTCCTTCAGCTCCGGGCCGGCGAGGAGCTTGTGCGGGGCCTGCTTGTCGAACAGGTAGTAGCGGGGCTTGGCAACCGAGCATTCGGTGCAGTCTTCGACCGGTTCCTGTTCGGCGGCGAGCAGCGCCGCGCCGTAGGCGTTGGGATAGGCGCCCGAATAGATAAGACGCTGGTTCTGTTCGTTTTTCGGGTTGCGCCCGGCTTCCGTCCAGCGTTTTTCCGATTCTTTGATCGCTTTTTCGGGCGCTTCGCGACCGGGGCTGCCGGCGATCACGCGCTCGGGACCGATCAGGTTCGGCTCCCAGTCGTAAAAGAAGAGCTGCGCGGTGCTGCCAACCTGTTCGGCGGCGCGATTGGCATCGGTGATCCCCGGCAGCGAGACCGTGATGTTTTCGTTACCGAGGCGGGCGACTTCGGACTCCGAGACGCCGAGCTCGTTGACCCGTTTTTCGATGATCGAGATCGACTCTTCGATGTCTTCGCCACTGACCGAGGCTCCGGCGGCGGTCGCCTGACCTTCGTAGACGAGCTCGAGTCCGCCCTGGAGGTCGAGGCCGAGCTTCGTTTCCTTCTTCGCGATGACCAGCGCCGAGACGACGACGAGCCCGAGGACGAAGAGCAGGACGAAGAGGTGCCGCCGCCGGGATCCCATGGCTCGCTTCAGCCCTCCGGAGTGAGAACGAGCAGCAGGCCGCCGTCGTCGTCGTAGGCGGGGAAGACGTCGGCAACGGCATTGGCTGGAAGGTCGCCTTCGGCGTTGACCGAGACGCGCTTGCCGAGCGAGCGCACGCCCCACTCCAGCGAGGTCTCGATCGGGTCGGTGACGCCGTCGCCGTTGCTGTCGGCGCTTTCGCCGCCTTCGCCGGCATCGACCCAGGCGAGACCCAGGACTTCGCCGACCGGCCGCCCGATCACGTCTTCATCGGTAAGCCCGGTCAACTCGTAGCTCCCTTTCCCAGCCTCGAGCACCCGCCCCTGCTGATCGCAAACGAAGAACGCCGCATTAGGAGCCGGATAATAATCGTCGAGTAATTCGAATACGAACCCGAAGCCGCATTTGGAGCAGCCTTTCGGGCGCGTGCTGAAGCCCGCCGTCCGGTCGCTGCCGGATTCGCGGTGGCCACAGTTCGGGCAGATGAAGAACGCCATGCCGACAGGCTAAACGAGCGGGCCTAGAAGAGACTTGCAGCGCCTTCGGGCGCCGGCATCCCGAGGTGGTCGTAGGCGCGCTGGGTCAGCACCCGCCCGCGCGGGGTCCGCTTCAACAACCCCTGCTGAAGCAGGTAGGGCTCGAGCACGTCCTCGATCGTGTCTTGCTCCTCGCCGATCGCGATCGCCAGCGTCGAGAGGCCGACCGGGCCACCGCCGAACTTGGTCGCGACGGTGTCGAGCAGGGCGCGGTCAGCGCGATCGAGACCGCCGGCGTCGACCTCGAGCATCTCCAGCGCCGCGGCCGCGATCGCGGCGCCGATCTCCCCCGTCCCCTTCACCTCGGCGAAGTCTCGAACCCGCTTCAGCAGGCGATTGGCGACGCGCGGGGTCCCGCGCGAGCGAGAAGCGATCGTGCGCGCCCCCTCGCCGTCGATCTCGACCTCGAGGATCTGCGCCGAGCGCTCGACGATCAGCGCCAGGTGCTCGTCGCTGTAGTGCTCGAGCCGGTGCGAGACGCCGAAGCGGTCGCGCAGCGGCGTCGTCAGCAGCCCCGCCCTGGTCGTCGCCCCGACCAGGGTGAACGGGGGCAGCGGCAGGGTCACCGTGCGGGCGCCGGCGCCCTGGCCGAGGACGACCGGCAGCTCGCCGTCCTCCATCGCCGGGTACAGCGTCTCCTCGACGGCGCGGCCCAGGCGGTGGATCTCGTCGATGAAGAAGACCGAGCCCGGCTCCAGGGCAGTGAGGAAGGAGGCGACGTCGGCCTTGCGCTCGAGCGCCGGACCGGCGGTCTGGACCATCGGCACGCCGAGCTCGGCGGCGACGATGTGAGCGAGCGAGGTCTTACCGAGACCGGGCGGCCCGGCTAGCAGGACGTGATCGAGGGGCTCGCCGCGGCGCCGGGCGGCCTCGATGAAGATCGCCAGCTGCTCCGTCACCTGCGCCTGATTGACGAAGTCGGCCAGCGTCGGCGGCCGCAGCGAGCGATCGAGGTCCTCGTCGGGTTCGTCGGCGCGAGCGTCGTGGACTCGCACCTCCGCGTCGATCGGGATTGGGTCGGCGTCGATCCCGGGGGTACGGATCCGGTTGCCGCCGAACTCGGGCGATTCGCTCATCTGGCCGAACCCGCTTTCCGCAGCGCGACGGCGAGCAGCTCCTGCGGGTCCTCGCCGTCGAGGCCGTCGAGCAACTGCTCGGCCTCGAGCGGGGCGTAGCCGAGGTTGACGAGGCCGTCGCGAGCAAGGGCGCGGGCGTCGCCGCTCTCCACCGCGGCAAGCGCAACCTCCTCCTCGAGGGTCCCGGCCACCTTCTCGCGCAGCTCGACGATGATCCGCTCGGAGGTCCGCTTGCCGATTCCGGGGACGCCCTGGAAGCGTTTGGCATCGCCCGCAGCGATCGCCTGCAGTAGCACGCGCGAGCTGCCGCCCGACAGCGCGGCGAGCGCGACTTTGGGGCCGACGCCGCTGACCGAGATCAGCAGCCGGAAGAGGTCGCGCTCCTCCTCTGAGGCAAACCCATAGAGCGCGAGCGAATCGTCGCGCGAGATCAGCTCGGCGTGCAGGAATGCGTCGCTGCCGGCGGCCGGAACCGCCTTCAGCGTCTCGGCTGAGACCGCGAGCCGATAGCCGACGCCGCCGGCATCGATCACGACGTGATCGGCGCGTCGCACCATCACCTCGCCCCGGACCGCAGCGATCATCCTGGGACCCGCTCCGCCGCAGCACCGGCCGTGGCGATCGTGACCGCGGCCCGGTGGCCGCTGCCGCCGCCATGGCAGATCGCGACTGCGAGAGCGTCGGCGGCGTGGTCGGGAGTCGGCGGCTCGGGCAGCCCGAGCAGGGTGCCGACCATCCGCTGCACCTGGCGCTTGTCGGCGCCGCCGGAGCCGCAAACCGCCATCTTGATCGCCTGCGGCGTGTAGGCGAAACAGCCGACGCCGGCCTGTGCCGCCGCCAGCATCGCGACCCCGCTCGCCTGGCCGACCGCCATCGCCGAGCGCACGTTCTTGCCGAAGTAGACCTCCTCGATCGCCAGCGCCTTCGGCTCGTGCCAGGCGATCAGCTCGCTGAGCGCGCCATGGATCCGCTGCAAGCGGCGCTCCATCGGCGAATCGGGGGTCGTCTCGACGACGCCGCCGTCGAGCGCCACCATGTGGCTGCCCTCGACCCGCACGACTCCGAACCCAAGGTTGGCGGCGCCCGGATCGACGCCCATCACTACTTGCATTGGTAGTGATTCTGGAAAACCGCCCGGATGCCTTCCGTGGCGCTAGGCAGCGAGTTTTTCGAGGACTTCCTCGGGAATGTCGAAGTTGGCGTAGACCTCGTCGACGTCGTCCTGGTCGTCGAGCTCGTCGATCAGCTTCAGCAGCCGTTCCGCGTCGTGGCCCTTGACCTCGACCGTGCTCTTCGGCTCGGTCGCGAGACCGGCGGAGACGTACTCCACGCCTGAGGCGTCGAGCGCTTCGCGCACCGCGGTGAGGTCGGCGGGCTCGCAGATCACCCGCAGCTGGTCGCCGTCCTCGAGCACGTCCTCGGCGCCGGCATCGATCGCCGCGATCAGGTCGTCCTCGCCGTAGCGGCCGCCGTCGATCGCGATCGAGCCCTTTTTCTCGAAGATCCAGGCGACCGAGCCGGGCTCGCCGAGGCTGCCGCCGTGTTTGGAGAAGGCATGCCGGATCTCGGCACTGGCGCGGTTGCGATTGTCGGTCAGCGCCTCGACCAGGAGGGCGACACCGGCCGGGCCGTAACCCTCGTAGACGATCCGTTCGATCGACGTGCCGTCGCTGCCCGCCCCGGTACCGACATCGATCGCTTTCTGGATTTTGTCCTTCGGCATCGACGCTTCTTTGGCCTTCTGCACGGCCGTCGCCAGCGTCGGATTGCCGTCGGTGTCGCCGCCGCCGTCACGGGCGGCGACGGTGATCGCGCGCGCCAGCTTGCTGAACAGCTTGCCGCGTTTCGCGTCGGCGGCGCCCTTCTTGTGTTTGATCGAGTGCCACTTGGAATGTCCGGACATAGGGGTGTCATTCTATGGGGAGGGAGATGGCAGCGAAAAGCAGTCATATGCACGAGCGGGCCCGCGGACTCGCCGCCGGCGTCGTCTTCGTGGCGATGCTGCTGGCCGCCTTCTCGCTCTGGACCGCGATCCCGCTGAGCTGGGTCTACATCGCCTCCAAGGTCTCCCATACCCAGTTCCCCAGCGGCGGCCCCTACGCTGTGGTCGCCGTCGGCATCCTCGCCTCGGTCCTTTTCGTCGCCTGGCTGATCGGCCGCCTCAACCAGCTCTACATCAACATCACTGGCACCAACCGGCTGGGGCCGATGCGCCCCGCCTGGATGCGCAGCATGCGGGACGCCGCCCCGGTGCGCAGCTCGGTCACCGTGGTCGAGGCCTGCCTGATGGGCTCGGTGATGCTCGCCGCCCTCGCCCTCACCGTCTGGTTCTTCATCCTCGCCGGCTCGCCGATCCCGAACCAGTAGCCCATTCCGGCGGCGCGGATTCCGTCACAAAGCTGGCGCGAAACTTTTTCGTTTCGCAGACAACATGCTACATCTCGCCGGCTAAAGTGCTTTCATGGCGGTGATGGCAAGGGGAGCATGGACCGACGAGCGGCTCGACGACCTGAACAAGCGGGTCGACGACGGGTTCGGCGAGATGCGTGACGAATTCCGCGCGATGCGAGCCGAAAATATGGCGAATCAGCGGGTCCTGATGCAGATGGCCGCCGGAATCTGGATCACGGCGATCATCGGCTTCCTCAGCGTGGTCGCCACCGTGATCGTCACCGTCCTCACCCAGACCTGAGCCTCGGGCCAGAAGGGTCTAGACGACGAACTTGCCGTTTTCCTGCATCACGACCCCGTCGACTTCCAGTTTGCCGCCGAGGCGCAGGTCGCAGACGAGGTCGGTGTGAACGGCGGACTCGTTGACGCCGCCGGACTCGGGATAGCTGGCGCCGACCGCCATGTGGACGGTGCCGCCGAGCTTCTCGTCGAGCAGGACCTCGCGGGTGCCACGGTCGATCCCGTAGTTGGTGCCGATCCCAAGCTCCCCCAGCGTACGGGCACCCGGGTCGGTGTCGAGCAGCTTCAGCAGGTATTCCTCGCCGCGATCGGCGCTGGCGTCGACGACCCGCCCGGACTCGAAGCGGAGCTTGACGCCGGAGACCTCGCGACCGCCGATCACCGCCGGCAGGTGGAAGCTGACCTCGCCCTCGACCGAGTCCTCGACCGGGCCGGTGAAGAACTCGCCGTCGGGCATGTTGTTGCGGCCGTCGCAGGGGATGAACTTGCGCCCGGCGATGCCGAGCTTGATGTCGGTCCCAGGCGCGGTCACCCGCACCTCCTCGTGGCCCTCGATCCACTCGGCGAGGCGCTCGGTCTCGGCCGAGGCCCGCTTCCAGGCGCCGAGCGGGTCGTCGTCGGCGGCGAGACAGGCGGCGTAGTAGAAGTCTTCGTAGTCGGCCAGGCTCATCTCCGCCTCGGAGGCGTAGGCGCTGGTCGGGAACAGCGTGTAGCACCAGCGCAGCTTGCCCTCGGCGGCGCGTTTCATCGCCCGCGTCATCAGGTCGCCGGTAACCGACTGGCGCAGCGTCTGGCGCTCTGGCGGCACGCCCGAGAGCTCCCGCGTGTTGGTGCTGGCGCCGATTGCGATCCGCACGTCAACGTGGTCGGCGACCCACTCGGCGAAGGGCGAGATCCATTCCAGCTGGGCGTCGGAGGCGTGCTTGAAGTAAGCCGCGATCTGGCCATCGAGGGCGACGTTGAGGACCGGGTTGCCCCCCGCCATCAGCACCTCCTCGTAGATCGCCAACAGCAGCGGCGCGGCGGCGCTCTCGCCGTCGATCGAGACCACGTCGCCCTCCTTCACCTCGGTCGAGTAGCCGACCAGGATCTTCGCCAGGGCCTTGGTCCTCGGATCTCCGCTGGTCATCGCCTCGCCTCCTGTTCGCTCTCTGCGCGCTCTTGCGCGCTCGTGATCATCGCCATGAATATCGCGTGGAAGCGCGGATCGTCGGTCAGCTCGGGGTGGAACGCCGAAGCGAGCACCGAGCCCTCGCGAACCGCGACCGCGTGCCCCTCGTAGCTGGCGAGGACCTCGACGCCGTCGCCGCAGGTCTCGACCCAGGGGGCGCGGATGAACACCGCGCGCAGCGGCTCGTCGCCGATTCCGGCGATCTCGAGGTCGGCCTCGAAGCTCTGCAGCTGGCGGCCGAAAGCGTTGCGCCGTGCGGTCGCGTCGAGGAAGCCGAGGTGCTCGGCGTCGCAGACGATCAACCCGGCGCAGGTGCCGAGGATCGGCCGGCCCGCGTCGTGGTGGGCGCGCAGCCCCGGCTCCAGGCCGGCGGCGTCGATCCCCTTGCCGATCGTCGTGCTCTCGCCGCCGGGGATGACGAGGCCGTGGAGCCCCTCGAGCTCGGCCGGCGCGCGGACCTCGGTCACCTCTGCGCCGAGCCGGCGCAAGATCTGGGCGTGCGCTTCGAAGCCGCCCTGGAGCGCTAGGACCCCGATCTTCAGGGTCAGCCCCTCAGCCCCCGCGGTGCTGCAGGAGCGCGTCTTCGGCCTCCAGCGGGGCGATCTCCAGCCCCGCCATCGCCTCGCCGAGCCCGATCGAAGCGGCGGCGACTCGCTCGGGGTCTGCGAAGTGGGTGGTGGCCTCGACGATCGCCTTTGCCCGGCGGGCGGGATCTTCGCTCTTGAAGATGCCCGAGCCGACGAAGTTGCCCTCGGCGCCGAGCTGCATCATCAGCGCCGCG
>DATKLT010000080.1:0-9123 GCA_035542315.1 Solirubrobacterales bacterium | reverse complement strand
CCCACCCCAGACACTCAACCGCGAGCCATAGGCGAGCGGTGTCTGGGGTGGGGCACCTCGCCCCTCCCCCCAAACCCCGCTAGTCGGCGAGGACGCGGATCGTGCGACCCTTGCGGGCCGTATAGAAGTCGACCTTGCCGGGGCGGGTGGCGAAGATCGTGTGGTCGCGGCCGAGGCCGGTGCCCTCACCGGGCCAGAAGCGGGTGCCGCGCTGGCGGACGATGATCTCGCCGCCGTGCACCTGCTGGCCGGCGAAGACCTTGACGCCGAGCATGTTGGGGTTCGATTCGCGACCGTTGCGGCTCGACCCGAGACCTTTCTTGTGGGCCATGCCTAGGCCTCCTCTTTCTCAGCGGCTTTTTTCGGCGCCGATTTGCCCGCTTTGAGGCTGGTCACCTCGAGCTTGGTCAGCTCCGAGCGGTGGCCAGCGCGTTTGCGGTAGCCCTTCTTCGCCTTGTATTTGAAGACTTTGATCTTCGGCCCGCGCAGGTGCTCGGTGACCGTCGCCTCGACTTTGACTTTCTCGAGCTCCTTGGGTGCGGCGATCACGTCGTCGCCGCGGAACATCACCGCCCGCAGCGCGACCTTGTCGCCCTCCTTGGCGTCGAGCCGATCGACGAGGAGGGAGGTGCCTTCCTCGACCTTGTACTGCTTGCCACCGGTTTCAACCACTGCGTACATGCTCACTCGTCACTCTCGGCTTGTTTGGCGCGCGAACGTCCCCGGCCGCCCCGGCGGCCGCGACTGCGTTTACGCGAAGGGGCGTCGGATTCTAGCTCGGAGCCGTTTTCGGCGCCGTTCGAGGAGCCGTTGGGAGACTCGCCGCCCAACAACGAGGCGACCGCCGAGGCGCGCTCGACCTCCTCGATCCGGACCAGCTTGCGATCGCCGACGAAGGGACCGCCGCCGGTGACGCTGACGATGTAGGAGTCAATCCGGGCGACCGCGTCGTCGGCGTTGTACATGTGCGGCTCGTCGATCTTGACCAGCACCTCCTCGCCGACCTTGAACGGCAGCGCCCGCTCCTCGATCTCGCCGCGGCTGCCCTGCTCGACCAGCTCGAAGGTCTCGATCGGCAGCGCGTCGCCGCCCTCGAAGTGGAAGCGCTTGCCGGTTTCGCCCTCGAGCTCGGCCAGGCCGCTGTCCTCGTCGGTCAGCTCGGCGGCAACCCGCGGGTTGACGCGGACCAGGAAGGCCTCGCTGTCGCCGTTCTCGGCCGCCACGTCGCGCAGCTTGCGCAGCCCCTCAAGCGCGACCGTCTCGGCCGAGAGGACGACCCCCTCGCCGTGGCAGGTCGGGCACAGCTCGGTGAGGATCTCGCGCACCCCGTCGGTGACGTTCTGGCGCGTCATCTCGACCAGGCCCAGCGGCGAGACCTCGACCACATAGCTCTTCGACTTGTCGGCGTCGAGCGCTTTCCGCATCGTCTTCAGCACCTTGTCGCGGTTGGAGGCGCGTGCCATGTCGATGAAGTCGATGACGATGATGCCGCCGATGTCGCGCAGGCGCAGCTGCCGCACGGCCTCCTCGGCCGCCTCGGTATTGACTTTGGTGATCGTCTCCTCGAGGCCGCCTTTGCCACGGCCAGTGAAGCTGCCGCTGTTGACGTCGATCACGGTCAGCGCCTCGGCGTAGTCGATGATCAGGTAGCCGCCCGAGGGCAGGTCGACCCGCCGGTTCAGCGTCGACTCGATCTCCTCGTCGATCTTCCATTTTTCGAACAGCGGCTTCTTGTCCTGGTACAGCTCGACCCCGTCGAGCAGCTCCGGCGCGGTCCGCTGGAAGAAGCTGGTGACGCGTTCGTACTGCTTCTCGGAGTCGATGATCGCCTTCTCGAACTCGTTGAGGAAGACGTCGCGGAGGACGCGGATCGAGAGGTCGGCCTCCTGGAAGACCATCGCCGGCGCCTTCGTCCCCTCGGCACGTCGCTGCAGCACCTCGGCGAGCCGCTGCAGGTAGGCGATCTCGCGGACGAAGTCGGATTTTTTGGCGCCGTGGGCGGCGGTGCGGACGATCAGCCCGCCCGGGCCCTTGTAGAGGCGGTCGACCATCTTGCGCAGCCGGTCGCGCTCGGAGTCAGTGAGGCGGCGGCTGACGCCGACGCCGGAGCCCTGCGGCGCGAAGACCAGGTAGCGACCGGCGATCGAGACGTTCATCGAGAGCCGCGCGCCCTTCGACTTCAGCGGGTCCTTGACGACCTGGACGATGATCTCCTGGCCGGGCTTGATCAGCTCGTTGATGCGGCGGCCGGAGCCCCGGCCCCGCTTCGGGGCCTGCTCGCCGTTGGGGAGGACGATCTCGTCGACGTGGAGGAAGCCGTTGCGCTCGAGGCCGATGTCGACGAAGGCGGCCTCCATGCCGGGCAGGACGTTGTCGACCTTGCCCTTGTAGATGTTGCCGACGATCGAGCGCCGCCCGCGGCGCTCCATGTAAAGCTCGGCGACGTTGGGCTTGGAGCCTTTCGTCTTCGCCTCGAGCACGGCAACGCGGGTCTCGCCGCGCTCGGCGGAAACCAAAATCGTTTTTTTCATTTTTTTCTAGCTCAGTTTCAGTGGGTCGGTACGCATCGCCGGTTGCCTTCGCGGCATCACCAGGCGAACCTTCCCTTCTGGCTGAGCTGCGCTTGGATGTGGATGCTCTGAAGCACGCCGATCGCGAGGAAGGTCGCGATCACGGCGGAGCCGCCGTAGCTCATCAACGGTAAGGGGATGCCCGTGATCGGCATGATGCCGAGGTTCATCCCGACGTTGACGAAGACCTGGAAAAGCAGCGCGACGGCGATGCCGCCGGCGACCAGGATCCCATAGGAGTTCTTCGAGAGCGTCACGATCCGCAGCGCCCGCCAGAAGAGCAGGGCGTAAAGGGATAGGACTAACGTGGCGCCGGCGAACCCGTAGCGCTCACCGATCACCGCAAAGATGAAGTCAGTGTGCCGCTCGGGAACGAATTCGAGCCCCGTTTGAGTTGCTTTGTCGCCACGACCGGTGACCTTGCCGGCACCGATGGCGACTTCCGATTGCTTCTGCTGATAGCCGGCGCCGCCGGGGTCCGCATTGGAGTTCGCGAAGGAGGTCAATCGATCCTTCTGGTAGCCCTTGAGGACCGGGAATCCGACCGCGGGGGCGACGAACAAGACCAATGCGATGAGGGCGACGATGGCCGTGCCGATCACCGCGAAGTGGGTCCAGGGGACCCCTCCGAAGTACATCACGGCGAGGGTGGCGACCACGAGCACCAAGGAGGTGCCGAGGTCCGGCTGCAGGAAGACGAGCGCAGCCGGAGCCAGGCCGAGGCAGAGGTAGCGCACCGTGCGCTGCCTCGCAGAGCCCCGTCTGGCCCCATCGATGACGAACCCGGCAAGCGCCAGGACAAGCAGGAGCTTGCCGAGCTCGGATGGCTGGAAGCTGAAGAAGGGAAGTTCGAAGGCGCGCCGCGAGCCGCGCGCGGCGAAGCCGAAGACGAAGACGAGGCCGACGCTGACGCAGAGGAAGGTGTAGATCCCGACCCGCAGCTCGCGGAAGCGCGAGTAGTCGATGCGGCTGACGATCAGCATGCCGAGGACGCCGAGCAGGCCGTAGATCAGCTGCCGGTTGACGTAGTAGCCCGGATCCCCGGCGACGTCGTTCTGGGTCGCCTGACCGAGGGTGAAGACGCTGAAGGCGATCAGGCCGACCGCGCCGAGGGCGAGCGGCCAGTCGAAGTGGGCAACGCCGAGCCGTTCGGCGATGCTCGCACGGCTGGCGAAGAGCTCGGGGTGGGCCTGTCGGGTGCGGGTCTGGTACATCTAGCCGGCGGTTTCTTCGATCGGTTGTTCGATCGCTTCTTCGGTCGAGCCTTCGCTCGCCTTTTCGCTGGATTCTTCGATCTTCTTGGAGTAAAGCGCTTCGAGGATCTCATGCGCGGCAGGCGCCGCGGCGTGGGCGCCGAAACCGCCTTCCTCGATGGTCACGACCGTAACGATGTCAGGTTCAGGGTACGGGGAAAGTGCGATGAACCACGACTGGTCCAGGTGTTCGGGCCGTTCCGCCGTCCCCGTCTTGCCCGCGATTTCGATCGGGAAGCCTTCGAAGACCGGCGCCGCGGTACCGCCGGGGACCTGCGCGGCCTCGTGCAGGCCTTCGAGGATGTCCTTGCGCCAGGTCGGGTCGATCTTCACCTGACGGCGGACTTCAGGGTGGAATTCTTCGAGCACCCGCCCCGCCGGGTCCTGGATTTCCTTGCCGACGTAGGGCTTGACGATCTTGCCGCCGTTGCCGAGCGCCGCGTAGGCGACCGCCATCTGCATCGGATCGGTCTGCAGGTCGCCCTGGCCCGTCGCCAGCTGCACGTTGTCGCCTGCCGACCACGGGCGTTCGGTTCCGCCTTCCTTGCCTTCCGTGTAGAGCTGGTAGAGGTGGTCGCGCCACTGTTTGCTCGGCACTAGGCCGGGCGGTTCGCGTTCGCCCAGGATGAAGCCGCTGAAACGGCTGATCCCGAGCTTGCGGCTCCATTCCTGCAGGTAGGGCTTGTCCCACATCGCCAGACCGAGCTTGTAGAAGTAGACGTCGGAGGACACCTGCAGCGCGTGGACGAGCGAGATCGGCCCGTTGATCGCACCTTCGGCGTTGCAGAATGGCTCCCCGGCCAGTTTGATGCAGCCGTTGTCCTGGATCACGGTGTCCGGCGTGACGACGCCGTTTTCGAGCGCCGCCAGGGCGGTGATGATCTTGTAGGTGGAACCGGTCGGGTAGGCGCTTTCGGTGACGCGGTCGGTCACCGGCCCTTCCGGGTCCGTGAACAGTTCTTCGATCTTCTTCTGCTGTTTGCCGTCGGAGAGCAACGCCGGTTCGAAGGTCGGCGCCGAGCCCATCGCGAGGATTTCGCCGGTGTGGACGTTCATCGAGATGAAGGCACCGGGGAGCCCGAATTCCGACAGCGCCCGTTCGCCTGCTTCCTGCGCCTTGGGGTTGATCGTCAGCACCAGGTTGTGGCCCGGTTCGGGCGGGGTCGAGACCAGCTGGCCGCCGGGCGTCGGTTCCCCCATCGCGTTGACCTGAACGCGGGTGACGCCGGGCTTGCCCTGGAGCTGGCTGTCGTAGGCTGCCTCGACCCCCGTCTGCCCGACGATGTCGCCGGGTTCGAGGTCCTTGAACCGCGGTTCTTCGAGCTCTTCTTCGCTGACCTCGCCGACGTAGCCGACGACGTGCGCGGCGCGCGTGCCGTCCGGGTAGCTGCGGACGAAGACCGGCTGGACCGAGACGCCCGGGAACTGGCGCCGGTGTTCTTCGATGTAGAAGACGACGTACTCGCCGATGTCGCGACGCAGGGTTACAGGTGCCCCGGCGGCGATTTCTTCCTCTTCGGCGATGACTTCGCGGACGCGCTTGAGGTCCATGTGGACCAGCTCGCCGAGCTTCTTCAGCTCCGCTGCTTCTTCGGCCGGATCGGAAGGCAGCTTCGAGGTGTCGAGCATCAACGCTTTGCTGGTCCGGTTGTCGACCAGGACTTCGTCGTTGCGGAAGAGGATGTTGCCGCGCGGGGCGATCACGCGGTATTCGCGCGTGCGGTTGTTCTGCGCCTCGGCCAGGTACTTGCTGCCGTCGAGGACCTGCAGGTTCCAGAGCCGGAAGAAGAGGACGGCGAAGAGGGCGACGGCGACGCCGCCGAGGACGGCGATGCGCAGTCCGAGCCGGCTGCGCCGGGGCTGGTCTTGCAGTCGCGGGAACACGCTCTCCCCCTAGGCTCCCAGCACCGCCGGCGGCCTGGTCGGCCGCGTCGCACGATCCTCGACCAGCGCCGGCCGCAGCGCCCGTTTGACGCCGTAATAGATCGGCCAGGCGAGGAAGAACGCGTAGACCGCCTTGACCAGCATGTCGCGGATCACCAGCGTGCTGACCGGGCCGTCGATTCCCAGCATCACCGCGACGGCGCCGAAGCCGAGCTCGGCGCCGAGGGTGAAGCCCATGCAGAGCAGCGGCGGCAGCAGCGGGCTCTGGATTTCGAAACGCTCGCGAAAGAGGCCGGCGAGGTAGCCGCAGGCGATAAGCACCAGCGAGCTGCCGCCGAGCGGCTGGATCAGCAGGCAGTCGACCAGGAGGCCGATCGAAAAGCCGCTGACGGCGCCGGTCAGGCCGCCGCCGAGGAGGCCGAGCGAGACGACCAGGGTCGGCAGCACGTCGGGGCTGACGTGGAAGAGCTCGACGCCGGAGAAGAAGCAGAGTTGGAGGATCACGCCAAGCAGGCAGATAACGACGATACGGAGGACGATCTTCGGGGTCAGGATCACTTACGCGACCCTCCCGTCAACACCTGAACCACTTCGAGGTCGCGGAGGTCGGCGAAGGGCTCGACTTCGACCTGCTGCTGGGCCTCCTGCGCGACGATCGAGGCTTCGACGACTTCGCCGATCGGGATGTTGGGCGGGAAGCGCGCTTCGATTTCGCTCGTGTGCCAGCCGGCGGTAACCACGTCCTGGCCCTTGTGCAGATGCTTGGTCGAGTCGATGAAGTCGAGGACGAGCCGCCCGGGGTTGCCGACGACCGGCTTGATCAGACCCTGGGCGCCGACCGGCACGACCTTGGCCGCGACAGCGCTTTCGCCGTCGGCGAGCAGCGTCACCTTCGAGCTGCCGCCCTCGACAGCGGCGATCGTGCCGACCAGGCCGTCGCCGTTGACGACCGGGTCGCCGACGCGGACCCCGTCGCCGCTGCCGACGTCGATCGTCACGTCGGCGAACCAGACGGTGGGCGAACGGACGATGACACGGCCGCTGACCTCCTTGTATCCAGACGGGATCACGCCGCTTTCGTCGAGTTCGAGCATTTTCTTCAGGTGTTCGTTTTCGGCCAGCGCCGCCTTCGCGCCGACGCTTTCTTCCCGCGCCTTTTCGAGCTGGGTGTGGAGCTTCGAGTTTTCGCCCTTGGCGTCGAAGGTCTCGTCGAACCAGTTGACGAGGTCGCGGGCCGGCTTCAGGGCGCGGTCGGCGGCGTCCGTGACCGGGCTGAAGACGGCGCTGACCCCGTGCTGGAGCCCGTTCGAGCTGTTCCCGTAGGTGAAGGTGAGCAGGGCGAAGGAGCCGACGATGAGGAGCGCCAGCACCGCGCGACGACGGCGTACTTGCTTTCGATACACGTCAGGAAGCTAGGTTCGCGAGTTCTTCTTTCCGGCGCGGTGGATCGTCTCGAACTCCTCGAGCGATTTGCCCGATCCGATCGCCACGCAAGTCAACGGCGACTCTGCCAGTCGACAAGGCATCTGGCACTCGTCGCGCAGGCGCTGCTCGAAGCCTTGCAGCAGCGCGCCACCGCCGGCGAGGGTGATGCCTCTTTCCATGATGTCACCTGCCAGCTCCGGGGGCGTTCTGTCGAGCGTCTCCTTGACCGCGTCGACGATGTTGCGGACCGGCTCCTCAAGCGCCTCACGCACCTCTTCGGAGCCCAGCGCGACCGTCTTCGGCAGGCCGGAGACGAGGTCGCGGCCGCGGATCTCGGCCTCGACCTCGCGCCCCAGCGGCGAGGCCGAGCCGACTTCGAGCTTGACCCTCTCCGCGGTCTGGTCGCCGATCGCCAGTTTGTAGGTCCGTTTGCAGTGGGTGACGATCGCTTCGTCGAGCTCGTCGCCGCCGACCCGGATCGACTGCGAGACGACGATCCCGCCGAGCGAGACGACGGCTACCTCGGTGGTGCCGCCGCCGATGTCGACGATCAGCGAGCCGACCGCCTCGCCGACCGGCAACCCGGCCCCGATCGCCGCCGCCATCGGCTCCTCGATCAGGTAGGCGCGGCTGGCCCCGGCCGAGAGACAAGCCTCTTCGACCGCCCGCTTCTCGACCCCAGTAACCCCGGAGGGAACGCAGACGACGACCCGCGGATGGGCGAAGCGGAACTTGTGGACCCGTTTGATGAAGTGGCGCAGCATCTGCTCGGTGACGTCGAAGTCGGCAATCACCCCGTCCTTCAGCGGCCGGATCGCGGTGATCGTCCCCGGCGTGCGGCCCAGCATCTGCTTCGCTTCGGCGCCGACCGCCTGGACGCTGCCGTCGGTCGAGTCGATCGCGACAACCGAGGGCTCGGAGAGCACGATCCCCCGACCGCGGACGTAGACAAGGGTGTTCGCGGTGCCGAGGTCCACCGCCATGTCGCGACCGCCAAACCGGACGATGCGACTAAAGAGGCCCATTGTCAATCACGGTCGTTTGCAGCAGAGACCTATGAAACCAGACGCGGCTAAAGGGTTCGAGGGTCGGCCCGGGAGGACCGGGTGACCCCCTTCACTTGCCTACCTGGCTGAATCGGATGCGGCCTGCCGAGATCGCGCTCTCGGCCAGCGGCACAAAACGTTCAGGGGGTCACCCGGTCCTCCCCAACGGGACCGGATCCACGCAGCCCATAACCGCGAAAGGCGTTGCCGGGCGAGCGCCGGCCCTGCTTCTTGCGCACAGCTTCCGAGGGATCATGCATCCCCCTTCTCGAAAGGTCTTCCCCGCTGAGAACGCGTTTGGTCTCGCATAGCGGGATGAACCGCGTTTTCAGTGGGGAGGCGAGAAGAAGTGCGTTCTCACGCTCGGGCAAACAATGCTGGTGCCAGCTCGAGCAGCAGGCCCACCGGGAGGCCGACCACGTTGGAGACGCTGCCTTCGATGCGGTCGACCAGGGTCGACCCCAGCGTCTGGATCGCGTAGCCGCCGGAGCGGCCCCGCCACTCGCCGAAGGCGACGTAGCGCCCTTTTTCGGCATTGGAGAGCGGCTTGAAGACGACGGAGGTGGTTTCCAGGCCGCTGCGCTCGTCTTCGCCGTCGAGGACGACGAGGCCGCTCATCACCTCGTGGGCGCGGCCCGACATGCGGTCGAGGTAGGCGCGGGACTCGGCCTCGTCGGCGGGCTTGCCGAGGACCTCGCCGTCGAGGACGACGTCGGTGTCGCAGGCGATCACCAGGCGGCCGGGGGTGGCACCGACGGCGCGGGCCTTGCGGCGCGCGTTCTCGACCACGAGGTACTCGGGGTCGCCGGCGTCGAGCTCCTCGACCCCGGGTACGACCACCTCAAAGGAAAGCCCCAGCTTCTCCAGGATCTCCCTCCGTTGCGGAGACCCGGAAGCCAGCACGATGCGGGGCGTCATGCCCGGTCTGACGGGAACTCCTCGCGA
>DATKLT010000079.1:0-3351 GCA_035542315.1 Solirubrobacterales bacterium | reverse complement strand
GTGTTGGTTTGGGGTGCCCCGACCCTCCAGCCGAAGCGCTCGTCCAGATTCAGAGGTCTCTTCGGCCGAGCCGACTATCCCGCGGAGCTTCGTGCATCGCGGCTTCCCGGAGAGCTGTTGGCCCCCATCCTTTTGAAGCTGAAACGAGAGACCACCCGCTCTTGTCTCCCTGGAGCTGCCTCGCTTCACGGAAGCTGCCGATCTTGTGGGCTATGGCGAGCTTCCGGGAGGAGGGGTCGGGTGACCCCCTGAACGTTTTGTGCCGCTGGCCGAGAGTGCGATCTCCAACTGGGCTGGCAGCGATACAGCCAGGTAGGCAAGTGAAGGGGGTCACCCGACCCCTCCACGCAAACCCGTCCCGAGCCCCCCGAAGTCTCAGCTCGCCGTGAGGTCGGCGACCGAGGAGAGCAGGTGGTCGAAGTCGATTGGCTTGGTCACGAAGCCGTCGATCTCGAGGTCGGTGGGGGCGTCGGCGTCGTTGGGGTTCTGGTGGGCGCTGACGATCAGGGCGGGAACCTCGCAGCCGCCGGCGCGCAGCTCGCGGAGGGCGTCGATGCCGGACTTGCGGGGCATCATCGCGTCGAGCAGGAGCAGGTCGGGCTCGCGTTCGGCGACGCGGTCGACCACCTCCTGGCCGTCGCTGGCGGTCGTCACCTCGTAGCCGGCCAGCTCGAGCCGGGTCCGCATCAGCAGCAGGATCGTCTCGGAGTCGTCGGCGACCAGGACCATCGTCATGGGCTCGAATCCACGGTCGCGGGGCTCGGCTGGGCGCTCTCGGCGAGCGGTCGCAGGGGCAGGCGGAAGCGGAAGGTCGAGCCCTCGCCGGGGGTCGAATCGGCCTCGATCGTGCCGCCGTGCAGCTCGACCAGGGATTTCGAGATCGCGAGGCCGAGCCCGGTGCCGCCGACGCGCTGGGTCAGGCCCGCGTCGCCGCGCACGAAGCGTTCGAAGATGTGATCCAGCTGGTTCTCGGGGATCCCCGGCCCGTCGTCGGTCACGCTGATCTCTACTTCGTCACCGACTACCCGAGACCTCACCCATATAGACGCACCTTCGGGGGAGTACTCATGAGCGTTGGTAATCAGATTCACCAAAATTTGGCGAATCCGGTCGGGCTCGACGCTGACGGTCGGGATCCCGGCTTCCAGATCCTCTTCGAGGGTCTGGTCGGCAGCGGCGGTCTGCGCGCGCATCGTCCGCACCACCTCGTCGACCAGCGGCGCCAGCTCGGTCGGCCGCATCCGGATCGCGAGTCGGCCGGCGTCGGAGCGGGCGAGGTCGAGCAGGTCGTTCAGCAGCCGCACCAGGTGGCGGCAGTTGTCGAGGATGATTTCGACCGTCTCCACCTGCTTTGGGGTGAGGGTGTCGCGCTCCAGCATCAGCAGCTCGGCGAACCCCTGGACCGAGGTGAGCGGGCTGCGCAGCTCGTGCGAGGCGGTGAGGACGAACTCGTCTTTGAGGCGGTCGAGCTGCTCGCGCTGGCTCGCCTCGGCCTGCAGCTGGTCGGCCATCTCGTTGAAGGCGGCGCCGAGGGTCGCGGTCTCGGAGAGGCCGCCGACCTCGACCCGGGCGCTGAGGTCGCCCGAGGCGAGCCGCCCGGCGGCGTCGACCAACGCCTCCAGCGGCCGCCGCAGCGAGGCGATCAGACCGCTGAAGAGGAGCAGCGCCCCGGTCAGGCCGGCGATCAGGCCGGCTGCGACGAGGATCGCGGTGTCGCGGGTGTCGCTGGAGATCTGGTCGCGCAGTTCTTGGCGATGCTCGCTTTGGTTTTCGACCACCCGCCGGGCGCCGGCGCCGCCGAACCCCTGGGCGATCCGGACCCGGGCGGTCATCTCGACCTGGTAAGAGCGGGCGATCGAGTCCTCGAAGTCCTGGCGCTTCTGGATGAAGCGGCCGACGCCGATCACCGCCATCGCGGTGAGCAGCGCGAAGGCGATCGCGAAGCCGATCCTGAGGCGGTTGGCCAGCGACGGGCTCAGTCGTCGCTGCGAACGGGAATATGCTTGAGCGGCGATGGGAGACGAGGCTACAGGCCGTTCCGACGGTTCTGCGGCGGATGCGGGGATAAAGCAGGCCGGGCTCGAGGCCTGGTTCGCGGCGCACGCTGCGGCTGCCCAGCTGCCGCTGCGCTTCGAGCGCATCGCCGGCGGCCTCTCCAACCTCACCTACCGGGTGCAGGACGCGGGCGGTCGCCGCTGGGCGCTGCGCCGGCCGCCACTCGGCAAGACGCTCGGCTCCGCCCACGACATGGGACGCGAGCACCGCGTCCTCGCCGCGCTCGCGCCGACCGCGGTCCCGGTGCCGCCGCTGGTCGGGCTCTGCGAGGACGAGTCCGTCACCGGCGCCCCCTTCTACGTGATGGAGTTCGTCGAGGGGCCGATCCTGCGCGGCCTCGCCGAGGCCGAAGCCTCCTTTCCCGACGAGGACGATCGCCGCGCGATCGGCTTCCGCGTCGCCGACACCCTGGCCCAGATCCACGCCGTCGACCCCGACGCTGCCGGGCTCGGCGAGCTCGGCCGCAAGCAGGACTACGTCGCTCGCCAGCTGCGCCGCTGGCAGGGCCAGTGGGAGAAGTCGAAGACGCGCGAGCTGGCGGTCGTCGACCGGGTCCACGAGCGCCTCGCGGCCCGCATCCCCGAGCAGGGACCGGCGACGATCGTCCACGGCGACTACCGGCTCGACAACATGATCCTGGCGCCGAGCGGCGAGGTCGCCGCCGTCGTCGACTGGGAGCTCTGCACCCTCGGCGACCCGCTCGCCGACGTCGGCACCCTGATGGCCTACTGGCCCGAGCGCGGCGACGCGACGATCGCCCTCGGCATGCCCGCCAACCTGGCGCCCGGCTTCCCGACCCGCGAGGAGCTGATCGCCCGCTACGCCGAAGCCTCCGGCCGCGACGTCTCCAACCTCGGCTATTACCTGGCCCTCGGCTACTGGAAGCTGGCGATCATCCTCGAGGGCGTCTACGCCCGCTACGCCGCCGGCGCCTACGGGAAGGCCGACGCCAACCTGGAGCCGTTCGCCCAGATGGTCGAGCGGCTGGCCGACGCTGCGGAGCGGGCCGAGCTGGGCTGAGGTTCGGCGAGTGGGGCTGACTTGCGCCGCTCGGGCGGTTATGGTCGGGTTTCGCCCCCGAACAAGGAGTCTGATCCAATGAAGCAGGCGCGCAAGCGACTCACGTACGCGAACGTGATGTCCACGATCGGCATCTTCCTCGTCCTCGGGGGTGCAACGGCCTTCGCCGCCTCGCAGCTGGGCAAGAACAGCGTCGGCTCCAAGCAGTTGAAGAAGAACTCGGTGACCGCGGCGAAGATCAAGAACAACGCCGTCACCAAGGCGAAGATCAAGAGC
>DATKLT010000078.1:0-2918 GCA_035542315.1 Solirubrobacterales bacterium | reverse complement strand
GTGGCCGATAGCGCCACAAACCTCTGCCACGCCGAGGGCTCAGCCGGGCGGGTTTTCGGCGTACTGCGGGACGCTGTCGCCGATCTCGTGCCAGGGGGCTTTGAAGGCGACCTGGAGGTGGAAGCTCGGCTCCATGTCGAGCTCGCGCATGAGGCCGGCCGCGACGAAGTAGACGTCGCCGAGGTTGTCGTAGATGCTCGATCCGCAGTTGCTGCAGAAGTTGCGCGGGGCGAACTCGCTTTCGTAAGTCTTGACGAGGTCCTCGCCCTTGGTGACGTTGAAGTTCTCTTTGGCGACGACGACACCGGCAAGGCTCTCGCCGGTCCAGCGCTGGCAGCGCGTGCAGTGGCAGTAGCCGAGCGCCTGCGGATCGGTTACCTCGTACTCGACCCCGCCGCAGAGGCAGGCTCCCTTTAGCGTGTCGGACATAGCGACCCTCTCCTCGAGTTGAGTTTGAACCCTGAGGGCTAAGGTAGCCCGCGGCCTGCCGCCGCGCAACGCCTCAGGGGGGTTGCACTCCGTTGCTTTTGCCGGAGCGGTGCACCGCGCGGCGTGGACTCCGCCGCTCTGGCTAGCGACGGTGCTTTTTGCGGTGCGTCTTCTTGACGCACTTGCCGTGCTTGCGCACCTTGCCCCGTTTGCATTTCTTCGGCTTGGCGGAGGGCTTGCTCGGGGCGGGGGGCTGGCAGACGCCGACGCAGGCGTCCTGGCTTTCGTCGCCGTAGCCGTCGTGGTCGACGTCGGGCTCGAGCGTGGCGTTCATCGCCAGGGCGACACCGCTCTGGTTCGGCGCTTCGGCGCTGCCGCCGTTGACGGGCACGGAGTACAGGTAGCCCGTCGTCGTGCCGGGGGCGACGGCGAGGACGGGGATCACGTAGCCGCCGGGTTCGTGTTCGAGGCGGACGCCGAGCATGATGCCGGCGGCGATCGGCACTCGGGTCGGGAAGGTATTGAGGACGTTGTGCTGCGTCGGGCCTTCGGCGTTGACCGGCGCGACCGTCTGTTTCGGGCCAAGCGAGCTGACGACATACGTGCTGCCGCTGGTCGGAGTCAGCGAGTAGAGCTGCGCGGTCGCTTCCCCCATCACGTCGTCGGTGTAGAGGCGCCAGCTCGTGATCACGCCTTCGGCCGGCGAGACGAGCAGAGCCCCGGGGAGCCCGCTGGTGGTGAAGAGGAGGGTGCCGTTGGGCCAGTTGACGGCCTGGCTCGTGCCCGGGCTTGGGTTCGGGTTGGCCGGCCCGATCGTGATCGGGGAGGCGGTCGCTGCGGCAGGGGCCGCGAGCGCAGCGACGACCAGCAGGAGGACGAAACGGGGACGCGACACGGCGTGCAACCTAGCCGGCGTCGCGCCTCACCTCAAGGGGTCGGGGAGCCGGCGGGTGGTTTCTACCCACTCCCCTGACGGGCGAACTCGCCGATCAGGCGGGCCAGCTCGACCGGCTGGTCGAGGGCGATCAGGGTGTAGCAATCGGGCAGCTCGACGTAGCGCGAGTCGGGGAAGGAGTCGGCGAGGCGGCGGCCTTCCTCGTTGGGCATCATCGGCCCTTCGCTGTCCCAGACGACGAGCACCGGGCGCTCGAAGCTGGCGAGCTTCTCCTGCGCGGCGCGCAGCGTGCGGCGGCCAGCGGGGACGGCGGCGCGGAGGTAGCTGCGCAGGTCGTGGCGGATCTCGGGCCGCCCCAGCGGCTCCATCCAGTGGCGCATCATCTCCTCCGGAACCCCTTGCTTGCTCATCTGGCCGAAGAAGAACGGCAGCCGCGCGAGGCGCGGGCGAAGCAGGAGCTGGCGAGTGAGGTGGAGGCCGCCCGGTAGCTTGCCCGAGAGCCAGGCGGCCCAGCCGCCGAGTCCGGGCGGGTAGTTTCCGACGGTCTCGCAGGAGGCGAGGACGAGCCTGCCGACGCGGTCGACGCGGCCGTCGAGGATCATCGCCTGGGCGCCGCTCCAGTCGTTGAAGCAGAGGACGACGTCGCGCAGCTCGAGCCGTTCGAGCAGCTCGGCGAGGATGCGTCCCATGCCGACCATCGAGAGGTCGGCGTCGGGCTTCATTGGCTTGCGGTGGGCGCCCATCGGCAGGGTGACGGTGAGGCAGCGGAACTCCTCGCGCAGCTCGGGGACGACCCGCTCCCACTGGCGGTGGTCCATCACCAGGCCCGGGACCAAGACGACGACCTGTCCCTCGCCACCCGTGTCCTCGAACTCGATCGTCCCCGCTGCGACCTCGACCTCCGGCATGGTGTGCCTCCCTTGGTTCGACTAGATAGATCGCTCTAGTAAGAGACAACGTATCATCGGAGCCGATGCCGAGCGAGACCCGGGAGAAGATCCTCGACGCCAGCGGCGAGCTGTTCCGCCGCCAGGGCTATGCCGGCACGGGGATCAAGCAGATCCTGGCCGAGGCCGGCGCCCCGTTCGGCTCGCTCTATCACTTCTTTCCGGGCGGCAAATCGGCGCTGGGAGCGGAGACGGTGCGTCGCTCGGGCTTCCTCTACGGCCTGCTGCTGGCCGAGTACGCGCCGCCCGAGGTCGACCTGGTGGAGGGGATCGAGGCCTTCTTCGCCGCCGCCGCCCGCGACCTGGAGGAGAGCGACTACGCCGACGCTTGCCCGATCGCGACCGTGGCGCTCGAGGTCTCCAGCATCGACGAGGAGATGCGCCTGGCCTGCGCCGAGGTCTTCGAGGGCTGGATCGAGGCCGGCACCTGGCGCTTCGGCCTGGCCGGGATCGAGCCGGTGGCCGCACGGCCGCTGGTGATCCAGATGCTCGCCGGCCTCGAGGGTGCCTTCGTCCTCGCCCGCGCCCTGCGCAGCCCCGAGCCGCTCGAAGCAGCCGGCGCCGCAGCCGTCACCGCGATCCGCGCCGCCGTCCCCGGGCGTGGTTGAGCTTTCCGTCGCTATCCGACGGAAAGCTCAACCACGCGG
>DATKLT010000077.1:0-54713 GCA_035542315.1 Solirubrobacterales bacterium | reverse complement strand
ACCACCCTCGGGCCTCCCACCGGAACGGCCCCGAAGTTCACAAGCTCTAGAAGTCCCGGCTGTCCTTCGCCCCCGCCGGGTAGCTCTCAGCTCCCGTGCCCTGGGAGCTTTCGTGACTCGGGGGAGCTTCGTCGACCTGGGGAAGCTCCCGTGCTTCCGGGCCGGGTTTTGAGCTGAGCCGATCCCGGCGGGCGTGTGGGTGGGGAGGGTTGGGTGCCCCTCTGGGCGAGCCTGCCGAAGGCCCAAATGTCATCTGATCAGAAGCCCGCCATAGGCGGGCTCAACCATGCTGTCGCTGTCCCGCAGGGACGCGACACGGCTCGAACAGAGGGGCAACCAAGCCTCCCCCTCGCATACCTACGCCGCGGAAGACTCCGACCAGGCCCCGTAGAGACGAGCGTATGCCCCGCCGGCGGCGATCAGCTCGTCGTGGGTGCCGCGCTCGACGATCTCCCCGCCGTCGAGCACGACGATCTGCCCGGCCCGCCGGATCGTCGACAGCCGGTGGGCGATGACGATCGCGGTGCGGCCGTGGAGCAGGCGCTCGAGGCCGCGCTCGATCGTTTTCTCGGTGCGGACGTCGACGTTGGAGGTCGCCTCGTCGAGGATCAGGATGCGGGGCTCGGCGAGCAGGGCGCGGGCGAAAGCGACGAGCTGGCGCTGGCCGGCGGAGAGCTGGACCCCGCGCTCGCCGACCTCGGTCTCGATCCCTTCGGGGAGGGCGTTGACGAAGTCGGCGGCGCCGACCGTTGCGAGCGCCTCTTCGACTTCCTCCAGCGACGCCTCGGGGCGGCCGAAGGCGACGTTCTCGCGGACGCTGCCGGAGAAGAGGAAGCCCTCCTGGGGGACGATCCCGAGCTGGCGGCGCAGCGCCCGTTGCTGGACGCCGCAGAGGTCGTGGCCGTCGACCAGGACACGCCCTTTCTGGGGGTCGTAGAAGCGGGCGACGAGCTTGGCGAAGGTCGACTTGCCGGCGCCGGTGGCGCCGACCAGGGCCAGGGTCTGCCCGGGCGGCACGTGCAGGTCGACGCCGCGCAGCGCCCACGCGTCGTCGGCCGGCTCGGGTTCTTCGCCGTAGGAGAACCAGACGCCGTCGAGCTCGATCTCGCCGCGCAGCGGGCCGGGGTCGATCGCGTCGGGGGCGTCGACCATGTCCGCCGGCGTGTCGAGCAGGTCGAAGATCTTGTCGAGCGCCGCCATCCCCTGCTGGTAGGTGGTGTAGAGCTGGGAGAGTTCCTGGATCGGTTCGAAGAAGGTGTTCAGGTAGGCGACGAAGGAGACGATGACGCCGACCTGGATCGCCCCGTCGATCGCCTGGCTGCCGCCGTAGAGCAGGATCACCGCCGTTCCCACCGAGGCCAGCAGTTCCACCGCCGGGAAGTAGGAGGCGTTGAGGTAGACCGACCTCATGTTGACGTCGCGGTTCTGTTCGTTCAGCACCGTCATCTCCGACTCGTGCCGGGTCTCCTGGCCGAAGCTGCGGACGACGCGGATGCCGCTGAGGCTCTCCTGCAGGTAGGCGGTGACGGCTGCGATTCGCTCGCGCGTCGCCCGGTAGGTGCCGGCGGAGACGATGCGGAAGACGACGCTCGCGATCGCCAGCAGGGGGAAGGTGAGGAAGACGATCAGCGCCAGTTTCACGTCCAGCGCCAGCAGGATCACGATCACGCCGAGCAGCGTCATCGTGCTCGAGAACATCGTCACCAGGCCGCTGGTGACGAGCTGGTTCAGGGCTTCGACGTCGTTCGTCATCCGCGAGATCAGCACCCCCGGGCTGCGCCGGGTGAAGAACCCGATCGACATCCGCTGCAGGTGGACGAAGATCCGCTCGCGCAGGTCCTGCAGCGCCCGCGTCCCGACCCAGCCGACCAGGTAGGTCTCGATCCCGGTGAACGCCGCGTAGACCAGGGCGGCGAGGACGAAGGCCGCCACGGTCAGGTACAGGGCGGTGAGGTCTCCGGTTTCGATCCCGCTGTCGATCGCCCGGCCGATCAGGTAGGGCGGGGCGAGGCCGGCCGCCGTCTCGATCGCCAGCGCGCCGAACATCAGCGCCACCCGACCGCGGTAGGGGCGCAGCAGGCGGATCATCCAGCGGACCTTGCGGCCGCGCTGGTCCTCGCCCCGGGCCAGGCGCCAGAGCGCCCCGATCAGCAGGAAGGCATTGCGGATGCCTGGCTGCTCCTCGCCCTCGTGCCTCTCGCGCTTGCCCGTCAGCCTCATAGCCGCGCCAGCTCCTCACGCTGCTCGAGGTCGCGCTGCAGGAAGACGCTGTCGGCGAGCCCGTGCTCGGCGATCTCGCGGTAGAAGCCGCAGCCCGCCATCAGCTCCTCGTGGCTGCCGACGTCGACGATCCGGCCGCCGTCGAGGACGACGATCTGGTCGGCAAGGGAGACGGTGGAGAGGCGGTGGGCGATGATGAAGGTGGTCCGCCCGGACATCGCCTCGCGCAGCCCGGCCTTGATCTGGTCCTCGGTGGTGGCGTCAACCGAGGAGGTGGCGTCGTCGAGGATCAGGATCCGCGGGTCGGCGAGTAGGGCGCGGGCGATCGCGACCCGCTGGCGCTGGCCGCCGGAGAGGGTCAGGCCGCGCTCGCCGACCCGCGTGTCGTAGCCGTCGGGCAGCTCGCGGATGAAGGCGTCGGCCTGGGCGCGGCGGGCCGCCACTTCGATCTGCTCGCGGCTGGCGTCCTGGTGCGCGTAGGCGATGTTCTCGGCGACGCTGGCGGTGAAGAGGAAGCTGTCGTCGGCGACGAAGGCGATCTGCGAGCGCAGCGAGTCGACGTCGATTTTGCGGACGTCGTTGCCGTCGACGCTCACCGTGCCCTCGGAGGGGTCGTAGAGGCGGGCGATCAGGGCGACGAGGCTCGTCTTGCCGGCGCCGGAGGGACCGACCAGGGCGACGACCTTGCCGGCTTCGACGTCGAGATCGACGTCGCTCAGCGCCGGGGTCGAGGTGCCTTTGTAGTTGAGCGTCACCCCACGCAGCTCGACCGCGCCGCCGCCGGCTGGCAGCGCCGCTGCTCCGGCCGGGCTTTGGATCGCCGGTTCACGGTCGAGGACTTCGAACATCCGGTTGCCCGAGGCGACGGCACGCTGGGCCATCGCCATCGCGGCGCCGAGCATGCGGGTCGGCCCGGCGAGCATGCGGACGTAGGTGAAGAAGGCGACGAAGGCGCCGAGGCTGAGGCTGCCGTCGATCACCTCGCGGCCGCCGATCAGGAGCACCAGGGCGATCCCGATTTCCGGCAGCAGGCCGATCAACGGCGAGAAGACGGACTGCAGCTTGGTCGTGTAGATGCTCTGGTCGAAGACTCGGGAGATGCTGCGCTGGAAGCGGTGCAGCTGGTGTTCCTCGCGGGCGAAGGCCTTGACGATGCGGATCCCGGAGACGTTCTCCTCGGCCTCCGCGGTCAGCTCGGCGATGCGCTGCTGGACCTCCTGCTGGGCGGGGCGGGAGACGCGGTTGTAGCGAGAGGCGCTGAAGACGATCAGCGGTGCCGGCAGCAGCGCGATCAGCGCCAGCAACGGGTTGATCGCGATCATCACGACGCCGGCCAGGACGATCGTCAGCACCGCCTGGGTGATGAATACCAGCCCGTAGCCGAGGAAGAAGCGGATCGCCTGCAGGTCGACGGTCGCGCGCGACATCAGCTGGCCGGTCTGCTGGGTGTCGAAGAAGCCGAGGTCGAGGCGCTGCAGGTGAGAGTAGAACTGCTGACGGAGGTCGAATTCGACCGCCAGCGAGATCTTGCCGGCGATCAGGCGGCGGACGACGGTCAATCCCATGCGCAGGATGCCGGCAGCGAGGATCGCCAGCGCCAGCGGCAGCAGGTCCGGCTTGTTGCCGTCCTGGATCGCGTTCACCGCTTCCCCGACCAGCCAGGGGATCAGCACGCCCATCCCCATCGCCGCCCAGGCGAAGACCAGCGACCCCCACAGCTGCACGCGGTAGGGGCGCAGATAGCCGAGCAAACGACGGTAAGTGCGCATCATCACTCACTATACAAAGTGAAGTAATGCGCCTACGGGGCGTTCAGCGCGCGCTTTCGGCTGCCGCGGCGCTCGAGACCTTCCCCTTCGGGCATGGTTTCGGGCCGTGCCCGGGGCGGGGCAGGATCTGGAAGGTGGTGACGTCGTGGGCGGGCAGCGCTTCGCCGTTGTTCTGGGCGAGGCTGACGATCAGGCGGTAGAAGCCAGGGTTGAGGTTGCGGTAGTAGATCTCGGGCCGGGTCGCGGGTGAGTACTTGCCCTGGGTGCCGAGTTCTACGGCGAGGACGCCGTTGGGGCCCGCGTACTTCGGGTAGTCGGCGGATTTGCCCTTCAGGCGGGCGTTGCCGATCGGGCTGTTCAGCGCCCGTTCCAGTTTCACCGGGTCGACGCAGTCGGGGACTCGGTTGAGGCTGAAGCGGAGGTTCCCCTGGCCCAGTTCGGGCTCACCACCGAAATGGCGCGGCGCCAGTTCGAAATTTTCGATTGCGACCTTGACGACGACCGCGTGCGCGCTTTGGCGGGCGCCGTTGCGGGGCGAGACGATCGAGACCGCCGGCTGGCCGGGGGATGCCGCCGATTCGGCCTTGGCCGTCTTCGAGTCCTTGCCGCCGAAGATCAGCGCCAGCGCGACCGCGATCGCGGTCAAGGCGACCGCGGTGATGACTGCTCTGCTTGCTCCCATCGAGAACGGGAACCTTAATCCCCGGTTCAGCTTGCGGGTGCAAGCTCCCCGCGTGAACTCCGCGGTCCTCGCCTGGCTCGGCGCGATCACCGCCGCCGCTGCCGCCCTTCGCTTTGCCAGCCTCGGTGTGCAGAGCTACCACCACGACGAGGTGGTCACGGCGATGCGGGTTCTCCCCGGCAGCTTCGCCGACATGCTCCACGCGGTGCGCGTCAGCGAGTCGAACCCGCCGCTGTACTACGTCCTCGCCTGGCCCTGGGCGCACCTCTTCGGCCGCGGGGAAGTCGGGCTGCGCTCGCTCTCGGCCCTGTTCGGGACGCTGACGGTCCCGGTCGGCTATCTGATCGGCCGCGCGCTCTCCGGGCGTCGCACCGGGATCGTCCTCGCCGCGATCCTCGCCTTCAACCCGATGCTGATCTGGTACTCGCAGGAGGCGCGCTCCTACGCGCTTCTGGTGCTCTGCGCGGCCGTCTCGATGCTGTTCTTCCTGCGCGCCCTGCAGACCCGCGGCGGGCGCGATCTGTCGCTCTGGGCGCTGGCCTCGGCGGCGGCGCTGTGGAGCCACTACTTCGCGATCTTCATCGTCGCGATCGAGGCTGCCTGGTTGCTGGTCGCGCTGCGGCGGCGGTGGCGGCTGGTGGTTCCCTCCGTGGCCGCGGTCGTCGTCGCCGGCGGGGTGCTGTTGCCGCTGCTGGCGGCACAGGTCAACCCCGACCACATCGGCTGGATCGAATCCAGCCCGCTCGGCTACCGCTTCTGGGAGACCGGCGTCAGCTTCCTCGCCGGCGAAACCGGCCACGTGATCGCCGAGCCGCCGCGCGAGCTCTACGGGCTGGCGCCGGCGATCCTCGTCGCCGTGGCCGTCGTCCTGCTCGCGGTGCTGGGCACGCACCGCGAGCACCGTGCCGCTCTCGTCTGCCTCGCCCTCGGCCTCTCGGTCCCCGTCGGTGCGGCGCTGGCCGCGCTGGTCGGCAAGGACTTCGTGCTCGAGCGCAACCTGCTGCCGGCGCTGGTTCCGCTGGCGGCGATCGTCGCCCTAGGCCTCGCCACCGCCCGCGCCCGGCCTCTGGGCCCGCTGCTCGCCGTCGCTCTCTGTGCCTATTGGGCGGCCTTCGCCGTCTATGTCACGCAGACGCCCAACCTTCAGCGCCCGGACTTCCGCTCGCTCGCCGGCAGTCTCGGTCAGCCGGCGACTCGGCGCGCGGTGGTCAGCTGGCGGCTCGCCGCCGAACCGCTTCGCTGGTACCTGAGCGGCGGCGCGGTGCGGATGTACGGCGGCGCCGAACGGGTCGGGGAAGTGGATCTGATCGCGAAGCGGCGTGCCGCCTCCATCCCAGTTAGTCTGCCCCGTTCATTTCACATGATTCAACGCATACGTCTCGACAGGCTGACCCTGCTGCGCTTCGTCGCCCGGCGACCGCAGCGGGTTGAATTTCACACTCTGAGGTCGCTGTCGACCGGCTTCGGTGCGGTCGGCGTCGTCCTCGATGGGCCGCGCGCGAGATGAGTGGCGCCGGAGAGCTCGCCTACCGGATCGGGGCCGCAGCCCGACAGGGGGAGAACTGGGTCCAGCTGCTCAAGTTCGGCCTCGTCGGCGCGTCTGGGTACCTGATCAACCTCGGCGTCTTCGCGCTGCTCGCCGACTACGTCGGCCTGCATCACCTGATTGCAGCGGTTGGAGCCTTCGCGGTCGCCGTCACCAACAACTTCCTCTGGAACCGCTACTGGACTTTTGGCCCGGGAGAGGGACCGGCCCATTTCCAGGCGGCCCGCTTCTTCGCCGTCAGTCTCGCCTCCCTGGGGCTCAACCTAGTCGTCCTACAGGCCCTGGTCTCCTCGGGGCTGACCGGCGACCTGACCGCCCAGGCGATCGCCGTCGCCGTCGCGATGCCGTTCAATTTTCTCGGCAACAAGTTGTGGACGTTCTCCTGAGGGGGCCGATGGCCGGCGCATCTCGGGGTCCTCGGTCGCTCGGCTCGGGTCACGCACCGGAGTGCGCTCCCCTCGCCTCGCTTCCCTGCGTCCCCCGACCTGCTTAGCCCTCGACCCCCTCAGTAGCCTTTGAAAGATGATGAGTCGGAAGCCCAATTACGACGCGGCGGCGATAGAGCCGGCGCGGCAGGCTGCCTGGGAGGAGCGGGGGGACTACAGCGCGCCGCCACCGCCGGAGCCGGGCCAGCCGCCGGTCTACGTGAAGGCGTCGAGCCCGTTCACCTCGGGCAACCTGCACATGGGTCACGTGCGGGACTACACGATCGGCGACGCCTACGCGCGCTTTCACCGTGCCCGCGGCGACGCGGTCCTGCTCGGTTTCGGCTTCGACGCTTTCGGCCTGCCGGCGGAGCTGGCGGCGATCGAGCGCCAGGTGCTGCCCGCCGACTGGGTCCGCCAGTGCGGCGACCGCATGCTGGGGCAGATGAAGCGCCTCGGCTTCAGCTTCGACTACGACCGCGTCTTCTACAGCTCCGACGAGGGCCAGTACCGCTGGACCCAGTGGCTCTTCCTCACCCTGCTCGAGATGGGGATGATCTACCTCGACGACGCCACCGTCGACTGGTGCGACACCTGCCAGACGACGCTGGCCTCGATCCAGGTCGAGGAGGGCGGCACCTGCTGGCGCTGTCACAACGAGGTGCGGCTGATCCGGCGCCCGACCTGGTTCCTCAAGATCACCGGCTACCTCGAGGAGAACGACGCCAACGTCGAGAACCTGCGCAACTGGGACGAGCTGGCGCTCGCCACCCAGCGCTACATCCTCGGTCGCAGCCAGGGAATCGAGCTGGAGCTGGAGGGGGAGAGCGGCACGCTGACCGTCTTCAGCCCACATCGTGGCGCGCTCGAGCGCGCCACCTTCGTCCTGCTCTCACCGCGCCATCCCGAGATCGACGCCTGGGCGGTGAGCCCGGAGGCGCGCGAGCAGCTCGAGCAGATGCGCTCCGGGGGCTGGGAGCGGAGCGCCCGCGACGCGCGCTCGGTGCCGGTCGTCGACACCGGATCGGCGCTGAAGGGTCTCGACGGCAGCGAGCTGCCGGTTCTGGTCTCGCCGCTCGTCGATGCCCGCTTCGGGCCGACCGCGGCACTGGGCATCCCTTCGGTGGACGACGCCGATCGCGATATCGCCGCTCGGGTCGAGCGGGTGCGGGGCGGCGAGTCGGCCGAGGACGGGGGGGACGGCGACGCCGAGGCGGGCGAGGCGCCGCTGCCGCTGCCCGAGGGCGCCCGCAAGGCGAAGCGCTACCGCGCCAACGACTTCTCGATCTCGCGCCAGCGCGCCTGGGGGACGCCGATCCCGATCGTGCACTGCGAGCGGTGCGGCCCGGTACCGGTGCCGGTCGAGGAGCTGCCTGTCGTCCTGCCGCGCGACCTGATGCCGCGCGCCGAGGGCAACCCGCTGGCCGAGCGACCCGACTTCGTCGAGGCCGCCTGCCCGAGCTGCGGTGAGCCCGGCCGGCGCGAGACCGACACCCTGGACTGCCACTTCGACGCGCTCTTCCTCTGGGTGCCGGCGGCAGTGCCCCCCGAGGACCGGGCCGAGCAAATGTTCACCCACCCGCACCTGCGTCACTGGCTGCCGGCCGAGCGCCTCGTTGCCGGCGGCGACTCTGGCGGCTTCGTCTTCGACCAGCGGATCGTGACCAAGGCGCTGCGCGATCACGGCGAGTTCGCCTTCATGGCCGAGGGAGAGCCGTTCGCCGGCTGCCTCTTCCACGAGATGGTGATCGCCGACGGGCGCAAGATGAGCAAGCACCTCGGCAACGTCGTCGACCCCGACGAGCTGGTCGCTCAGTACGGCGCCGACACCGTCCGCCTCGCGGTGCTCTATGCAGCGGGACCGGCGAAGACCCTGAACTGGTCCGACGGCGCCGTCCGTTTCGCCAACCGCTTCCTGCGCAACCTCTGGACCTACTGCCAGGACCGCTTTGCGGCGCTCGAGGGGCACCAGCACGACCCCGAGGCGGCTGCCGACACCGAGCACATGCGCGACCGCCTGCGGAAATGGTGCGAGAACGGCCTCGAGCGGATCACCGCCGATACCGCCGAGCTGCAGCTGCACAAGTCGATCCGCAATCTGACTCGCCTGCTCGAGCGGATCCAGGACTTCGAGAAGCGGGTGATGCAGCGGCGTGGACAGCTCGACCGCGCCGACGCGGAGGCCCAGGTGGCCGCGCTGCTCCTCCTCCTGCAGGCGCTAGCGCCGTTCGCGCCGCATACCGCCGAGGAGCTGCTGATCGCTTCGGGCCGTGCCGACGCCCAGGAGCTGTTCGAGACCTGGCCGGACGGCGCCCCGATTCCGGTCGGATAACACCCGAGTGCCTAAAAGTCCACCCATTAGGCAAGGGCACTTGATTGTTACACCGACCTGTGTTATGAATTGCCCTGCCGGGCGATCAATCCGGTGAAGGGGGTGGGGCACTCGAACTGGGAAACCCCTTGGGGTGGCAAAGGAGGACCAGTCTCGAGCCGGGGGTCTATCCGTCATGACGGCTCCCGGGTGGCGTCGGCCAGTCCGGCGCATGCCCCGCCTCACTTCATCGCTCGCCCGGCGGCCCGGCCGACTAGCTGCCGGTCAGGGTTCAGGTGGCAGGCAAAGAGGGTTGGGGTGCCCTCTAGCCAACGAGGGGCCCCCAGGTGGGGCCCCTCTCCATGCCCACGAAAGCTGCCGACCTCATGAACCTCGGACCCGCTTCGGGAGGAGGGGTCGGGTGACCCCCTGAACCGATTCAGCTAGGCAGGCACGTGAAGGGGGTCACCCGACCCCTCCACGCCAACATCCGTCCCTAGGTCCCTAGTTCGTAGGTTTCTTGACGTCGAACTTGCCGGAGCTCGGAGACCAGGCGATCCCGGCGATCAGCTCAGCCGGCGTCGTTTCGAGCGACCCCGCGAGCTTGACGATCGTCGCCAGGCGCGGCTCGCGCCCGGCCCGCTCCAGGAGCGAGATCTCGGTCCGGTGCAGGTCGCAGCGATTGCCCAGCTCTTCCTGGGAGATGCCGGCCTTGGTGCGGGCTTTGCGGAGGTTTGCGGCGAAGCGTTCTTGGGGGTTCACGCGGGAGATTCTGGCCGGCGACGACAAGAACTCTACAGACAGAGGATTTCGCGCCATTGGGCGTGGGCCGCCGCTTCCGCTACCTTGCAGTGAAGATTTCGGCGCGGTTTCACGAATATTTACACAGAAACTGTTGAGCGCCGGTATGCCATGTGTTATACCCACGCAAATCGGAAAGGCGCCCGGGAGACCCTCGGCCTGATCGGCCGAGCCCGCTGGCGGCAAAAGGAGGAGTCATGAGCGACGCGGTCGATCCGCATCTGGCAGGGCCCGGCGGGCCACGGACCAGTTCTGTCGCGACCGAACTCGTTTGCCGCGACTGCGGATACACGACGCCGTTGCAGGACCGCGCTTTCAAGTGTCCGGCCTGCGGCGAAGGGCTCGACATCGACTACGACTACGAGCGCGCCAAGGCGCTGATCGCCGAGCGCGGGCTCGAGGGCCGGCCCTGGAACATCTGGCGCTTCGAGGAGCTGCTGCCGATCACATCGCGCGCGGCGCAGGACCGGGTCGGCCAGTTTGCCGGCCAGACGCCGCTGATCCGGGCCGACCGCCTCGGCGCCGAGCTCGGCCTCCACAACCTGTACCTGAAGGACGACTCGACCAACCGCCCGACCCTGTCCTACAAGGACCGGGTCGTGAGCCAGGCGATCGCCCGCATGCTCGAGCTCGGCAAGGACGAGGTCGGCTGCGTCTCGACCGGCAACGTCGGCACCGCCGTCGCCGCCCTCGCCGCCAAGGCCGGCGCTTCCGCCTACATCTTCTACCCGGGCAACATGGAGAAGGGCAAGGCGAAGGCGTGCCGGGCGCTCGGCGCCCGCGTCTGCCAGCTCGACGCCAACTACGACCAGGCCAACCGCGCCTGCCGCGAGCTCTCGCTCGCTAGCGGGATCGAGTTCGCCAACATCACCCTGCGCCCGTTCTACGCCGAGGGGGCGAAGACGATGGCCTTCGAGGTCGTCGAGCAGCTCGACTGGGAGGCGCCCGACCACTGGGTCATCCCGGCGGCCGGCGGCACCCTGTCCTCGCGCGTCCACAAGGGGCTGAACGAGCTCGAGATCGTCGGCCTCGCCGAGACCTCCGGCTCGAAGATCAACATCGCCCAGGCGGGCGGCTGCTCGCCGATCGTGACCGCGATCCGGGGCGGCGGCGAGCTCGAGCCGCAGACGCCGGAGACCGCCGCCCACTCGCTGGCGATCGGCGCCCCCGGCGACGGCAACCTCGTGCTCGACGCGGTCCGCACCCGCGGCGGATACGGCGCCGGCCCCTCGGATCCGGAGATCTTCGAGGCGATCGACCTGCTCGGCGCGACCGAGGGCATCCTCACCGAGCCCGCCGGCGGGACCACGATCGCCGCCACCGCGCGCCTCGCCCAGGAAGGCAAGATCGGCGCCGCCGAGACCGTCGTCGCGGTGATCAGCGGCAACGGCCTCAAGACCCTTTCCGAGCATCCCGACAAGCCGTGGCCCGAAATGGTCGCCTGCGACGTCGACACCATGGGGGCGATGCTCAACGACTTCCGCCAGGCGGCCGCGGCCGCGCTGCACTGAGCGGAAGGGGGGGCGGGTGACTGGCGCGATCCCGGCGCGCAGCCGGTCACCGCGCCCGCCGTTGTCACCTCCCGGGTGACGAAGATCACGCTGCGGGAGGCGGCCGATCGGCGAGGCTGGCCGTGGGGATGAACGGGTTGCCACATGTGGAGGGGGTCTCGCATCGGACCGTGCGGGCGCGCGGGGTGGACTTCCACGTCGCCGAAGCGGGGAGCGGGGACGACGTCGTCCTCTGTCTGCACGGCTGGCCCGAGCACTGGTACGAGTGGCGCCACCTGATGCCGGCCCTGGCCGACCGCCATCGGGTCCTCGCCCTCGACCTGCGCGGCTACGGCTGGTCGCAGGCGCCGCCGCGCGGCTACGAGAAGGAGGAGATGGCGGACGACGTGCTCGCCGTCCTCGACGCGCTGGGGGTCGAGCGGGTGAAACTGGTCGGCCACGATTGGGGCGGCTGGATCGGGTTCCTGCTCTGCCTGCGGGAGCCGGCGCGCTTCGACCGCTACCTCGCGCTCAACATCTTGCCCCCGTGGACCAGCGCCCGGGCGATGTTGCCCCATCTGTGGCGTTTCTGGTACCAGTGGGTGATCCTCAGCCCGGTGCTCGGCTACCGTCTGCACCGGAGCGGGCGGTTCGTGCCCAAAGTCCTCGTCGGCGCCTCGGTCCGCAGGGAGCCCTGGGATCCCGAGACGTTGCGCGCATTCGCCGACCGCTACACCGAGCCGGGGCGTGCGATGGCGCCGGTCCAGACCTATCGGGTCTTCAACCTGCGTGAGGTGCCGGCGATCATGCGGGGTCGCTACGCGCAGGCGTGGCTAACGGTGCCGACGCTGATGCTGTTCGGCACCGGCGACCAGGCCCTGCGCCCGGAGCTGCTCGACGGCTACGAGCGCCACGCCGAGGCGATGGAGATCGAGCTGGTCGACGGCTGCGGCCACTTCATCGCCGACGAGATGCCCGACCTGGTCGCCGCCCGCGCCCGCGAGTTCCTCGCCTAGCTACGCCCTGGGGGCTAGGCACGGATGCGGGCCTCCTCGAGGTCGAGGTCGCGTTCGATCTGGCGCATCGTCGTGTTGCGCAGGCGGCCGGCGCTGCGCAGGTTGAGCAGTTCCTCGCGCTCGATCCCGATCAGCTCGCGGCGCAGCTCGCCGTAGTCGGCGACGCGCTGCTCGCGGGCGGCGTGCTCGGTTTCCTCGCCGGCGAGGACCGCTTGGCACATGCGGAAGCGGCGGCGGTAGAGGTCGCGCAGCCGCTCCAGCTGTTTCTCGGAGGCGCGGTCCTCGTCTTCCATCTCGTCGAGCCGGTCGAGCGCCGACTGCGCCGCCTCCAGTCGCGCCACCGCCTCTTCGTCGCTCCAGCGTCGCGGCTCCTCCAGCTTCAGGGCGCGGACGACGTAGGGCAGCGAGAGCCCCATCCCGACCAGGGTGACGAGGATCAGGGCGAAGGTGAGGAAGATGATCTGCGGCCGGCCGCTGACGCTGAGCGGTACCGCCAGCGCCGCCGCCAGGGAGACGGCGCCGCGCATCCCGCTCCAGCCGACGGCGAAGCGCTGGCCGAGGCTCTCGCCGGCGTCCTCGCCCATCGCGAAGACGAAGGCGAGGCGGAGGCCGATCGAGGCGGCGGTCAGGGCCGCGATCGGCCCGATCAGGTCGCCGATCCCTGAGGAGGAGGCGTTGAGGGTGTCGACGACGCCGGGGAGCTGCAGGCCGAGGAGCACGAACAGGGTCGTCTCGAGGCCGAAGATGAGGACGTCCCAGAAGGCGATCGCGGTGAGGCGGAGGTCCGCGTTCTGGGAGCGCGGCGCCCGGTAGCCGCCGTAGAGGCCGGTGGCGACGACGGCGAGGATGCCGGAGACGTGCAGCTGCTCGGCGCCGACGTAGGAGCCGTAGGCACCGAGCACCGAGATGAAGATCGCCAGCTTCACGTCGCTCTGGCTGTAGCGGGCGAAGAAGTCGAGGAGGAAGCCGACGACGAGCCCAACGACGATGCCGCCAGCCGAGATGCCGACGTATTCCAGCGCTGCGCTGCCAAGGCTGAAAGCGCCGCCGGTGGCGACGCCGACGGCGATCCGGTAGAGGACGAGGGCGGTCGCGTCGTTGAGCAGCGACTCGCCGCTGACCAGCAGCCGCACCCGCTCCGGGGCGCCGAGGCGGCGGAAGATCGAGATCGGCGCGACCGCGTCGGTCGGGGCGAGGATCGCGCCCAGCACCGCCGCTTCGGCCCAGCCGATGCCGGGGACGAGCGCGTGGGCGACGACGGCGACGACGGCGGCGGTGAGGAAGACGAGGACGACCGCGAGCATGGTCAGCGGCCGGATCAGCGCCTTCAGCTCCAGCGGCGAGGTGCGCCAGCTGGCGGAGAAGACGATCGGCGGCAGGAAGACGAGGAAGACGACGTCTGGTTCCAGTTCGACGTCGGGCAGGCCGGGGACCAGCGCGATCGCGAGGCCGCCGATGACGAGCACGATCGGCGCCGGGATCTGGGCGGCGTCGGCGAGGCGGACGAGAACCGCCGCCGCCAGCAGCAGGATCAGGATCGACTCGATGTCGTGCATCAACACATAACATCGCCTGCCGTGGACGAACTGCTCTCACCCGCGCTCGAGAACCTCGACCACGTGCGCGGCGAGCGCGGGGCGGAGCTGGAGCTGGTCATGTTCGGCGACTTCCAGTGCCCGTTCTGCCTCGGCGCCCAGTCGATCGTGCGGCGGGTCCGCGAGCGGCTCGGCGAGCGGCTCGCCTTCGCTTTTCGCCACCTGCCGATCCCCGAGAAGCACCCGCTGGCGCCGATGGCGGCGCAGGCAAGCGAGGCGGCCGCCGCTCAGGGCGCCTTCTGGGAGTACCACGACGCGCTGTTCGCGGCGCAGCCGCGCCTCTCGCGTAAGACGATGCTCGACGTCGCCGCAGAGCTCGGCCTCGACGCCGGCCGGCTCGGCGAGGAGATCGACGCCGAGGCCCATGCCTCGCGGATCGAGCGCGACCTCGCCTCGGCGCGGGAGAGCGGTGCGACCGGTACCCCGACCTTCTTCTGCAACGGGGTCCGCCACCTCGGCGCCTACGACGCGAGCTCCCTGATCGAGGCCCTGGAAGCCTGATCGGGCCGCCGTTATAGTCCCGCGCCTCTTGAGCTTTCGGGGACTTTGCAGGCGGGGGGTAACCGGGTTTGTCCTGATGCTGGCGGTTGTGGCCATCGCGCCGGCTGCCGCGAGTGCCGCGCCGGGCGCGATTGCGGGAGTTGTGACCAGTGAAGAAACGCACGCGCCGATTGGCAACGTCGAAGTCTGCGCCTTCGCCGACGGCGAAGAATCTGAACCCGAAGCCTGTGCGCCGACCTCCGTGGTCGATGGCAGCTACCTGATCTCGAACCTTGCGCCGGGGACCTACGAGGTCGAATTCTGGCCCCGCTTCGCCCTTGACGAATACGCCTACGAGTTCTACGACGACCAGCTCGATCTCGAGCACGCCGACCCGGTCGAAGTTCTGGACGGCGCCACCACGGCGGGCATCGACGCCGAACTGGCGGCTCCGAGCAGCATCGGCGGGAAGGTGCTCGGGCCGCTCGGCGAACCGCTTGAAGAAGTCGAAGTCTGCGCCGTCCCTGAAGGCCCGGGGTACGAACGCTGCACGCTGACCGAAGAAGAAGGCGAATACCTGCTCGACCGCCTGCCCCCGAACTCGTACAAGGCCTGGTTCGATCCGTTCCTCACGGGCCTCAACCTGCTCGAACAGTTCTGGGACCACAAGCCCACTTCGGAAGCGGCAGAAGCAGTCGTGCTCGGCCCGGGGGAAGCGGTGTCCGGGATCGACGCTGACCTCGAAGCCGGTGCCGAAATCCGCGGCACGGTGCGTTCGGCGGCGACCGGCTCGCCGCTCGGCGGCATCGTCGTTTGCGCCTTCAAGGCCGTTACCGGCGAGCTATGGAGCTGCGACAAGACCAGCCCCGGCGGCAGCTATTCGCTGTGGTGGTTGGAAGGCGGCCTGTTCAAGGTGGGCTTCGCGGTCGACCGCCACGACTTCCTGCCCGATCTCTTCCCGCAACCCGAACCGCAGGGCTACCCGACCCAGTTCTACAACGGAAAGACCACCCTTGCCGCGGCCGACGTGCTGACGACCAAGCCGCCGGCGGCGATCACCGGGATCGACGCCAGCCTCGGCTCGCCGCCGGTGGTGCCGGCTCCGACGCCGATCGCGAAACCCGAGCCGAAGCCGTTGAAGTGCAAGCGCGGCTTCACGAAGAAGCGCGTCAAGGGCAAGGCGCGCTGCGTCAAGGTGCACAAGCACCGCAGGCACCATCGGGCTCGCTGACCGGCGCCGTTCCTAGACTCGGAGCGATGCGGGCTTTGGTCCAGCGCGTCAGCCAGGCGGCCGTCGACGTCGAGGGCGATCGGGTGGCGCAGATCGGCCCCGGGCTGCTGGTGCTGCTCGGGATCGGAGTCGGCGACGGTGAGGCGGAGGTCGACCGGCTCGCTGACAAGGTGCGGGCGCTGCGCGTCTTCGACGACGCCGAGGGGCGGATGAACGAGCCGCTGGCCGAGCGGGAAGTCCTTTGCGTCAGTCAGTTCACCCTCTACGGCGATACCTCGCGCGGCAACCGGCCGAGCTACGTCGGCGCCGCGCGCCCCGAGCTCGCCGAGCCGCTCTACGAGCGCTTCTGCGAGCGGCTCGGGGCGGCCAAGGGCGTCTTCGGGGCCTGTATGGGGGTGGCCCTGATCAACGACGGGCCGGTGACCGTGATGCTGGAGGTCTGAGGTGCGCTGGGCGGCGCTGGTTGCGGTTGGGCTGGCGGCGGTGGCGCTGAGCGGCTGCTTCGACGGCACCGTCCGCGAAGCGCCGCAAGCTCGGGGGAAGCACGGGGGCGGAAGCCAAGGCCACCAGGGCGGCGACAAGAAGGGCGGCGGCGAAGGCGAGCAAGGGGGCGGCGGGGCTTCCGGCGACGGCATCAGCTTCGCCGCGGTCGGCGACACCGACATGGGCGACACGCCGATCCTGCCGCCCGAACCGGCGAGCTACCTCGATCCCGTCAAGGGCGAGCTGAAGGGCGACGTCGTATTCGGCAACCTCGAGGGGACGCTGACCGACGTCTCCGAAGACGTCAAGTGCGGCGGCGCCGCGCCGGGGACGTGCTTCGCCTTCAGGGCGCCGCCCCACTACGCGAAGTACCTGGCGCAGGCCGGCTTCACGGTGATGAACCTGGCCAACAACCACTCCTTCGACTTCGGCGAAGCGGGCCAGGAGGAAACGATCGAAGCGCTGCGCGGCGCCGGGATCGAGCCGACCGGGCTGCCCGCCGAAGCGACCATCGTCAGGGCCGGGGGCAAGACGATCGCCTTCCTCGGCTTCGCCCCCTATGACTACACGAACTCGCTCACCGACCTGGAAGGCGCGCGGGCGCTGATCGCGCGGGCGCGCGAAGCGGCCGACCTCGTCGTCGTCGCGATCCACGCCGGTGCCGAGGGCAGCGACGCGACCCACGTCACCGGCGAAGAGGAGATCTACCTCGGCGAGGACCGCGGCAACGCCGAAGAGTTCGCCCACATGGCGGTGCGCGCGGGCGCCGACCTCGTCCTCGGCTCCGGCCCGCACGTCCTACGCGGGATGGAGATCTACCGCGGTCGCCTGATCGCCTACAGCCTCGGCAACTTCTCCGGCTACGAAAACTTCAGCATCGAAGGAGTGCTCGGCGAGACGGTCGTTCTGCACGCGACCCTCGCTCCCGACGGCAGCTTCCGCTCCGGCCGCCTCGCCTCGGTGCGGATGATCGAAGACGGCCGACCGGTGCCCGACCCCGAAGGCGCGGGCGCAGCCCTGGTCGCGCAGCTATCGAAGGAAGACTTCGGCTCGCACGGAATCGACCTCGATTCCGAAGGCCGCTTCAGCCGCTAGCCGGCGGGCCGTCGCTGAGGTCGTCGTCGGCGACCTGGAGGTAGAAGCCGCGGCTGCCGCCGGGCACCGTCACCTCCCTGATCCGCTCCGCGCGAAGCTGCTCCTGGGGGCCGACGCGGGCGAGGAAGTCCGGAACCTCGGCGGGATCGATCTCGGAGAAGCCGACGGTGACGATCTCCCGCGGGTTGTCGAGACTGACGCCGCTGACGACGCGGGTCGGCACCCCGAAGCCTTTGTCGGGCATCCAGGCGGCGCGGAAGTCGGGGTACTCGAGGCCCTCCTGCAGGCGGCGAACGAGGACGGAGATGATCATGGCGGCTGATTCGACGGGGGCGCCCGGAGTCCTCGACCGGGGCGCGCGCCCCTGCGGTCCGCCGCGTGGGCGAAGATCCGCCCCGTGCTGCCCCCATTGCTGCTGATCAACGGCTACGCCGCGACCGGCGCCGACTGGGACCCGACCTTCCTCGCCGAGCTGGAACGCTCCCACCGCGTCATCCACCCGGACAACCGCGGCGTCGGCGAGATGCCGCTGGGCGACGCAGAGCTGACCGTCGAGGCGATGGCCGCCGACATGGAGATGCTGCTCGATCGCGAGGGGATCGCGCGGGTGCCGGTGGTCGGCTGGTCGATGGGAGGCTTCGTCGCCCAGGCGCTGGCCTTGCGCGCCCCGGAGCGGGTCGCGGCGCTGGCGCTGATCGCGACCGACCCCGGCGGCGCCGCCGCGGTGCCGGCAGCGCCCGAGGTCTGGCAGCGGCTCGTCGACCACTCCGGCACGCCCCGCGAGCAGGCAACCCGCCTGATCGATCTGCTCTTCCCGCCGCCGCAGGCGGAAGCGATCGACGCCGAGTTCGGCGAGGTGGTCGCCGCCGCGCGCGGGGCGCTCTCGCCGGTGACGCTGCGCGCGCAGGAGGCGGCGATGGAGGCCTGGCACCGCGAGGAGCAGCCACCTCCCGGCGGGGATGCGCCGCCGACGCTGGTCCTGCACGGTGGCGCGGACGTCGTCATTCCACCGACCAACGCCGCCGCCCTCCTCGCCCGCTGGCCCACGGCGACCACCGAGCTCTTTGAGGGCGCCGGCCACGCCGTCATGGCCCAGGAGCCGCAGCGCGTCGCCGCCGCAATCCAGGCCCACTGCGCGGTATTCACCCGTACCTGAAGCATTCGACGGGCTATAACCTGGAAAAGCGTTCAGCCGTGGGTCTAACCACCGAGCCGGAAGGCCTGCCGCGCCAGGTCTGAGGCTGCGCCGAGGCGCCGCGGCCGCGACCAACCGGCGACGGCGTAGGCGACGGTGAGGAAGTGATTGCCGCGGACGGCGAACAGGGTGCTGAGGGCCGGGACCCAGCTCGCCTCGTGTTCGCCCGCCGACGGCGTACCGACTCCCGCCACGGGATGCGGCACACGCGCCGGGTCGGGGGCGCCGAACTGGGCCTGCTCGACGATCCGGTTCTCGTAGCGCTGGTGGGCGGCGTGGGCGGTGTCGAGGTAGACGTTGACGTCGACTCCGTGGCCGCTGAGGCGGCAGCGCGAGAGCGGCGGCCCCGGTCGGGCGGCGACACCGACCCGCCGTCCCGTCTGTCCCCGCAGCGCACGGCCCAAAGCCGCGCAGTCGGCGTCGGAGAGGCGAGCGGTCCCAGCCGCTTCGCCGCCGACCCGTTCGCCTCTGATGCCGCGCGGCGCCGGCGCCGCGCCAGCCCGGTGCGCCGCACCGGACATGGCCTCGCCCCCGCACGCCGCCAAGGCCAGGGCGCTGCAGCTCAGTGCCAGGAGCAGAAATGCGTGCGCACGTCCCATTCCTTTCAGCTACCCGGCATCCCCGCGGCGGATTCTTTGCAGTCGAAGCGTCCAGAGCGCGCTCGATGAGCGCGCCGCTACGGTCGATAAGCGTGGATATGCAGGGAGAGAAGAGAGGGAGAGAGGACCTCGGATACACCGCGCTGCTGCTCGCCGGCCTCGGCGCCCTCGTCGCCCTCGGCCTGCTCGGGGTGCCGGTCGCGACCGCGATCCTCTTCCTCTTCGGCGTCGCCGCCGTCGGCGTCGTCCTCTACGCCGTCGGCGTGATCGTCGCCGGTCACCGCCAGGCGGTCGCCCGTCGTCGTCGCCGCCGCGCTCAGCGCGCCGGCGCGCCGGCTGCCCCCGCGCCCGTCCCGGTGCCGGCGCGACTACGCTCTCCGGCCTGACCTCCGCGCCAGCAGACGCGAAGCCAACCGGTCTCACCGAGGAGGAGGCCGAGCGCCGCCTGCGGGAGCGCGGGCCGCTGCCCTCCGAATCGACGAGCCGCTCCTACCGCTCGATCTTCGTCGGCAACACCTTCACCGTCTTCAACCTGATCCTCGCCGTCTTCGGCGCCGCGACGATCGCCTTCGGCAACCCCAAGGACGCGCTCTTCCTCGGCATCCTCGTCGCCAACACCGCGATCGGGACCTTCCAGGAGGTGCGGGCCAAGCGCGCGCTTGACAGTCTTGCGGCGCTCGTCGCGCCGGCGGCGACCGTCGTCCGCGACGGCGAGGCACGCCAGGTCCCCGTCGCCGATGTCGTCGTCGGCGACCTGGTGCGGATCGCCAGCGGCGACCAGGTCGTGGCCGACGGACGGCTGCTGGCGAGCGAGGGGCTGGCGCTCGACGAGTCGAACCTGACCGGCGAGTCCGAGCCGGTCGTGCGCCGGTCCGGCGACGAGGTCCTCTCCGGCTCCTTTGCGGTCGAGGGCGGCGGCGAGTTCGAGGCGACCGCGGTCGGTCCTGACAGCCGCGCCGCCCGGCTCGCCGCCACCGCCCGCACCTTCCGCCACCCGCGCTCGCCGCTGGAGAAGGCGATGGACCGGCTGCTGGTGATCCTGGTCGGGGTGATGCTGCCGCTGGGGGTCGCCCTCGGCGTCTCGCTCGCGATTCGCGACGTCAGCCAGGCCGATGCGGTCGAGACGCTGACGGCGGCGATCGTCAACATCGTCCCCGAGGGCCTGATCCTGCTCGTCTCGCTGACCGCCGCGGTCTCGGCGGCGAAGATGGCGCGGCGCGGGATCCTCGCCCAGCAGCTGAACGCGATCGAGTCGCTGGCCTCGGTCTCGGTGATGTGCACCGACAAGACCGGGACGCTGACCGAGTCGGCGCTGCGCGTCGTCGCCCAGGTGCCGGCGGCAGGGGTGGAGGCACCCGAGCTGGCCCGCTCGCTGGCGCTCTACGCGGCGAGCACCGAGTCGCGAAACCTGACCCTGGAGGCGGTCTTCGAGGCGAAGCTGGCGGGCGAGGTCGCGCCGGTGGTGGCGAGCGCCGCCGTTCCCTTCTCCTCGCGGCGGCGCTGGAGCGCGCTGGAGCTGGACGGCGAGCGGCTGGTGCTGGGAGCGCCCGAGGCGCTGCTCGACGGCAGCGGCGGCGACGCGGCGCTGCGCGAGCGGGCGGCGAGCGAAGCCGCCACCGGCCGCCGCGTCCTCGCCCTCGCTGCCGCCCACGGTCCGCTGCCCGAGCCGGCGCCCGACGCGCCGCTGCCGCCGGGGCTGGCGCCGCTTGGCATCGTCGTCCTCGCCGAGCAGTTGCGGCCCAACGCCGACGAGACCGTCGCCTTCTTCGCCGCCGAGGAGGTGGCGCTGAAGGTGATCTCCGGCGACAACCCGGCGACGGTCGGCGCAATCGCCCGCGACGTCGGCGTCCCCGCGGAATCGGCGGCTCTCGACGGCGGCGCCCTGCCGGCCGACGATGCGGAGCTGCTCGCCGCGGTGCGGGCGGCGCCGGCGATCGGCCGCATTTCGCCCGAGGACAAGGCGCGGGTGGTGCGAGTGCTGAGCGAGGGCGGCGAGTACGTCGGCATGCTCGGCGACGGCGTCAACGACGTGCCGGCACTGAAGCAAGCGCGGCTGGCGATCGCGCAAGGGTCGGGCACGCAGATGGCGCGTTCGGTCTCCGACCTCGTCCTCGTCTCCGGCGAGTTCGGCGAGGTGCCGCCGATGGTCGGCGAGGGCCGCCAGATCCTGCGCAACATCCAGCGCGTCGCCCGCCTCTTCGTCAGCAAGGCGATCTTCACCGCGTTCCTGCTCGTCACGATCGCCCTCACCAGCGGCGTCTTCCCGCTGCTGCCGCGCCAGTTCACGCTGACCTCGTCGGTGACGATCGGGATTCCGGCCTTCTTCCTCGCCCTCGCGCCCTCGACCGGGCCCTGGCGGCCGGAGGGCTTCCTGCGCGCTGTCGCCCGCTTCTCGATCCCGGCCGGGCTCGCCGCCGGCATCGGCATCCTCGTCGCCTACCTGCTTGCCCGCCACGCCTTCGACCTCTCGCTCGAGCAGGCCCGCACCGTCACCTGTGCGACCGTCGTCGCCGCCGGCCTCGCGATCGTGATCGCGCTCGAGGACGAGCCGGGCTGGCGCCGCTACGCGGTGATCGGCCTCTGCGCGCTGATGGCGGCCGGCTTCGTCCTCGTCGCCGCCGTCCCCGCCGGCCGCGACTTCTTCGAACTGGCGACCCCGACCGGCGGCATGGTCGCGGCCTGGGCGATCGGCGCGGCGACGGCGATCGGCCTGCTGGCGGTGGCGCTGCGGGTCGTCGCCCTGCTCGAACGCCGCGCCGCCCTATCCTCGGCCTAGATGGGCGACCTGACCTACTCCGCGATCTGCTCGCTCGACGGCTACGTCGAGGACGCGAGCGGCGGCTTCGAGTGGGCGGCTCCCGACGAGGAAGTGCACGCCTTCGTCAACGAGAAGGAGCGCGAGGTCGGCACCTACCTCTACGGGCAGGGGATGTACGAGACGATGGCCGTTTGGGAGACCTGGGACGTCGACGCCGAGCCCGCGGTGATCCGCGACTTCGCCGCGATCTGGCGGGCGGCGGACAAGGTCGTCTTCTCGCGGACGCTGAGCGAGACGAGCACCGAGCGCACGCGGCTGGAGCGGGAGCTCGACCCGGCTGCGGTGCGTGCGCTCAAGGATTCGAGCGAGCGCGACCTCGGCATCGGCGGCGCAACTCTCGCCGCCAGCGCGATCGGCGCCGGGCTCGTCGACGAGATCGGGCTGCTGCTCGTCCCGGTACTGGTCGGCGGCGGCAAGGCAGCGCTGCCGCGCGGCGTCCACGCCCAGCTCGAGCTGCGCGAGCAACGCGCGTTTCGCGCCGGCGCGATCTATCTCGGCTACCGAGTACGCCGCTAGTCTCCAAATAGGGTCACTTAATGGTCAGCGAGGTCCTTTGCCTCGCCGAGCAAGGAGGTCGGAGATGAACAGTCAGGTTCCAGCCCCGAAGCGGAGCGCCGGGATGAGATGGGAGGACATCGCCGTCTACGCGCTGATCCTCGCCGGCATCTACTTCCTCGTCGGCGTCCTCTTCTTCTACGGCGGCAAGGAGAAGATCCTCGACGGCATCGGCGCCCCGGCGGGGATCGAAAAACAGTTCGAAGGGACGTTCCTCGCCACGATCCCCGGCATCGACGCCGCCTGGACGATTCTCGGCATCCTCGAGCTCGGGATCTTCATCCTCATGGTCGTCAGCCTCGCCACGCTGGAGTTCCTGCCCGACCGTAAGAAGCCGTTCCTGCTCAGCGGCCTCGCCCTCTCGATCTTCACCTTCTCGATCCTCGCGATCGGCGAGAACGTGACCGGCGAACACGAAGGCGTCCAGGGCCTGTTCCTCTACGCAGGCGCAACCGGCGTCCTCCTCTTCCTAGTGCTACACATGCCCCCCTACGGGGCCAAGGCCTGGCTTAGCGGGAGGGTGCGAGGTGATTGAGCGGCTGGCAGACGCACCCGCCGGCGTCTCGGCCTTCCGCGCCTCCGGCGAGGTCAGCGCCGACGACTACCGTCAGGTGCTCGAGTCCGACCTCGGCGCCGCCGCCGAGGCGGGGGAGATCCGTCTCCTCTACGTCCTCGACTCGGACTTTTCGATGACCGCCGGCGCCTACCTCCAGGACACCAAGCTCGGCCTCGGCATCGGCTATGCCCATCACTCGGCCTGGAAGCGCACCGCGATCGTCACCGACCTCGACTGGCTCCGCCGCTCCCTTCACGCCTTCGCCTGGATGGTCCCCGGCGAGCTGCGAGTGTTCGCGATCGACGAGCTGGAGGAGGCGAAGGCCTGGGTTGCGGGCTAGACCCTGCGAGGCGCGGCTAGTCTCTCTGCCTGCGCGTGACGACGGGAGGCGGGGAGGGATATGGGCGGCGTGGCTAGGCGGAGGTGGCTGCTGGTTGGGGTGGCGGTCGTCGCCTGCGGCGCAGCCGCGTTTTTTCTGAGTCGGGCGCTCGGGGGCCAGGGTGGGGAAAGCCAGAGCGTCACCCGTTCCCCTGTCCCCGCGACGCACCGGGGCGCGGCCGGAAAGGTCCGAGCGGCGGCTCGGAGCGCGCATCCCGAATCCGGGAAGCCCTGGCGGACGATGCCTCCGGCGACCGTTTCGCCCCCTCGGCAGAGCCAACCGCTGAGCGGGGTGACGATCAGCGTCGATCCCGGCCACAACGGCGGCAACTTCAGCCACCCGGAAGAGATCGCGCAGCCGGTTCCGGCCGGCGCCAGCGGCGCGACCAAGGCTTGCAACACGACCGGGACCGAGACCGACGACGGGGCGCTGACCGAGGCGCAGTTCAACTGGGACGTCGCCCAGAGCCTGGTCCCGCGCCTGCGTGCCCTGGGCGCGAACGTCGTCCTGACCCGGCACTCGAACGAGGGCGTCGGGCCGTGCGTCGACGAGCGGGCCGAAATCGCCAATCGCGCCGGGGCGGCGGTCGCCCTCTCGATCCACGCCGACGGCAACTACTCCGAAGGCGCTCGCGGCTTCGACGTGATCCACGCGGAGACGGAGGAAATGGTCGCGCCGGCGATGGCGGCTCCCTCCGCGAGGCTCGCCAAGTCGGTGCGCGACGCCCTCCTCGGCGCCGGCGTGCCGCCCGCCAACTACGTCGGCGAGGACGGGCTCGACGCCCGCTCCGACCTCGCCGGTCTCAACCTGGCACGGGTGCCGGCGGTCCTGGTCGAGCTCGGCAACATGCGCAACCCCGAAGAAGCGGCCAAGCTGGAGAGCTCCGCGTACCGGCGGAGGCTCGCCGCTGCGCTTGCCGCCGGCATCGTCGCGTTCCTTCAGCGGCGCTGAGCCGATTCGACTGCCAACGCCTATATGGTCAGGGCCCGATTCGGTAATAGACGATGAACTACCAGGATCCCTACGACCGGCCCCGAGACGACGCCTTCTGGCAGGACGCTGAGGGCACCCCTCCCTGGGCCAGGGTCGTGGCGGTGCTGATCCTTGCTGCAGGGATTGGCGCTGCGATCGCGATCTTCGTCTCCCGGTCCTCCGGGAGCTCCGAACCGGTTGCCAAGGTGGTTACGGTCGAGAAGGCGCTCGCGCAGCCAGCGCAGGAAGCGGCGCAAAGTCAGGGAAAGGCCGCCCTTCCGGAAGCGACGCGGGGCCCCGGACACGAAGGGTCATCCGGCGGGGGCGGCTACCTCGGGCCTGAAGCCGACGCCTCCTTCGAAGCCCTCGCCTCCTCGCTCCCGGCCTCCGTCGGCCTTGCCGTGCAGCCGCTGGGCGGCGGCGAAACCCGTGAATTCGGCGAGCTGCGGGAAGGCGAGCACGCTTGGAGCAGCATCAAGGTCCCGATCCTGGCGACTGTCCTGCGCGAACAGGGCGAATCCCTGGGGCCCGAAGAAGAAACCTGGGCCGAGAGCGCGATCACCGCTTCCGACAACGAAGCGGCGGCGGCGCTCTTCGGCCAGATCGAAGGAAGGCAGGGCGGGCTCGACGGAGCCAGCTCTGCGGTTGGGGAAACGCTGCACGCGGGCGGCTCCACGGGCACCGAGGTGGCGACCGCACCACCGCCTCCTGGCGCCGTCTCCACCTACGGCCAGACCGAGTGGCCGGTGGGGGAAGCAGCTCGCTTCTTCGCTGCGCTCGGACGCTGCGAAGTCCTCGGCCCGCAGGGCACCGAATACGTCGAGTCGCTGATGGAAGACGTGATCCCCGAACAGCGCTGGGGTCTCGGCGAAGCCAGCTTCCCGTCGGGCTGGCGGGTGGGAATGAAGGGCGGTTGGGGGCCCGAGGCGGAATCCGGCGGTGGCTACCTGGTCCGCCAGTCCGGCCTGATCCAGGACGCCGACGGCGGCGTCGCCGTCGCAATGGTCGCCCTTGACGACTCGGGCAGCTACCCGGCGGGGGCGGCGGACCTGACGCAGATCGCGCAATGGCTGGCGGGGAAACTGAAGGGCCTCGGACCCCATCTCTCGAGCTGCACCGGCTGACCTACGGTTCGAAGTAGACCGCGGCACCGACCGGACCGGTGCAGATCACCGGGGTCGAGACTTCGCAGCTCATCGTGATCGTTTCGTTCGCTTCCCTGTCCTCGGCGATCAGCTCACCGCGGTTGCCTTCCTCGTATTGGAGGTGGATCTCTTCGCCGACTTCGCAGGAGACGTTTTCGACGCTGAGCTCGCCGCCGTGGCACGGGGTTAGCCCCCCGGCTGCAGCAGCGCCAGCTTCGGGAGAGGTGGGTTCCTCTCCCTCGGCCTGCGGCGCCCTCGCTTCCCGGCGCTCGGTGACGGTCTTCACCTTCGCGCCCTCGCCCGAGCTGTCGTTGCTCGAGAGGATGAAGGCGAGTGCGATCAGCACGCTGGAGACGGCGACGGCGCCGACGATGACGGTCGCGGCGCGCATCTAGTAGACGCGCACGGCTTCCATCGGAAAGGTGACGAAGGCGTCGTTGCCGCCAGTGCATTCGACGACGTCGTATTCGAGGACGCATTCCATTCCGTACGATTCGTCGGTCGTCGGGCTGAAAGCGGTTACGTAGGTGTACGTTTCTTCGCCGTAGGCTTCGTATTCTTCCCAGTAGGAGACGAAGACGTTCTCCGCGAACGGGCAACTGGTGGCTTCGTTTGCCGAGATGTTCTTGTCGCAGGACTGCGTCGCTGCGGCGGAGTAGCTCGGTTCGGGGGTGGGTTCGGGCTCCGAGGTCGGAGTGGGAGCGTTCAGATTCTGCCCCGTCGCCTTTGCCGAGTCGAAGTAGACAGCCGCTTCGTTGCCGCCGGTGCAGGTGACGAGGCTGGAGCCGCTGCAGGTCATCTCGTAGGTGAGGCCGGTTACCGGGCTGTAGGACTGAATTTCGTGGGCGCCACCCGCTTCTGCGTAAGCCGAACGGGTGTTTTCGGCGAACTGGCAGGTCGTCACGTCGTTCACCCACAGGCCCGTGGTCCCCGGGCAGGTCTTGGAACCGGCGGGCGGCTTGGGCGCAGGCTTCTTGTGTTGATGTCGTTTCGCGGAGCTGCCGGCGTGGGCGACGGTGCGACTCGCCGGGGAGGTGCTTTCCTGGTTGAACACCCCGGTCGCAGCGAGGACGGCCGCCACGATCCCGACCATCGCGACGATCGCCAGCAGGATCAGCGCCAGCGGGTTTCCCGAGCGCTCGCGCGGCGGCGGTGGTGGGGTGACGTAGCCGTAGGGGGGAGGCGTTTGGGAGTGCGCGAAGCCGGCGGCTGGGGGAGGCGGCGGCGTGATTGGGCCGACGGCGGTAGCCGCGTGCGTCTGGCCGAGCACCACAGTCGGGTCGGAGTCCCCGCTCGAGTCCTGGGCGGCGACCAGGGCCTCGGCGAACTCCCGGCCAGAAGCGAAGCGCTGCTCGGGGTCGATCGCGAGGGCGGTCTGGAAGCAGGCGTCGTAACGATGCCCGAGAGCCGGGAGCACCTGGCTGACTAGGGGGCGGCTGTCGCTGGCGTGGGCCCAGCGCACGGCGAGCTCGTTCTCGCCCGTGAAAGGAGTTCGGCCGGTGAGCATCTCGAAGGTCAGGCACCCCAGCGCGTAGAGGTCGCTGCGTGGGCTCGCCTCCTGACCCTGGATCTGCTCGGGGGAGAGATAGCCCGTCGTCCCGATCGTCGACCCCGTCCTGGTCAGGGCCTCGATCGCCTCCGGCGGCTTCGCGATCCCAAAGTCGGTCAGGTAGGCGTGGTCCTCGCCGGCGACTTCGCGGAGCAGCACGTTCGCCGGCTTGACGTCGCGGTGGACGAGCCCGGAGACGCCGTGCAGGGCATCGAGCGCCCCGGCGAGCTGGGTTGCGATTGCGATCGCGTGCTTGGGCGTCAGGCGACCGGTGGAGTCGAGCAGCTGTCTCAGATCGTGCCCGTCGATCCACTGCATCACTAGGTACAGGCGGCCGTCGTCGTCGTCGACGTCGTAGACCGTGACCACGTGCGGGTGGTCGACCGAGGCCGCCAGCTTCGCCTCGCGCAGGAAACGCTCGCGGTACTCCGGCTCGCTGGCGATCTCCTCGCGGATCACCTTGAGGGCGACGTCGCGGTCCAGCGATTGTTGGCGCGCCTTGTAGACGACACCCATGCCACCCGCTCCCGCGACCTCGACGATCTCGAAATCGCCAAGCCGATCTCCGACCTTCAATCCCTCTGCCATGGTCTCCTTCAGGCTTTCTTTAGGTACTGGTGTGGGCAGCCTACCCGTACATCTCTCAAGTGACTAATCCGAAGCAGAGTGCTCAGGCGACCATCGGGCGTGAGAGCATGCCGGGCGTGGCTGGGCGGGAAACGGAGCCGAAGGGCTGGGAGATCGAGGTCGGGGGGCTGCGGCTGCCGATCGAGGCGACGATCGAGCTCGGGCGCGATCCCACCTGCGTCGTCCCGCTCGAGGACGAGCGAGTCTCCTGGCGGCACCTCCGCATCGCGCCGAAGAACGGAGCGCTGGAGCTTGTCGACCTCGACTCCAAGAACGGCACCTTCCTCAACGGTCGCTTGCTCGATCCGGGGCCGGTTCAGGTCGGCGCGGACGCCCTGATCCAGGTCGGCAGCATCAGGGCTCGGCTGCGGCGGGTGGCGCCGGCGGCGAAGGTGGAGAGCGGCATCTTCCGGCGGATCCCGATCAGGGGCCGCACCCTGCGAATCGGTCGTGCCCCCGACAACGAGGTCCCGCTCGAGGAGCCGAACGTCTCCTGGCATCACGCCGAGCTGCGGCCCGGCTCCCCGCCGACGATCGTCGACCTCGGCTCACGTAACGGCGTCCGTCTCGGCGAGCGCCTGATCAAGGGGGCCGAGCCGCTCGGGCCAGGGGCGATGGCGGGCATCGGACCGTTTGGGCTGCGGGTCGAGCACGACGAGCTCGTGATCGGCGACGAACGCGGCGCCCGCCTGACCGCTGCCGGCGTCTCCGTCAAGGTCGGCGACCGCACGATCCTCAAGCCCACCGGCCTGACCGTTGCCCCGGGCGAGTTCATCGCCCTGATCGGCGCCAGCGGCTCGGGCAAGACCACCTTGCTCAAATGCCTGGCTGGCGTCAAAGATCCCAGCTCCGGTCAGGTCCTAGTCGGGGCGGACCCGGTCGACCTGCGCCTCACCGACGTCGGTTACGTGCCGCAGACCGACGTCCTCCACGACCGCCTCACCGTTCGCGAGACGCTGACCTATACGGCGCGGCTGCGCCTGCCGTCCGACACCAGCCGCGCCGAGTGCGCGGTGGCGGTCGAGGAGGTGCTCGAGGAGCTGCGACTCGGCGAGCATGCCGAGACCTTCGTCAACCGCCTCTCGGGCGGACAGCGCAAGCGCCTCAGCTGCGGCGTCGAGCTGATCGGCCAGCCGTCGATGGTCCTGCTCGACGAGCCCACGAGCGGCCTCGACCCGCCGCTGGAGCGCCGCCTGATGTCGACCCTGCGCCAGCTCTCCGACCGGGGGCGCGGCATCGTCGTCGTCACCCACGCCACCAGCAGCCTCGCCCTCTGCGACACGGTGGCGGTGATGGGGGAGGGAGGCCACCTCCTCTTCACCGGGTCGCCACGGGAATGCCTGGAGCGCTTCAACGTCGGCAGTTACGACGAAATCTACGGCGCAGCCGAACTGCTGGAGCCGCCGCCGGCCCCCTCGCCGGGTCCGGCCCAGCCGAGCCGCGGCTCGTCGGGGCCGCTGCTGGCCGGCCGTTCGCTGCTGCGCCAAACCTGGACGCTGGTCGGCCGCTACGCCCACACCCTGGGCCGCGACCGGCGGACGATCGGGGCCCTGCTGGGGCAGGCGCCGCTGATCGGCTTTCTGATCGCGATGCTCTACCCGCGCGACGTCCTCGCCCTGCCCGACACCTCGCCGACCCGCAGCGCCCAGTTCGTCTTCCTGCTGGTGACCGCGGCGCTGTGGCTGGGGCTGATCGACTCCTGCCGGGAGATCGTCCGCGAGCGAGCGATCATCCTCCGCGAGCTCGCCGTAGGCGTGCGACTCGACGCCCAGATCATCGCCAAGTCGATCATCCTCTTCTCGATCGCCGCCGTGCAGTGCCTCCTCTTGCTGGCCGTGGTGGCGGCGTTGCGGCCCTTCCACTCCTCGCTCAGTGCCTACGGCGAAGTGCTCGCCCTCCTCGTCCTCACCAGCTGGGCGATGGTCGGCCTCGGTCTGCTCGTATCCACGGTCGCCCGCAGCGTCGACCAGGCGACGAGCGTGATCCCCCTCCTGCTCATTCCCCAGCTCCTCTTCGGCGGTGCGCTGGTGGCGCTGGAGCGGATGGGCACCGTGATCAAGATCCTCGCCGACCTCACCGTCAGCCGCTGGGCCTTCGCCGGCGCCGGCAGCGCGATCGAGCTCAACTCCCGCCTCGCCGAAGAACCAAGAGCCGCGAAGCTGAGCGGCTACGGCACCGCCTTCTTCTCGATCCGCCCCGCCGTCGCCGCCCTCGTCCTCCTCGGCCTCACCGCCGCGGCCCTCCTCGGAGCGGCGCTCCTCCTCGCGCGGCGCAGCCGCGACGTCTGAGGGGCGGTCCCGTGCGCTGCCCTAGCGGTGCACCGGGCCGACCCGGACGTCGAATCGCTCACCGAGCGTGTCGAGGGACTTGCGGTAGCGGGGAGAGTCCCAGGGCTGGGTGGCGAGGAGGGCGGTGGCTCCGGCGATCTGCCGGGCTTTCGGGTACCAGCGGTCGTAGTCCAGGCCGCAATCGAGCATGACCTTGGGCGGCAGGGTGCGGGCGATGCGACCGAGGTTGTACATCGACAGCGTGAACGAGGCCCAGATGATCGCGGCCCGCGACTTCGTGGCGAGGTCCTCGACGTCGAGCTCGTACAGTCGCGCGGCGCGGAGCTTGTCGCGGAACATTAGGTGCGTCAGGTAGTAACCGGCGAACGAGGTGAAGGGCCCGGTGACGCTTGACCGCAGCTGGATCGAGAGCACGTTGCCAGTGTCCGAGGCGAAGGGCTCGTACGGCCGTCGCGGCTGGGCGAGGTAGCCGGTGCAGTTGACGACCAAGCTGTCGGTGGGGATCGCCAGCGATCGGCCCTCGCGCAGGGCGATCGCAGGTCCGTCGGTCGTGTCGAGCACGTCATCGAGATGCCCGGGCTCGATGCGCCTGACCCCGGCTCGTACCTCGGCGAGCTCCGCGTCGGACAGGTAGGCGCCAAAGAAGTTGGCGTGCTCGGCCGATGGGCTGATGCCGTAGGTGTCGGCGAACCACGCGGCGACGTCTTGCTCGTTGGTGCCGTCGAAACGCAGAGCGACCTGGCGCAGCATCGCGTTGATGCGGGTGCCGGCGTACCAGCGCCTCGGGCCGGTGGGGAAGAACGCCTCGCGGCGGCTGAACATCGTGCCCGAGCCCGCCAACATGTTCAGCTCGCGACCGGGGTATTCCCGGCGCAGCATCAGGGTGACGTCCATCGCGGTCTTGCCGCTGCCGACGATCCAAACCGGGCTGCTGTCCTCGGGGCGCTCGGCGATCAGGCCCGACAGTGCCTCCGGGGTGGTCGAGCGAACGGCGGCGCTCGAGAGCGACAGCGGCGAGCTGGGCAGGACGTGGTTGCCGTACGCCTTGATCAACCGCTTGGTCGTCAGGGTTTCAATCCGCCCGTCCGAGTCCCGCACCGTTACCTTCACGGTGTCGTCGACCTCGCTGTGCTCGACGTACTCGCAGCCGTAGCGCTCCTCGAGATCCACCTTCGTGCGCGCCACCTCGACGCAGTAGCGCAGGTGGTCGAGCACCTCGTCGCGCGTCGCCAGGTGATCGGCGGGCTTGCCCAGCCGCCAGGCGATGTCGCCGGCAGTGAAGATCGGGTGGGGCTGGTGCAGTCGGACGAAGTCGTAGGTGTCCACCCACATCCCGCCAGCGCCGGGGCGACTGTCGACGAGCACGACCCGGGCCCCAGGGGAGAGGTAGCAGCCGGCAACAGCCAGCGCATTGAGCCCGGCGATGCCTCCGCCGACGACGATCAGCTCGCTGGTCTCTTCCACGCTTCCCCCTCGACCCTCGACGATCCGAGTCCGCACAACGCTAACGGAGACCGTTGGACAGAAGCGACGAGGGCCAAGAAAAGGCGAAATCGATGCCGGAGGAGGGACTCGAACCCCCGACACGCGGATCATGATTCACGCAAGATAAGCGGCGATGCGGCTCCTCCGCCGCTGCTCGTTCTGCCGGGTGGTCTCTGTTCTGCCGGAACTCTTGAGTTCGGTCCACCACCCGGTCAACCGTTCCCACCGCGCCCGGAACTAAAAGAGGGGAGAGGATGAGGACTCTCGCCCCTTGATGTCTAGATAGGTGGGCAGCCCGAACGCTGACGTAAGCTAGGGAGGAGCGGTTATGGCGAATAAACGAGAAATCGAGCTGGTCTTCGAGCCCCAGGACGAGGGCGGCTACCACGTCTACGCGCCCGACCTTCCCGGTCTCCACACCCAGGGCGACGACATGGACGACGCGATGGCGAATGCCAACGAGGCGGTCGCCCTCTACGTCGAGGGCCTGCGCGAAGACGGCGAGCCGCTCGACAGCGGCGTGATCCGCCGCTCGATTCCCCTGCCGGCGTGAGCCCGCGCCAGCCGGTCGTCTCCGGCGAGCGCCTGATCAAGGCGCTACGCAAGGAGGGCTGGGAAGTCGTCCGTCAGCGCGGAAGCCACGTCCGCTTGAAGAAGTCCGGGCGCAGGCACGCGCTCGTCGTCCCGCTGCATCGAGAACTCCGCCGTGGCACCCTCGCCGGGATATTGCGCGATGCCGACCTCAGCGCTGATTGGCTGAGACAGCATGCGTCTTAGCTTGAAGCGCTAGCTGGCCCGCCTACACACGTTGTGAACGTCGTAGGCCCATCCGAGGCAGCCAAGGGCTGTGGTTGTCGAAGCTCGCGACCTCAGAAGAACCCGATGACGCTGACGCTGCTCTCGGGCCGGCGGGGCGGCTGGCGCTGGTGGAAGCGACTGAGTCGGGATGAGACAGACGGCGGCAGCTTCCGCCTTCTGCATGGCGCCCGGAACCGCCCACCGCTGGTTGCATCGATGGAGGGCCGCCAGCGCCGGGGAGATCGCCTCGAAAGTGCTCAGCGGTTGGCCAAGCAAGGTGAGGTATTGGCTGAGAGTTCTAAACTCCCTGTGTGCGAGGTGAGGAGGCGGCCGGGGCTGAAACGGAGTGCTCGCGCTCTGCGTTTGTGCTGATGCCTTTTGCAGAGAACTTCGACGTCGCCTTCGACGGTCTGATCCGGCCAGCGCTCGAAGAGGTCGGATACGAGGTTCGTCGTGCTGACAGCGTGATCGACCAGCGCAATGTTCTCTCAGACATTGTCTTAGGAATTGACGGCGCAGAGCTGATCGTTGCCGACCTTACCGGCCAAAATCCGAACGTCTTCTATGAGTTGGGAATCGCCCACGGGCTAGGCGTGCCAACGGTGATGATCGCTCAAGCGCTAAAAGAAGTTCCGTTCGACTTGACGAGCTATCGGGTCAAGGAGTACTCGATGCGCTTTGACGAAGCCGAGGGACTCCAAGAGTTCCTCCGCGAGGTTGGCGAACAGGCAGCGGCGGGTGGCGTCAAATTCTCTAGCCCGGTCGCTGACTTCCTCCGTGACGGCGCTGCCAGCGAGCGACTCCGCAAAGTGGCGGAGGGGGGTGAGCCTTCGAGGGGACCGCAACGAAACACCCCCTCGAACGGAGATCGTGATGACCGTGAGGAGCGGGACGATGAGGGTGAGCCGGGAGCACTCGACCTGCTCCATTCCTACCTGGGCTCGGCTGAACGAGCGCAGACCGGACTCGATCGAATCACTGTGGCCGGGGTAGAGATTGGGACGAAAATCGAAGGTCATTCGGCCGCCTTCGATGCTCTTGGGAAAAGCGATGGCGCGGGGAAGGTAGCGAAGGCCCACCGAATATCGGCCCAAGTCGCGGAAGACATGAACGAGTACGCGAACACTCTAAAAGAGGAGCTACCTGACTACGAAGACGCCGCCGAGGAGATGCTGCAGAGCGGGATCGGCTGGCTGGACCGAACGGGAGCCGAGCAGGACCCAGCGGAAGTGCACGGCTTCAGAATTTCCTTGGCCCGTTTGTACCTCGCGACCAGCGGCGCCAAGGCCGCCCAGGTCCAGTACCGGGAGGAGATAATCGCGGCCAAGGGCCTGACCAGCCAACTCGATCGAGCCGTGGACCGGGTGTACAGCCTAATTGGCCGGATCATTACGACGATCGAGAAGACCGAGTCCTTTGCCAGTCGCGGTGCCGATATTGCCCAGGAGGTCCTCGGGGAGGGTCCGCTCTGGGTGGTTGCGGAGTCACCCCTGGAGTGCTTCGCCGATGCCCGGGGGGAACACCGGCAGGGTTTCGCTGCGATTGTGCTCGCGATCTTCGATCGGGGTGTGAGCGAGCGCATGCTGCCACACACCGACGAGCCACTACAGCGGGGCACCGTTGTCGGCAATGAACTAGATGAGAAAGAGATATTCCCTAGGACCTGGGTCCGTGATGCCGCCACCGGAGCCATGCGGGAGGCTTGGGAGAGTTCGCCACGCTTCGCTGGCAAGGTGCTCGACGCTGTCGAGGCCCAGGGTGATGACGATGAGGTGGCTGGTGACAGCGTGTAGAGGGTTCCCGGCTCGCATCGGTCGGTGCCTCAGCTTGTCGTCACCAGGGGGATGCCGGAGGAGGGACTCGAACCCCCGACACGCGGATTATGATTCCGCTGCTCTAACCAGCTGAGCTACTCCGGCGGGGAGGGCATCGTAGCGATGGATGGGCGTACGGGATGGGCGGCGATACGGCCGGTGATGGTCGGGTTTCTGCTGATCGTCGATGCGGTTTGCGTGGCGGTGCTGGCGCTCGTGCATCCGCGTGGGTGGGTGCCGCCGTTGATCGCCTTCGGGGCGCTGCTGGTGGGCTTGGTCTGGTTCGAGGCGTGGAGCATTCGTCACCGCCACGATGACGAGTAGGTTTCCGTGCGTGAGCACGGAGCTCGACAGAGCGGTCAGGACCGTTGTGCGCCAGTGCATGGGCGTCTCGCCCGGCGAGGACGTTCTCGTGGTCTGCAACCCGGTGACCGAAGAGCTGGGGGCGCTGATGCGGATCGAGGCGCAGGGCGACGGCGCCGACGCGACCCTGGCGGTGATGTCCGAGCGCGACTCGCACGCCGCGGAGCCGCCACGGGCGATCGCCGCCGCGATGGCGGCTGCCGACGTGGTCCTGGCGCCGACGATCCAGTCGCTCTCCCATACCGCCGCGCGCAAAGCCGCCAGCGAAGCCGGGGTGCGGATCGGCACCTTGCCCGGCGTCACCGAAGAGATGCTGATGCGGTTGATGACCGGCGACCTCGACGAGATCCGCCGCCGCAGCTGGGCCGTCGCCACGGCGCTCAACAGCGGCTCGGAGGCACGCATCACCTGCCGCCATGGCAGCGACCTGCGGATCGGGATCGAGGGCCGGTTGGCGATTGCCGACGGCGGCGAACTGAGTAGTCGCGGTGCCTTCGGCAACCTGCCCTGCGGCGAGGGCTTCATCGCGCCGCTCGAGGGTACGGCGGAGGGCACGCTGGTCGTCGACGGCTCGATCGCCGGAGTCGGCCTGCTCGACACCCCGACCTCGCTGACCGTGCGCGAAGGCAACCTGACTGAGACCACCGGCTCCGACGGGGCGGCGCTGCTGGAGCTGCTCACCGTCCACGGCGAGGACGGCACCAACGTCGCCGAGCTTGGGATCGGCACCAACGAAGAAGCGATTCTGACCGGCAACATCCTCGAGGACGAGAAGATCCTCGGCACCTGCCACGTCGCCTTCGGCGCCTCGGCCGCGATTGGCGGCACCGTCCAGGTGCCGGTCCACCTCGACTGCGTGATCCTCGAACCGACGGTGGAAATCGACGGCGAGGCGATCGTCAGCGGGGGCGAGCTTCTGGTTTGAGGTTGGGACGGGGGCGGAGGGGTCCTCGTCGCAGCAACAGCGGGGTGGCTGCGTCGAGGACCCCTCCGCCCCCGACTCGAGCCCCACGCCTGCATCTGGCCATCAGCGGCAGGCCGTCGGTTCCTGGGTTAGCTTGCTAGGGATGGGTGCGCTGCTTGGGGTTCCAAACGTTTCCGAGGGTGGGGACCAAGAGGTGATTGACGACCTCGCCGCCGCTTTCTCCCGCGGAGCCGTGCTGCTCGATCGGCATTCCGACGCCGACCATGGCCGCACGGTCTTCACGCTTGCCGCCCGGCCGGGCGGCGGTCTGCTCGATTCGCTCATTGCCGGCGCCGCCGAGGCGATCGAGCGGATCGAGATGGACAACTACGACGGCGCCCACCCGGCGGTCGGCGCGCTCGATGTCTGCCCGCTCGTCTGGTTCGACCCCGCGGACCGCGAGCGGGCCCGCGAGGAGGCGCTTGCGGTCGCGAGCCAGATCGGCGGACTCGGCGTCCCGGTCTTCCTCTACGGCGATCTCGCCCGCGGCCCCGAGCGCACCGAGCGGGCCTACTTCCGCGGCGGCGGCCTCGCCGAGCTCTGGCTGCGGATGGAGTCCGGGGCGCTGACGCCGGACTTCGGCCCGGCGGCTCCGCACCGGCGCGGCGGCGCGACCCTGGTCACCGCCCGCCCGCCGCTCGCCGCCTTCAACGTCGAGCTCGACAGCGGCGACGTCGAGGTCGCCCGCTCGGTTGCGGCGGCGCTGCGCGAGGCCGGTGGCGGCCTGCCCGGGGTGCGGGCGATGGGGCTGCTGCTCTCCAGCGGTCGCGCCCAGGTCTCGACCAACGTCCACGACCCGCTCGCGGTGCCGCTCGGCGCGGTGGTCGAGCGGGTGCGCGAGCTGGCGGCGCCGCTCGGCGCCCGGCCGGTCGAGGCGGAGCTGGTCGGCCTGCTGCCCCAGGCGGCGCTCGCCGGCTATCCCGAGGACGTGCCGATCCGCGGCTTCGACCCCGAGCGGCACCTGATCGAGCCGCGCCTCGCGGCGCTCGGCGCCTAGCGCTCGCCGCGGCCCGGGGCCGTCCGCGATCATCTAGATTCCGGGCATGGCCCAGACGAGGAAGAAGCGCCAGCGCAAGCACCGCGGCACCCAGGGCGGCCGGATCGACACCAAGCCGCGCGGCGGTCGTCCCCGCAGCCGGGCCGAGGCGAGCGCCCGCGCCCGCGCCAAACGGCCGGCCCAGAAAGCCGATCTGCCGCCGACCTGGCGCAGTTCGGCGATTCGCGGTCTGATCGCGGGAGCGATCTTCGCCTTCCTCCTCCTCGTCCTCTTCAAACGGCCGATCGGCGCCGCCCTCGCCTTCGGCGCCTTCATGCTCGTCTTCTACATCCCCGCCGGGTACTTCATCGACATGACCCTGTGGCGGCGGCGCGAGCGGCAGCGGATCCGCGAGCGCGAAGCGTCGAAATGAGCCTCGAGGTCGAGATGCTCACCGTCGGGCCGGTCGCGGAGAACTGCTTCCTGGTCCGCCGCGAGGGCTCCGACCGGCTGCTCGTGGTCGATCCAGGGGAAGAGGCCGAGCGCATCCTCGCCGCGATCGAGGCCAGCGGCGCCAAGGCCGAGGCGATCCTGATCACCCACTGCCATTTCGACCACATCGGCGCCGTCGCGCCGGTCGCCGCGGCCACGGGGGCGCCGGTCTATTGCCCCGAGATCGAGGTGGGGATACTGGCTGACATCATGAGCTTCGTCCCCTACCCGGGCTTCGGGCCGTTCGAGAGCTACGACGCCGATCAGACCGTCGCGGGGGGCGAGACGCTGTCGCTGGCCGGGCTCGAGCTCGACGTCGTCTTCACCCCGGGGCACAGCCCCGGCCACGTCACCTACGCGGTTCGCGACGAGGACGCCCTGTTCTCCGGCGACGTCCTCTTCCAGAGCTCGGTCGGCCGCGTCGACCTGCCCGGCGGCGACTGGCCGACGCTGCTCGCCTCGATCGGCGGCCTGCTCGACGAGTACCCCGACGACACCGTCGTCCATCCCGGCCACATGGGGCTGACGACGCTCGGCGCCGAGCGCGCCACCAACCCGTTCCTCGCCGAGCTCGCCCGCTAGGTCAAAGTGGCCAGCAAGTTCCAGGCTCCGCGCGGCACCTTCGACGTGCTCCCCGAGGCGGCTCGCGGTCGCGCCCGGGTCGAGGCGACGGCGGCCGGGATCCTCGCCCGCGCCGGCTACGAGCCGATCCAGACGCCGAGCTTCGAGGACACCGACCTCTTCGTCCGCGGCGTCGGCCGCTCGACCGACATCGTCAGCAAGGAGATGTTCACCTTCGAAGACAAGGGCGAGCGCAGCCTCACCCTGCGCCCGGAGGGGACGGCGCCGATCTGCCGCGCCTACCTCGAGCACGGCATGCACAAACTGGCACAGCCGGTGAAGCTCTCCTACGTCGGCCCCTTCTTCCGCCACGAGCGCCCGCAGGCCGGCCGCTACCGCCAGTTCCACCAGATCGGGCTGGAGTGCATCGGCACCGACTCACCGCTGGCCGACGCCGAGGCGATCATGCTGCTCTCCGACCTGCTCGGCGAGCTCGGCGTGCCGGGGGTCGAGCTGCGCCTCGGCAGCCTCGGCTCGCTCGGCGCGCGCGTCGCCTACCTGGAGGAGCTGAAGGCGCACCTGCACGCCCACGAGGGCGAGCTTTCCGAGGACGTGCGCGAGCGGATCGACCTCAACCCGCTGCGCGCCTTCGACTCCGACCACGAGGGGACGCAGGCGGTGATGGCGAGCGCGCCGACGATCGTCGAGCGGCTCGAGGGCGAGGACGCCGAGCACTTCGCCGAGGTGCGGGCCCAGCTCGACGCCGCCGGCATCGCCTACGCGATCGACCCGACCCTGGTGCGGGGGATCGACTACTACACGCGGACCATCTTCTCCTTCGTCTGCGACGCGCTCGGGGCGCAATCGGAGGTCGGCGGCGGCGGCCGCTACGACGGCCTGATCGAGCAGCTCGGCGGGCCGGCGACGCCGGCGGTCGGCTGGGCGGTTGGGATCGAGCGGATCCTGCTGGCGCTGGGCGAGGACTTCGAGGGCACGCCGCGCGCGCAGCGGGTCTTCATCTCCTTCGACCACGAGGGCGAGGACGGCAGGCGAGCCCTGGTCCTCGCCAGCGAGCTGCGCCGAGCCGGATTCGCCGCCGAGTTCGACCTCGCCGGGCGGGCGGCGAAGGGACAGCTCAAACACGCCAACCGGATCGGTGCCGACTTCGTCGTCTTCCTCTCCGTCGAGGGAGGCCCGGCGCTGCGCGACATGAGATCGGGAGAGCAGCGGCCGGTCGATCTCGGCAACCTTGTCGACGAGATGACCGGAGGGGAAGCATGAGCGAGTCGCTGCCGCTGCGCGCCAACGGCTATCGCGACGCCTGGTGCGGGGACGTCCTGCCGGGCCGCGTCGGCTCGCCGGCCCGGGTCGCCGGCTGGGTGCACCGTCGCCGCGACCACGGCGGCCTGATCTTCATCGATCTGCGCGACCGCACCGGCATCGTCCAGCTCGTCTTCCATCCCGACCGCTCCGGCGCCGCCTTCGAGCTCGCCCATAAGCTGCGCGCCGAGGACGTGCTCAGCGCCGCCGGCGAGGTGGTCAAGCGCGAGCCGGAGACGGTCAACGCCGAGCTGCCGACCGGAGAGGTCGAGATCGCGGTCGTCGAGGCCGAGCTGCTCGCCGACGCCGAGACGCCGCCGTTTCAGATCGAGGGCTATGCCGGCGACGCGGGCGAGGACACGCGGCTGCGCTACCGCTACCTCGATCTGCGCCGAGAGGCGATGCGCGAGGCGCTGACGCTGCGCCACCGGGTCGTCGCCGCGATGCGCGAGTTCCTCGACGGCGAGGGCTTCGTCGACGTCGAGACGCCGGTCCTGACCCGCTCGACGCCGGAGGGCGCGCGCGACTTCCTCGTGCCGTCGAGCCAGCAGCAGGGCTCCTTCTACGCGCTGCCGCAGTCGCCGCAGCTGTTCAAGCAGCTGCTGATGGTCGCCGGCTTCGAGCGCTACTACCAGGTGGCGCGCTGCTTCCGCGACGAGGCGACCCGGGCTGACCGTCAGGCCGAGTTCACCCAGCTCGATATCGAGATGTCCTTCGTCGGGGTCGACGACGTGATCGAGGCCAACGAACGGTTGCTGGCGCACGTCTTCGAGCGCGTCGGTGGCCCCCAGATCGCGACCACGATGGAGCGGATGGGCTTCGCAGAGGCGATGGACCGGTTCGGGACCGACCGGCCGGACCTGCGTTTCGGCCTCGAGCTGGTCGATCTCGGCGAGGAGCTGGCGCAGACCGAGTTCAAGGTCTTCCGCTCGGTGCTCGAGTCCGGCGGCGCGATCCGCGGCATCAACGCCGGCAAGCGCGAGCTGCCGCGCTCGGAGCTCGATGGGCTGATCTCGCGCGCCCAGGAGCTGGGGGCGAAAGGCCTGGTCTGGGCGTTCCGCGAGGGCGAGGGCTGGCGCTCGCCGACGGCGAAGTTCCTCAGCAAGGCCGAGCTGGCTGGCCTCAACGCGCGCCTGCACGCCGAGGAGGGCGACCTGCTGCTGCTCGTCGCCGACAAGCGATCGGTCGCCAACGCGGTGCTCGGCCAGCTGCGCCTCGACCTCGGCGAGAAGTTCGGCTTGATCGACGAGCGCGAGAACCGCCTCGTCTGGATCGTCGACTGGCCGATGATGGAGTGGAACGAGGACGAGCGCCGCTGGGACGCGATGCACCACCCGTTCACCGCGCCCGAGGGTGAGTTCGACCCTGAAGACCCCGGCGCGGCCCGCGCCCAGGCCTACGACGTCGTCTGGAACGGGCAGGAGCTCGGCGGCGGCTCGGTCAGGATCAACCGCGCCGACGTCCAGGAGGCGGTCTTCGGCGCCCTCGGGATCGACGCCGAGACGGCGCGAGCGCGGTTCGGCTTCCTGCTCGAGGCGCTGCGCTACGGGGCGCCGCCGCACGGCGGCATCGCCTATGGCGTCGACCGCATCGTCCAGCGCCTCTGCGGCGCCGACTCGATCCGCGACGTGATCGCCTTCCCCAAGACCGCTTCGGGCTTCGACCTGCTGACCGGGGCGCCAGCCCCGGTCGACGATCCGCAGTTGCGCGACCTCGGCATCGCAATCCACAAGCACAAGCTCGCCGGGCACTGAGATGGCCCTCCGGGACTGGATTCCACGCAAGTGGCGCCCGGCTCCCGGACCAGGCCAGACGCCTGTCCAGATTGACGATCCCCGCTTCGATAGCTGGGAGATCGTCCGCGACTTCGCCGACCTGCGCACCGCCCGCGCCTGGCACCAGGCGCTGATCGAGGCCGGCTTCGATGCCGTCCTCACCTCCGACTGGCCGATCGACCGCTTCGGCCACGGCGACATCTCCCTCCGTGTTCCGGCCGAGCGCTGGAGCGAAGCCGAGTGGCATCTCTCCAACCTCGACGACTGACGTCCTCGGGCGTTCCCATTGCCGCCTGGCACGGTCCGCTCGGTGCCCAGGGCGCGGTGCTACGGTTGCGCCAAGGCTCGAGCCCGTACGAGAGCCGTCTCACCGTTTGACCCAACACAAACGGCGCGGGAGCCACCGTCTCCATGGCCCCTAGGGGTCGGGAGCAGGCACCCACCTTCTTATGAAGGGATCAAAGCTAGAGGCGGCAACGGCGGGCTGGGGCCTTATTTCTTGGTCAGAGGGGGGAGAGCCTGATCGCGTGGCGCCTTTAGGTCGCTATGCGATCAAAACGCGCCTCAGAGTCCGTGGACGCCGTGGTCACGTCCCTTGCCGAGCGTCAGCACGGAGTCGTCAGCGCGGCGCAGTTGCGTGCGCTTGGCGTTGACCGCCAGGTGATTCAGCGGCGAGTCTCCCGCGGCGCGCTCCATCGCCTGCACCGCGGCGTCTACGCGGTGGGGCGTCCGACCGTGCGCTGGGAGGGGCGGCAGCTGGCGGCCGTGCTCGCCTGCGGGCCACAGGCCGTACTAAGCCATCGCTCCGCAGCACAGGTCTGGGGGCTGATGCCGCGGTTCGCCATTCACCCGGAAGTGACCCGGCCGACCCAATATCGTGGCCACGCCGGCATCCTCCTCCACCGTTCGCCGCTGCGGCGCAGCGAAGTGGCTGAGGTCAGTGTCATCCCGGTCACCTCTGTGGCGAGGACGATGCTCGACGTCGCGGCCACCGTCGACAAGTGGGCGCTGGAGAGAGCCTGGAACGAGATGGAAGTGCGAGAGCTGTGGGATCCCGTCGGGATTCCTCGCATGATCGCCCGGCACCCCGGGCGCCACGGCGTCGTCGCGCTGCGGGAGGCGATGTCGTCACAACGGCCGACTGGACGCGTCCGGAACGAGTTCGAGTGGAACTTCGTGCGTTTCGTCGACGACTACTCGCTGCCGCGGCCCCGGCTCAATGCCCATCTCGCCCTCCGCGGGCGCTTCTTCGAGATCGACGCGTTCTGGGAGCCGCAGCGGCTGGCCGTCGAGCTCGACGGTGGCGCCGTCCATTCCACCCGGCGGGCCTTCCAGACGGACCGCGAGCGCGACCGGATCCTCCTCGCCGAGGGCTTCCGCACGGCACGAGTCACCTGGGATCAGTTGCGCGACGAACCGGCTGAGATCGCGGCGGACTTGAGGCAGGCGCTGGCGCCGGGCCCTCACCCGCACCGACATGGCAGGTAGGTGTGGATGAGGGCCCGGCTCTCGATGGGTTGTCGTGGGGGATCGTTCGTCCGCTGTCCCTAACCCGCCCCGAACGCCGGCCCATCCGCACACCTACCTGCCCTGTGGGCGTGCGGATGGGCCGGCGCCTGCAGCCCTCCCGTCTACCCTTAATGCGATGGATCGCGAGCTTTTCGAGCACTACCTGGCTGACACCACGCGGCGTGGGCCCGCGGTCGACGGTGCCTTCACGGGCGCGGCCGGGGGCGCCGCCTGCGGCGACCTGTCGCGAATCTCGTTCACGGTCGAGGGCGGCCTGATCGGCGAGGTCAGCTTCGACACCGAGGGTTGCGGTGCGACCGCTGCCGTCAGTGCCGCCGTCGCCGAGTCGATCGACGGCGCTCCAGTCCTCGACGCGGCCCGTCTCTCCATCGACGACGCCGCCAACCTCCTCGGCGGTCTTGAACCGGCCAAGCGCCATGCGGCGCAACTTGCCACCGACGCCCTCCACCGCGCTCTCAGCGCCGCCGCTTCCTCCCAGCTCCCGCTGGCGATGGATGACGGTCGCGTCGCGGTTGCCGTCTCCGGCGGCGTCGACAGCGCCGTCGCCGCGCTGCTCGAGCGCGAGCGGGGCAACGAGGTGGTCGCGATTACGGTCAAGCTCTGGGCGGATCCGGAGACCGACGGGACCAAGGCCTGCTGCTCGCCGGAGGCGGTGCTCGGCGCCCGCGCGGTCGCCCACTCGCTCGGCATCCCGCACTTCACCCTCGACCTCGAGCAGGAATTCCGCCGCCGCGTCGTCGACCGCTTCGTCAGCGGCTACGCCGAGGGCCGCACGCCGAATCCCTGCGTCCTCTGCAATGGCGAAGTCCGCCTCGGCGCGATGATCGACCTCGCCGAGCGGCTCGGCGCCGAGCGACTGCTCACCGGGCACTACGCGCGGATCGTCGAGGACGGCGAGGGACGGCTGCTCGCCGCCGGCGCCGACGAGGCCAAGGACCAGAGCTACATGCTCGCGGCGCTGACGCCGCGGTTGCTCGACCGGCTCGGCTTCCCGCTGACCGAGCTGACCAAGGCCGAGGTGCGGGAGATCGCCGAGCGCCACGGGCTGCCGGTCGCGCGCAAGGCCGAGAGCCAGGACCTCTGCTTCCTCGCCGGCCAGGGCAAGCGCGGCTTCTTGCGGCGCCACGGCGGCCTCGTCGACCGCGAGGGCGACGTGATCGACCGCTCCGGCCGGCGCCTCGGCCGCCACCGCGGCCACCACAACTTCACCGTCGGCCAGCGCCGCGGCACCGGTGTCTCGCTCAACGAGCCCGCTTACGTGATCGCCACCGACGCCGCCGCCAACACGGTCACGATCGGGACTCGGGAGGAGGTGGAGACGCGCCGGATCAGCATCCGCGACGCGGTCCTGCACCGCGACGGCGCCCGCGTCGACGCGGTCCGCCTCCGCTACCACTCGCGCGCTTTGCCGGCCAGCGTCGGCACCCCGGCTCGCGGCCGCCACGACGCCCTCGAGATCGAGCTCGGCGAGGCCTTCGCCGGTGCCTCGCCCGGCCAAACCGCCGTCCTCCTCGACGGCGAGACCGTCGTCGGGCACGGCACGATTGCCGCGGCCGCCTGAGTATCAGCGTTTTATTTAGGCTCCCTCACATGAAGGCCCAGGAGATTCGCGACACCTACCTCGAGTTCTTCGCCGAGCGCGGGCACAAGATCGTCCCCTCGGCCTCACTGGTGCCCTCGGTCCTCGACCCGACGGTGCTGCTCACGACGGCCGGGATGCAGCCCTTCAAGCCCTACTTCCTCGGCCTCGAAACGCCGCCGGCCTCGCGCCTTGCCGACGTCCAGAAGTGCTTCCGCACGACCGACATCGAGGAGGTCGGCAACACCGCCCGCCACCTCACCTTCTTCGAGATGCTCGGCAACTGGAGCTTCGGCGACTACTTCAAGGCCGAGTCGATCCCCTGGGGCTGGGAGCTCTCGACCGAGGGGTTCGGAATGGACCCGGAGAAGATCTGGGTGACTGTGTTTGGCGGCGATGAGGAGCTCGGCCTCGGCCCCGACGAAGAGGCGATCGAGATTTGGCGCGCGACTGGCGTGCCGGACGGTCGGATCGTCCGCCTCGGCCGCGAGGACAACTTCTGGCAGGGCGGGCCGACCGGCCCCTGCGGCCCCTGCTCGGAGCTCTACCTCGACCGCGGCCTCGAATTCGGCGCCGAGGGCGACCGCCCGGGCGACGACAGTGACCGCTTCCTCGAGTTCTGGAACCACGTCTTCATGAGCTACGACCTGGCCGAGGACGGCAGCCTGACCGAGCTGCCGAGTCGCAACATCGACACCGGCATGGGACTCGACCGGATGGCGGCGATCCTCCAGGACGTCCCGTCGGTGTACGAGGTCGACCACGTCCGCCCGCTGGTCGAGCTCGCCGAGGAGCTCTCTGGCGCCAGCTACGCCGACGGCGGCAAGGTCACCCGGGCGATGCGGATCATCGCCGACCACGCCCGCGGCGCCACCTTCCTGATCGCCGACGGCGTCGTCCCCTCCAACGAGGACCGCGGCTACATCCTGCGCCGGATCATGCGCCGCGCGATCCAGCAGGGCCGCGTGATTGGCCTCGAGTCCCCCTGGCTCGGGCAGTTCGCCGAGCGCACGATCGAGCTGATGGGGGAGAGCTACCCGGAGCTGGGGGCGGAGCGGGAGACGATCGCGCGCTGGGTCGGCGACGAGGAGGAGAGCTTCGGCCGCACCCTCGAGCGCGGCACCGAGCTGCTCGAGCGGCTGATCGCCGAGGCGAAGCAGAGCGAGACCTCCTGGATCGACGCCGCCGAGGCCTTCAAATTGCACGACACCTACGGCTTCCCCTACGACCTGACCAAGGAGCTGCTCGCCGAAGAGGGCCTGGCGGTCGACGATTCGGGTTTCGAGGAGCTGATGGAGGAGCAGCGCGCCCGCGCCCGCATGGGCGCCGCCACCGCCCACGGCTCCGAGGACAGCCACGCCCGGGTGCTCGGCTTCGTCGGCGGCGCGCCTCCCACCGAGTTCGTGGGCTACGAAACGCTGCACACGACAACCGGCGTTGCCTCGGTCGATCCCGAGCAGGGGGGCGCTCTGGTCAAGCTGGAGCAGAGCCCCTTCTATGCGGAGGGTGGCGGCCAGGTCTCGGACTCCGGTGTCCTGCGGTGGGGGGATGGTGAGGCGGAGATCGCGGACGTGTACCGGATCGGATCGGATCAGGTGCTCGAGGTCCGGACCGCCGGCGCCGTGCTGGAGCCAGGCGCTCAGGTAGAGGCGGAAGTGGATCGTGAGACCCGTCACGCGACGATGCGCAACCACACCGCGACGCACCTCCTCCACGCCGCGCTGCGCGAGCGTCTCGGCACCCACGTGCGCCAGGCCGGCTCCAAGGTCGACCCGGAGAAGCTGCGCTTCGACTTCACCCACGGCCAGGCGCTGAGCACCGAGGACGTGGCCGCAGTCGAGGACCGGGTCAACGAGTGGGTCAAGGCGAGCCGCCCGGTGCGCTGGCTGGAGATGGAGCGGCCGGAGGCCGAAAAGCTGGGCGCGATGGCGCTGTTCGGCGAGAAATACGGCGAGATCGTGCGCGTGGTCGAGGTCGACGGGGTCTCGCGCGAGCTCTGCGGAGGCACCCACGTCGCCAACACCGCCGAGATCGGCATCTTCAAGGTCTCCGCCGAGGGCTCCAGCGCCGCCAACGTGCGCCGGGTCGAGGCGATCACGGGACCTGCCGCCATTGACTTCTTCCGCGAGCGCGAGGCGCAGCTGCGCGAGGCCGGCGAGCTGCTCGGCAACGCGCAGGACCCGGTCGCCGCCGCGGGCAAGGCGGCGGAGCGGCTGAAGGAAGCCGGCGCCGCCGCCCAGAAGGCGGGAGCGGCGGCCCTCGGCGACGAGGCCGAGGCGCTCGCCGGCGCGCCGGTCGAGATCGCCGCGGCAGGGGAGGGCGTGAAGCTCGTCGCCGCGAAGTCGGCTGCCGCGACCGACCCGAAGGCGCTGCTCGACCTCGCCAACCGGATTCAGTCTAAGCTCGGTGGGGTAGGGGCGGTCGTGGTGCTGGGCGGAGCCTTCGGCGAGAAAGCGGGGCTGGTGGCGTTGTCCTCCAAGGACGTTGCCGGCCGCGTCTCGGCGGCGGACCTGATCCGCGAGGCGGCGCCGCTGATCGGCGGCGGCGGTGGCGGTCGTGACGAGATGGCTCAGGCGGGTGGGCGAGATCCCGAGAAGCTCGACGAGGCGCTGGCCGCGGCCCGCGCCGCGGTGGAGCGGGAGCTGGGCTGACCGCGATGCGCGTCCTCGCCCTCGACCACGGCACGGTGCGGATGGGCGCGGCGCTCTCTGACCCGAGCGGGACCCTGGCGACGCCGCTGCCGGTGATCGAACCGCCGGAGCCGCGCGCGGTAGCCGAGCTGGTCGACGAGCACGGGGTCGAGCGGGTCGTCGTCGGGCTGCCCGTGCACCTGAGCGGCGAGGAGGGCAGCCAGGCAGCGCTGGCGCGCACTTTTTGCGCCGAACTGAGGGCCATGCTTCCGGTGCCGGTGGAGACCTACGACGAGCGCCTGACCACCCGTATGGCCGACGCCAGCCGCCGCGCCGGCGCCTCCGCCGCGCGCGACTCGCTCGCCGCCGCCCACATGCTCGAGGGCTATCTCGCCTCGCAACCTACGGAGGAGCCGCGATGAGCGAGGACTGGCGCAGCGACGACGCCTTCGCCGACCCCGACGACCCGGCCGCCCGCGAGCGCGAGGAGCGGCGCCTGGCGCGCGAGGAAAAGCGTCAGAAGAAGGCCGCCAAGCAGGCCGAGAAGGAAGCGGCGAAGGCACCGCCGCCGGAGCCCGAGAAGCCGGCCGAGCCGCCGAAGCCGCCGCGCACCCCCGAGCAGGAGTTCTGGGACGAGGACCCGCCGACTCCCGAGCCGGAGGCGGCGCCGAAGGCCGGCGACGATGCCGCGCCGCCGCCCGCTCCTCCCAGCCCCGCCGCCGAGGAGCCCACGACCGGCGACCAGAAGGCGGCTGCGGCCAGCGCGGCGGCCGCAGCCGGCGCCGCCGCGGCCACCTCCGAGCCCGCGACGCCGCCCGAGGTCACTCCCGAGCCGCCGCGCGAGCAGACCTGGGAACACGAGTACGAGCCGCGGCAGGCGCCGGCTGAGGACTGGGGGTTTCACGAGGAAGGCGATCCGGCGATGACCGGAGCCGCCTCGGGCGGCCGCCGCGCCGGCAGCGAGCGGGGTGGGATCTTCGGTCGCTTCGCCCGTCACCCGGCCTTGATCGCGGTCGTGATCGTCGCCGTGCTCGTGATCTGGTTCCTCTGGGCCCTGTTCCAGCCCTTCCACGGCGACGGCAGCGGCAAGGTCGCGGTGACGATCCCGAAGGGGTCGAGCGTCAGCGAAGTCGGCGAACTGCTCGAGAAGGAAGGCGTGATCGGAGGCTCGACGCTGTTCGGCCTGGTCGACACCTCGACCCTGTTCCAGATGCGGGTGACGCTGGCCGGCAAGCGTTCCGACCTCTACGCCGGACACTTCACCCTCAAGCACGATATGAGCTACGGCGCGGCGATCGACGCCCTTTCCCAACCGCCGGCGAAGCGGGTGACGACGGTGACGATCCCCGAGGGCTACAGCCGCTCGCAGGCGGCGCAGCTGGTCGAAGAAGACGGCGTCCCCGGCAGCTACACGAAGAAGACGGTGAAGTCGAAGTACTTGAACCCGGCCGAATACGGCGGCAAGAATGCGAAGAACCTCGAGGGTTTCCTCTTCCCCGACACGTTTGAACTGAAGCCGAAGGCGCCCGTCGCCGACCTGGTCCAGCTCCAGCTCGAAGACTTCAAGCGGAAAATCAAGAAGGTGAACATGAAGTACGCCAAGTCGAAGAATCTGACGGTGTTCGACGTGGTCACGATCGCCTCGATGATCGAGCGCGAGGCCGGCGTCGCGAAGCAGCGCAAGCTGGTCTCCTCGGTGATCTACAACCGCCTGCACGAAGGGATCCCGCTCGGGATCGACGCGACGATCCGCTTCGCCACCGGCAACTACACGAAGCCGCTGACCCAGTCCCAGCTGGAAACCAACTCGCCCTACAACACGCGCACCAACCAGGGCCTGCCCCCGGGCCCGATCAACAGCCCCGGGCTCGCCGCCCTGCAGGCCGCCGCCCATCCGGCGAAGACCGAATACCTCTTCTACGTCAACAAGCCGAACACGTGCGACGAACTGTCCTTCTCGAAGACCAACGCGGAATTCGAAAAGGACGTCGCCGCCTACGAAAAGGCGCGCGAAGAAAACGGCGGCAACGAGCCGTCCACCTGCGGGGAATAGGCGCCTGTGCCGCGGCTTGCCGTGATCGGCTTCCCGGTCGGGCACTCGCGCTCGCCGGCGATGCACAACGCGGCGCTGGCGGCGATGGGGATGGACGATTGGAGCTACGAGGCGATCGAGGTCTCCCCCGAGGGGTTCGCCGAGCTGCTGGGAGAAATGGCGGCGGCCGGTTTCGCCGGCGCCAACGTGACCGTGCCGCACAAGCTCGCCGCCTTCGCCCTTGCCTCCACGGCGAGCAGGACCGCGAGTGAGATCGGCGCCGCCAACACCCTCAGCTTCGAGCAGGGCGGCGGCATTCGGGCCGACAACACCGACGCGCCGGGCCTGGTCGCGTCACTGCCCGAGTCGCCGCAGGGGCGCCGCGCTCTTGTCCTCGGCGCTGGCGGCGCGGGGATGGCGGCGGTCTGGGCGCTGGCAGAGGCCGGCGCCGACGTCGAGATCTGGAACCGCACCGTCGCGCGAGCGGAGCAGGTCCAGATCGAGGTCACCGCGCGCGCCGAGGAGCTGCAGGTCGAGATCTCGGTGCAGACCGTCCAGGCCGAGGCCGATCGGGGCCCGGACGCAGAGCTGCTCCAGGAGCGGTACGACCTGATCGTCAACACCACGATCGTCGGGCTTCAAGGGGAAGACCCATTCGAGAGCCTGCCGCTGCGGCGCGATCGATTTGGCCCCGAGCAGGTGGTCGTCGACATGGTCTACGGAGGCGGGCCGTCGCTGCTGCTCGCCGCGGCGGCTGCGGCAGGCGCCGAGACCGTCGACGGCCTTGAGGTCCTCGTCCAGCAGGGCGCGCTCTCCTTCGAGATCTGGACCGGCCGCAAACCGGATCTCGACGTGATGCGCGCCGCCGCGCGTGGCGAGTCGCGCCGATAGCCTTCGCGCCATGAACATGACGCTGCGTTTCTCGCTCGCGGCGGCGCTCGGCGCCGTCTGTCTCGCGGTCCTCGCCCCCAGTGCATTTGCAACGACGACCTACTACGCCGCTCCCTCTGGGAGCGGCAGCGAATGCACCGAAGCGGCCCCTTGCGAACTGAAGAAAGCGGAGGAAGTGGGGTTCACGGCGGGCGACAAGATCGTGGTCGAGCCCGGCACCTACTCGCTCTCGGTCGAACTCGCCTTCCGCAGTGTCGACGTCGGTGGGGTACCCGGACAGCCGGTTCCGGTGATCCAGACCAACGGCCACGCCGTGCGCGCCGGCGTCGGTGCGGCACCTGCCTTCCACGATCTGCGCATCGAAGGCAGCGGCTTCTTCGGCCCGCGCGAAGGCAGCGGCGAACGGATCTTCGTCTCCTATACGGGAAACGAAGACGCCTGCAATCTGCTTGACGGCGGCGTCTTCCGCGACGTCGTCTGCTGGGCGCACGGCGGCCACAGCGGAACCCACGCCATCGGCCTCGAAGCCGACGGGGAAACGGTCGAAGTGAGCTTGCGCAACGTGACCGCGATCGACGTCGATCCGGGGGGCTCCGGGCTCTTTGGCGAAGGCTCGGCCGGAGGCGTCCTCACCGTGTCCGCCACGAACGTGATCGCCCGGGCCAGCCAGGGGAAGGACATCACCGCCGAATACGAAGGGTTCTCGGGGGCCCACCTGACGCTGCACAACTCGAACTACGCGACGATCTTCGAAGAGGAACCGCCGTTCACCGCGATCACTCCTCCCGGCACCAACGGCAACCAGACGGCTTCGCCCCTCTTCCTCGATGCCGCCGCCGGCAACTTCGCCGAGGCGTCAGGTTCGCCGACGATCGACGCCGGCAGCGACGATCCGCTCAACGGCGCAACCGCCCTGGCGGGGGAAGCGCGGACCCTGCCTCGCTGCCTCGGCGGCGTCTCGGTGACCGACATCGGCGCCTACGAGTTCGTCCCGACTCAGGTCTGCCCGACGGAATCGAGTTTCAAGTTCGGCAAGCTGAAGCTGAACAAGAAGAAGGGCACGGCGACGCTCGAACTCAAGGCCCCCGGTGCCGGCACCTTCACCATTTCCGGAAAAGGTGTGAAGAAGGTGACCCGGACGGTCGGGGAAGCGGCGAGCCCGAAGCTCACGATCAAGCCAGTCGGCAAGTGGAAGAAGAAGCTGGAAAAGTCCGGCGGCCTGAAGGTGAAGATCAAGGTCAAGTTCGAGCCGAACGGCAACGCCCCGCTGACCAAGGGAAAGAAGCTCACGCTGAGGAAGACCACCGGGTAGATGACTGCCTTCCGCTTCACCACCGCCGGCGAGTCGCACGGGCCTGGGCTCGTCGCGATCGTCGAGGGCATGCCGGCCGGGCTCGAGCTCGACCGCGAGGTGCTCGACCGCGATATGGCGCGGCGCCAGCTCGGCCACGGCCGCGGTGGCCGGATGCGGATCGAGACCGACACCGTCGACGTCCGTTCAGGCGTCCGCCACGGGCGCACGCTGGGTGGACCGATCGCCCTGCTCGTCGCCAACCGCGACTACGCCAACTGGGAGGAGCGGATGAACCCCTGGCCGGTGGAGGGGTTCGCGCCCGACGAAGTCCACCTGCCGCGGCCCGGTCACGCCGACCTGGTCGGCGCCCAGAAATACGGCCACAGCGACATCCGCAACGTGCTCGAGCGGGCCAGCGCTCGCGAGACCGCGGCGCGGGTGGCGGCGGGGACGATCGCCCGCGCATTCCTCACCGCGCTCGGCGTCGATGTCCACAGCCACGTGCTGCAGATCGCCTCGATCCGGGCGCCCGAGCGGGAGGACCTGACCGCGGCCGACTTCGCCGCCGTCGACGAGGACCCTGTCCGCGTCCTCGACCCCGAGACCAGCAAGGCGATGGTCGCGGAGATCAACCGCCTGCGCAAGGCGAACGAGAGCCTCGGCGGCAGCTTCGAGGTGATCGCCTTCGGCCTCGTCCCTGGGCTCGGCTCCCACATCTCCTGGGAAGACCGCCTCGACGGCCGTCTCGCCGGCGCCGTCGCCTCGATCCAGTCGGTCAAGGGGGTCGCGATCGGCGAAGCCTGGGACGTCGCCGGCCGCCCCGGCTCGGAGGCCCACGACGAGATCTTCTGGTCGGAGGAGCGCGGCTACTTCCGCGAGACCAACCACGCCGGCGGCCTCGAGGGCGGGATGACGAACGGGCTGCCGCTGCACGTGCGGGCGGCGATCAAGCCGATCTCGACCCTGACCAAGCCGCTGCGCTCGGTCGACACCGAGACCAAGGAACCGGCCCAGGCGCTGCGCGAGCGCACCGACTCGACCGTCGTCCCCGCCGCCGCCGTCGTCGCCGAGGCGATGGTCTGCCTCACCCTCGCCCGCGCCTACCGGGAGAAGTTCGGCGGCGACCACATCGACGACGTGCTCGCCGCCGTAGGGGCATACAAGCAGCGCATCGACTGGCGGGGGTGAACCCGTGAGCCGCCCGGCGATCGTCTTCATCGGGTTCATGGGCGCGGGCAAGAGCACCGCGCTCGCCGCCGCCCGCGCCTCCGGCCTGGAGACGACCGAGATCGACGACCTGATGACGGCTGCCCTCGGCAAGCCGATCGACGAGGCGTTCAGGGAGGACGGCGAGGAGGCCTTCCGTGCCCGCGAGGCCGAGGTGGTCGGCGAGCTGCTCGAGAACGCCGGCGGCGGCGCGATCGCGCTCGGCGGCGGCAGCATCCTCAACCAGCGGGTGCGCGCGGCGCTCGACCGCCACGTGGTCGTCTGGCTGCAGGTCGACCCGGCCGAGTCTTGGCGCCGCATCGCCCACAGCAAGCGACCGCTGGCGACGAGCGAGGACGACGTCCGCGAGCTGCTGGCGGCGCGGCTGCCGCTCTACGAAGAGCTGGCCGACGCGGTGGTGCCGATGGGCGACCACGAGATCGTCGAGCGGGCTCTGCCGACGATCCAGGCCCTGGCCGAGCTCCCCGCTGGCACCCGCATGCTTTGGGCGTCGAGCGAGTCCGGCGAGTACCCGATCTACGTCGGCTCGGGGCTGATGGGCGCGATCGAGGGCGGCTGGTGGCCACTCGAGGGTCGCCGTTTCCTCGTCGCCGACACGACCACGGTCGAGCTCTTCGGCGGGCGACTGGGGCCGCTGGCTGGCCAGGACGCGACCCTCTACGGCGAGCAGACGAAGACGATCGCCCAGGCCGGCGCGATCCTCGAAGCGCTGGCCGACGCGGGGATGACCCGCGAGGACCACGTCGTCGCCGTCGGCGGCGGCGTCGTCGGCGACGTCGGCGGCTTCGTTGCCCACCTTTACCAGCGCGGCGTCCCTGTCGTCCACCTGCCGACGACCCTGGTCGCCCAGGTCGATTCGGCGTACGGCGGCAAGACCGGCGTCGACCTGCCGCAGGGCAAGAACTACGCTGGTGCCTATCACCTGCCCGCGGCCGTGCTTTCCGACACGACGACGCTGGCAACGCTTCCCCGTGAGGAGCTGGCGGCCGGCTTCGTCGAGGTGCTGAAGACCGGGCTGCTAGCCGGCGGGGCGCTCTGGGAGCGGGTGCGGCTGATCGAAGACCTCGACGAGGCCGAGCTCGACGACGTCATCTTCGCCTGCGCTCGCTTCAAGTGCGAGGTGGTTGCTGCCGACGAGCGCGACGGCGGCCTGCGCCACATCCTCAACCTCGGCCACACCGTCGGCCACGGGATCGAGGCGGCGACCTCCTACGCGCGCTACCGCCACGGCGAGGCGGTCGGTCTCGGCCTGCTCGCCGCGCTGCGCCTCTCCGAGGCGCCGGCACTGCGCGAGGAAGTCGAGGCGATCCTCGCTCGCCAGGGGCTGCCGACGCGGATCGAGGACGGGGGCGATGCGCTGCTCGACGCGATCATCGACGCCCTCGGCCGCGACAAGAAGCGGACCGCGGCTGGAGTCGGCTTCGTACTCCTGTCCGAGCCAGGGGCGCCCCGCACCGGGCAGCTGGTCGACCCCGCTAGGGTGCGCGAGGCCGTGGAGGAGCTCTTCGCATGACCACCACTCGCAACCGCGTCGCGATTTTGCACGGGGTCAACTTCGACATCCTCGAGCGCCGCGACGCCTCGATCTACGGCGGCCAGTCGCTGACCGCGCTGGAGGCGCAAATCGCCGGCTGGGCGCGGGAGCTCGGCCTAGAACCGATCTTCTTCCAGACCAACCACGAGGGCGAGTTCGTCGAGTACCTGCACCGGCTGCCCGACACCGCCGACGCGGCGCTGATCAACGCCGGTGCCTGGACCCACTACAGCCGCGCGATCGGCGACGCGCTCGCGGTCGCCGCGCCGCCGACGGTCGAGGTCCATCTCTCCGACGTCGAGTCGCGCGACGACTGGCGCAAGGAGTCGGTCTTCGACGGCCTCGTCCTGGCGAAGATCTCCGGCAAGGGCGCCGACGGCTACCGCGAGGCGCTGGAGCTGCTCGCCCGCGAGCTCGGGGCGAGCGCCTGATGCGCGGGCGCGGCGACCGCCTCGAGGCGGTGCTGGCCGAGCGCGAGCTCGACCGGATGCTGGTCACCGACCTGACCAACGTCCGCTACCTGACCGGCTTCAGCGGGACCAACGGGGCCTGTATCTGCGGGCCCGGCGTGCGGATCTTCCTGACTGACTTCCGCTACACCGAGCGCGCCGCCGCCGAGGTCGAGGGCTGGGAGCCGGAGACGGTCGAAGGCGACTGGCTGGGGGCGATTGCCGCCCGGCTCGAGGGTCGCAGCGGCTTCGAGGACGACCACATGGCGGTCCGCACGCTGGCGAAACTGAAGGAGAAACTCGCCGACGAGGTCGAGGCAGTGCCCGCCGGCGGGGTCGTCGAGGCGCTGCGCCGGGTCAAGGACGAGGGCGAGCTGAAGGCGATCGAAGAGGCCTCCAAGGTCGCCGACGAGGTTTGGCTGTGGAGCATCGAACGCGGCCTCGCCGGCCACAGCGAGCGCGACGTCGCCCGCGCCGCCGAAGCGCGGATCCGCGAGCTCGGCGGCGACCCCTCGTTTCCGGCGATCGTCGCCGCCGGCCCCAACGGCGCCCTGCCGCACGCCGAGCCCGGCGAGCGGACGATCGGCAAGGGCGAGCTGGTCGTCTTCGACATGGGCGCCCAGCTCGACGGCTACTGCTCCGACGGCACCCGCACCTACGCCACCGGCGACCCCGGCGAGGAGGCCCGCGCCGTCTACGAGACGGTGCTCGAGGCCCAGCTCGCCTCGCTCGACGCCGTGATCGCCGGGACCACGGGCGAAGACGTCGACGCCGTCGCCCGCAAGATCATCGACGACGCCGGCCACGCCAAGCACTTCGGCCACGGTCTCGGCCACGGTGTCGGTCTCGAGGTCCACGAGGCCCCGCGCCTCTCGCCCAAATCCGACGACGTCCTCGCCCCGGGAGAAGTCGTCACGGTCGAGCCGGGGATCTACCTCCCGGGCAAGCTGGGCGTGCGCATCGAGGACTTCGTGGTGGTGACGGAGGACTCGTTCCGGAACCTGAGCACGCTGCCGAAAGAGCTGACGATCGTCGAGTAGGGCGGTGCGAAGAGGTTGGGGCCTGACCCGCACACCCACACGGGCAGGTAGGTGTGCGGGTCAGGCCTTAGTGCGAGGCGGTTTGGCGGGACGCGAGAGCGTTGTCGACTTTTCCCGGCCTATAACCCGGGA
>DATKLT010000076.1:0-52691 GCA_035542315.1 Solirubrobacterales bacterium | reverse complement strand
CACCCACGACTTATGAACAGGAAAGATTGTGTGATGAGCAACACACATAGGTGGTGATCTTTCCGGAACGCTTACGCGCTGCTCATGAAGCGCTCATACTTTTTCGTTCTTCTCGCCCTGGCCATGGCGTTTCCCGTGGCCGCACTGGCGTCCACCGATCCCGGCGACGGCTCTGTCGTCGCAGTCTCGGATGCCGAGGTTGCGCCGCTCGGCCTGGGACGGCCGGCGGGCGAGCAGTTCGAGCGTTCGATCGACGTCGCGGTGGCGCGGATCGCGGCCAGGAAGGAAGCCGAAGCGGCGAAACGCCAGCGCGAACGCGAAGAACGGTTCGCCGACCTGCCGGGCGGGGTCTCGATGGCCACGCTCGAATCGATCGCCGCCTGCGAGAGCGGGGGAGATCCGCACGTCGTCTCCGCCGACGGCACCTATCGGGGCAAATACCAGTTCGACTACGGCACCTGGGAATCGGTTGGCGGCCACGGCGACCCGGCCGCCGCTCCGGAGGCCGAACAGGACTACCGGGCGGCGTTGCTCTACGTGCGCTCGGGCTCGAGCCCCTGGCCCGTCTGCGGCTGAGCCTACGATCAGCGGGTGCCGCCTGAGGAGAAGGTTCCCGCCCCCGCCCCCGAGGGCCCCGATCGCAAACCGCCGCGCGAGGCGATCGCCGAGGCGCACGTGCGCGCCCCGACCCGCGGCAATCGTAAGCTGGAGGCGTTCCTCGACTCGATAAACGGGGACGAGCAGGTGCGGACCTGGTGGTACATGGCCCAGGTCCACGCCGAGCGACTCGGCATGTCGGACCACTCCTGGGTCCACATGCAGATCATCCTCAACATCTCCCTGCGACTGCTGCGGCTGCTGGTCAAAGCCGGGGTCGAGCCGTCCGTGGTCACCGACCACGGGATGCGGGCGCGCGACGCCGAGGTGGTCGTCGCCGGCGGCGCCCTGCTGCACGACGTCGGCATGTCGATCCACCGCGCCGATCACGAGACCTACTCCCTGTTCCTCGCTGGCGGTGCTCTCGACCGGCTGCTGGCGCCGGCCTACAAAGAGCCGGAGCGGACGATCGTCGCCTCCGAGATCCTGCACGCGATCATCGGCCACCGCCGCCGCGGCGAGCCCTATACGCTCGAGGCCGGCGTCGTCCGCGTCGCCGACGCGCTCGACATGGCGCAGGGCCGGACCCGGATCCCGATCGAGGCCGGCCACGAGGGGATCCACTCGATCTCCGCCGCGGCGATCGACGAGGTGCGAATCGAGGCCGGCGAGGAGCGGCCGGTGCGGCTCGAGATCCAGCTCAACAACTCCGCCGGAATCTTCCAGGTCGACGACCTGCTGGCGACCAAGATCCGCGGCACCCCGCTCGAGGGCCGGGTCGAAGTCGTCGCCGAGGTCGAGGGCGAGACCGAGAAACGCTTGCTCAGCGGCTTCCGCCTCTCGTAAGAGGATTGGCGAAACCGCCGGCCTGGCCACGCCGGGCCTGACGGCTCGCCTGCCTCCCAGCGCGCTCGACACATTGACACCCCTCTGGTGTGGTCAATGTGTCGAGCGCTTCCAGGGCGGGCGGGCCGACGCCCCCACAGGGGCAGGTAGGTGCGCCGTCCCGCCCGCCCCCGAAGTCGTGGTTCCTTTTGGCCGTCCTGCCTCCAAAAGGAACCACGGGATGGAGGATCGGCCGGAATCCGCATCGTGCGGTTCCTTCCGGACGCGATGCGTCCAGAAGGAACCGCACGAATCGTGCGCCTGGGCCTGGAGGGAAGGGTGCCGGCCGCCCTACCTGCCCGGAGAGGGTGGTCGGCACCCTCCCCTCGACGCATGGGGGCAACGTCGAATCTCGAATCCGACATTGACCGCACCAGGCTGGGGTGAACGTCGGATGCGCCGCGCGGCTTGTCTGGGCCGGTCTCCTCGGGCGGAGAGGCCGTGTTTCGCCAGTCGCTAGGAGAGGCGTTTCAGGGTGTTCTTGCGTTCTTCTTTGCGCTTGTCGAAATGACCCTGGATCAGGGACATGACGACGACGAGGACGACGAAGAAGGCGATCACGCCGAAGCAGAAGAAGGTCACCGTCTTGTCGGTGGTCGGGCCGGCGAGACCGACGCCGTTGTCGGCCAGCGCGGCCGGTGCGGCGACCAGCATCAGCGCCAGGACCGAGAGCAGGGATGCGGCTACTCGCTTCACGGGGCGGAAATCTACCGCACCCGGTGGCGGTGGGCCCCTGTCCCCGGGTCCCCATAGAGTGCGGCGCCGATGTCGAACCTCGAGGCCCTCCTACTCGGGATCGTCCAGGGCCTGACCGAGTTCCTGCCGATCTCCTCCTCCGGCCATCTGATCATCGTCCCCTGGCTGCAGGAATACACCTTCCTGCTCGAAGACGAGCAGTTCAACAAGACCTTCGACGTCGCCCTCCACGCCGGCACCCTGATCGCCGCCATCGCCTACTTTCGGCGTGAGGTCGCGCAGCTGGTCCGGGGCTTCCTCGCCGCGGTCCGCCAGCGCGCGATCCGCTCCGACGAGCAGCGTCTCTCGGTCGCGATCGCGATCGGCACGATCCCGGCCGTGATCGCCGGCGGCATCGGCTCCGACTTCATCGACGAACACCTCGGCGAGCCCTGGATGATCGCGATCCAGCTGATCGTCTTCGGCGCCCTGCTCGGCTATGCCGATCGCATGCCGCAGCGCCGGGCGCTGGGGCAGACCCGGTTGCGCGACGGCTGGTACATCGGCCTTGCCCAGGTCCTCGCCCTCGCCCCCGGCACTTCGCGCTCGGGGATCACGATCACCGCCGCCCGCTGGCTCGGCCTCGACCGCGACGGCGCCGCCCGCTTCTCCTTCCTGCTGCTGATCCCGATCGTCGCCGGCGCCACCCTCTTCAAAGGCATCGGCGCCGTCCACGAAGGACTGCCCGCGGGGGTCGCCGGGCCAATGGTCGTCGGCACGATCGCCGCCGCCGTCTCCGGCTACCTGGCGATCTCCTTCCTCCTGCGCCTGGTTCGCACCTCGAGTTACCGGCCATTTGTGATTTACCGTTACATTTCAGGGGTCGCGATCCTCCTGGTCATCGCCACCGGCCTGCGACCAGCCACCTTTTAGAACCTCATTTGACTCGGTTTTCCGCAATTTCGAGCTGCGCAACCTGTGAAGATCCTGTGACCCAGGGGTTCCCGGGCATGGGCTGTGCCTACAATCGCCACGTCTTGTCGGTCCTACCGCTCACGACCCGCACGGCTGCCGCCGGCCTATGAGTCAGACTCAGAACATCAGGCTCGCGGTCATCGACACCGACAGCGGCTTCGTCACGGTCCTTGCCAAGCGCGCCGAGGCGGCGGGCTGGCAGCTGCGTCAGGCCGCCAGCGCGGTGCCGCCGCAGGAGCTGGTCGCGATGAAGCTGAACGCTGTCCTGCTCGACCCCGAGGCGCTGGGGGAGGACGGCTGGGGATACCTGGAGCGGATCTGCGGGATGCTGCCCGACCTCGGCGTGATCGTCTGCACCGGGCGTTCTACCGTCGCCCAGCGCGTCCGCGGCCTGCGTCTCGGCGCCGACGACTGGATCACCAAGCCCTGCCACCCCGAGGAGGCGATGGCGCGGATCGAGGCCGTCTCGCGCCGTCGTCGCCGCAGTCGCCACGAAGCCGAGTCGGTGCCGCTGATCGCTGCCGAGCTCGAGATTCGCCCCGACCAGTTCCAGGCCTTCGTCGGCGGCGAGAGCCTCGATTTGACCCGTCGCGAGTTCGAGCTGCTGCAGCTCCTCGCCGAGGCCAAGGGCCAGGTGCTCGAGCGGGAGACGATCTACCAGCGGGTCTGGGGCTACGCGATGGCTCACGGCGATCGCTCCGTCGACGTCTTCATCCGCAAGCTGCGCCAGAAGCTGGAGAAGCGCTCGCCGAACTTCGGCTACATCCACACGCACTTCGGCGTCGGCTATCGCTTCGATCCCGAGCCGGTCGGCGCCGTCGACGATTCGTTGCCCTCGCCGGACAACGTCGCCGAGCCCGACCGATCTTCACAGGTCGTTCACAGCAGCTTTACCGCCGGATAACGGGCTCAGGCACGTTTGCGGCAATGATCGCCGATTATGGCGATCGAGACTGGGGCCTCTTCGCAACCCGTTTCCGGCCGGCTCGAGGTCCGGCCGGAGGAGCATGCCGCCCTCGTCGACGGTCGCCCGCTGAGCCTAACGATGCGCGAGCTGCAGCTGCTGGTGACGCTCTCCTCGCACCCGCAGCGGATCATGACCCGCGAGGAACTCTTCCTCGAGGTCTGGGGGACCCAGCCGCGTCCCGAGGACCGCTCGGTCGACGTCTACGTCAGCCGCCTGCGCGCCAAGCTCGGCCAGGCGCTGCCGGACCTGCAGCTGATCCACACCCACAACGGAATCGGCTACCGCTTCTCGCCGGATGGTTGATGGCCGCGCTCGGCTCCAGCCTCTTTTACATCTTTTTTACAACACCGCTACACGCAGGTAACAAGGTCCAGGGCGACCGCTGGGACGCTGAACTCGACGCCGCCTACCCCGGCGTCGTCAGCGAACTCGTTCCACAACCAAGGGAGACTGATGTCTGGCACTAGATGGATCGCGCTGTTTGCGTCGGCCGCCGTTCTGGCGCTCGTGATCGCCGCTTGCGGCGGCGGTGGCAGCAGCAGCGACAGCACCAGCAGCGGCGGTGGGGGATCCTCGGGCAGCGAACTCTCCGGCGAAATCGCCGGCGCCGGCTCGACCGCGCAGCAGGCGGCGCAGGAAGCCTGGATAGCGACCTTCGAGGGGGAAAACTCGGGCGTCACGATCGCCTACGACCCGGTCGGCTCCGGCGGCGGTCGCGAACAGTTCATCTCCAAGGCCATTGCCTATGCCGGCAGCGATGCGGCGCTCTCGCCCGACGAAGGCGAACTCGAAAAAGCGGCCAAGCGCTGCGAACCGGGCGAACTGGTCGAGGTGCCTGTCTACGTCTCTCCGATCGCGATCGTCTACAACCTGCCGGAAGTCGAACAGCTCAAACTCGATCCGGAAACCCTGGCGAAGATCTTCAACCAGGAAATCACCGAATGGAACGACCCGGCGATCGCCAAAGACAATCCCGGCGTCGAACTGCCCGAAACCCGCATCACCCCGGTCAACCGCTCCGACGAATCGGGAACGACGCAGAACTTCACCGAATACCTGAGCGCGGTGGTTCCCAAAGTCTGGACGTACGAACCGGAACAGAAATGGCCGGTGAAGGGCGGCGAAGCGGCTTCCGGCACCTCCGGAATGGTCGAAGCGGTCGCTGCCGGAGAAGGCACGATCGGCTACGCCGACGCCAGCCAGGCCGGCGAACTCGGCAAAGCCGAAATCAAGGTCGGCTCGAGCTGGGAGGCGCCGACGCCTGAAGCCGCCGCGGCCGTGCTCGAGGAGTCGCCGATCGACAAGGAAGAGGTCTCGGGCAAATACACGTTCCCGTTCAAGCTCGAACGGAAAACGGAATCGCAGGGGACCTACCCGATCGTGCTCACCTCCTACGCGATCGCCTGCACCCAGTACAAGTCGGCCTCGGAAGCGGAACTGGTCAAGGCGTACCTCGAATACGCGATCAGCCCCGAAGGCCAGGAACTGGCTGCCGAACAGGCCGGCTCGGCCCCGCTCTCGGCGGCGCTGACCAAGAAAATCACCCCGGCAGTGGAAGCAATCGAAGGCTAGACCCGAGTGGCCTCGGTCGACACCACGACCAATGCCGGCCAACTGCTGGCGGCGGCGTCCGGAGGGCGCCGCCGCCGCGGTGACCGGGTCTTCTCCAACGTCGCGGTAATTGCCGCCGTCACGATCCTGGCCCTGCTCGCCGGGGTCGCGATCTTCCTCGTCTCCGAGGGGATGCCGGCGCTGACCGCCAATGCCTCCGAACTGCCCGGTGGCGAAACCTTCATCGAATACGTCGCCCCGCTCGCCTTCGGCACCCTGGTGGCGGCGACCTTCGCGGCAATCGTCGCGGTCCCGCTGGCGGTTGCGGTGGCCCTCTTCATCACCCACATCGCGCCGGCGCGGCTCGCCCTCGCGCTCGGCTTCCTGGTCGACCTGCTGGCCGCGATCCCGAGCATCATCTACGGCCTCTGGGGGATCTTCGTGCTCGGCCCCGCCGCGGTGCCGGTGCTGAAATGGCTGGAAGAAAACCTCGGCTGGATCCCCTTCTTCGAGGGGCCGGCGTCGGCGACCGGCCGGACGATGTTCGTCGCCGGACTGGTGCTGGCATTGATGATCTTGCCGATCGTCTCCGCGATCGCGCGCGAGGCCTTCGCCCAGACTCCGCGCAAACAGATGGAGGGCGCCCAGGCTCTCGGCGCCACGCGCTGGGAGATGATCCGGATGACGGTCCTCCCGTTCGGCAAATCGTCGGTGATCAGCGGCGCCATGCTCGGCCTCGGTCGCGCCCTCGGCGAGACGATGGCGGTGACGATCATCCTCTCCGCCTCCGGCGTCGTCACCTTCAACCTGATCAGCCAGGCGAATCCCTCGACGATCGCCGCCAACATCGCCCTCAACTTCCCCGAGTCCTCGGGACTGCGGGTCAACCTGCTGATCGCGACCGGGCTGGTCCTCTTCCTGATCACCCTGCTGACCAACTTCGCCGCGCGGGCGATCATCGCCCGCCAGCAGGGAGGGGAATAGGCGGTGGCGGCGATCTCCCAACATCCCGGCGGCGTCAAGCTCGCCGGCGGCATCCTGCCCAAATGGGCGCCCTACGGCGTCTACGGCGGCTCCTTCGTCCTCGTCGGCGCCGTCCTCGCCGCCGCCGGCTCGTTCACGGTCGCGCTGACCCTGGCGCTCTCGGTCCTCGTCGCCTGCGCTGGGATCTACGCCTGGTCGCGCGCGGTCGAGGGCCCGCGGCGGGCCGTAGACAGGACGATGACGATGCTGATCGTCGCCGCTTTCGCGCTGGCGATGATCCCCCTCGCCTCGCTGATCTTCGAAGTGGTCAAGCGCGGCGTTCCGGGCCTCTCTTGGGAATTCTTCACCGAGGACAGCCGCGGCAAGATTGGCGGCGGCGGCGCCGCCCACGCGATCGTCGGCACCCTGGTGATCACCGGCGTCGCCGTCGTGATCTCGGTCCCGATCGGGCTGATGGCGGCGATCTACATGAACGAGTATGGGACCGGCAAGCTGCGCCGGGCGCTGACCTTCTTCGTCGACGTGATGACCGGGATCCCCTCGATCGTCGCCGGCCTCTTCGCCTTCGCCCTCTTCGAGCTCTTCTTCGGCCCCGGCATCCGCCTCGGCGTGATGGGTTCGGTGGCGCTGACGGTGCTGATGATCCCGATCGTGATCCGCTCCGCCGAGGAGGTGCTGAAGATCGTCCCCAACCACCTGCGCGAAGCGGCCTACGCGCTGGGGACGCCGAAGTGGAAGACGATCACCAAGGTCGTTTTGCCGACCGCTTTTGCCGGTCTCGTCACCGGGGTGATGATCGCGACCGCGCGGATCATCGGCGAGACCGCGCCGCTGCTGGTCACGACCGGCGTCGTCGACTCGATGAACGCCGATCCGTTCAACGGCCGCATGCAGAACCTCGCCGTCTACGCCTACAACGAGTACCGCTCGCCGGGTGTGATGAAACAGGCGTCCTATGACCGCGCATGGGCGGCGGCCCTGGTCCTCATCGCTATCGTGATGATCCTCAACGTGGCTGCTCGCCTGGTCTACCGACGCTACAAAACCGAGATCCGCTGATCGTGGAAGGAAAGAGGTTGAGAGCCATGCTGGGAGCTGGGACGAAGCGGACCGAGGAGGGAGCTGCCGTGTCCGGCGATACCGAGGCAGCCGGGTCGACGGGGACCGCGGCGCCGGCGCCGCCGGCCGCCGACGGAACCGCGGCGCGCACGATCGAGGCTCGCGACGTCAACCTCTTCTACGGCGGCTTCCACGCCGTCGAAGGGGTGACGATGACGGTCGAGCCGAACAAGGTGACGGCCCTGATCGGGTCCTCGGGCTGCGGCAAGACGACCTTCCTGCGCTCGCTCAACCGGATGCACGAGCTGACGCCGGGGGCCACCGTAAAAGGCGACGTTACCCTCGACGGCGAGGACATCTATGCGGCCGGGGTCGACCCGGTGGCGGTGCGGCGGCTGATCGGGATGGTCTTCCAGCAGCCGAACCCATTCCCGACGATGTCGATCTACGACAACGTCGCCGCCGGCCTCAACCTCAACGTCGGCCGCATGCGCAAGGCCGACAAGGACGCGATCGTCGAGCGCAGCCTGCGCGGCGCCAATCTCTGGGAAGAGGTCAAGGATCGGCTCGACAAGCCGGGGTCGGGCCTTTCCGGCGGCCAGCAGCAGCGGCTCTGCATCGCCCGCGCGATCGCGGTCGAGCCCGAGGTGCTGCTGATGGACGAGCCCTGCTCGGCGCTCGATCCGGTGGCGACGCTGGCGGTCGAGGACCTGATCGGCGAGCTGAAGAGCAAGTACACGATCGTGATCGTCACCCACAACATGCAGCAGGCGTCCCGCGCCAGCGATCGCACGGCGTTCTTCAACCTCGAGGAATCGGGTAAACCGGGACGGCTGGTCGAGATCGGCCCAACCGAGACCATCTTCACCAACCCCACCCAGAAGGCGACCGAGGACTACGTCAGCGGTCGCTTCGGCTGACCGAGAGAGGCGGGAACGTGCCGGAATCTGCAGGGCGCCAGGGATACCAGGAAGAACTGGAAACGCTCGAGGCGAGCGCACTCGACGGGCTCAACCTCGTCAGCGCCGCCCTGCAGCGGACCCTGGAGGCGATCGAGCACCAGGACGTCGAGCTGGCGCAGATCGTCGTCGCTGACGACGACCGCATCGACGGCCGCTACCTGGAGGTCCACCAGGCGCTGATCACGCTGCTGGCGACGCAATCGCCGGTGGCGACCGACCTGCGGCTGATCTCGGCCCTCCTGCACGTGCTGAAGAGCGTCGAGCGGATGGGCGACCAGTGCGTGAACATCTGCAAGGTGATCCCGCTGACCGGCAACGAGCCGCCGTCGGACGAGAGCATGGTGAAGCTGATCCTCGGCATGGGCAGTCAGACTCGCTCGCTGATCTCCCAGGCCAAGCGCGCCTTCGCCGAACGCAACGTCGAGATGGCGCGCGACCTCGTTCACCAGGACGACGTCGTCGACGACCTCAACCGCGACTGCTTCCGGCTGGCGTTAGCGATCGGCGACGACGCCGACCAGCGCGAGTGGGCGATGACGATGCTGCTGGCGGCGCGGGCGATCGAGCGGATCGCCGACAACGCCGTCGACATCGGCGAGCAGGTCGCATTCGTCGTCACCGGCCTCTTCCGCGAGTTCGAGGATGCCTCGCACCCGACGACTTAGCGGTATTAGCGCGCTTTCCCGCGCCGGTCAGATCCGACCCATTTGCCACTATTGAGATCCCGCCTCGAATGCTCTGCGCAGCAATAGACATCGGCTCCAACACCACCCGCGTGCTCGTCGCCGAGCCGCTCGACGGGCAGTTGAAGAAGGTGATGGAGCAGCGCGCCTACACCCGGATCAACAAGGCGATCGACGGCGAGGGTCGGATCGAGGCGGCGAAGGTCGACGAGGTCGGCGAGGTCGTCGCCACCCAGGTGCGCCTCGCTCGCGAGCTCGGCGCGGAGGAGATCCGGGCCGTCGCCACCGCCGCCGTGCGCGAGGCCAGCAACGGGCGCCAGGCGGCGCTTGCGATCGGCGCCGCGGCCGGCGTCCCGGTCGAGATCCTCAGCGACGAGGAGGAGGGGAGGCTCTCCTTTATCGGCGCGACGAAGACGCTCGGCCACCCGGTCGAGGGCACGGTCGGTGTCGTCGACGTCGGCGGCGGCTCGACCGAGGTGATCCTCGGCACCGTCTCCGGCGGGGTCGACGAGGTCCGCTCCTGGCAGGTCGGCTCCGGCGTCCTCGCCGACGAGCTGATCGCCTCCGACCCCCCTTCGGCAGCCGAGATCCGCAAGGTCCGGGACCGCATCGACGACATCTTCGAGGGGGTCGAGATCGAGCATCCCGGCCAGGCGGTCGCCGTCGGCGGCTCCGCCACCTCGCTGCGGCGCCTGGTCGGCGCCGTGCTCGAGTACGAGACGCTGGAGCGGGGCATCCGCGTCCTCTCCGCCGACCCGGCCGTCGACGTCGCCCGCCGCTTCGAGCTCGATCCCCAGCGCGTCCGCATCCTCACCACCGGCGTGCTCCTCCTGGAGAAGGTCTCCGAGCTGCTCGGCCAGCCTCTGCAGATCGGCAAGGGCGGCCTCCGCGAGGGGGTCATCCTCGACCTCCTCAACGGCAACGCCAACGGCTCCAAGCCGGCCCTCCGCGCGGCCTGAGCGGTCACGCGAAGTTCACACGGCGTTTCCATCGCCTTTACAAGTTTTCGCTGCAAAACGCGGAATATTGGAGGTGAAAAGAAAGACCTAGAGAGGGAGACACCGATGACTTCCCGTGTCGATATGCACTGCCACTCCACCGCCTCGCAGCTCTCCAAGCTCGGCGTTCAGAGATCGCTCGGACTGCCCGAGTGCGCGACGCCCCCGGAGGAGGTCTACGAGCTCGCCAAGCGGCGGGGTATGGACTTCGTCACGATCACCGACCACGACACGATCGACGGCTGCATGCAGCTCGCAGACCGTCCCGACTGCTTCGTCTCCGAGGAGCTGACCGCCCGCTTCGCCGGCGAGCCCCAGGCGGTACACGTCCTTTGCTACGGGATCACTCTCGGAGACCATGAGTGGCTGCAGGCACATTCCGGCGATGTCGAGGCCTGCGCCGCATTCCTTCACGAAAACGGGATCGCGTGCGCGCTCGCGCATCCTTTCTTCAACGTCGCCGCGCCGCTGACCCGGCGCCACCGGCGGCGTTTAGCGGAGCTCTTCCCGATCTGGGAGGTCCGCAACGGGTCGCGGGCCGCCGAGCTGAACATGCCCGCCGTCGTCTACATCGAGACGCGCGGCGGTACCGGCATCGGCGGTTCCGACGACCATGCCGGCGTCGACATCGGCCGCACCTACACCGAGGTGCCCGCTGCTCGCACGCCGGAAGAGTTTCTCGACCAGGTCCGCGCCGGCGCCGCCGAGGCGCACGGCGAGCAGGGCAGCGCCGCCAAGTGGACTCACGCGGCGATGGCGCTGGCGACGCGGGCGCTCGGCGACCGCGACGCCCCCGCTGAGAACGCGATTGATCCCGCTATGCGGGACGAAGTGCGTTCTCAGCGGCCGGACCCCGCGGCGGTGCTGAAGATGGCCGAACGGGTGATCCGCGAGGGGGCCGTGCGCGAGGGCAAGGTCGCTGCCGACCTCGGTCCCGAGGACGCCCGCAACCTGCTCGAGGCGTGGCTCGCCGGCGTCGGCCTCGACCTCCGCGGCCGCGAGCTGATCGCCTACCTGCAGAGCGACGGCTTCTCCCACGCAGAGCTGTATCGCCGCGCCCGCCGCATCCACGACCGGCGCCTGCGCGGCGCGGTCGAGTCGGGCGCCGCAGCGGTCGCCGGGGGCGACTTCCCGGCCGCCGTCAACGGCCTCTTCGAGGCGCTGGTGCCGGCGGTCCCCTACGCGCCCTCGACCGCCTTCCTCGCGGCCGAGAAGGCGAAGCTCTCGACCGCCGAGGGTGGTCCCCGGCGGGTGGCGCTGATCGCCGACGGGATCGGCTCCATGCACGGCGTCACCCACACGATCGAACAGATCCGCGAGCGCGGCGTGCCCGGATACGAGATCGACGTGATCGGCACCGATCCTGGGGTCGACCGCCGTTTGCCCGCCGCCGCTGAGCTGGAGCTTCCCTTCTACGCCGGCATGAAGCTCGGCGTCCCCGGCTTGCCGGACCTGGTCGAGACCCTGGCCGAAGGCCGCTACGACCTCGTCCACGTCACCGCTCCCGGCCCGGCCGGAGTCGCGGCGACGCTGCTCTCGCGGATCACCGGCGTGCCGCTGATCGCCAGCTACCACACCGAGCTCGCCGCCTATGCCGGCATGCGCAGCGGCGATGCCGGGATCGAGGCGCTGACCCGGATCGCGCTCGGCGCCTTCTACGGGGCCCCCGGCCACGTCCTCTCACCAAGCCTCTCGGCCGACGACTCGCTGGTCGCCCTCGGCACCGAGCGTGGCCGCATCGGCCGCTGGGAGCGCGGCGTCGACCTCGAGCGCTTCGACCCGGCCAAGGCTGACCGCCAGGCCTACCCAGGGGAGATCAAGGTGCTCTACGCCGGTCGCCTCACCCGCGAGAAGGGCGTCGACCTGCTGGCCGAGAGCTTCCTCCGCGCCCATCGCTCCGACCCTCGCCTGCACCTGCTGTTGGCCGGCGGCGGGCCCGAGGAAGACGAGCTGCGCGAGAAGCTGGGGGAGTCCGCGACCTTCCTCGGCTGGCTCGGCGGCGAGGACCTGGCGCGGGCCTACGCCAGCGCCGACGTCTTCCTCTTCGCCAGCAGCACCGACACCTACGGCCAGGTGATCGTCGAGGCCGCGGCCAGCGGCCTGCCCGTCGTTGCCGTCGCCGAGGGCGGCCCGGCGGCGCTGGTCGAGAACCGGCACACCGGCTTCCTCTGCCGGCCCGACGCCGACCACCTGGCGGGGGCGCTGCTGCAGCTCGCCGCGGCGCCGCTGTTGCGCCGCCAGCTCGGCAGCGCCGCTGCGGCAGCCGCCCGGCGGCGGACCTGGGAGCGTTCGCTGGATCAGCTTGGCGCCGGCTACGGCCACGCCCTCGAGGGCGCTGAGGCGATGCCGCAGCAGGCTCTCGTCCAGGTCGCCTGAACAGCGGTAGAAGGCTGTGTCTCCTCAGTACGATTGGCCGATCGACGATCCCGCTCTCTATTTCAACCGCGAGCTCTCCTGGCTCGACTTCAACCGGCGGGTTCTCGAGTTGGCCGAGGACCCGGAGGTACCGCTGCTCGAGCGCCTGCGCTTCTGCAGCATCTACGCCTCCAACCTCGATGAGTTCTTCATGGTCCGGGTCGCCGGGCTGTTCGACCAGCTCGACGCCGGGATCGACGCCCGTGGCCCCGACGGGCTGCGGCCGGCGCAGCAGATCGATCGCATCCAGGCCCGCGTGCTCGAGCTCGACCAGCGCCTGCAGGCCTGCTTCGGCGGCGTCATCCGTCCCGCGCTCGAGCAGGACGGGATCCGGATCATCTCGCTGCAGACGGCGAGCGCCGAGGAGCGGCGCGAGATCGACACCCGCTTCCACGAGCAGGTCTTCCCGGCGCTGACGCCGCTGGTGATCGGGCTCGGCCGGCCCTTCCCCTACATCTCGAACCTCTCGCTCAGCCTCGGCGTGCTGCTCCGCGATCCCGAGAGCGGCAGCGAGATCATCGCCAGGGTCAAGGTGCCGAAGGAGCTGCTCGGCCGCTTCCTCCCGGTCGGCGACGACGGCATCTCGTTCGTGCCCTTGGAGGAGGTGATCGCCGCCAACCTCGACGCTCTCTTCCCCGGCACCGACGTCGTCGACCACGGCTACTTCCGCGTCACCCGCGACGCCGACTTCACCGTCTCCGACGAGGCCGACGACCTGCTGCAAGCAGTCCAGGACGAGATTCGCCGCCGCCGCTTCGGCGAGGTCGTGCGGCTCGAGATCGCCGCCGGCATGAACCCGAAGCTGCGCGAGTCGCTGATCGACGCGCTGCGGCTCGAAGACCGCGAGGTCTACGACGTCGACGGCCTGATCGGGCTCGCCGACCTCAGCGACGTCGCCGACGTCCCCGGCCACGCCGAGCTGCGCTACTCGCCCTGGTCGCCGGTGACGCAGCCGCGCCTGCAGGGCGAGGACGACGACCCGGTCGACATCTTCGCCGCGATCCGCCAGGGCGACGTCCTCGTCCACCACCCCTACGACTCCTTCGCGACCTCGGTCGAGCGCTTCGTCGAGCAGGCGGTCGCCGACCCCGACGTGCTCGCGATCAAGCAGACGGTGTACCGGACCAGCGACGACTCGCCGCTGGTCCCGTCGCTGATCCGCGCCTCCGAACGCGGCAAGCAGGCGGTCTGCATGGTCGAGCTGAAAGCCCGCTTCGACGAGGAGGCCAACATCCACTGGGCGAAGTCCCTGGAGGAGGCGGGGGTCCACGTCGTCTACGGGATCCCGGGGCTGAAGACCCACGTCAAGGCGATCCTCGTCGCCCGTCGCGAGGGCGAGCGGGTGCGCGAGTACGTCCACATCGGCACCGGCAACTACCACCCCAAGACCGCCCGCCTCTATACCGACTTCGGTCTCTTCACCGCCGACCCCGACATCGGCGCCGACGTCGCCGAGATGTTCAACTTCCTCACCGGCTACGGCCGGCCGGCGGTCTACCGCAAGGTGCTGGTCTCGCCGACGACGATGCGCGACCGGATGGTCGAGGAGATCGAGCGGACCGTTGCCGCCCACGAGGCGGGCGAGCCGACCCGGATCGCGATGAAGATGAACTCGCTGGTCGACGCCGGCTGCATCCGGGCGTTGTATGAGGCGTCGACCGCCGGGGTGCCGATCGAGCTCAACGTGCGCGGGATCTGCTGCCTGCGGCCCGGCGTTCCAGGCGTCTCGGAGAACATCCGCGTCTGCTCGGTCGTCGGTCGCTTCCTCGAGCACTCGCGCGTCTACACCTTCCGCCGCGGCGAGAAGACCAAAGTCCTGATGGGTTCCGCCGACCTGATGCCGCGCAACCTCGACAGCCGGGTCGAGCTGGTCGCCCCGGTCGAAGATCCGGAGCTGAAGGCGGAGATGATCGACGTGCTCGAGCGCTGCTTCGCCGACAACACCAACTCCTGGGAGCTCGACGCCGAGGGGACCTGGACCCGCACCGTCGCCCCCGAGGCCTCGCGACGCAGCGTCCAGCGCGAACTGCGCGATCACTATGCCGCGCGCGCCGCCGAGCAACTTGCGGCCGCTGCGGGTTGATCGCGCCCCCGTAACGAGCAGGCTCCTCACTTATAACTAGGATGCCCCGATGGCTCGGTTGTCTCTGCTGTCGCGCGACTTCGGGTTCTTCGATCTCTTCATCGAGGGCGGCCACAACACGCTGCAGGCAGCGCGCTTGCTGAACTCGATGATGGCCACCTGGCCCGACCAGCGCGAGCTCTCGCGAGACATCCTCAAGGCCGAGCAAGAGGGCGACCGGATCACCCACGACATCATCGAACGCCTCAACTCGACCTTCGTCACCCCAATCGACCGCGAGGACATCTACGCGCTCGCGACGCAGATGGACGACATCGTCGACTACACCGAGGAGGCGGCGGACTTCCTCGGGCTCTACCAGATCGAGGCGCCGATGGCCCAGGCCCAGGCGCTGACTGAGGTGCTGGTCAAGGCCTGCGAACAGCTCGCCGCTGGGCTCGAGAACCTGCGCAGCTTCAAGGGGCTCGATCGGTACTGGATCGAGATCCACCGGCTCGAGAACGACGGCGACAGGATCTCCCGCGACGCTGTCGCCTCGCTCTTCTCCAACGGCATCGATCCGATGGTCGTGATCCGCTGGAAGGACATCTTCGCCGTCCTCGAGAACGCGATCGACTCGACGGAGACCGCAGCGCAGATCCTCGAGGGGATCGTGATCAAGAATTCGTGAGCTCGGATCTCGTCATCGGGATCGTCGTCGGCGCCGCCCTGCTGTTTGCCTTCACCAACGGGTTCCACGACACGCTTGACCTGATCTCCACCGCTCTCTCCTCGGGGGCGGCGCCGCCGCAGGTGGCGATCGCGCTGACCGCGCTGCTCAACTTCCTCGGCGCCTTCGTCTCGATCTCGGTCGCGACGACGATCTCCCAGGACGTCGTCGTGGTCGGCCAGATCACGCCGATGGTGGTCTTCGCTGGCTTGTTGGCGGCGATCGCCTGGAACCTGGCGACCTGGAAGCTTGGCTACCCCTCGAGCTCCTCGCACGCGCTGATCGGAGGGGTGGTCGGCGCCGCCCTCGCCGCCGCGGGTACCGATGCGCTCGACGGCAGCGGCCTGCTCGACAAGGTCCTGCTGCCGGCGCTGGCAGCGCCGCTGGTCGCGTTCCTGGTCGCCGCGGTCCTTGTCGCCCTCGCCTACCTCGTCTTCGGGCGGCGCCGGCCCGGCCCCGTCGGCCGCGGCTTCCGCTCGGCGCAGGTGGTCTCCGGCGGGCTGCTGGCTGCCGCCCACGGTGCCAACGACGGGCAGAAGACCAGCGGTGTGATCACCCTGGCGCTGATCGCCAACGGCAGCCTCGGGCCGGGGCACGACCCGCCCTTCTGGACGATCCTCTGCGCCGCGATCGCAATCGGCCTCGGCACCTACAGCGGCGGTTGGCGGATCCTGCGCGCGACCGGGGCGCGGATCCTCAAGATGGACCCAGCCCAGGGCTTCTCGGCGCAGAGCGGTGGCGCCCTGACGATCGTCGTCGCCACCGCGCTCGGCTACCCGATCTCGACCACGCACGCGATCAACGGGGGCGTGATGGGGGCGGGGACCGTGCGGCGGGTCTCCGCCCAGCGCTGGGGGATCGCCGGCAACATCGTCGCCGCCTGGCTCCTGACTCTGCCGGCGGCGGCCGCCCTCGGCGCTGCGATCTACGGCATCACCCGGATCTTCGGCACGGGGGCGTTGGGGCCGGTGCTGGTGACGCTGGTCGCCGCGGGGCTGATCGCGGCCTTCTTCAGCAACCACGTCCGGCGCGAAACCGCGCTGCCCGCCGAGGGGCGCTGACCGCACCCGGCCGGGACGCACGCCCTCCTGGGGCGCCAACGGCGGCGTACAATCGACTCATGCGGACGCTGCGCAACGTCGCGATCGTGATGCTTCTCGCGGTTCCCGTCGCCTTCGCCCCTCACGGCGGCAACGTCACCGAAGCGATCCTGACCGCGATCACGATGGCGTTCCTGGCCGGGATCGCCTGGGCGCTCTACGTGCTCGAGCGCCAGAACCAGCTGACGCTGGCGACGCTGACCGACGGACGGCGCGCGATCTTCTACGGCGCCTTCGGGATGCTGGCCCTGCTCGTCGCCGGCAGCGACCGCCTCTTCTCCACCGGCCCCGGCACTCTGCTCTGGATCGTGCTCTTCGGTCTCTCGGTGACGGCGATCTGGCGAATCTGGGTCGAGGCCAACACCTACTGACCAGGCCGCCCGACGGGCGGTGCGCCTTCGGCGTCGAAGTTGGCCCAGAGTTGGCACGGGGTGCGCACCACGGGTGAGGCGTCGCCTGGGACGGTGGCCGAGTGCCGTCACCAGCCGCCAGCAGCGTAGGTCACCGGGAGAGGGGAACCGCCTCGGTCGAGTTGATCGCGGTCGTTCCCTTCCTGCTGCTGGCGGTTCTGGTGGCGTCTCAGATCGCCCTCGCCGGCCAGGCGCTGTGGTCGGCGGGGGTCGCTGCCCGGGCCGGCGCTCGCGCTGAGCTGGTCGGTGGCGAGGCCGCAGCTGCAGCCAGGCGAGCGCTGCCGGAGTCGATGCGTCAGGCGGCGCGGGTGAAAGAGGACGAGGGCGTCGAGGTCTCGGTTGCGGTGCCGCGACTGCTGCCGGCGCTGCCGCGCCTGCGCGTCAGCGCCGGGTCGAGCCTGGGGGCGGGCGGTGGGTGAGCGCGGGCAGGCGAGCGTGGAGTTGGTTGCGGCGCTGCCGGCGCTGCTGTTGGCGGCGTTGGTCTCGCTCCAGTTACTTGCCACCGGCTACGCGCTGACCTTGGCCGATGGCGCCGCCGAGGCCGGGGCGCTGGCGCTCGCCTCCGGGGCATCGCCAGGGGAGGCGGCTCGTGCGGCACTGCCGCGCTGGGCGCAGGACGACGTCGCGGTCGCAGTCGATGGCGGCACGGTCTCCGTCCGCTTGCGCCCCCCGTCGCCGTTCGCCGCCGTCGCTGAGCGGCTGGCGGTCACCAGTAGCGCCGATGCGGGGGTGAGCCGATGAAGGGGCTTGCGACCGAGTCGAGCCCGCTGGTGCTGGTCGCCTCCGTCGGCGCTGCCGAGGGTGCGCGGGCGGCCGCCGCGGCGCTCGCCTGTGCCGGCTCGGATCCCGATCGCGCGGCGCTGCTCGTCGACGTCGGCGCCCGGCCGCCGCGGCCGACCCTGCTCGCTTCGACTGCGGCCCGGGCGCTCGAGGAGCGGCTGCTCGCCCACCTGCCGCGGGGGCGGGTCGCTGCCCGCGGTCAGGTCTGTCACCTGGCGAGCCCCGGCGACGGCGAGGGGTTCGAGGCCGCGTCCGCGGCGGCCACCGTGGCCCGCGGCGGCCTCGTCGTGATCCACGTGCCCGAGGCACTCGTGCAGCCTCTGCTGGCGATGCCGTTGGGGCTCAGGCTCAACGCGGCGCTGTTGCGCGCCGAGGTGTGCGAGGTGCGCGCGCTGCTGGCTCTCGTCTACGCCGACCTGAGCGAGCGCGGCATCGCGGTTGCGGTGCTGAAAAGGAGGCTGCCCTGGGTCGCCGAGCGCCGCGCCCTGTTCGGGACGCTGGCGCCCGGCTCCCCCGGCGGGCTCCCAGGCCGGACTTGCGACCGCCTCCTGGCGACCGAGGTCAGTACGGGTATTTCGGTTCCGAGGGCGGCGAGTAGGGCGGATTCGGATTCGGCGATTCGGGCTGCGGCTGCGGTTCGGCCGCGAGAGGACCGGTGACTGCGGCGTGCCAGGTTCCGACGTCCTTGATCCCCTCGCCGTTGGCTTCGCCCTTGCGGACGTCGCCGTTGAAGCTATAGAGCGGCAGGCCCTTGAAGGTGACCTGGCGGCGACCGTTGGGGCGCATCGTGGTGCCGAGCTTGACCGGGCCCTTGGGCTTGACGCCCTTGGGGACGACGAGCGGCTTCCAGGCGGAGAGGCAGCCTGGATCGGTGCAGATGAAGCGGCCTTTCTTCTCGGCGCTGAGGCTGTAGAGGGTGTGGCCTTTGGTCGTCGTCAGGACGGTCTTGCCCAGGGAGGTGACGCTGCCTTCCTTGGCTACGACCTTCGTCGTGGGCGTCGTCGCGAGGGCGGGGCCGGCGAGAGCCGCCGCCAGGGCGACGACGAGCGCGAACGCCATGATCGGCGTTCGCACGGGATAGGGAATCCGGTCGGTGATCGGCATCGGCTCTCCTCGGCGTCGAAGCGGTTGGTCTCCCGGTGTACGGGAGCAATGGGGGAAAGGTTCGGATCTGTCGTGGCTTCGGGTGGGGAGTCGGGCCAGGCGCTGGTCCTCGCGATCGGCGGCGCCCTGGCCCTGATCGCTGCGGCGGTTGCCCTGGTCGCGATCGCGGGCGCAGTCACCGGCAAGGGGAGGGCGCAGCGGGCTGCCGATCTGGTGGCGATCTCTGCCGCGCGCTCGATGCGCGACGACCTGCCGGCGCTGCTGGCGCCCGCGACCCTGCCGAACGGGGTGCCCAACCCTGCCCACATCGGCAAGCCGGTCTATTTCGCGCGGGCGCGGTCGGCGGCGCTCGCGGCGGCGCGGGCGAATGGCGTCGACGGCGCCCGGCTCGAGGTCGCCTTTCCCGATGCGACGTCGTTCGCGCCGGTACGGGTCAGGGCCACCGTCACGGGGACGCTCGAGGCGGGCGCAGGGGCGCCGGTGCTTGCCACGGCGGTGGCCGAAGCCGCGGCTCCAGCGGGCGGAGGGATGACCGCGATGGCCAGCGGTGGCGGCTACAGCGGCCCGCTCGTCTATCGCGACGGCAAGGGGATGCGTCCCGACGTCGGCGCCGCCTTCGACCGGATGGCGAGCGCCGCGGCCGGCGACGGCATCTCGCTGCTCGTCGTCTCCGGTTTCCGTTCCGACGCCGAACAGGCGGTGCTCTTCGCGGCGCACCCGGACCCGAAATGGGTCGCCCCGCCAGGCCATTCTCTACACCGCTGCGCGACCGAGCTCGACCTCGGTCCCGAAACCGCCTATGCCTGGCTCGCAGCCAACGCGACTCGCTTCGGATTCGAACAGAGATATTCCTGGGAGGCCTGGCATTACGGCTTCGTGCGCGGCCCGGCGCCCTGTTCGGAGGCGGGGGAGACCGTCGGAGGCGGCAGCGACGGAGCGCTGTCGGCTGCGACCCTGCCGTCGTTCGTTCCGCCCCAGTTCCGCCCGATGATCGTCGCCGCGGCTGCGCGCTGGAACGTCTCGGCGGCGCTGCTCGCGGGGCAGGAGATGGCCGAGTCGGGTTTCGACCCGAGCGCCGGCTCGCCGGCCGGCGCGGCGGGCATCGCCCAGTTCATGCCGTCGACCGCGGCCGCCTACGGCCTGCGCGACCCGTTCGACCCCGCCGAAGCAATCGACGCCGAGGCCCACCTGATGGCGGACCTGATCCACCAGTTCGGCTCGCCCGAGCTGGCGCTCGCCGCTTACAACGCCGGCCCCGCTCCGGTCGAAGCCTGTCACTGCATCCCGTCCTATCCCGAGACCCAGGCCTACGTCACCCGCATCATCGCCCTGCTCGGCGGGGCGGGCGCCCTCCTCGCCCCGAGCTTCGAAGTGAGGCTGGTCGCGTGAGCGCGGTTGGCGCCCCGGGGCCGGTCTCGCGGCCGATATCGTCCGTGCTGACTCCGGGTATCACAAGTGATACATTGGGAGACATGGCTGACGTAACCATTCGCGAACTGCGCAACAGTGGGGGTGAGGTCGTCGATCGGGCGGCGCAGGGCGAGGCGATCACGATCACCCGGGCTGGGCAGCCGGTGGCCCGGCTCACCGCTGTGCGGGCGGCGCTTTCGGGTGCTGTGCTGATCGAACGCTGGAAGCGTCTCCCTACTGTCGATCCGGCGATGCTGCGAGCGGACGTGGACGAGGCCGTCGATCCGTCCCTGTTCCCGGAGGAGTAACGGTGCGAGGTGGGCGGCACGAGGCGACGCGGGGGATCCTCGACACCTCGACCCTGCTGCTCCTGGGGCGGATCGACGACCCCGCCCTCTTGCCTGACGAGCCGGCGATTACCTCGGTCACCCTTGCCGAGCTGGCGGTCGGACCGCTGGTCGCCCGAGATCCGGCCGAGCGTGCGCGGCGGCAGGCACATTTGCAGCAGGCGGAGGCAGACTTCGTCCCACTTCCCTTCGATGCGGCAGCGGCGCGAGCTTTCGCCGGGGTTGCGGTCTCGCTCCGTGGCGCCGGGCGCAAGGTCGCCGCGCGCACGTATGACGCGATGATCGCTGCCACCGCGATCTCCGCTGGCTTGCCGCTGTACACCTGCAATCCGCGGGATTTCGAGGGGATCGAGGGACTGAGGCTCGTCCCGGTCGCGCTGGCCTCGACGTCGGCCTGAGGTTGGACATCGGTCGGCGGCGGGTAGGACCTTGACCAGCCAACGATTGGGAGGAGGCGAGCATGGCGACCCCATACACCCACATGAAGCTGACCGCGGTGAAGGACTCCGCGCCCGACTTCGGCCTTGCCGAGGACGGGGAGGCTCGCTTTGCCAAGGATGACCTCGACGGCGAGCAGACGGGGGTCAGCCACCATCGGGTCAAGCCAGGCAAGCGGCAGCCTTTCGGGCATCGCCACGAGCGGGCCGAGGAGGTCTACGTCGTCCTCGCCGGCTCGGGCCGGATCAAGCTCGACGACGAGATCCTCGAGATCGAGCGGCTCGACGCAATCCGTGTCGCGCCGCAGGTGATCCGGGCCTTCGAGGCCGGTCCCGGCGGCCTCGAAATCCTCGCCTTCGGTCCGCGCTGCGACGGCGACGGTGAGCTGATCCCCAATTGGTGGACCGACTGACGACGGGGCCTTCTCGGGCCGCCGGGGAGTGCCAGCCGAATAGACTGCCGCCGATGGCGAGCGCCGAGGTCCAGGGGGTCGAGGGAATGCAGTCGCTGGTCGGCCAGGAGGTCGGCCCCAGCGAGTGGCGCACCGTGACCCAGGCCGACATCGACGCCTTCGCCGAGCTCTCCGGCGATCATCAGTGGATCCACGTCGACGCCGAGCGGGCCAAGAGCGAGAGCCCGTACGGGACGACGATCGCCCACGGCAACCTGACGCTGGCGATGGTCGACGGCTTCCGCGTTGACCTGATCGCCGCCACCGGCTTCGCCCTCGGGGTCAACTACGGCTGGAACAAGATCCGCTTCCCGGCGCCCGTCCCGGTCGACTCGAAGATCCGCGCCAAGGCCGAGCTGGTCTCCTTCGACGAGATCGGCGGCGGTTGGTGGCAGGCGGTGACCCGCTTCACGATCGAAGTCGAGGGCGGCGAGAAGCCGGCCTTCGTCGGCGACTCCGTCACGCGCGTGCTGGCGCCGGTCGGCTGAGCGGCTTGGCGACCGCTCCCGCAGACGTAGTCGGCGACTTCCTCGCCGCGTTCTCGGCCGCCGACTTCGAGCGGATGCGGGCGCTCCTGGGTGAGGACATGGTCGCGTGGGTGACCGGACCAGACGGCGCCATGGACCGGGTCGAGGGGCGCGAGAGATACCTCAGCCGGATCGAGGCGATGGACCTGCCCGCCGTCGAATTCAGGGTCGAGTTGACGCAACCGCCGGTCGCGGTCGCGGACGGCTTGCTGCTGGCGATGGTCGAGGTGCGGGCCGAGCGACCCGGCCGCTCGCTCCACAACTTCGCCGCCCACCTGATGCGGGTCGACGCCGGCGTGATCACGGAGTGGTGGATGGCCGATGCGAAACCGGCTGAGAGCGACTCGTTCTGGGCCTGACCAGGAGCACCATCGCGACCGAGGCGTCGACGGTCGCGACGAGCAGCGCGAGGTTCCTGATCAGGCCGTTCTCCGCCGAGCCAAAGACGCTGGTCGTCAGCACGGTGGCGCCGATCACGACCCAGGCGGGGCGGGCGAGGCGGGTCCGCTCGGCACTCAGCACGAGGGCGGCCAGGGCCAATAGCCAGATCATGTACTGCGGGCTCAGCACCCGGCTGGTGATCACGAGGAGGAGGACGAGGGCGAAGAGGAAGTCGCGGCTGACGTCCTCCGAGGCGAGCTCCTGCCGGCCGGCGGCGATCGCCCTGGTGCGGGCCAGCCACCATGCGGCCGCCGCGATCAGGGCCGCCAGCGAGAGGAGCTCGAGCGCCGTGGAGGCGGCGCGGGCGGCTCCCGAATCGATCTGGATCGAGCCGTATTCGACATGTCGGGGAGTCGGTTCGCCGCTGGTCACCTCCCAGGCGTCCCAGGGTAGGGTCGCGACCGCTTCCTCCTGCAGGCCGCGGCCACCCTGGGCGGAGAGGAACCCGAGTGGGTTCCCGAGGCCGATCCAGGTGGCGACGAAGACGACCGCCAGCACCGACGCGGCGGCGGCGATCGCCCTCGCCAGGCGCCCGCGGTCCCACTCGCCGAAGAGCAGGACGACCGGCCAGACCTTGATCGCGGCACCAAGGCCGACCAGCGCGCCGAACCAGTCGGGCCGGCGATGGATCGCCACCAGGGCGGCGATCGTCAGCACCGCGGGGACGAGGTCGAAGCGGAGCACCGGTAGCGAGCCGAGCAGCGGCAGCGCCAGCAGCCAGACCCAGACCCCGGTGTAGTTGCCGGTCCGGCGGCCGAATCGGATCAGCAGGGCGAGCCCGGCGAGGTCGACCAGCAGCATCAGGGCGACGAAGGCCTGCCCGTAGCTGCTGAACCAGAGCGCCAGCCGCGGCACGACCATCACCAGCGCCGCCCCCGGCGGGTACTGCCAGGCGGGGCCGGCGGGCAGCGATCCGGCGCTGACGATCAGGTGCGACCAGGAGTCGTAATGGATGACGTCCTGCAGGTCGAGGGCGTGGACGTGGTCCCAGAACCCGACCCGGATCACGATCAAAGCCCGGGTCGCCGCCCAGACGGCGACCCAGACCCAGACGCTTCGCTTACTTGACAGTCAGGGTTCCTTCCATCCCGGCTTCACGGTGGCCGGGGACGGTGCAGAAGAACTTGTAGGTGCCAGGTTTCAGTTCGATTTCGGTCGAGTCTTCGCCTTCGGCGATCGTTTCGGTTTCGCCGAGGACTTCGCCGTTCATCGTTTCGATCGCGACGTCGTGGGGGACCGACTGGCCGTTGCTGAAGTCGACCGTGACGTTGCCGGCTTCGGCGGTGGCGGTGTCGCTGGCGTAGGCGAGGCCGGTGGAGGCGGTTTCGATCTTCAGCGTCGAAGCTGCGGCGCTGCCGCCTTCTTCTTCGCCGCCTTCGGCTTCTTCCTTGCCTTCCGACGTCGATTCCTTCGGTGCCGTTTCACTCGTCGCTTCGCTGGTCGAGCTGGAGCCGCCGCAGGCGGCAAGGGTCAGCGCGGCTGCGAATACGAGCAGGAGCGCGACTGGGAACTTCTTCATGGCGTTTCCTTTCTCCCGGGGAAAAGCTGACGTCAACTTTACCCCGGATACGCGCCTATTCGCGCTGCGGTTCAGCGGCCGTGGAACTCGGGCTTCTCACCGGCGAAGAAGGCCTTGACCCCGTCCAACAGGTCCTCGGTCGCCATGCTGTCGGCGATTCCGTGGCGCTCGAGCTGGAGGTGGTCGGCGATCCGGTTTTCGATGCTGACCCCGACCAGGGCTTTGGCCATCTTCACGTAGTGGGGCGCCTTCCTGGCCAGCTTCAGGGCACGGGCGCGGGCGCTCTCGATCAGCACCTCGGGCTCGACCACCTCGGTCACGAGGCGCTCGGCGAGGGCGTCGCGGGCGCTCATGTTGGGGTCTTCGAGGAGGATCTCGAGCGCCCGGCTGGGGCCGACGACGCGCGGCAGGAAGTAGGTCATGCCACCGTCGGGAGAGGCGCCGATACGGCCGTAGGCGGGAGCGAAGAAGGCGTTCTCGGAGGCGATCCTGATGTCGCAGGCGAGCGCCAGCGAGAAGCCGGCGCCGGCGGCGGGGCCGTTGACGGCGGCGATCACCGGGTAGGGGATCCGGCGCAGGTCGACGATCCCCTGGTGGAGGACGTCGGCGCCATGGCGGACGCTCGCCGGCAGGTCGACGTCGTCGGCTTCGGCCCCTTTTTTGAACCAGTTGACGTCGCCGCCGGCGCAGAAGGCGGTGCCGGCGCCGGTCACGATCAGCGCCCGCAGCGGCGCCTGATCGGCGAGCCAGGAGAAGATCAGCGGCAGCTCGGCGATCATTTCCGGGCTCATCGCGTTGAAGGCGTCGGGCCGGTTCAGGGTGAGGACGCCGACGCCGTCCTCGCCAAGCTCGATCAGCATCGTCTGCAGCTCCGGCGGAGCTGGGTTCTGTCCGGTCATCACGTCTCGCCCTCCCGTCTTGGCGTCGTTTCCGAAATTGCCTGAGTGGCCCGCAGCCTACCCTTTGCCGTGATGGCCGACTCCGCCTCCGAGAACCAGCAGTTGTCGCGCGCACAGCGCCTCGCCGAGCGCCGCCGCGAGCTGCCCGACTCTCCCGGCGTCTACCTCTTCTACGACGCCGAGGGCGAGCTGCTCTACGTCGGCAAGGCGCGCTCGATCCGCAAACGCGTCGCCTCCCACTTCTCCGGCGGCAACCCCCGCCTCACCGCGCGCATCGACCGTATCGACACGCTCGTCACCCAGACGGAGGCCGAGGCGCTGCTCGCCGAGCAGAGCTTCATCAAGCGCCACCGGCCGCACTTCAACATCCGCCTGCGCGACGACAAGTCCTACCCCTACGTCGCCGTCAGCCTCGACGAGGACTACCCGCGGGTCTATTTCACCCGCGAGAAGCACCGTTCCGGCCGCGCCTACTTCGGCCCGTTCTCCAGCGCCAAGCGGGTGCGGGAGACGCTCGACCTGCTCGGCAAGCTGTTCCAGTTCCGCACCTGCGAGGGGGCCGAGCCCGGCCGCCGCTCGGGCAGCCCCTGCCTCGACTACTACATCAAGCGCTGCGGGGCGCCCTGCGTCGGCCACGTCAGCCAGGAGGAGTACCGCCGCAACATCGAGGCGATCGTCGACTTCCTCTCCGGCCGCTACCGCCAGGTCGAGGCCGAGGAGCGGGGGAAGATGGAGGCGGCGGCCACGGCTGAGGACTTCGAGGTCGCGGCGCTGCACCGCGACCGGCTGAAGGCGATTCGCTCGCTGTTCGAGCGCCAGCGCGTCGCCGGCGGCTCGGTCGGCACCGCCGACCTGATCGGGGTCGCGGTCGAGGGCGCCGACGCCAATGCCCAGGTCTTCCAGGTCCGCGACGGGATCCTCGCCGAGCGCCAGAGCTTCTACCTCGACAACCAGGGCGAGCGCGAGCTGGCCGAGGTCGCCGAGGAGTTCATCGGCCAGTACTACTCGGCTTCGCCTTCGATGCCGGCGATGGTCGTCGTCGGCTCCTACCTGCGCGACCGGGTCGAGTTGCTGTCCCAGGCGCTGAGCGAACGGCGCGGCTCCCCGGTCGAGGTGCGGGCCGCCGAGCGCGGCGACAAACGCCGCCTGCGCGAGCTCGCCGAGCGCAACGCGAAACTCGCCCTCGACCAGGACAAGCTGCGCCGCGAGCACCGCCGCGCCCGCCGGGTCGAGGCGCTCACCGCCCTGCAGGAGGCGCTGGGGATGGAGGAGCTGCCGGTGCGGATCGAGGGCTTCGACATCTCGACGATCGGCGGCGAGCACACCGTCGCCTCGATGGTCGTCTTCGAGGGCGGCGCGACGAAGAAGTCCGACTACCGGCGCTTCAAAGTGCGCGGCGACCTGCGCGACCCCGAGAGCGCCGCGGGCCCCGACGACTTCGCCTCGATGGAGGAGGTGCTCTCGCGCCGGCTTAGTCGCTACCTCGAACAGGCCGACCTCTCGCCGCACGACGGCAAGCGCGACGCCAGCTTCGCCTCGTTGCCCTCGCTGGTCCTGATCGACGGCGGCAAGGGCCAGCTCGCCGCCGGGATGCGGGCGCTGGCGCCGTTCGCCGAGCGCGGGGTGACCGTGATCAGCCTCGCCAAGCGCGAGGAGGAGGTGTATCTGCCGGGGCGCTCGGAGCCCCTCGACCTCGCCCGCGAGACGGAGGCCAACCAGCTCCTGCAGCGGGTCCGCGACGAGGCGCACCGGTTCGCGATCGACCATCACCGCGGCCGCCGCGACCGGGCGATGACCGGCTCGGTGCTCGACGACCTGAAGGGCATCGGGCCGGCGCGCAAGCGGGCGCTGCTGCAGCATTTCGGCTCCCCGGAGCGGTTCCTCGCCGCCACTCGCGAGGAGCTGGAGGCAGTGCCCGGTCTGCCTGGCAAAGTTGGGCGTGAGATACACGAGCAGCTGAACAGGATCGGTTGAGGGAAATGAGCGAGTCCGAGGTCCATCTCGTCGTCATCACCGGCCACTCCGGGGCCGGCAAGTCCGAAGCGATCGCCGCCTTCGAGGACGGCGGCTACTTCTGCGTAGACAACCTGCCGCCACGGATGATCGGCAGTCTCGGCGAGCTCTTCCGCCACGAGGGCAGCGGCGTGCGCCGCGCCGCGATCGTCTCCGACGTGCGCGGCGGCGAGTACTTCGAGGACCTCGTCCAGGTCCTCGACGATCTTGGCGGCGACGGCCTCAAGCCGACCGTCCTCTTCCTCGAGGCGGACGAGGAGACGCTGCTCGATCGCTACAAGGAGACCCGCCGCCGCCACCCGCTGGCGCCGGAAGGGCGGATCGTCGACGGCATCCGGGCCGAGCGCGAGCGCCTCGCGCCGCTGCGCGAGCGCGCCGACGTGGTGATGGACACCAGTGACCTGACCGGCGGCGAACTGCAGCGGCGGATTGCGGTGGAGATGCTGGCCGAGGAGGAGGGCGGCAAGCTGGCCCTGACCCTGCTCACCTTCGGCTTCAAGAACGGCCCGCCGCGCGACGCCGACCTCACCCTCGACGTCCGCTTCCTGCCCAACCCCCACTACGACGACGAGCTGCGGCCGCTGACCGGGATGGACGCCGCGGTCCGCGCCTACGTCGAGTCGGGAACCCAGGCTGGCGAGTTCTACGGCCGGCTGATGCCGCTGCTCGAGTTCCTCGTCCCGGCCTACGTCGCCGAGGGCAAGAGCCACCTGACGATCGCGATCGGCTGCACCGGCGGCCGCCACCGCTCGGTCACCGTCGCCGACCGGATCCGCCGCGACCTAGAGGCCCGCGACGACGTAGTCGTCCGCGTCAAACACCGCGACGTCCCCCTCGAATGACGGCCTCAGGAACCGCCATGCGGCGTCCTCGGTCGTCCAAATAGCGCTGCTATTCGGACTCCCTGCGTCCTTGCCTGGCGGCCCCTGAGCCTCGTCATTCCATGCTCCATAGACTGGGCGGGCTTTGCCGGAACCCGTCATCTCCATCAACGGTCTGCGCATGTCCTATGGCGAGACCGAGGCCGTTCGCGGCATCGACCTCGAGGTGATGCCGGGCGAGATCTTCGCCTTCCTCGGTCCCAACGGCGCCGGCAAGACGACCACGGTCGAGATCCTCGAGGGCTATCGGCGGCGGACCGGGGGGGAGGTGGTGGTGCTGGGCGAGGACCCGCAGCGCGCCGGGCGCGCCTGGCGCGACCGGATCGGGATCGTCCTGCAGAGCTGCCGCGTCGACCCCTACCTGACGGTGCGGGAGTCCCTCGCCCTCTACGCCGGCTACTACCAGCACCCGCGCCCGGTCGACGAGGTGATCGTCCTGGTCGGGCTCGAGGGCAAGGCCGACGAGCGCGCTCGCAAGCTCTCCGGTGGCCAGCAGCGCCGTCTCGACGTGGGTATGGCCCTGGTCGGCGACCCCGAGCTGCTCTTCCTCGACGAGCCGACCACCGGCTTCGACCCCTCGGCGCGGCGCCAGGCCTGGGACGTGATTGCCGGCCTGCGCGAGATCGGCAAGACGGTGTTCCTCACCACCCATTACATGGACGAGGCGCAGCGCCTCGCCGACCGGGTGACGATCATCTCCGGCGGCGAGATCGTCGCCCGCGGGACGCCCGCCGACCTCGGCCAGCGCGGCCGCCAGGGAGCGACGATCCGCTACCGGCGCGACGGCGAGGAGGTGACGGTGCAGACCGAGACCCCGGTGCAGGCGCTGCACGAGCTGACCGGCGAGGCGCTCGCCCGTGGCGAGGATCTCGAGGGCCTGGAAGTGACGCGGCCGACGCTCGAGGACGTCTACCTGCAGCTGACCGCGACCGCCGAGGCCGAGGACGGGGCAGCCGAATGAGCGCGCTCGCCCTCGTTGCCCATCAGTTCCGTTACGACCAGAAGGCGTTCTGGCGCAACCCCGCCTCGGTCTTCTTCACGGTGATGTTCCCGGTCGTGCTGCTGCTGATCTTCGGCGCGGTCTTCGGCGGCAAGCACGTCGAGCTCGGCAACGGCGAGAGCGTCAAGACGACGACCTACTACGTGCCGGCGATCATCACCCTGGCGGTGATCTCGGCGACGATGCAGGGCCTCGCGATGTCGCTGGTGATCGCCCGCGAAGACGGCCGCCTCAAGCGCAGCCGCGGCACGCCGCTGCCGCCCTGGGTCTTCATCGCCGGCCGCGTCGGCAACTCGATCGTCGTCGCCGTCCTGATGCTGGCCCTGCTGGCGGCGATCGGCCGCGTCCTCTTCTCGGTCCCGATTCCCTGGAGCGATCTGCCGGCGGTGCTGGTGACGCTGGCGATCGGCGCCGCCTGCTTCTGCACTCTCGGCATCGCCCTCACCGCCGCGATCCCCTCCCAGGACGCTGCGGCGCCGATCGTCAACGCGCTGCTGCTGCCGCTCTACTTTCTCTCCGGCATCTTCATCCCCGACGACGAGCTCTCCAGCGGCGTGATCAGCTTCGCCAACCACTTCCCGGTGCGCGACTTCTTCGAGGCCTTCATCCAGGCCTACATCCCCGCTGCCCCCGGCTCCGGCGTCGACTGGGGCAACCTCGCCGTCGTCGCGATCTGGGGTGTCGCCGGGCTGCTCCTCGCCGTCAAATTCTTCCGCTGGACCCCGAAGGGCGGCTGACCTGGCGCGGCCTCGGCGTCGCCCGCTCATATAGCCTCCCTGGCCCCATGCTTCATCACGTCCTCCTCGAGGTCGAGGACCTCGACCGGTCCGCGGCCTTCTATGACTCGATGCTCGCCCCGTTGGGGTGGCGCCGCCATTTCGAGGAGGACCAGACGATCGGCTGGGGGATCGCGAAACCGGTCTTCTTCGTCGCCGCCCACCACGAGCCGCGACCGGGCTTCGGGTTGCTCAGCTTCTCGGCGCTCGGCATCGTCGCGGTCAAGGCGGCCTGGGAGAACGGGCTCAAGGGCGGCGGCATCAGCGTCAGCGAGCCGGGCGAGCGGCGCTCGCACGGCTCGGGCTCCTACTCGGCCTTCCTGCAGGACCCGGACGGGTATGAGATCGAGATCACGATCGGGTCCGACTAGCGAATCGTCCACACGACTTCAGGAGGAGATGACTTCATGGCTGTGAGGGTCGGCATCAACGGTTTCGGCCGGATCGGGCGCAACGTCTTCCGCGCCGCGCATGCGGCGGGGGCGGACCTCGAGTTCGTCGCCGTCAACGACCTCGTCGACACGGCCACGATGGCCAACCTCCTCAAGTACGACTCGATCCTGGGCCGCTTTCCGGGCACGGTCGAGGCCAGCGACGGCGGCCTGACGATCGACGGCAAGGAGCTCAAGGTCCTCTCCGAGCGCGATCCCGCCGACCTCGGCTGGGGCGACCTCGGCGTCGACGTCGTGATCGAGTCGACCGGCTTCTTCACCAAGCGCGAGGACGCCGCCAAGCACCTCGCGGCCGGCGCCAAGAAGGTGATCATCTCCGCTCCGGCGACTGAACCAGACGTCACCGTCGCTCTCGGCGTCAACTTCGATACCGAATACGACCCCGCTGCGCACGACATCATCTCCAACGCCTCCTGCACGACCAACTGCCTGGCGCCGCTCGCCAAAGTCCTGCACGAGTCGTTCGGGATCGAGCAGGGGCTGATGACGACGATTCACGCCTACACCGCCGACCAGCGCCTGCAGGACATGCCGCATTCGGACCCGCGCCGCTCGCGCGCCGCAGCGCTCAACCTGATCCCGACGACGACCGGCGCCGCCAAGGCCGTCGGCCTCGTGCTGCCGGAGCTGAACGGCAAGCTCAACGGGTTCTCGATGCGGGCTCCGGTGCCGACCGGCTCCGCCGTCGACCTCGTCTTCACCACGCCCAACCCGCTCGAGCCCGACCAGATCAACGCCGCGCTGAAGGCGGCTGCGGACGGTCCGCTGGAGGGCATCCTCGCCTACACCGAGGACCCGATCGTCTCCACCGACATCGTCGGCGACCCGCACTCCTCGATCGTCGACGCCAAGTCGACGATGGTGATCGGCGACGGCCGCATGGCCAAGGTGATCTCCTGGTACGACAACGAGTGGGGCTACTCCAACCGCTGCGTCGAGCTGGCCGGCAAGGTCCTGGCCTGAACCGGGCCGGGGTCGCCTGAGCCGATGGCAGGCTTCCCGAAGGCGAGCGTCCGCGACGCGCAGGTCAAGGGCCGGCGTGTCCTAGTTCGCGTCGACTTCAACGTGCCGCTCTCCGGCGGCGCGGTCGCCGACGACACGCGGATCCGGGCTGCGCTGCCGACGATCGAGCTGCTGCGCGAACGCGGCGCCGCGGTGATCCTGGTCTCCCACCTCGGCCGTCCCGGCGGCAAGGCCGACCCGGCGCTCTCGATGGCGCCGGTGGCGGAGCGGCTCGGCGAGCTGCTCGGGACCGAGGTGAAGCTCGCCTCCGGCGTGATCGAGGGCGACGTCGACCTCACCTGCGGCGCGCTCGGCCCCGGCGACGTGCTGCTGCTCGAGAACGTTCGCTTCGAGCCTGGGGAGACGAAGAACGACAGCAAGCTGGCGGAAAGCCTCGCCACCCTCGCCGACCTCTACGTCAACGACGCCTTCGGCGCTGCGCACCGGGCCCACTCCTCGACTGCCGGCGTCGCCGCCTACATCCCGGGCTACGCGGGGTTGCTGCTCGAGCGCGAGGTAACCGAGCTGAGCTCGGTGATCGAGTCGCCGCGGCGGCCGCTGGTCGTAGTCCTCGGCGGTGCCAAGGTCTCCGACAAGATCGGCGTCATCGACCGCTTCCTCGACGTCGCCGACAAGATCCTGATCGGCGGCGCGATGGCCTTCACCTTCTTCCGCGCGCAGGGGATCGGGACCGGCGACTCGCTGGTCGAGGAGGACGGCATCCCGCTCGCCGAGGACGCCCTGTCGCGTTCCGGCGGGGAGGGCAGCGCCGAGATCGTGCTGCCGGTCGACCTCGTCCTCGGCCGTGAGTTCGACGCCGACACCGAGCGCCGCGAGAGCGACGGCGTCCAGGTGCCTGACGGCTGGATGGGTCTCGACGTCGGTCCGCGCACCGCCGAGCTCTACGCGCAGGCCGTCGCCGCCGCCGGCACCGTGCTCTGGAACGGGCCGATGGGCGCCTTCGAGATGGAGTCGTTCGCCGCCGGCACCCGCGCTGTCGCCGAGGCCGTCGCGCGGGCGCAGGGGACGACCGTGGTCGGCGGCGGCGACTCGGTAGCGGCGCTGAAGCAGTTCGGCCTCGACGCCGAGGTCGACTGGCTCTCGACCGGGGGAGGCGCCTCGCTGGAGCTGCTGGAGGGAAAGAAACTGCCGGGGGTCGAGGCCCTGATCGACGCCAAGGAGACGGAGAACGCCGATGCCTAGCCGCACCCCTTACATCGCCGCCAACTGGAAGATGAACAAGACCGTCGCCGAGGCGGCCGAGTTCGTCGACGCGCTGCTGCCGCGAATTGCCGCGACCCAGCACGACGTCGTCATCTGCCCGCCGTTCACGGCGCTGGCCGAGGTGGTTCAGCGCCGCTATGGGACCGCGGTCAAGGTCGCCGCCCAGAACATGCACGAGGAGGACGCGGGCGCCTTCACCGGCGAGGTCTCCGCGCCGATGCTGGTCGAGCTCGACGTCGAGGCGGTGATCCTCGGCCACTCCGAGCGCCGCCAGTTCTTCGGCGAGACCGACGAGGCTCTGGCGCGCAAGCTGCCGGCGGCGCTCGCCGCGGGGCTCGAGCCGATCCTTTGCGTCGGTGAGAGCGAGGCCGCGCGCGATGCCGAGGAGACCGAGGCGGTGCTCGAGCGCCAGCTTCAGGCCGATCTGGCGAACCTCGACTCCGGCCAGATCTCCGAGATCGTCGTCGCCTACGAGCCGATCTGGGCGATCGGCACGGGGCGCACCGCGACACCCGAGCAGGCGCAGGAGGCCTGCGCCTACATCCGCGACGTGCTGCGCCTGCGCGGCGCCGCGGCCGACGAGGTGCGGATCCTCTACGGCGGCTCGGTCAAGCCGGCCAACGCCGCCGAGCTGCTGGCGCTGCCCGACGTCGACGGCGCCCTCGTCGGCGGCGCCGCGCTCGACGCCGAGGAATTTGCAGCGATCGTGGAGGCGGCCGGGTAGTGACGCCCCTGGTTCCCTCCCTCGCCCTCGTCATCCTCGACGGCTGGGGGCTGGCGCCGCCGGGGCCGGGCAACGCGATCTCGCTGGCGCAGACGCCCGTCTTCGACCGCCTCTGGGACGGCTATCCGCACACCCAGCTCTCCGCTCAGGGCCGCGACGTCGGCCTGCCCGACGGGCAGATGGGCAACTCCGAGGTCGGCCACCTCAACCTCGGCGCCGGGGCGATCGTCAAGCAGGACCTGGCGCGGATCGACGACGCCGTCGCCGACGGCAGCTTCTTCGACAACGAGGTCCTGCTCGCCGCCTGCGAGCGGGCGCGCGAAAGCCCGCGCGGGCGCCTGCACCTGCTCGGTCTCGTCTCCGACGGCGGGGTCCACTCCGGCTGGGAGCAGATCGAGGCCTGCGTCGAGCTGGCCGCCCAGGAGGGCGTTCCCGACCTCGTCGTCCACGCTTTCACCGACGGCCGCGACACGCTGCCCCACGGCGGCCGCGAGTACCTCGCCGAGCTCGAGCGCTGGCTGCGGCAGGCGGGGCGGATTGCGACCGTCTCCGGCCGCTACTACGCGATGGACCGCGACACGCGCTGGGAGCGGACCAAGCTCGCCTACGACGCGATCGTCCACGGCGAGGGCCTGCGCGCGGCGAGCGCCGCGGAAGCGATCGAGGACTCCTACGAGCGTGACGAGACCGACGAGTTCGTCAAGCCGACGGTGATCGGCGACTACGACGGCGCCGCCGCCGGCGACGTCGCCCTCTTCTTCAACTTCCGCCCCGACCGCGCCCGGCAGATGAGCCGCGCTCTCGCCGAGCCCGGCTTCGACGACTTCCCGCGCGCCGGGGCCGCCGCGCTCGAGCTGACGACGATGACCGAGTACCGCAAGGGCTGGCCCTACCCGGTCGCCTTCCCCGAGCAGCGCCCGGCGACGACCCTGGCGGCGACGATCGCCGCCGCCGGCGGGCAGCAGCTGCACGTCGCCGAGACCGAGAAGTACGCCCACGTCACCTACTTCTTCAACGGCGGCGTCGAGCAGGAGTACGAGGGCGAGGAGCATTGCTTGGTCGAATCCCCGCGCGACGTCGCCACCTACGACGAAAAGCCGGAGATGAGTGCCGCCGCCGCGGCCGAGACCTTCGTCGAGCACTGGCGCGCCGGTTCCTACCGCTTCGGCATCATCAACTTCGCCAACCCCGACATGGTCGGGCACACCGGGGTAATCCCCGCCGCGGTCGCCGCGGTGGAGGCGGTCGACAGCCAGCTCGGCATGGTGATCGAGGCGGTGCTGGAGAAGGGCGGCGCCTGCATCGTCACCGCCGACCACGGCAACTGCGACAACATGCTCGAGCCCGACGGCTCGCCGAACACCGCCCACTCGCTCAACCCGGTGCCGCTGATCGTCACCGCCGAGGGAGTCGAGCTGCGCGACGGCGGCATCCTCGCCGACGTCGCCCCGACCGCGCTGCAGCTGCTCGGCATCGCCCAGCCCGAGGCGATGACCGGCCGCTCGCTGATCACGGATCCGAGATAGACCACACCAGAGTGTGGTCAATTTCGGAAACGCGCCATGAGAGTTGAGCCGGAGAGACTTAGATTTGAGATATCGGCGCGGGACGGGGCGGCGCGAACCGGCGTCATCCACACCGCGCACGGGCCGATCGAGACGCCGGCCTTCATCCCGCTGGCAACGAAGGGCAGTGTTCGCGGGCTCGATGTCGACGAGGTCGCCGCGCTCGGCTACCAGCTGATCCTCGGCAACACCTACCACCTCTTCGTCTCGCCGGGGCCGGAGCGGATCGCCAACGCCGGCGGCCTGCACGGCTTCACCGGCTGGGACCGGGCCTTCATCACCGACTCCGGCGGCTTCCAGGTCTTCTCGCTCGCCCACGGTGGCGTCGCCAACGAGGTCAAGGGCTCGGGCCGGGCCGGCGGCCACGAGGCGATCGTCGAGATCACCGAGGAGGGCGCGCGCTTCCGTTCCTACCGCGATGGCTCGGAGCTGTTCCTCTCGCCCGAGGTCTCGATGAGCGTGCAGGCGGCGCTCGGTGCCGACGTTGCCCTCGCCTTCGACGAGTGCACGCCCTTCCACGCCGACCGCGAGTACACGGCGCGCTCGACCGAGCGCACCCACCGCTGGCTCGACCGCTGCCTCGCCTGGCACGAGGCCGAGGGCCCGGCGCGGCAGGCCGTCTTCGGCATCGTCCAGGGCGGCGTCCACGAGGACCTGCGGCGCGAGTCGGCCGAGTACGTCGCCGCGGCCGGCGTCGACGGCCTCGCGATCGGCGGCACCCTCGGCCGCGACAAGGAGGAGATGGCGGCGGTGCTGGCGATGACCGCGCCGCTCCTTCCCGAGCAGGCGCCCAAGCACCTGCTCGGGATCGGTGAGCTCGACGATCTGCTCGGCGGCATCGCCCTCGGCCTCGACGTCTTCGACTGCGCGGTCCCCACCCGCCTAGCCCGCCACGGCGTCGCCCTTGCCCCGAGCCCGGAGACGCGCTGGCGCCTGGACCTGCGCAAGGGCGGCTGGGAGGGCGCCCGCGATCCCCTAGTCGAGGGCTGTCCCTGCCCCGCCTGCACGCGCCACGACCGCGACTACGTCTCCTACCTGTCCCGCGCCGAGGACCTAACCGCCGTCCGCCTCCTCGTCCTCCACAACCTCACCTACATGCACGAGCTGACCAAGCACGCTCGAAGTACGATCGAACAAGGCACCTTCGCCACCTACCGCGCTTCGGTGCTCGCCGGAACCGCCCCTTGGGCGGCTGCGAACGCCCCCAGCTAAAGACACAAAGCCTGGGTCAGCACGCCCCACCCGAGCAGTTTGAGAGAGGAGGGGGTCACACCCTCTCCCTCGCCAACCCCGATCCCTATTCCTTGTTCTTGTTGACCAGTTCCTTGAACTGTTCCACCGCCTTGTCGACGGTTTCGCCGGCCACTTCCGTGATGTGGACGCCGGCGGCCTTGTCGGTGGTGACGATCACCACGGTCGCCACCGCGGCGGCGACAAGGACCAGGGCCAGCAGGGCGAAGACGAAGCGCAGGAAGCGGGAGAAGCCCGAGCGCTTCTTCGCTGCCGCGGCGCGCGGCATCGGCGCGGGCGGGGGAGGGGCGACGACGCGCGGGCGGCGCGTCGGCGAGGGGGCCGGGCGGTACTCGGTTTGCGCCGTCGTTCGCTCCAGGTGACGGGTGGCGGCGGTCTCTTCGCCGATCACCCTGGTGCGCGGCGTCGCGTCGCCTTCGGCGGGCAGGCTGACGTCCTCGCCTTCGAGCCCCAGGCGCAGGCCGGTGGAGAGCTCGTCGGCGCTCGCGTAGCGGCGGTTGGGGTCGCCCTCGAGCGCCCGCAGGACGGCGGCGCTGAGCGAGGCCGGCACCTCGTCGTTGTAGGTGTTCGGCGGCAGCGGCTTCTCGTTCTGCTGGCGCACGGCCAGCTCGGCCAGCGAGGAGCCCTCGTAGGGAAGGCGGCCGGTGAGGAACTGGTAGAGGACGACGCCGAGCGCGTAGACGTCGGTCGCCGGCGTCGCCTCCTCGCCGCGCACCTGCTCGGGCGCCAGGTAGGCCGCGGTGCCGACCACCGAGCCGACCTGGGTGATCCGCGTCTGCTCGATCGCGCGGGCGATCCCGAAGTCGGTCAGCTTCACCGTCATCTCGCCGCCGCCGACCGGGCCGCCGACGACCATCAGGTTGCCGGGCTTGACGTCGCGGTGGATGATCCCGCGCCGGTGCGCGTAGTCGAGGCCGGCGCAGGCCTGGATCCCGATCTCGGCTGCGGTCTCGGCTTCGACCGGCCCCTGGCGCTGCAGGATCTGCGCCCCGGAGCGGCCCTCGACGTACTCCATCACGATGTAGTGGCGGCCCTCGTCGACCCCGGTGTCGTAGACCTGGACGATGTTGGGGTGGATCAGCTTCGCCACCGCCAGCGCCTCGCGTTTGAAGCGGGCGACGAAGCGCTCGTCGTCGGAGAGGTGCTCGGCGAGGATCTTGACCGCGACGGTGCGCTCGAGGATCCGGTCGGTCGCCTTGTAGACGTTCGACATCCCGCCGGAGCCGAGCCGGTCGCCGGTCTCATAGCGGTTGGAAAGCGTGCCCGCCTCCATCAGCTTTCACCGCCGACGGGCGTGCTGGGGCCGACGCCGCCGGACGGCGATTCGGTTTCTGGCGGCGCTTCGGTTTCTTCCTTCTTTTCCTGACCGGGTGGTTCCTTTTCGGGGCCCTTGGATTCGGACGGTGGCTGGGTTTCCCCTTCGGGCTGGGTTTTTTCCTGCTTCGGTTCCTTCGCGTGCTTCTCCGTTTTTTCTTCCGCTTCTTCGGCTTCGCCCGGTTCTTCCGTCTCTTCTTCGCCTTCTTCGGGTGCTTCTTCGCAGCCGGAGACGACGTCGCGCAGGTGTTCCGATGCCCTCGTCAGCGCTTCCTTCAGTTCGTCGTCTACCCCTTCCAGGCTGTCGACCTGGCTGCTGATCTCTCCCACGGCTTCTTCGGCCCCGGCGCAGTTGGCTTCGGCGACGAGTTCCGGCACTTCGTCGAGGTTCGAGTTGATTTCGCTCGCCGTGGTCCCCGGCAGCAGGTCGGAGCCGCCGCCACCGCAGGCGGCGAGCCCCAGGGCGAGGGCCATGGTGAGCGAAACAGCGAGCAAATTTGCCTTCAGATGGCGCACGGGTTCGAGTCTAGAGAACACCCCTGAAGCCCATTTGGCCCGCATTTGCGGCTCATTAGCGCCCGATTTGGAGACGCTCAGCGAGCGAGGCGGGCAGGCCCGCGGCGAGGATCGATCCGGCCGCGGAGGCGATGTCGTAGGGGACGCGATGGAAGCGTGCCGTCCACTCTGCCAAATCGAGCTCCAGCCAGGCGGCGCGGGGGTCGCCGTCGCGCGGCTGGCCGACGCTGCCGGGGTTGATCAGCCAGGCGCCGTCGTCGATGTCGAGCAGGGCGCCGTCGCCGGCCTGGGCGCCGTGTGCGTAGGTGCGCCGCGGGCCGCCCACGGGGCGGGTGAAGAAGAGCGAGACGTGGGAGTGGCCGATCAGGCCGATCCGCTCCAGTTGGGCGTCGAGGCCCGCTTCGGCCTGCTCGATCGAGAGCACGTACTCCCAGATCGGGTCGCGCGGGGAGGCGTGGAAGAGGCCGAAGCCTTCGTGCTCGAGGATCGGCGAGAGGCCGCGCAGATACTCGAGCGTCTCCTCGCTGGCGACCTCCTGCGTCCACTCGACCGCCGCCTTCGCCGTCGGCGAGAACGAGCTGGCATCGAGCGCGTCGAGCACGGCGAGGTCGTGGTTGCCGACCAGGCTGACCTCGCAGCGCTCGCGGACGAGCGCCGTGCAGGCGTCCGGGTCGGCGCCGTAGCCGACCAGGTCGCCGAGGCACCAGAGGCGCTCGATCCCGGCCTTCTCGACCGCTTCGAGCACCGCCTCGAGCGCCGGCAGGTTGGAGTGGATGTCGCTGAGCACGGCTACGCGCAAGCGGCCAGCCTAACGTGGGTCGGCCCAGGTCCTCAGTGTCTGTCCGGAATACGATGGACCCGTGCCCGCCGCCGATTCGATCAGCCAGCTGCGCGGCGCCGTCGAAGGCGCCGCCCGCGCCCTGCGCGCGGGCGAGCGGACCGAGCCCGCGCCCTCCCTCGACCGGCCGCCGAAGCCTGAGCTGGGCGACTACAGCTCCAACGCGGCGATGCTCCTGGCCGGGCCGCTGGGCGACAGCCCGCGGGCGGTGGCCGAGCGGCTGCGGGCCGAGCTGGAAGGCGGCCTGACCGAGGCCGACCTCGAGCGGATCGAGGTCGCCGGCCCCGGCTTCGTCAACCTCTTCCTCTCCGACCGCTGGTACGGGCGGGCGCTGGCGGCCCTGCTCGCCGCCGGCGAGCGGCTCGGCCCGGCGCCGATCGAGAGCCCCGAGCGGGCTCTGATCGAGGGCCCGTCGGCCAACCCGACCGGGCCGTTGCACGTCGGCGGCGGCCGCCTCGCCGCCTACGGCGACTCGGTCGGGCGGCTGCTGGAAGCGGTCGGCCACGACGTCTCCCGTGAGTACTACGTCAACGACGCCGGCGTTCAGATCGCGACCTTCGCCGCTTCGATCGCCGCCCGCATGGCCGGCGAGGAGCCGCCCGAGGACGGCTACGGCGGCGCCTACGTCGGCGAGCTGGCGGAGCGGATCGCGGCCGAGGGGGTCGACCCCGCCGATCGCGAGGCGCTCGGTCTGCGCGGGGTCGAGCTGATGCTCGACGAGGTGCGCGCGACGCTGGAGCGCTTCCGGATGCGAATCGACACCTTCACCAGCGAGCGCTCGATCTACGCCCGCGGCGAGGTCGAGTCGGCGCTGGCCGAGCTCGAGCGGGCGGGCCACACTTACCGCAGCGAGGGCGCGCTGTGGCTGCGGACGACGAGCTTCGGCGACGACAAGGACCGGGTTCTGATCAAGTCCGACGGCGAGCCGACCTACCTGACCGCCGACGTCGCCTACCACTGGGACAAGCTGCAGCGCGGGTTCGAGCGGCTGATCGACGTGCTCGGCGCCGACCATCACGGCTACGTGGCACGGATCGCCGCCGCGATCGCCGCCCTCGGTGGCGATCCCGACCGCTTCGAGGCGCTGATCATGAGCCTCGTCCACGTCGTCGACGACGGCGAGCGGGTGCAGATGTCGAAGCGCAGCGGCGACTTCGTCTCACTCGACGATCTGCTCGACGACATCGGCGTCGATGCGACCCGCTGGTTCATGCTCTGGCGCGGCCACGAGACGACCGTCGACCTCGACCTGGCGCTGGCCCGCAGCCAGTCGAACGAGAACCCCGTCTACTACGTCCAGTACGCGCACGCGCGGATCGCCAGCATCCTGCGCAAAGCCGAGCTGGGGGAGGGGGAGGTCGCCGCGCGCCTGGTCGCGACCGAGCGCAGCGCGCCCTTCGAGCCGGGCGAGAAGGCGCTGATCAAGCGCCTGCTCGAATTTCCCGACCAGGTCGCGGAGGCCGCCGAGCGGCGGGCGCCGCACCGGATCTGCGCCTACTCGACGGCGATCGCCGCCGACTTCCACGGCTTCTACCGCGACTGCCAGGTGGTCGGCGCCGAGGGCGAGGGGGTCGAGGCCTCGCGCCTGGCCCTCTGCCTGGCGGCGAAGCACGCGATCGCCGGGGCGCTTGACCTGCTGGGAATCTCGGCTCCCGAGCGGATGTGATGCTCGGCGGCCGCCGCAGGCTGCCCGTCCTCGGCGAGATCGCCGTCCCCGGCGCCGACGCGGGCCCGTGGTCGCTGACCTCGCCGGACCTGGAGGCGCTCGACCGCGCGTTGGGGCGCCTCGGCAAGAAGCGTGCCGTGCTGGTGACCGGGAAGGAGGGGACTGCGCGAGCGCTGGCGATCGGCCTCGCCGGCGCTTCGGCCGCAGCCGGCCGCGCCACCGTCCTGCTCGATTGCGACCTCGAGCGGGCGGCGCTGGCGGGCGACGTCGGGCTGGCGCCCTCGCCGGGTCTGCACGAGTACCTGCGCTGGGAGGCGACGCCGCAGCAGGTGCTGCAGCCGCTGGTACTGGCCGGCCCGGCCTCGGCGGGCGCCAGCGAGCCGCTCGCCTTCATTGCCGCAGGGCGCCCCGCCGCCGACGTCGCCACCCTGCTCGGGCTGCAGAGCTTCCACCACGTGTGCGGGAAGCTGCGTCGCGCCTACGAGCTGATGGTGGTCTCGGGGCCCTCACTGGACGGTCCCGTCGCGCCGCTGGCGGCGATCGCGCCGCAGGTCGACGCGGCGCTGGTCGCGATCGCCTCCGAAGCCGCCGAGAAGACCGAGCGGCGGGCGATGCGCGCGGCGTTGCGCCGTCTCGGCGCCGACCCGGTGGGCGCCGTCCTCGTCAGCGGCTGACGAGGCGCCTTTTGGTGCCAAATGGACCCAAAACGCGCCTGCTAGAGGTCGTAACGCTCGAGATCGGCGTCGAGCCGGGCGCTGTCCTCGGCGCTGGGGCCGACGGGCGCCGGGCGCGGCTCCTCGTCCTCCTCGCTGCCGGCCCGGCGCCAGCGGACGATGCCGAAGGCGAGCGCCACCGCGGCGACGAGGAAGGCGACGATCGGCACCAGATAGGCGGAGAGGCTGAAGCCCGAGCCCTGCGGCAAGGCGAGGACGGCGTCGCCGTACTCGGCGACGAGCGCGTCCTTGATTTCGTCCTTGCTCTTGCCCGCGTCGACGAGTCGTTGCACGAACGCTTTCTCGCGCAGGGCCTGCGGCGATTCGGCCAGCTCCAGCAGCGTCCCGCAGACCGGGCACATCACTTCGGAGGAGATTTCGCTGAGCGAGGTCTGCGGCTGAGCCGCCGCCGCCGTGGGCGCGAGCAGCAGCGCCGTTGCCGCGACCAGCGTCAGCGCCTTGCGAAGACGGGCGGTCACGAGGCGTCCGGCAGCAACGGCGCGACGTCGTCGTGCAGCATTTCTTCGGTGACGGGGCCGGGGGTCTCCCAGCGCACCTCCCCATGCGGGTCGACGAGGAAGTTCTCCGGGACCCCGGTGGTGCCGTATTCGTGGGCCATCGTGCCCTCGCCGTCGTGCAGTTGCGGGTAGCTGAGGCCGTACTTGCGAGCGAAGGCCCGGCCGTCGCCGCTGAGGTCGTTGGTGTCGATGCCGAGGACGGTGAAGCCGGCGCCCCCGTGCTGCCGCTGGAATTCCTCGAGTTGCGGCGCCTCCTGGCGGCAGGGCACGCACCACGAGGCCCAGAAGTTCACCAGCACCCATTCGCCCCGGTGTTCGGCCAGCGACCCGTCCCCGGTCCCCTCCAGCTTCGGCAGCGTCGGGTGCGGCGCCATTTCGCCGACCGCGATCCGCGAGGACCCGTTGCTGACCAGCCCGTAAACGAGCAGGCCAAGGGCGGCCAGCACGGCGACGACGGCTATGGCAGAGCGAACGCTCACGGAAGACGCTGAACTCTAGAATGGCGCCAGCGCGGACGTAGCTCAGCTGGTAGAGCGCGAGCTTCCCAAGCTCGAGGTCGCGGGTTCGAGACCCGTCGTCCGCTTCGGCTTCAGCCCTGGAGGCTGGGCGCCGCGCGTCGCACTTCGGCAAGCAGCGACTGGAGCTCGGCCAGAACTCCTTCGTCGAGATCGGCGAGCACGATCGAGTACTCGACCATGCCGCGGGCCTTGATCAAGATTTCGCGCTCGCTTTCTTCGATGCTGGTGATCAGCGCGATATGGACGCGGTTGCCGGTCCGGCCGGAGTGACCGAACAGCTCGATCACGCGGCCGTCGAAGGAGATGACGCTGTTGGTGAGGACGACGTCGCGGGGCTCGCTCATCGGCGGGCAGCATACGGGCATCGGTCCCCGACCGCGAGCCGGAGCCCTGGGGCGGGGCTCCGGCTCAGCGACCGAGGGGGTTGGTGGGGCGGGGTGCGGCGTCGGGGAGGTGGTAGAAGTGCTCGGTGGCGCCGCGGACCTGACGCTCGCGGACGAGCTCGATCAGGCCGGCTTTGGCACGCTCGGTGACGTGGTAGTTGGTGTTGCTGAGGGGGATCTGGAGCTCGCGGCTGAGATCGCTGGGGGACATCGTGCGGCCACCGTCGATGCCGAGGATTTCGAGGATCGAGACGCGCAGTGGATGGGCGGTGGCGCGGGCCAGCTGCTCCCAGTTGACCGGCAGCGAGCGTCTGCGTCCGTTGCCATTTCCGTTGCCGTTGAGGAGCGCAACGCCGTTCGTGGGGGTGTGTTGGATCGTCGCCATAGGCAGGAGAATACCAAAAAATACTGATTTGGGTCATCAATTTCGGGTAGAGTGGATCCAGGATGGCTCCTGGGAGGGGAAATCCACACCGGCCGCACGGCCGACTGCGCGTCCAGTGCGCCCTGCCGCTCCTGCTGGCGGCGATGGCGCTGCTGGCGCCGGCGCGGGCGTGGGCGGCGACGGAAGACATCATCGCCCCCAGCGATCCCCACAACCCGACCGTCGACTCCGGCTGGCAGGCCGGCACCTGCAGCGAAGAACCTCCCGAAAGCACCGACTTCTGCTCGGTTGCGACCCCCGACCAGTTCTTCGAACGCGCCGCCGCCCACCCCAACTGGGGCTTCACCCAGTTCATCGTCGCTCACAACGACGTCCTCCTCGGCGGCGAGGAACCGGTAGGCGAACTGGAGACGGTGCGGGTCGATCTTCCGGTCGGGCTCAGCGTCAACCCGGGCGCCACGGTGCGCTGCCCGCTGAGCACCTTCGAAGCGGGCGCCAGCGGTTGCCCAAGCGGCTCCAAGGTCGGGGAAAGCGAAGTCACCGCCGCGCCGCCGCCCCTCTACGTCCCGGTCGGCCCGATGGCGCCGCTGACCAAGGTCCCCGTATACAACGTGATCCCGCCGAACGGGGAACCCGCCCGCTTCGGGCTCGAACTCGCCGGCAACGAAGTCTTCCTCAAGGCCGACGTCGCCTCCGATGGCGACTACCACGAGGGCTTCACGATCGCAGTCCCGAAAGCGCTGCCGCTGCCCGGGATCGAAGGCCTGATCCTGATGAACCGGCTCGTCTTCAACGGCCGCGCCGGCGACGGCACCTTCATCACCACCCCCAGCACCTGCTTCGGCGAAGCGTTCACCGAATCGGGCAGCGTCTACTCGACCTACCTGCTCGCCGCCTCCTATGAAGAAGAGGAAGGGGCCGGCTACGTCTTCCCGCAGAGCGCCGCGCCCCGCTTGGAGTCGCCGATCCCGCCCGGTACCTCGCCGAAAGAATGCGACACGATTCCCTACGAACCGACGATCGCGGTCGACCCCGGGACCGCGGCGACCAACTCGCCGGCGGGCGCCGCGGTCGCGATCGCCGTGCCTCACGTCGTCGGTGGCGGCGAACAGGACAGCTCCGACACGAAGACCGCCCAGGTCTCGCTGCCGAGCCGGATGGGGATCAATCCCGCCGCCGCCAACGGTCTGCAGACCTGCTCGGACGCGCAGTTCGGGAAGGGGACGAAGAACCCGGTCGCCTGTCCGCCCGAGTCGCAGATCGGGACGGTGACGATCGAATCGCCGCCGCTTCCCGAAGGCAACCTCGAAGGGCCGGTCTTCGTCGGCGAACAGCTCAGCCGCGACCCGAGCTCGGGCAACGAGTACCGGGTCTTCGTCGACGCTGAGTCGGCCCGCTACGGGATCTCGGTGCGGCTCGTCGGTCACGTCCGCGCCGATCCCGTCACCGGCCAGCTGACGACGACCTTCGAGGAAACGCCGCAGGTCCCCTTCACCTCGTTCCAGCTCAGCTTCGACGGCGGCGCCCACGCCGTCCTCAGCAGCCCGCCGACCTGCGGCCCGAACCAGACGACGACGGCGATGACGCCCTGGTCGGGCAACGCGGCGGCGACCCCCGGCGACGAGTTCGAGCTGACCGAAGCGCCCGGGGGAGGCAAATGCGCGAAAGCGATGGCGGAACGGCCGTTCGCGCCAGCCTTCGCCTTTGCGCCGGGGACCACCAAGGCCGGTGCCTTCAGCCCGCTGGCGCTGAAGATCACCCGTCCCGACGGCCAGCAGGAGTTGAAGGGCGCCGACCTGACGCTGGCGCCGGGGATGACCGCCAGTCTCGCCGGCATCCCGTATTGCTCGGAGGCGGCGCTGGCGGCAGCGGCATCGAGCGCCGGCCGTGCCGAGGCGGCGAATCCGAGCTGCCCCGGCGCCAGCCTGCTCGGCTCGGCCAAGGTCAGTGCCGGGACCGGCTCCGATCCGCTTCAGATCGAAGGCAAGGTCTTCCTCGCAGGCCCCTACCACGGGGCCCCTCTCTCCCTGGCAGTGCTCACCCCCGCCACGGCCGGTCCGTTCGATCTCGGCACGGTCGTGGTGAGGGTGGCGCTGTTCGTCGACCCCGAAACGGCGCGCGTCCGCGCTCTTTCCGACTCACTCCCCGACGTCTACGGCGGCACCCAGCTCAGCATTCGCTCCGTCGACCTGGCGCTCGACCGCGAACGCTTCGCGCTCAATCCGACGAGCTGCGAACCGCTGGCCAGCAGCGGCGCCCTGGCCGGTGGCGGCGCCAACCCCGCGGACCCGGCCAGCTTCAGCTCCTTCCCGGTCAGCGCCCCCTTCCAGACCACCGAATGCGACGCGCTCGGCTTCCGCCCGAAGCTGTCCACGCGGCTCTTCGGCGGCCGCAAGGCCTCGCGCCGCTCGGGCCACCCGAAGCTGAGCGCCACGCTCCTCGCCCGTCCTGGCGACGCCAACATCCGCCGCGCCGCGGTTACCCTGCCGCACTCGGAGTTCCTCGACCCGCAGACCGTCGGCATCGTCTGCACCCGGCCCCAGCTGGCCGCGGGGCAGTGCCCGCGGCGAGCCGTGCTCGGCCATGCGCGGGCGCAGACGCCGCTGCTCGACGACGAACTCGCCGGGCCGATCTACCTCGTCCCCTCCGAACACGAACTGCCCGACATGCTCGTCGACCTGCACGGCCAGGTGAACATCCGCCTGCGAGGCACGATCAGTTCCTCGAAGGCACGAATCAAGACGGCCTTCGAAACCGTTCCCGACGTCCCGGTCACGAAGTTCACGGTCGTGCTGAAAGGCGGCAAGAACGGCCTGCTGGAAAACTCGCGCAACATCTGCGCCGGCCGCAACTACTCGTTCGTCAACTTCGAAGCGCAGAACGGCAAGCGCCGCAAGATCAAGAAGCTGCCGCTGCGAATGAGTGTTTGCGCCAAGCGCAACGGGTAACGGGGTAGCGGATGAGGGAGACGACAGGGAGATCCCGAGCATTCTTGGTGGCTCTTGTTGCCGCGCTCGCCCTTGCTTTCGCAGCGCCGGCCGCGCACGCCGCCTTCGGCGTCGAAAAGTGGGAAGCGGGGACCTGCACCCTCGGCACCTGCAAATACTCGAGTCCCGAAAGCGTCTTCTACACCCAGGTCGCCGGCCATCCCCCCGACGGGATCACCGACTTCTCCTTCAACAAGAACGGCCTCGGCTTCCCCGAAGGCGCGGTCCAAGACGTGCGGGTCGACCTCCCGGTCGGGCTCAGCGTCAACCCCGAGGCGACTGCACAGTGCAGCGAGGCCGAACTGGAAGGGTCCGGCTGTCCGCTTGGCTCAAAAGTCGGCACGGTTGAAGTCACGCCGTTCGAAGTCGGCCTGCTCGGCGAAATCCTCGGTGGGGTCGGCACCCCGGTGCCGGCCGTCGTCTACAACATCGTCCCCAAACAGGGAGAGCCGGCCGAGTTCGGGTTCCGCGTCAACCTGCTGGGGCTGGTCGACATGTCGGTCTACCTCGAAGGCACCGTCTCCTGGGAGAGCGACTACCACGAGGGGTTCACGATCCGGGCGATCTCGAACACGGTGCCGCTTGCCCGCAATCGGCTGATCTTCGAAGGCCGCGCCGGCGACGGCAGCTTCATCACCGTCGGCAGCAACTGCAACGGCTCGACGACGACCGGGCTCACCGTCGACTCCCACGAAGCGCCGGGCTCCTTCCTCCACTACGACACGACGCCGATCGAGCCGGTGAAGACGATTCACCCGAGCGGCTGCGACAAAGTCCCCTTCGCGCCGACCCTCACCGCCGACGCCGGCACCCAGCAGGTCGACTCGCCGGGCGATGCCAGCGTCGCGGTCGGCGTTCCTTTCGAACCCTCGAAAGAAATCGCCAACTCGACCGTGAAGCGGGCGGCGGTGACGCTGCCGCTCGGCTCCGGTCTCAACCCCGCCGCCGCCGAAGGCTTGAAAGCGTGCACCGATTCCCAGTTGAAGAAGGGGATCGCGATCGGCGACCGCATTGCCAATCCGGCTGCGATCCACCCGCCGCCGATCGAATGCCCGGCAGCTTCGAAGCTGGGCACGGTCGCGATCGACACGCCGGTGCTGCCGAGCGGCTCGATCGTCGGCGACGTCTATCTCGGCAAGCAGCTCAGCCGCGACCCGACCTCGGGCCAGGAGTACCGCGTCTTCGTCAACGCCGAATCGCCGCGCTACGGCGTCTACGTGCGGCTGATCGGCGAAGTCGTGGCCAACCCGCTGACCGGCCAGCTCACCGCGGTCTTCCAGGAAACCGCCCAGGGCGGGCTGCCGCAGGTCCCGTTCAGCTCCTTCCGCATGCACTTCAAGGGCGGCGATGCGGCGCCGCTGACCAGCCCGCCGATCTGCACGACGACCGCCAGCGGCAATCTCGTCCCCTGGTCCGGGGGGGCCGAGGCGAACCCAACCGCGACGATCTCCCTCAGTGGCCTGCCCGGCGGCGGCGCCTGCCCGAAAACGATGGCCGAACGTCCCTTCGCCCCCGATCTCGAAGCGGCGCCGAAAAGTGACCAGGCCCTCGCCTACACCCCGTTCAGCGCCCACCTGACCCGACCCCAGGGCCAGCAGGAGCTGAAGAAGGTCGATGTCACCCTGCCGCCCGGTGCGACGGCGAAGCTGGCCGGGGTGCCGTACTGCCCGCCGGGGAAGATCAAGGACGCCGAAGAACGCGCCGGCGCCGCCGAGAAGAAAAATCCGAGCTGTCCCGACGACAGCAAGGTGGGCGAGGCTTCGGTCCGCGCCGGTACCGGCTCCTCACCGCTGCAGATCGACGGCGACGTCTACCTGGCGGGGCCGTACAAGGGTGCGCCGCTGTCGCTGGTCGTCGTCACCCCGGCGATCGCTGGGCCGTTTGACCTCGGCACCGTCGTCGTCCGCGTCGCCCTCTTCCTCGATCCCGAGACCGCCCAGGTCCACCCGGTCGCGGAAGTCCCAGACGTCTTCGGCGGCGCCAAGCTCGACATCCGCTCGATCTTCCTCAACCTGAACCGCAAGGAATTCACTCTCACTGGGACCAACTGCGGCCAGCACGCGACCAGCGGCACGCTGGGCGGGGGCGGGGGGGACCCGACCGACCCGGCGGCCTTCTCCTCGTTCCCGGTCTCGGTCCCGTTCCGCGCCAGCGGCTGCAAGCCGCTCAAGTTCAAGCCACGGCTGAAGCTGAAGCTGTTCCAGGCCACCCACCGCAACCAGCACGTCAGGCTGCGGGCGGCGCTGCGCGCGCGCTCCGGCGACGCCAACGTCGCCCGCGCCTCGGTCGCCCTGCCGCACGCGATCTTCCTCGACCCGATGAGTCTCGGCACCGTCTGCACCCGGCCCCAGTTCGCCGCCGACGAATGCCCGCGCAAATCGATCTACGGCCACGCTCGCGCCTTCACGCCGCTGCTCGGCAAACCCCTGGAAGGCCCGGTTGTCCTGCGCTCGAACCCCCAGCACACGCTGCCCGACATGGTCGCCCACCTCGAGGGCCAGGTCGACATCGACCTGGTCGGGCGGATCGACTCCTACAAGGGCGGCATCCGCACCACCTTCGACCACGTCCCGGACGTGCCGGTGACCAAGTTCGTCCTCACCCTGCCGGGTGGCAAGCACGGTCTGCTGATCGCCTCGACCAACCTCTGCAAGACGCCGCCGCGGGCGATCGTCCAGCTCAAAGGTCAGAACGGCCGCAAGGCCAACCGCCACGTGAAGCTGCGCAGCGCCGCCTGTGGCAAGGGCAAAAAAGCGAAACGCTGACCGGATCGACAACCCATTTCAAATGCTGGGGTTGATTCCTGGCCGGCTGACCGGTTAGGGTCGCTTACAGGAGAGATTTTCCGGGGAGCAGTACCAGCGGTACCGGTACCTGGGAAGTACCGGGCGCCACGCAGGGGCGGCGGCATTTGCTCATACGCGTGATTCGGAGGAGGGTCCGATGGTAAGGCGCATGCTTGTCTCGTTCGCAATTGTGGGACTGGGTGTGCTGATCGCCGCACCGAGCGCCGGGGCGGCGATCAGCACCTCCAAGTGGGAATCCCTTACCTGCGCCGAAAACAAAGATTTGCCGGCGACTCTGGGCGTGCCGGAAATCGGCTATGAATCGACGCTCCCTGCCCCGACCGAACAGTGCACCACTGCAACCACGGGCAAGCAGTTCACTCTCGCCGGGGGGCATCCGAACTGGGGCATCACCGACTTTCGGTTGACGACCTTTCCGGCGGTCGCGAAAGTCGGTGGGTTCCCCACGGCGTTCGTGAAGGAAATCGTCGTCGATACGCCCGAAGGCCTCAGCGTCAACCCGGAAGCACTCCCTCAGTGTGCGGTGAAAACGCTGGAAGAAGGCAAATGCAGCGCCGCGAGCCAGGTCGGGGTGAACTACCTGACCGTGGCCGCGCAGAGTCCGGCCTCGAACGAATGCCTGCCCGCGGGCGAATGCCTGCAGGCGCGGGTCGCCCTTCCTGTCTACAACCTGGTCCCCTTCCAGGGGGTTCCGTCAATGGTCGGGTTCCGCACCACCTTTGGGCACCCGGTCTTCATCGTCGGCTCGCTCAGTCCCAAAGACCAGCACGTCACCTTCACGATCAGCAATCTCGACCCACCGGGCTTGGAAGCCCCTCCGACGATCGAGTCGCGGCTCGTCTTCAACGGCCGCGCCGGAAACGGGACCTATCTGACGATGCCCAGCAACTGCGCGGGCGGTCAGGTCACCTTCCTGCACCTGCTCTCGCAGGGCCCCCCATTCGAAACGGAACAGACCAAAACCGAAGCCGAATACACCACTCCCAGCGGCGCCACCGGCTGCGAACTGGTCCCGTTCGATCCGACTATCAGCGTTCAGCCCCAGGGCGGCGCGGTCGATTCGCCCGAAGCGACGACCGTCGACCTCCGTATCCCCTGGGACCCGAACGAAGCGATTGCCAACTCCTACCTGCAGACGGCGAAAGTCACCCTGCCCGAAGGGATGGGCCTCAACCCCGCCTCCGCGAACGGTCTCGTCGCCTGCACCGACTCCCAGTTCGGATACCACACGAACAACCCGATCGAATGTCCGGACGCGTCGAAGATCGGCACGGTCGAGGTGCAGACGCCATCGTTGCCGGCCGACTCCCTGACCGGAGACGTGTACGTCGGTCAGCCGCAGAGCAACGACCCGACGACGGGTGAACAGTTCCGCATCTTCATCCACGTCGGTTCGACCCGTTACGGCGTCAACGTGCGCCTGATCGGTCACGTCTTCCCCAACCTGGCGACCGGACAGCTGACCGCAGTCGTCGACGAAAACCCGCAGGCGACCTTCAGCTCATTCAAGCTGCGCTTCAACGGCGGCTCGAAAGGGACGCTGACCACGCCCCCGACCTGTGGTCCCAACGAAACGAGCTCGGCGCTGACGCCGTGGTCGGGGCAGGCCGACGCGACGCCGGGCTCCAGCTTCACGCTGAGCACGGACCCGAGCGGCGGCCCCTGCCCGCAGACGCTTGCCGCGCGGCCGTTCGCGCCCGGTTACTCGGCGAAGTCCGATAGCAGCGCCGCCGGCGCCTTCAGCCCGTTCCACGTCAACGTCGGCCGGGCCGATGGCGAGCAGGAGCTGAAAGCGGTCAACGTGACGCTGCCCAAGGGCCTGACCGGGAAGCTGGCCGGGATCCCGTATTGCTCGGAGGCGGCGATCGCCGCGGCGCAGGCGAGCACCGGAACCGCCGAGCTGGCCAGCTACAGCTGCCCCGCCGCGAGTGAGATCGGGACGACGACGACCGCGGCCGGCAGCGGCGCCGGCCCGATCAAGATCGACGGCAAGGCTTTCCTCGCCGGTCCCTACAAGGGTGCGCCGCTCTCGATGGTGATCGTCACCCCGGGGGTGGCCGGGCCGTACGACATCGGCACCGTGGTGGTCCGCGTCGCCCTCAACGTCAACCCGGTGACGGCTCAGATCAACGCCGTTTCCGACTCGATCCCGAACGTCTTCGGCGGGGTCAAGCTCGACATCCGCTCGATCGACGTCGACGTCGATCGCGGTCAGTTCATGGTCAATCCGACCAACTGCGCCGCGCAGGCGACGGCCGGGACGATCAGCGGCGGCGGCTCCAACCCGGCCGATCCGGCGGCCTTCAGCAGCTACGCCGTAAGCGCTCCGTATTCGGCGACCGGCTGCGAAGGGCTCGCCTTCAAGCCCAAGCTCCACGTTCGCCTCAAGGGCGGGACCAAGCGCAACAAGTTCCCGCAGCTGCGGGCGATCCTCGAAGCGCGCAACGGTGACGCCAACGTCGCCCGCACGGCACTCAACCTGCCGCATGCGTTCTTCGTCGAACAGGGCCACATGGGCAAGGTGTGCACGCGGCCGGAGCTCGCCTCGCAGACCTGCCCTAGCAATACCGTCTATGGGCACGCGGAAGCGATCTCGCCGCTGCTCGACGGCAAGCTCGAAGGCCCGGTCTACCTGGTCCCCGGCGGCCACACGCTGCCCGACCTGGTTGCCGACCTGCGCGGGCAGGTCAACATCCAGCTGCACGGGGTGATCAGCTCCAAGCACGGCGGGATCAAGACCGTGTTCGACGAAGTCCCCGACGTCCCGGTGACGAAGTTCATCCTCAACATGCGCGGCGGCGACAAGGGGTTGATCGTCAACTCGACCAACACCTGCAAGACCAAGCGCGAGGCGATCCTCAACATCAAGGGCCAGAACGGCAAGGCGGTGAAGACGAACCACTTCAAGCTCAACCTCGCCTCCTGCCCGAAGGGCAAGGGGAAGAAGTAGCCAGGGGCTTCGCCGGAGGGAGAAGCGAGCACCGGTGCGGACGGCGCAATAGCCTCCGCGCCGGTGCGACCTTCGCTCTCAGTCCTGATCGTCGCCTGGAACAGCCGCGCGGAGCTGGCGAGGACGCTGCCCGCCCTGCTCGCCGAGCTGCGCCAGGGCGACGAGCTGATCGTCGTCGACAACGACTCCAGTGACGGTACGGGGGCGGCGGTCGCCGAGCTGGCGCCGGCTGCCCGGGTCGTGCGGATGGGACGCAACGCCGGCTTCACCGGGGGCTGCAACGCCGGCGCCGAGGCGGCCCGCGGCGATCTGCTCGTCCTCCTCAACCCCGACGCCAGGCCGCTGCCCGGCTGGGGCGAGGCGATCCGCCGGCCGTGGCTGGAGGGGCGCGGTTGGGCCGCCTGGCAGGCGCTCGTCGCCGAGGCCGGGGGTGAGCGGATCAACTCGGCCGGCAACCCGGTCCACTTCACCGGCATCGTCTGGGCCGGCGGCCACGGGCGGCCGATCGCCGAGGCGCCACCGGCGGGCGAGGTGAGCTGCCTCTCCGGCGCCTGCCTGGCGATTCCGCTGCGGACCTGGCGCGCGGTCGGCGGCTTCCCAGAGCGCTTCTTCCTCTACCACGAGGACGTCGACCTCTCGCTGCGGCTGCGGCTGCGCGGCGACACGCTCGGGATCGAACCGGCGGCGGTCGTCGACCACGACTACGAGTTCGGCGCCCGCGAGCACAAGTGGCGCTGGCTCGAGCGCAACCGTCTCGCCTTCCTCGTCCGCGTCTACCCGGCGGCGCTGCTGTTGCTGCTGGCGCCGGCGCTGGCCGCGACCGAGCTGGCGCTGCTGCTCGTCTCCGCCCGCGGTGGCTGGGGCGGCCAGAAGCTGGCCGCCGACCTGGAAGCGCTGCGCTGGCTGCCCCGCCTGCTGCGCGAGCGCCGCGCGATCCAGCGCACCCGCGCCGTCAGCAGCGCCGAGTTCGCTGCCCTGCTCACCGCCGACCTCGATTCCCCCTTCATCGCCGCCGCCGCCCGCTCCCGGCCAGCGCGCCTCCTCCTCCGCACCTACTGGCGCTCCGTCTGCGCCCTGCTCCGCTAATTCGGGACGCGATCCCGACATTGACCACACCAGGGTGGGGTCAATGTCGGGATCGATGGAAGGGCGCCCCAGGCGGGCGGGCCCGCGCACCCACAGAGCCGGTAGGTGCGCCGTCCCCCCCGCCGCCGCAGTCGGGGGTCCCTTTGGCCGTCC
>DATKLT010000075.1:0-3884 GCA_035542315.1 Solirubrobacterales bacterium | reverse complement strand
CTCGATCCCCACAGGGAACGGGCGATCGCCGCACCGGCGGCACTTTCCGGGTGGAGAAACGGAGGAACTAGATGCGTTTCAGCGCAAAGGTCGGCGCCCTGCTTGGGCTCTTGATCCTCGTCGTGATCGTCGCCGCTGGCTGCGGTGGCGGTAGCTCGAGCAGCGAAGCCAGCGGCAGCGAAGCGAGCAGCAGCAGCGAAGAAGGCTCGGGCGGCGGCGAAGCCCTCGCCGAAGCCGAAGCGGCGATCAAACCCTACATCGGCCAGGCCAACCCGCCGTTTCCGGTCGACGTGCCGCTGAAGGAAGCGCCCTCGTCGTCCACGAAGTTCAGCCAGCTGCAGTTCGGCACCCCCTTCGGCGCGATCATCGCCGAATTGATGGACCTCGCCGCGCAGACCTCCGGCGTTCAGATCAACACGGCGAAAGCCGGCAGCACGGCGTCGAGCATCCAGTCGGCCGCCGACACGATGATCAGCCAGGCCCCCGACGCGGTGCTGTTGCCCGCCGCCGAACCCCATGTCTTCGCCACCCAGCTCGAAGAAATGGTGGCGAAGGGGATCAAGATCTACTCCGCGGGCATCATGGAACCCGAAGAATATGACTTCAGCGGCGCGTTCTTCGACCACCGCCAGGCCGAACTGGCGGGCGCCCTGATGGCCGACTGGGTCTTCGTCAAAAAGGGCGACTCGGTAAACGTCGTCTTCTACGAAACCCCTGAGCTCGCCTTCAGCGGCGTGATCAAGGAAGGCTTCGAAGCCGAGATCGGCAAGATCTGCCCCGAATGCGGGTTCCGCACCGCGGTCGTCAAAGCCGAAGAAATCGGCAGCGAGGCGCCCAACACCGTTGTCAGCGACCTGCAGGCCAACCCCGACACCGAAGAGGCGGTCTTCGCCAGCGAGGAGGCGGCGACCGGTCTGCCGGCGGCATTGAAGGCCGCCCAGATCGAAGTCGGCGTCACGGGTTACGGCGCCCCCCCCCGCCGTCCTCGAATACATCAAAAACGGCGAAGTCGAAAGCACGCTCACCGTCGACGTCGGGGTCCAGGAGTGGACCAAATTCGACATGGCCCTGCGCGGGGCGCAGGGGATGCCGCTGACCAAGGGCGAGAAGCTCGGGATCTCACCGATGCAGTTCCTGACCCAGAAGGACATCACGTTTGACCCGACCCACGGGTTCAGCGCCTATCCGGAATTCATCGAACGCTTCGCGAAGCTCTGGAAGGTCAACCCCTAGCCTCTGCCCGACGGGCAAAGGCCGACCCACGATCGCATGAGCACCCGCCTACTGCAAGTGACGGGACTCCGCAAGGACTTCCCCGGACTGAGAGCGCTCGATGACGTCTCCTTCGAGCTGCGGTCCGGGGAGGTCCTGGCGATCGTCGGTCAAAACGGCTCGGGGAAGTCGACGCTGGTCAAGGTCCTGGCCGGCGTCTACCGGGCCGAGGCAGGGCAGGTGGCGCTCGGCGAGGGCGGCGACTCGGCGGTGCCGGAGATGCACTTCATCCACCAGACCCGGGCCCTGATCCCCGAACTGAGCACGGTCGAGAACCTCTCGCTTGGCTCCAGCCGCTCCCGGCTGCGGCTGGCAAGGCGCCGCGAACGCCGCCACGCCGAGCAGATGATCGGCTCCTTCGGCCTCTCCTTCGACGTCACCCGGCCGATCCGCGAGCTCTCCCCCGCCGAGCGCACGGTGGTGGCGGTGGTCCGCGCGCTCGACGGCTGGAGCAGCCCCGAGAACATCCTCGTCCTCGACGAGCCGACCGCCGAGCTGCACGGCGAGGAGGTCGGCAAGCTCTTTCACGTCGTCCGCCAGGTCGCCGCCGCCGGCGCCGGCGTCATCTTCATCTCCCACCGCCTCGATGAGGTGATCGACCTCTCCGACCGCGTCCTGGCGCTGCGCGACGGCCGCGTGGTCGGCGACGTGCCCAGCCACGAATGCGACCACGATCGCCTGATCCAGCTGATCGTCGGCCGCTCGATCGGCTCGATCGAGCGGACCGCGCTCGCCGGCGAGCGCGAGCTCGTCCTCGCCGCCGAGGGACTCGGCGGGGACACCGTCGCCCGTGCGGACCTGCGCCTTCACGCCGGCGAGATCGTCGGCGTCAGCGGCCTGCTCGGCTCGGGTCGCGAGAGCCTCGCCGGGCTGCTCTTCGGCGCCCGCCGACGCGAGCGCGGCGAGGTCACCGTCCTCGGCTCCCCGCTGGCGGCGGGCGACCCCGCCGCCGCGGTCGCGGCGCAGCTGGCCTACGTCCCGCCCGACCGCCACGCCGACGGCGCGGTGATGGAGATGAGCGTGCGCGAGAACCTGACGCTGCCGGGCCTGGGCCCCCTGCGCCGGGCGCTCGGGCGCCTGGATCGCCGTGCTGAGCTCGGCGAAGTGCGGCAGTGGATCGATTCGGTCGGGCTGCGCCCGCCCGAGCCCGGGCGGCGGCTTGAGCTCTTCAGCGGCGGCAACCAGCAGAAGGTCGTGATCGCGAAGTGGCTGCGGCTGCGCCCCCGCGCGCTCTTGCTCGACGAGCCCACCCAGGGAGTCGACGTCGGTGCCAAGCTCTCGATCTACGAACTGATCGAGAACGCGGCGCGCGAGGGGGCCGCGGTCTTGGTCACCTCAGCCGACGCCAAGGAGCTGGTCGAAGTCTGCGACCGCGTCCTCGTCATGCGCGACGGGGAGATCGTCGCCGAGCTGGCGGGCGGCGCCCTGGAGGAGGAACGGCTTTTGCGGGAGGAACTCGGCCTCGACGCCCAGCAGGCCGTGCACGTGTTCGACGAGGCCGAAGAGGAGGAGATCCGTGCCTGACCAGGCGACCCCATCCCTGACCGAGCTGCCCGCCGCGCCGCCGCCCCCGGCCCCCCAGACCCCGCCGGCGGGGGAGGGGGAGGGAGGGCGCCTGGCCGCCGTCTTGCGCTGGCTCTCCTTCCGCAACATCAGCGCGATCTACATCTTCGCGGTGATCTTCGTCGTCTTCTCGATCTGGGTGCCCGACACGTTCTTGGCCGAAAGCACCTGGCGGGCGATGATCGACTCCCAGGCGATCACCGCCCTGGTCGCGATCGGCCTCGTCCTCGCGGTTTCCTCGGGGGCCTTCAACCTCGCGATCGGCGCCGAAGTCGGCTTCGGCGCGATCCTCGTCGCCTGGTGCCTGACGAAGCTCGGCGCCCCGATCCCGGTGGCGCTCGCCCTCACCGTCCTCGCCGGCGCCCTCATCGGCCTGCTCAGCGGGCTGCTGATCACCTTCGCCCGCATCGACTCCTTCATCGCCACGCTCGGCGTCAGCTCGGTCCTGCTGGCGGCGATCTCCTGGGTCTCCGGCGATCAGCAGATCCTCAACCTGAGCCACACCTTCCAGCAGCTGGGCACCGGCGAATTCCTCATCTTCACCTGGCCGGTCTGGATCATGATCGCGGTCGGGATCGTCGTCTGGTACGTGCTCGAGCGGACCTCGGCGGGCCGCCACATCTACGCCACCGGCGGCAACATCGACGCCGCCCGCCTGGCCGGGGTCAAGACCAGGCGCGTGATCATCCTCAGCCTCGCCGGCTGCGGCATGATCACCGCCCTCGCCGGCGTCCTTTTGACCTCGACGATCGCCACCGGCGACCCGACCGTCGGCCCCGCCTACCTGCTGCCCGCCTTCACCGCCGTCTTCCTCGGCTCCACCCAGTTTCGCGAGGGGCGCTTCAACGTCCTCGGCACCGTGCTCGTCGTCTACGTGCTCGCCGCCGGGGTCAAGGGCTTCCAGCTCGCCGGGGCGCCAACCTGGATCCCCGACCTCTTCAACGGGGTGGCGCTGCTGACCGCGGTCGCGCTGGCCAAATTCCAGGCTCGCACCAGCGAGACGCACTGGCTGCTGCGGCTGCTGGGGCGGGGCAAGCGGGAGGAGGGGC
>DATKLT010000074.1:0-5730 GCA_035542315.1 Solirubrobacterales bacterium | reverse complement strand
GGGGGCGTCGCCGAAGATCTCTTTGAGCCGGTTGGCGAAACCGCGGGAGGCCTTGAAGCGCGCCTTGTCGGCAGCCGGATCGGTCAGGTTCTCGTCGGTCCGCATCATCTCGCCGAACTCGTTGCGGTTGATGTAGTCGACCGCGCCGAGCTGCTTGACCAGCTCGCCCTTCTCGTCGGAGGAGACGACGCCGACCGCGTTGGCGCCCGCTGCCTTGCAGAGCTGCACGGCGAAGACGCCGAGGCCGCCGGCCGCGCCCCAGATCAGGACGTTGTGGCCGGGCTGCAGCTTGCACTGGTCGATCAGCATCCGGTAGGCGGTGAAGTAGGTCAGCCCGTAGGCGGAGGAGTCGACCCAGGAGAGGTTGCGCGGCTTGGCCAGCAGCTGCTGGGCCTGCACCCTGGTGAATTGGGCGAAGGAGCCCCAGGTCGTCTCGTAGCCCCAGATCCGCTGACTCGGTGCCGCCAGCGGGTCGAGCCCGTGCACCTCGACGTCCTCGTAGGACGCCTGGTTGCAGTGGATCACGACCTCGTCGCCGGGCTTCCAGCGGGTGACGCCCTCGCCGACCTTCCAAACGATCCCCGAAGCGTCGGAGCCGCCGATGTGGTGGCCGTACTCGGGGTGGTCGCCGTAGCCGAAGACGGAGACCGGCTTGCCCAGCGCCGCCCAGACGTTGTTGAAGTTGACGCCGGCCGCCATCACGCGGACGACGACCTCGAAGGCGCCGGGCTCGGGGACCTCGATCTGCTCCAGCTGGAATGCGTCCTTCGGCTCGCCCTCGCGCTCCTGCCGGATCACCCACGCCGCCATCGTCTCCGGCAGCGTCCCCGGCTCGACATCGAGCTTCGCTACCTGGTTGGTATCAACTGCCAAGGGTTTCCTCCCGTCGATCTACCGCGTTGCGGCCATCCTAGATGAGACCCCGGGGCCGGCGACTCCCCGGCGCCGCGGGAGGTTTGGTCCCTGGGTCAGGCTGCGTCGGCCGCGTCCGGGGCTTCGCGTAGCTCCGGCGCGGTGATCGCCCGGACCGTGATCTCGGTCGGCTCCGGCGGCTCGATCTCCTTGCCGGGCGCGACCCCGAGCCCCTCGACCTTGCGCAGCTGCGGCAGCAGCCGCCGCTCCATCGAGCCGACCGCCGAGTCGTAGGCGGTGGCGGCGGTGGTGAGGCCCTTTCCGACCCGCTCGAAGTCGGTCAGGAACTTGCTGAAACGCGAGTGCAGGGTGGCCGCGGCCTCGGCGATCTCCGCAGCCTCGGCGACCATCCGCTCCTGGCGCCAGCCGAGCTCCATCGTCCGCAGCAGGCCGATCAGCGAGGTCGGGCTGACCAGCAGGACGTTGCGTTCCAGGGCGTAGTCGAAGAGCTCGGGGTCGGCGGTGAAGGCGGCGTGCAGGGCCGGCTCGTTGGGGATGAAGCAGATCACCAGGTCGGGCATCTCGCCGGCCTTGAACTGGCCCTGGTAGTCCTTTGAGCTGAGGGCGCGAACGTGCTCCCGAGCCTGGCGCGCGTGGCGCTCGAGGTTGAGCCGGCGGTCGGACTCGACCTCCGCCTCCTGGGCGTCGAGGAAGGCGTCGAGCGGGACCTTGGAGTCGGCGACGAAGCTGCGGCCCTCGGGCAGCAGGAAGCGGGCGTCGGGGCGCAGCCGCCCGTCTTCGGTCCGCAGCGTCTCCTGCAGCTCGAAGTCGACGTGCTCGGTCATCCCGGCGATCTCGATGCAGCGCCGCAGCTGCAGCTCGCCCCACTGGCCGCGGGTCTGCGGCTGGCGCAGCGCCTTCTTCAGGCCCGCGGTCTCCGAGTTCAGGTTGCCCACGGTCTGGCCGAGCTGCTCGATCATCGTCCGCGTCTGCAGATCGGTTTCGCCGCGCTTGCGGACCTCCTCTTCGATCTTCGTCTGGCCGCGGGCGATGCGCTCGGCGAGGCTCTTGATCTCGGCCTGGCGCTTGTCGAGCGCTGCCTCGGCGGTCTTCGCGTCGACCTTGCGGGCCTCGGCGTTGAGCGCCAGCAGTTGGTCGCGCACCTGGGCGCTGACCTGGGCGGCGGCCTCTTGGATCGCAGGGGTCAGGTCGAGCTCCTCGCGCGGCTCCTCAGCGGCGCCCCGTGCCTGGTTGGAGGCCAGGTAGACGACGAGCGCGGCGAGCAGGACGACGGCGATTGCGAGGACGACGATCATGGGCCAGCGATCGTTGCGCACCCACCGGACGGGACCGCCCGGGCTGCAACCGCGCTTGCGCTGCCCGCTACGGCAGCAGGACGTCGTTCTCGGAGGAGGTGCGGACGGGGCCGACGACCAGCTTGGTCGTCGGTTGGCTGGAGACACCGGCTGCAGCGATGGTGTAGCTGGCGGTCTCGAGCTTGGTCGAGAAGGTGCCCGGGCTGCGCGGGGGGATCTTGGCGGAGCTCAGCTTCGTCGCTCCGGAACGGACTTCGACCCGGGTCCCGTGGTCGGTCTGGTTGGCGATCACGAAGACGACGTCAAGCGGTTCGCGGGTCTTGCGGACCGGCTGGGGATGATCCTGGTTCTGCGGGATCTGCTGCGACTTTTCCGGACCGACGGCGATCGTCGCCGGCTGCACGATCACCCCGTTCTCGGAGATCGTGACGCTGACCCGCGTCGGCGACTGGGGCCGCGCTTCGTTGGGGTGGCTCTCGGCTCCGCAGCCGACCGCACTCAGCGCCGCCGCGCCCGCCGCGAGCGCGGCCAGCGCCGCCATCGCCCGCCTCCGACGCCCCGCGCGCCTGGCTTCCCCACGACCCATCGTGGGCTGAATCTAGCCGAAGGGCAGGGCGGTTACTTCAGCCGTAACGCCATCTTCACCTACGGACAGCTCGGTCCCCGGCTCGACCTCGCGGCGGACGATCGCCAGCCCGATCGGGCCGAGGGCGGGGGAGACGGTGGCGCTGCCGAGGCTGCCGACCTCCTTGTCGCCGAGCCGCAGCGGCGCCCCGGCGGCTGCCGGCGAGCTCAGCCGCAGCCCGCGCAGGTGGCGGTTGGGCCGCCCCTTGTAGTGGAGGCGGGCGACCGTCTCCTGGCCGATGTAGCAACCCTTGGTGAAGCTGACGGCGTCCTCGACGATGCCGGCCTCGGCGGGCATCGTCTCGGCGCCCATCTCGGCGCCGAAGCGGGGTCGTCCGGCCTCGATGCGGACGATCTCCGCCGCCTCCTCGCTGACCGCGACGGCGCCTGCTTCGAGCAGCGCCTCGAGCAGGCGATGGCGGTCGACGACGGCGGCGATCAGGTCGATTCCCTCGGCGCTGCCGGCGGCGACTGCGGCAACGCCGCCGATCGAGGTCTCTTCGCAGGCGTACTCGGCGAGCGCGGCGGTGCCGGCGACCTCGACGCTGCGCGGGCCGATCAGCGAGACCACGACGGTGTCCTCGCTGCGGTCGGCGACGGCGACCTCGCGGCCGATCGAGTACATGGTCAGGTGCCGCACGACCTGCTCCCGGCTGCCGGACTCGGTCTCGAGCAGGATCTCTTCGGCGGCGGGACGCAGCACCCGCAGGTCCGACTGCATGTGCCCCTTGCGATCGAGCAGCGCCGCGTATTGCCCGTCTCCAACCCCCAGCGCCTCGACGTCGTTGGTCAGCTGCCCCTGCAGGTACTCGCCCGCATCCGGCCCGCTGACCGCGATCACCCCCCGATCCCGCACCACCAGCCCGCATTCCTCCCGCAACTGCCGGTACTCCGCATCCAGCTCGACTCCGACTTGCATGTCCATGCCCCGATTCTAGGAACTCGCCCTCGCCAGCTCGGGAAAGCCAGATCGAAACCGCGGCCTGCGACGGGGTGGCTTGGGTGACCCCCGCGGGAGCCTCCCCGCTGTTGCTCCCGCGGGGGTCACCCAAGGCACCCCCTTGCAAACCTCTTTTAGATGTGTCTAAATCCTGTTTTAGACGTGTCTAACTCTCAGGCCATCGAGGACTACGCGAAGGCGATCTACGCGCTGTCCGCCGAACGCGAGGGCCTCGTCCTCAACGGGGAAGTCGCCGAGCGGCTCGGCGTAACGCCCGCCACCGCGACCGCGATGCTGCAAAAGCTCGCCACGCTCGGCCTCGTCGACTACGAGCCCTACAAGGGCGTGCGGCTGACCGCGGGCGGCGAGCGCGTCGCGCTCGAGGTGATTCGCCACCACCGGCTGCTCGAGGCCTACCTGGCGGAGGCTCTGGGGATGCCTGAGGACCGCGTCCACGAGGAGGCGGAGGTGCTCGAGCACTACATCTCCGAGGAGCTGGAGGCGCTGATGGCGGCCAAGCTCGGCGAACCGAGCCACGACCCGCACGGCTCGGCGATCCCCGGTCCCGACCTGCTGCCGCCGGCCGCGGGGGGCGGGCGTTGAAGCCGGCGCCGCCGCCGGTCGACGGCGCCACCGTCGAGGACGTCCTCCCGGGCGAGGCGGCCGTTGCCGCTGCGGCGCGGCGCTCGCTCGACGGCCACAGCCGCGGGATCGGCCGCTTCTGGCCCTTCCTCGGCCCCGCCTTCGTCGCCGCCGTCGCCTACATCGACCCCGGCAACTTCGCCACCAACATCGCCGGCGGCGCCAAGTTCGGCTACCTGCTGCTCTGGGTCGTCCTCTCCGCCAACCTGATCGCGATGGTCGTCCAGGCCCAGTCGGCGAAGCTGGGGATCGCGACCGGCAAGAACCTCGCCGAGCTCTGCCGCGAACGCTTCTCGCGCCGCACCTCGATCGGGCTCTGGCTGCAGGCCGAGCTGGTGGCGATGGCATGCGACATCGCCGAGGTGGTCGGCGCTGCGCTGGGTCTCAACCTGCTGTTCGGGATCCCGCTCTTCCCAGCCGGGATCATCGCCGGCGCCGGCGCCTTCGCGATCCTCGCCCTGCAGCAGAAGGGGTTTCGGCGGCTCGAGGCCGGGATCACCGTTCTCGTCGGCGTCGTCGTCGCCGCCTTCCTCTATGAGCTGATCGATGCGGAACCGCAGGCGAGCGAAGTCGGCCGCCACCTCTTCGTCCCTGGCTTTGCCGGCACCGAGAGCCTGCTGCTCGCCACCGGGATCATCGGCGCGACGGTGATGCCGCACGTGATCTACCTGCACTCGGCGCTGACCCAGAAGCGGATCGTCGGCCGCAACGAAGGCGAGAAGAAGAAGATCCTCCGCTTCGAGAAGATCGACGTCGTCATCGCGCTCTCGATCGCCGGCGTCGTCAACCTCTCGATGATGATCGTCGCCGCGGCGCTGTTCCACAGCAGCGGCCTGACTGGCGTCGACTCGATCGAAGGCGCCTACGAAGGCTTCCAGAGCCTCGTCTCCGACCGCGCCGCGGCGATCTTCGGCATTGCCCTGCTCGCCTCCGGCTTCGCTTCCTCCTCGGTCGGGACGATGGCCGGGCAGGTCGTGATGCAGGGCTTCATCCGTCGCCGCATCCCGCTCTTCGTCCGCCGCGCCCTGACCCTGGCGCCGGCACTGATCGTCCTCGCCGTGGGCATCAACCCGACCGACGCCCTGGTCGCCAGTCAGGTCGTCCTCTCCTTCGGCATCCCCTTCGCCCTGGTGCCGCTGCTGCTGATTGCCAGCAAGCGCGAGGTGATGGGCGAGCTCGTCAACCCCCGCTGGCTCACGGGATTGGCCGGTGTGCTGGCAGCTCTCATCATCGGGCTGAACGTCTTCCTGCTGGAGCAGGTCTTCTTCGCCTGACAGCTCATCGACGGGAGCCGTTCGGGAGCGGGGCGGTGTGGACACCCCCGAACGAACCTCCCGCTGTTCGTGAGAGAGGGGG
>DATKLT010000073.1:0-56468 GCA_035542315.1 Solirubrobacterales bacterium | reverse complement strand
TGGCGAGACAAAGCTCAACCACAGGGGCGCGACTACAGGTCTTTGTTCTCTGGCACGAACTGGCTGGCGGTGAAGACGGCGCCCTGGGGGTCCTGGATCACGGTCATCCGGCACCAGGGGGCGTCGAAGGGGTCGGCGAGGACGGTGCCGCCCAGCTCCCTGGCCTTGGCGGCGGTCGCCTCGGCGTCGTCGCTGCCGAAGACGACGCCCCAGTGGGCGGGCGTGTCGGAGTCATCCTCGGGGATCGGGCGCAAGCTGGCGACGACGTTCCAGAAGCCCTCGGGGGCGCCCATTTCCTTCATCCGCTCGACGTAGCCGGGGTTGAGGCCGTCGAGGAAGTCGCCGTACCCGGGCAGGGTCCAGGTCTCGGCGCCGCCGCCCATCTCCAGCGTCCCCCAGCCGAAGACCGCACCGTAGAAGCGCTTGGCACCGTCGGCGTCGCGCGTGTTGAGGTCGTTGAAGTTGAGCCCCCCGTGCTGGTTGATCGCCTGCGCGCCGCGATGCTGATTGGGCTGCCAGATGCAGAAGACAGCCCCCTCGGGGTCGGCGCAGACCGCCATCCGGCCGGCCTCCATCACGTCGAAGGGATCCATCAGAACCTTGCCGCCCGCCTCGACTACTTTGGCCGCGGTGCCGTCGGCGCTCTCGACCCAGACATAGGTGTTCCAGACCGCCATCGGGGGCGCGCCCTGCTGCGTCGAGCTGACCGCCGCCGCGTCCTTGCCGTCGATTCGGCCGATGAAGTAATGACCCGGCGCCTCGGGCGGCATCGAGTCCTCCAACTGCCAGCCGAACAGACCGCCGTAGAACTCGACCGCCGCCTGCGGGTCGGGCTGGGTGGTGTCGACCCAGCACGGAACGCCGGGGGTGTACCTGTCGCTCATCGCATTGCTCCCTTCGTCGTCATCTCGGTATCGGGGTGCCACGGTATGTCCTAATTAGGCCAATTTCTGTCCTCAATTTTCGAGACGATTCACGGATGAACGAGACCTCGAGCCGCCTGCTGAAGCTACTGGCCCTGCTGCAGGGGCGCCGCGACTGGGCCGGTGCGGAGCTCGCCGAACGCCTCGAGATCTCCGAGCGGACGGTGCGGCGCGACGTCGAGCGCCTACGCGATCTCGGCTACCCGGTCGAGTCGGTACGCGGCCCGGGCGGCCGCTACACGCTGCGGGCCGGAACGGCGATGCCACCGCTGCTGCTCGACGAGGACGAGGCGATCGCGATCGCCGTCGGCCTCGGCACCGCCGCCCGCTCCTCGGTAACCGGGATCGAGGAGACGGCGGTGCGGGCGCTGGTCAAGCTCGAGCAGGTGCTGCCGGCGCATCTGCGCCGCCGCGTCGCCGCCCTCAGCGCGGCGACGGTCGCGCCGCCGGCGGCCGGGCCGCTGGTCGACCCCGGGCACCTGACCGCGATCGCCGCCGCCTGCCGCGACAACGAGTGCCTGCGCTTCGCCTACACCAGCCGCACGGGAGAGGACACGCGGCGCGAGGTAGAGCCCCACTCGCTGGTCAATCGCGGCAGCCGCTGGTACCTGGTCGCCTACGACCGCCGCCGCGAGGACTGGCGCACCTTCCGCCTCGACCGGCTCCAGGCGCCGGCCAGCACCGGCGTCCGCTTCGAACCCCGCGAGCTGCCGGCGCCCGACGCATCCGCCTACGTCGAACGCAGCATCGCCGCGCGGCCGAGCCGCTACGAGGCGCGGGTCACCCTGCACGCCTCGGCGGAGGAGATGGCGCGCCGCGTGCCGCCCTACTGGGGCGGGTTCGAGCCGATCGACGAGAACCGCTGCGAGTTCCGCGCCCGCGACGACGACCTCGGCTGGCTGGCGACGCGGATCGCGATGCTCGGGGTCGACTTCGACCTCCACGGGCCGCCGGAGCTACGCGACCACCTCCGTGCCCAGGCCGAGCGCCTCGCCCGCGCCGCAGCCCAACCCCCCAACCGTGGTTGAGCTTTCCTTCGCTATCCGACGGAAAGCTCAACCACGTTGGCGGGTCTAGCGGCGGGAGGCGAAGAAATCGCGGAGGAGGGCGGCGCACTCGGCTTCGAGGACGCCGCTGCGGATCTCGGGGCGGTGGTTGAGGGCGGGCTCGGAGAGGACGTCGAGGACGGAGCCGGCGGCGCCCGCCTTGGGATCGGGGGCGCCGATGACCACGGCGGGGATGCGGGCGAGGACGATCGCGCCGGCGCACATCGCGCAGGGCTCCAGCGTGACGTAGAGGGTCGTGCCCGGCAGGCGCCAGCCGCCGAGCGCAGCGGCTGCGGCGCGGATCGCGAGGATCTCGGCGTGCGCAGTCGGGTCGCGGCGCAGCTCACGCTCGTTGCCGGCAGCGGCGAGCGGCTCTCCGTCGCGGAAAATAACGGCGCCGATCGGGACGTCGCCGTGGCCTTCGGCCAGGCGCGCCTGCTCGATTGCGCTCTCCATCGCGGAACGGTCGGCAAAGCTCGGGGCGGAAACCTCCACTGCCCGCAGAATATGTCGCCCTACAACTTCGGCGGAATCGGGGTGTTAGCCGGGTAGGGCTCGCCCGCACACGCTGAGGTACGACGGCGAGAACCCGACCGAGATGAGAAGAACCTTTCCGATACCCGCCGCGGCGGTGACGCTCGCCGCCGCCCTGCTCCTCGCCGCCCCCGCGGTCGCCAAGACCGGGATCGGCCAGGCGCGCAAGTTCGCCCCGCGCCAGCTGCTGGTCAAGTTCCAGGGCGAACGCCGCGGCCACGCGATCGCCCTGCCGCGCGGCGCCAGCGTCCGCGCCAGCGCCGCCGCACTGCGCCAGAACCGCAGCGTCGTCTACGCCCAGCCCAACTACCTCGCTCATGCCTCGACGGTGCGCAGCACGGTCTCCTCCTTCACCCTCCCCAACGACACCGGGGTGCTCGAAGGGAGCGGCGAAATCGGGATCTTCGGCGGCTGGGTCTTCAAGCAGTGGGACTTCCTGCCCTGGGAGACGGGCGGCGTCGTCCGCCAGTACTCGCCCGGGGGGATCGACGCGACCGCCGCCTGGCAGCGCCTCGCCGAAGTCGGGCGGCCGGGCGCCGAAGGGGTGCGGATCGCCGTCCTCGACACCGGCATCGCCTACCGCAACCTCGGCAAGAGCTTCGTCCGCAGCCCCGACTTCAGCGCCGGCCAGTTCGCCAAGGGCTACGACTTCGTCGGCCGCGACCCCTACCCGCTCGACGAAAACGGGCACGGCACCCACGTCGCCGGCACGATTGCCGAGAAGACCGGCAACGGCGTCGGCCTGACCGGGCTCGCCTACAACGCGAAGCTGATCCCGGTCCGCGTCCTCAACCGCAAGGGGATCGGCAACGCCGCGGTGATCGCCAAGGGAATCCGCTTCGCGATCTCCCACCACGCCCAGGTGATCAACATGAGCTTCAATTTCGAATGCGGCCAGAAGGTGCCGATGGTCGACGAAGCGCTGCGCGAAGCCTACGAACGGGGCATCGTCACGGTCGCCTCCGGCGGCAACCTGGTCACGGTCGGGACCGGCACCAAGCCGGTCACGAACTGCGTCTCCGAGCCCGCCACCGGGCCACGGGTGATCGGCGTCGGCGGCACCACCGAGGGCGGCTGCCTGGGCAGCTACTCGCTGGCCGGGACCGCGATCGACGTCGTCGCCCCCGGCGGCGGCGAACCGGCCGCCGGCTGCCCCTCTGTTCTCTCGCGGCCGATCTACCAGGTGACGCTGAAACCGCACTCGACGACCGAATTCACGATCCCCAGCGACTACGAGGGGACCTCGATGGCGGCTGCGCACGTCTCCGGCGTCGTCGCGATGATCCTCGCCAGCGGCGTCCTCGGCCCGCAGAAGAACCCCGAGGAACGGGTCAAGGCGGTGACCCGCCGCCTGCGCAAGACCGCCCGCGACATCGGCCTCCCCCCGACCCAGCAGGGCGCGGGGTTGATCGACGCTGGCGCGGCGACGGATCCCAGCTTTGCCGCCGCTTCCGGACGACGCTGACTACGTCGTCCGGACGATGATCACGCTACAGGGAGCGTGATGCGACACGTTGTTGGGGACGCTGCCGAGGAGGAAGCGGCGGGCGCCGGTCATCCCCTTGTTGCCGACGACGATCAGATCGGCGTCGACCTCTTCGGCAGCGTTGAGGATCGCCTCCGCCGGTTCGGCCTCGACCGGATGCGTGCGGACTTCCTCGACGCCGGCCTTGCGCGCCTCAGCGGCGGCCGCTTCCAGCACCAGGTTGACGTCCTCGCGCGGGCCGATCTCGTGCTGGACGTCGGCCGGCGCCTCGAGCTGCTCGCCGCGCACGCGGCGGCTGGAGACCGGCTGGTAGGCGCTGACGATGTTGAGCGAGGCACCCGAGATCTTCGCCAGGTCGATCGCCTGGTGAACGGCCTCCGCGGCCGTCTCCGATCCATCGGTGCCAACCACGATGCGAGTGAACACGCGCAACTCCCTCCGTCCGGTCCCTGAACCCGTCCGGCTGATACTAGTCGTGGTGTCGAGTGGCGGCGCGATGCAGCCGACTATCGCTGCTTGTGCACCGGCAGTCCGTGAAATCCGTCACCGAGGATTTCTTCGGGGGTCGTCGAGAGGCGGACGATCGCGATCGCGATCGAGGCCACCAGGCAGACGACGAGGATGATCATTCCCAGCTTCCAAATCCAAGGCACCGGGGTAGGGTAGGTGCGATGGGCTTGGAGCGGGTCGCCGACGGGGTCTGGCTGTTGCGCGGGGACTTCCGCGGGGCGATGAACGTCTACTTCCTCGAGGACGGCGACGGCGTCGTCCAGTTCGACGCCGGGACGAGGTCGATGCGCAAGGCGGTCGCCGCCGAGGCGCGGGCGCTCGGCGGCCTCAAGCGGGTCGTGCTCGGCCACGCCCACTGCGATCACCGCGGCACCGCGCCCTACCTCGGAGTTCCCGTCCATTGCCATCCCGACGAGGTGGCGGACGCCGAACTGGACGCACCGATGCCGGCCTACTGGCGACCCTCGCTGCTGGAGGTGACCCCGGTCCGCTGGCTGTACCCGATGCTGTGGCGGCGCTGGGACGGCGGCCCGGTGAAGATCGCCGGCACGGTGGCCGAGGGGGATGAGGTGGCCGGCTTCGAAGTCCTTCACTTCCCCGGCCACGCGCCCGGCCTGATCGGGCTCTGGCGGGAGAGCGATCGGGTCGCGGTGGTCAGCGACGTCGTCTACCTGGTCGACTCGGCGCGGCTCAAACCGCTGCCCGAGGGGGAGGCGATCCTCCCCCACCCCGCCTTCAGCTGGGACGAGGAAAAGGCACGGGAGTCGCTGCGGCGGCTGGCGGCGCTGGAACCGCGGGTGGTTGCCGCGGGGCACGAGCGGCCGCTGCGCGGCCAGAACCTGCGCGAGACGCTCGAGCGGGCTGCCGACAAGCTCTGAGCAGGAGCACCTGGCCCTCCATCTGAAGGTAAGTTGCCGTCCCAGATGATCGGGACCTACGCCTCGGCGGCGCTGATCTGCGCCGCCTCGCTGCTGGTGGGCCGGGCCGTGCTCTCCCTCGCGGGGCGCAGCGGCTGGTCGTGGCTGGAGCCGGCGGTCGGGTTCGCCGCGATCCTCACCGTGACCGGGGTGCTGGCGCGGGCGCCCGGCCACGGGACCAGCGCCACGCTCGGCGCGGCGGCGCTGGTCATCGCCGCCGCAGCCGTCTGCTGGCGGCTGCGCTACGAGGCGCCCGGCGCCTGGCGGGTCGGTCTGCCGGTGGCAATCGTCGTTGCCCTGGTGTTGGCGATCCCCTTCGCCGTCAGCGACCGCTGGGGGCTGCTCGGCGTCGGCTTCAACAACGATCTCGGCCTCCACCTGGCCTGGGCCGAATGGCTGCGCAACGGCTTCGGCCCGGCCCCCGACGCCGGCTACCCACTCGGCCCGCACGGGCTCGCGGTGGCGACGGCGTCGCTGCCGGGGATCGACCTCGCGCAGGCCTTCGTCGGCGAGATCGTCGCGATCGGGGTCCTCACCGGGCTGACCGCGCTCGCGGCGCTGAAGGAGCTGCGCCCCGGGCGACGGCTGCTGGCGGCGGTCCTGGTCGCCGTCCCCTACCTGGCCGCCTCCTACTACGCCCAGGCCGCTTTCAAGGAGACCGCCGAGGCCCTCTTCGTCCTCTGCTTCACCCTCTGGCTCACCAGCTTCCCAGGAGAAGAATCGACCGCGCCCCACCGCCCCGGCAGGAGGAACCCCACCCAGCACACTCCACCGCGAGCACAGCGAGCGGTGTCCTGGGTGGGGTTCCTCCTGCCGGGGCTCTCACTGGCCGGCGGAATCTTCTTCGCCTACAGCTTCGCTGGCCTCGCCTGGCCGATCGCGATCCTCGCCCTCTGGAGCCTGACCAAGCCAGCGGTGCGGCAGGCGCTGCGACCGCGAGCGCTGCTCCGCTTCCTGCTGCGACCGCTGACGCTGCTCGTGCTGGTCGTGCTTGCCGGCTTCGCCGTGGTCGCCCTGGTCGGGCCCTTCGGCTTCGTCCACAGCTTCAACAAAGTCGCCGGCAGCAACACCTATGGCCCGGTCAACCCGATCGAGGCGCTGGGGATCTGGCCCGCCTCCAACTATCGCCTCGACGCCGCCGGCGGCGCCGACCTCGCCGGCCTGGCCGGGGCGATCGCCGTCCTGGCGCTGCTCGTCGGCGTCGCCTGGTGGGTGGCACGGCGCGAAGCGACGATCCCGATCGCCCTCGGCGCCAGCGCCGTCCTCTACCTCCTCTCGCTCCCCTCCAGCGGCGACTACTCCCAGGCCAAGGCGCTGATGATCATGGCGCCGCTGGCGATGCTCGTAGCCGTCAAACCCCTCCTCTGGGAGTTTCCCGGCCGCACGCCCGAGCGTGGCAGAGGTTCGTCTCGCATACCGAGACAAAGCTCTGCCACGCGGGGGGTTGGGGGGGATCCGGGGCGGCGCCGCGGCTCGGTGGTGGTGCGGGTCGGCTGGGCGGTGCTGGCGGTGGCGTTCGTGGCGGGGGCGGTGTACTCGAGCTTCCTGGTCTTGCGCGAGGCTCCCGTGGGGCCGGCCTGGCACGGCGCCGAGCTGCAGGCGTTCCTGCCGATCATCGAAGGCAAGCCGGTGCTCTACGCCGGCCAGGATCGCTACGCGGCCTATGACCTGGCCGGCGCCGACACCCACGTGCCGCTGGTCGAGTTCCCCGACGAAGCGGTCTCCCCCAACCCGGAAAAGCCGTTCGACACCGGCGACGCCTACAGCCCGATCGACTTCGACTCCTTCAGCCGCAGCACGCTCGACAGCTTCCCCTACGTGATCACCAGCCGCGCCGCCTGGACCAGCCAGGCCCCACCCAACTTCGAACGCGTCGCCAGCACGCCCTCCTTCGTCCTCTGGCGCCGCACCGGCAAGACCCCGGAGGATCGCCACGTCCTGCTGGAGGGCACCGAGGCCGGCGCCCACGCCGACTGTGCCTCGCCCGAGATCCGCATCCTGCTCGGCGAACCCGGCCGCGCCTCGCTCTTCCCCGGCGCCGTGATCGGGCCGAAGTCCACCTGGAGCGAAGGCAGCACGCTGGGCACCGGCGAGGAAACCCAGCAGACGCTGGAGCTGCCGGCCGGGGACTGGAACCTCTCGATCCAGTACTTCTCCCCCTTCGACCTCACCCTCTCGGCACCCGGCTTCCACGAGGACCTCTTCGCCGCCCTCGACGGCCAGCGCCCTAACACCATCAGCCTCGGCAACAACGGCCAGTACTGGCCCGCCGGCCGCTTCCACAGCGACGGCGGCGCGACGACCTTCACCCTGCGCGCCGCCGACTCCACCACCCTGCAGAGCCTGACCGGCTACGACGGCAAGGCCTATGTCGGCGAGCTGGTCGCGGTCCCGGCCAAGCCGCACCGCGAAGTCGCCCTCGCCCAGGCCTGCAACGGCTGGATCGACTGGTACGAATCGCCAGCGGCGCCGTAAGGGCGAGGGACGGGAGCGGGGCTTTGGGCCTGACCCGCACACCTGCATTGGGCAGGTAGGTGTGCGGGTCAGGCCTTAGCTCGGGGCGGTTTCAGCCGGACGTGAAAGCGTTGTCGACTTTTCCCGGGCTATAGCAAGGGAAAAGTCGACAACGATCTTGGAGAGACCTGTCGATGTTGTGCTTTCCCGCGCCATGGCCGGGAAAGCTAAACATCGGTCCCCGATCCGTGCCTCCCCAACGCAGACCCGCCCCTGCTCGCACACCTACCTGCCCGTCGGTGTGCGAGCAGGGGCGGGTCGCCGCAGCCAGCCGGGCGTCAGACGGCCTTGGCGGCGAGCCGCTCAGGCGAGACTCGCACCACGTCCCAGACCAGGTTGACCTTCTCGAGGCTGTCGATGATCACGGCGGAGATGTCGAGCTGCCACCAGCGGAGGCCGTGGGTGGCGGAGGTCGGGAAGGCGTGATGGCTGTTGTGGAAGGCCTCGCCGAGGGTCGGGATCGCGATCAGCCCGAGGTTGCGCGAGTGGTCGGTGGTCTCGAATTCGCGGTTGCCGTAGACGTGGCAGAGGGAGTTGATGCTGTAGGTGAAGTGGTGGAGGACGAAGACGCGGACGAGGCCGCCCCAGAGCAGGCCGGTGATGCCGGCGAAGACGGTGCCGCCGATCACCCAGCCGAGCGCGAAGGGGACCAGCAGGCCGAGGATCGCCCAGAGCAGGAAGGTGCGATCGACCCAGCTGATCACCGGGTCTTTCAGCAGGTCCGGCGCGAAGCGCTCCTTGTTGCCCCGCTGGGTGTGGATGAAGAGCCAGCCCATGTGGGCGTGGAAGAGGCCGCGCATGGCGCCGCTCCAGCCGTGGCCGTGGTCGACGTGGGGGCTGTGGGGGTCGCCCTCCTGGTCGGAGAAGGTGTGGTGCTTGCGGTGGTCGGCGACCCAGGAGATGACCGGTCCCTCGATCGCGGCGGAGCCGAGGATCCCCAGCAGCCCGTGCAGCCAGTCGTAGGTCTTGAAGGCGCGGTGGGTGAGATGGCGGTGGAAGCCGACCGTGATCCCGAGGCCGGTAGCGACGTACATGCCGAGGAAGAGGAAGACGTCGCTCCAGTGCAGCGCCTTGCCCCAGACCTGCCAACCAGCGAGCCCGAGCGCGAGGAACGGGATCAGCGTGACCAGGCCGGTGATGATCCGATCGCGCGTCTCGTTCTCGACAGGCTGGATATCTGAAGGGAGCGGCCCTGCCTGGCTCGACATAGAGCGCGCGATCATACGGATCGAAGCTGAAGTAACGCTGAGAGCCTGCAAACCGCGCCTGTGACGGCACCGGGTAGGGTGCCGGACGATGGCGTTCGCAAACACCGGCCCCCTGCGCCGGGAGATCGAAGCGCGGCTCCCGCAGCGGCCCTTCACGATCGAGTTCTGGGACGGGACGCGGGTGCCGCCGACCGCCGAGGGAGGCCCGACCTTCAGCGTCCGTTCGCCCCGCGCCGCCGCCCACGCGCTGTTCGCCCCCGGCCAGCTCGGGCTCGGCCGCGCCTACGTCAGCGGCGAGCTCGACGTCGACGACATCGAGGCCGTGATCGGGCTGCTAAACGAGTGGAAGCCGCCGCCCCTCGACGGCGCCGACAAGCGCGCGCTGCTGCTCGGCGCGGTCCGTGCCGCCGGCGTGACCAAGCCGCCGCCCCGCCCCGCCGCCGAGCTGCGCCCCAGCGGCCGCCGCCACAGCAAGGAGCGCGACGCCCGCGCCGTCCGCCACCACTACGACGTCTCCAACGAGTTCTTCGAGCTCTTCCTCGGCCCGACGATGGTCTACAGCTGCGCGATCTGGCGCGACGGCGAGATGAAGACGCTGGAGGAAGCGCAGGAGGAGAAGCTCGACACCGTCGCTCGCAAGCTGGAGATCAAGCCCGGCGAGCGGATCCTCGACGTCGGCTGCGGCTGGGGCGGCTTCCCGCTCTGGGCGGCGACCAAGTACGGGGCCGAGGTCGTCGGCATCACCCTCTCTCCGCCGCAGGCCGAGAAGGCGCGCCAGCGCGCCGAGGCGGCCGGGGTCGCCGACAGGGTCGACATCCGGGTGATGGACTATCGCGACCTCGCCAGCCTCGGCGAGCGCTTCGACGCGATCGCCAGCATCGGCATGGTCGAGCACGTCGGCTCGGCCAACATCGACCTCTACGCGCGCACCCTGGCCGGGCTGCTGGAGCCGGGCGGACGGCTGCTCAACCACGGCATCACCAGGCTGCGCCACACCGACGCCGAGGCCGGTCCCTTCTCCGAGCGCTATGTCTTCCCCGACGGGGCGCCGCTGCACCTCTCGCGCAACCTGCTGGCGCTGGAACGGGCGGGCTTCGTCGTCCGTCACGTCGAGGACTTCGGCGCCGACTACTCGAAGACGCTGGCCGCCTGGGCCGCCAACTTGGACGACAACCTTGCCGAGGCGACGCGGCTCGCCGGCGAGGAACGGATCCGCGTCTGGCGCCTCTACCTGCGGACCGCGAAAAACGGCTTCGACTCTGGCTTCATCGACATCTACCAAGCTAGGTGCGAAAAGGCCTAGGCCGGGAAACCGGAGGTAACGTCGGCGATCGCCCAGTCGGCGCCCGCCTCGCGCTGTTCCTCAACGCTGTAGGCGCCGGTGGCGACGCCGACGACCTTGATCCCGGCGCCGTGGCCGGCCGAGACGTCGCGCGGGGTGTCGCCGACGGCGATCGTCGACTCCGGGGCGAGCGGGGTGCCGCGCACCTCTCCCCCGCGCTCGATCCCGCGGCGGGTCAGCTCGGCGCGGTCGCGGGCGTCGGAGCCGTAGCCGCCGAAGGCGAAGTAGCGGTTGAGGTCGCCGCGGGCGAGCTTGATCTGGGCGGCGGCTTCGATGTTGCCGGTGACGATCCCGAGCAGGACGCCTTCGGAGGCCAGCCGCGGCAGGATCTCCTCGATCCCCGGCATCACCCGGTAGCCGTCGGATTCGGCGACGGCGTCGGCGAGGTGGCTGAGGTAGCCGGCGATCGCCTGCGCGTGCTCCTCCTCGCTGCCGTCGCGACCGATCACCTCGCGGAAGATGATCTCGACGATTTCCGGGTCGGTCATCCCCGCCCGCGTGTGTTCCTCGATGTTGGCTTCGACGTCCCAGAGCTCGAGGAAGGCGCGCTGCCAGGCGACCGCGCCGGCGCCCCCGGTAACCAGCAGGGTGCCGTCGATGTCGAAGAGAACGGCGTCGATCACGGCCGCGAACTTAACGATGGCTGCGGACCCCGCGGTGCGGGGAGTGGGCCCGGCGAGCGTCGAGCGTCTTGCCGCGCGCGAAGCGGCCGCGGTGACGAACCGGCTGGGCGCTCGGCTGGGCGCCGCCCGCTTTGGTCGCCGAGCCCGAAAGTGCCGCGGTGAGCGTCCCCGAAGGGCCGCTGACCCGCAGCACGGCCTGCTTGGCTCCCGTCGAGCGGGGCACGAAACGGGCCCAGACGACGCACTGGCTTCCGGGGTCGAGGGTGACCCCGGTGCAGCCGTCGCCGCTGATCGCGAACTGTTCGACGTTGGCGCCGACCAGGACGACGTTCTGCAACGCCATCGAGGCGACGCCGTCGTTGCGGACGACGAAGGCGTTGGCAGCGCTGCGGCCGCCGACGACGACCGAGCCGAAGTCGAAGCTGGAGGGCAGCAGCGTCGCCCCGGGGGCGACCCCGTTTCCTTTGAGCTGGATCAGCACCCCGCCTTCGCCGTCGCCGAAGAAGGCTAGGTGGCCGGACTTGGCGCCGGCGCTGTCGGGGCTGAAGAGGACGCGGGCGGTGCAGCTCGCGCCCGGCGACAACGAGACCAGGGTGCAATTCTCGCCGAGCAGGTGGAAGCTGGCGGCGTCGCCGCCGGCGAGGACGCCGATGAAGAACGTTTCCGGCAGGTTGCCGACGTTGCGCAGCGTCACCGTCCGCACCGTGCCTGCGGCGCCGGCGGTCGCGGTGCCGAAATCGACCGGGCTTTCGACTTCGATCACGGCCCCACCGCCTTCGCCTTCGAGGTCGGCGCCAAACGAGGCGCCGTTTACCGAGACGCGCAGTTCGGCTTCGTAGGGGGTGCGTTCGTGCGGGTAGAACCAGACCTGGATCGAGCACGTCTCGCCCGGTTCGAGCCAGCGCCCCGAGCATTCGCTGTTGCCGAACCAGAAGGATTCGCGGACGGGGCCGGTCAGTTCGTAGCTGTTGACCTGCAGGCCGGCGGCGCCGGTGTTCCTGACCGTGAAGGTGGTCGAGACCGATTCGCGGTTGGCGCGCTGCAGGCCGAAGTCGTAGCTGCCCGGTTCGAAGCTCAGTTCCGGGGCGACGGCGTCGCCGCTGATTTCGAAGCTGGCGACGGGTCGTTCGCCGAACTGGACGACGAGGTGGGACTGCTTGTGGCCGGCCGATCCCGGTTTCATCCCCAGCCACGCTTCGCAGCTCTGCCCGTTGGCGAGGCTGTTGCAGTTGGAGCCCTGGAGGAAGAACTGGTCGTTTTCGCCGCCTTCGATCCTGACCTGGTTGATGAAGACTTCGCCTTCGCCTTCGTAGCCGATCGTCACCGTCTGCAGGTTCGACTGGTAGCCGGCGGTGGTCGTCGGCAACACGATCGGGTCGGGGCTGACCTTGAGCGTGCCGTTCCCTTCTTCGGGCGGCGCCGCGGTGGCGACGGCGGGCATGGCGACAAGGCAGAGCAGCGCCGCGAGCACGGCGACTGGAGATCCGATCCGGGAGGCGCGCGGGACGAGAGCGTTCATGAGTGCCGGATCGGCAGAACGTCCCTCCGGCCCCAGCTTGGCTGGGAACGACCAGCCAAACCGCATTAGAGCCCCACCTGAGGGCTATATGAATGCGGAATGAATCAGTGCTCGTGCTCGAGCAGGTCGCGCTGGCTCAGCGCGTAGAGCAGACCGAGCGAAGGCAGAACGAGGACGGCGGCGATCGCGAAGACGACGAAAACGACCTCGAGCGTCGCGTCGGGAGCCGCGGCGGCGCCGATCTTGAGGCTGGTCGGCAGCAGGTAGGGGAACTGGGCGACGGCCCAGCCCCAGATCACGGCGACGACGGCGCCGGCGGCGAGCGGGCGCAGCGGCCTGCGCCAGCCGCGAAGGAGGGCTGCCAAGAGGCCGAAGCCGCAGAGCGCCGAGAGGATCACCAGGGGCAGCCCCTCGTCGACGAGACGGTCGAAGATGTAGCGGGCTTCGGCGTGCAGCTCGACCAGGCCGAAGGCGGCGGCGAGACCGGCCACCGCAGCGGCGGCGAGGGCGCGGCGGACGAAGTAGTGCTCCATGTCCTCTTCGCCGGCGCGGCGGGCGTCGCCGACGAGGAAGACCGCGGACAGGTAGGCGCCGGTGGCGACGAACATCGCCCCGGTCAGGAGCGGCAGCGGCTGCAGCCAGCTCGAGAAGGCGTCGCCGTTGCCGTCGGCGGGGACGTTGCCGGCGGCGATCGCGCCGACGACCGCGCCCATGAAGAACGGGGTGAGGACCGAGGAGAGGGCGAAGGTCGCCCCCGCCGCGCGCCGCTCCGCCAGCCCCTCCAGCGACTTGCGGAAGGCGAAGCCCGAGCCGCGCAGGACGATCCCGACCGCGGCCAGCGCCAGCGGCACGTAGAGCGTCGTCATGATCGCGTAGAAGGCCGGCGGGAAGGCGGTCCAGAGGACGACGAGGCAGAAGATCAGCCAGACGTGGTTGGCCTCCCAGACGGGGGTCAGCGAGCGCTGGATCAGCGCCCGCGGCCGCTCGCCCTTCTCGGCGTCGCCGGCGATCAGGTCCCAGAAGCCGCCGCCGAAGTCGGCCCCCCCGAACAACGCGTAGAACGTCGCCCCGACCCAGAGGATCGCCGCCGCAGCGTCCGCCTTGCTCACCGGAACACCCTTTCGCGCTTCGCTCCCTCGCGAAGAGTCAGATATGCACGCTCGGTCGCTACCGCGCTCATAGCGCCTCCGCCGTCGGCGGGGCGTAGGGGGCGCCGGTGTCCTCGCTGTCGGCACCGCCCTGCTCGCGCCAGCGTTTCGACATCCGCCGCAGGACCATGATCGCGATCGTGCCCAGCGCCGCATAGAGCAGCAGGACGAGGGCGAAGGTGAACCAGATGCCGCCGGCGTCGGTGACCGCTTCCTCGGTCCGCATGTAGCCCTGCACGATCCATGGCTGGCGCCCGACCTCGGTCACGATCCAGCCGCACCAGAGGGCGAGGATCGCGCCGGCGCCCGAGACCTGGACCGCGCGCAGGAACCAGGGCGTCTTCGGGATGTCGCGCTTTTTCCACCACGACCAGCCGAGCCAAAGGCCGAGCAGCAGCAGCGCCGTGCCGATCCCGACCATCGCGTCGAAGGCGAGGTGCAGCAGCGTGTTCGCGGGCGGCCGTTCGTCGGCCGGGATCTGCTTCAAGCCGGTGACTTCGGTGTCGGCGCTGAAGCCGACGAGGAAGGAGTCGAGGTCGGGGATCGGGATCGCGAACTTGACCCCGTTGGCGGTGCAGATGCCGCCGACGTACTCGGTCTGGTGACTGCCGGTTTCCTGGATGCACTCCATGCCGGCGAACTTGGCCGGCTGGTGTTCGGCGACCGCGCGGGCGGCGGTGTCGCCGACGAAGAGCTGGACCGGGGTCGCGATCAGCCCGATCGTCAGCGGGATCAGCAGGCCGAGCCGGTGCAGCCGGTCGCGCCGCCCTTTGAGCATGCCGCTGGCGTAGATCGAGGCGACGAGGAAGCCGACGACCATGTAGGCGGCGAGGATCATGTGCGGCACCTCGTAGCCGGTCGCCGGGTTGATCAGCACCTTCCAGGCGTCGGTGTCGACGACTTCGCCGGCGGCGTTGAGGACGAAGCCCTGCGGCTGATTCATCCACGAGTTGGCGGCGACGACCGAGAAGGCGCCGCCGATCCCGGTGACGAACATCGGCACCCCGGACCAGAAGTGGGCCCAGCCGCCGAGCCGCTTCCAGCCGTAGATGTAGATCGCGAGGAAGATCGCCTCGAGGAAGAAGAAGATCCCCTCGATCGCGAAGGCGATCCCGAAGGCGGCGCCGAAGCGGTCCATGAAGTGCGGCCAGAGCAAGCCGAACTCGAAGGTGAGGACGGTGCCGGTGACGGCGCCGACGGCGAAGGTGACCGCCATCGCTTTCGACCACCGTTTCGCCAGCTCGATCGCGTCGGCGTCGTCCTTCTTCAGGCCGATGTAGTTGGCGACCAGGATCGTCGCCGGCAGCGCCACGCCGAGGCAGGAGAGGACGATGTGGAAGCCGAGCGTGAACGCCATCTGCTCGCGCGCGGCCAGGAGATTCGAGGCCGACGCTGCGAGCGGGAGCGCGTCGAGCGACAGCATGTGCGGGAACCTACTCCCCGCGGCGGCCGGCGGGTGTGGCCTCGCTCACCGAAACACCGTGATCTTGGTCACTAAAGGCCGCGGCGGGCGTTCCGGTAGCGGCGGATCAGCGCGTTGGTCGAGCTGTCGTGGGCGAGCTTCGGCTCCGCCTCGGCCTGCAGCTCGGGGATGATCGCCTTGGCCAGCACCTTGCCCAGCTCGACCCCCCACTGGTCGAAGGAGTCGATCCCCCAGACCGCCCCCTGGGTGAAGACGGAGTGCTCGTATAGGGCCACCAGCGAGCCCAGCGTCTGCGGGTCGAGGCGCTCGGCGAGGATCGTGTTCGAGGGCCGGTTGCCCTCCATCACCCGGTGCGGGACGACCGCCTCCGGCGTCCCCTCGGCCCGCACCTGCTCCGGCGTTTTGCCGAAGGCGAGCGCCTCGCCCTGGGCGAAGACGTTCGACATCAGGTAGTCGTGGTGGTTGCCGAGCGGGTTGTTGGACTGGAAGAAGCCGATGAAATCGCAGGGGATCAGCCGCGTCCCCTGGTGGATCAGCTGGTAGAAGCTGTGCTGGCCGTTGGTCCCCGGCTCGCCCCAGAAGATCGCCCCGGTGTCGTAGTCGACGTGGGCGCCGTCCAAGGTGACGTGCTTGCCGTTGGACTCCATCGTCAGCTGCTGCAGGTAGGCGGGGAAGCGCTTCATGTACTGGTCGTAGGGCAGAACCGCGCAGGTCTGGGCGCCGAAGAAGTCGCCGTACCAGACCGAGAGCAGCCCCATCAGCATCGGCAGGTTGGCGCCGCTCGGCGCCGTGCGGAAGTGCTCGTCCATCGCGTGGAAGCCGGCCAGCAGCTCGGCGAAGCGCGCCGGCCCGATCGCCAGCATCGTCGAGAGCCCGATCGCCGAGTCCATCGAGTAGCGGCCGCCGACCCAGTCCCAGAAGCCGAACATGTTGTCGGTGTCGATGCCGAACTCCGAGACGCCCTCGGCGTTGGTCGAGACGGCGACGAAATGCTTGGCGACCGCCGCCTCCTCGCCGCCCAGCCCCGCCAGCGACCATTCGCGGGCGGAGTTCGCGTTGGTCATCGTCTCCAGCGTCGTGAACGTCTTCGAGGAGATGATGAAGAGCGTCTGCTCGGGGTCGAGGTCGCGGGTCGCCTCGGCGAAGTCGGTGCCGTCGACGTTGGAGTCGAAGCGGAAGGTCATCTCGCGGCGGCTGTAGAAGCGCAGCGCCTCGTAGGCCATCACCGGGCCGAGGTCGGAGCCGCCGATGCCGATGTTGATCACGTTGCGGATCGGCTTGCCGGTGTGGCCGACCCACTCGCCGCTCCGCACCCGCTCGCAGAAGGCGCCCATCCGGTCGAGCGTCTCGTGCACCTCCTTGACCACGTCGACGCCGTCGACGATCAGCGAGCGCTCGCGCGGCATCCGCAGCGCGACGTGGAGGACGGCGCGATCCTCGGAGACGTTGATGTGCTCGCCGGCGAACATCGCTTCGCGCCGGGTCTCGACGCCGCGCTCGCGCGCCAGCTCGCCGAGCAGCATCAGCGTCTCGTCGGTGACGCGGTTCTTGGAGAGGTCGAGGAAGAGCCCGGCGCCGTCGGCAACGAGCCGCTCGCCGCGCTCTGGGTCGGCGTCGAAGAGGTCGCGCAGCGTCGCTCCCTTGACCTCTTCGTAGTGCGCCTGGAGCTGACCCCAGGCCGCCGTCTCGCGCAGCCCGGAGCCCTCGGCCATCAGCCGGCCGCCACGCCCCGCTGGGAGGCGATCGAGGAGAGCAGGTCTTCCCAGGACTTGTTGAAGCTCTGCTTGCCCTCCTCCTGCAGCCGTGTCGCCAGGGCGACGACGTCGATGCCGGCGTCGGCGAACTCCTTCAGGACCAGCTCGCAGTTGCCGCCGTCGGCCGGCACCAGGTCGCCGACCTCGCCGTGGTCGGCGAACGCGAGCAGGGTGTTCTCCGGCATCGTGTTGACGGTGAAGGGGGCGGCGAAGGCCTCGATGTAGAGGGTGTCGGAGGCGTTCGGGTCCTTGGTCCCGGTGCTCGCCCAGAGCAGCCGCTGCGGGCGCGCGCCCTGATTCTGCAGGCGGCGCTGGCGCTCGGAGCGCAGCAGCTCGTCGTAGGCGCGGAAGGCCTGGAACCCGATCGCGATCCCGAGCCGGTCCTTGAGCTCGTCGGAGACCTCGGCGGCGACGGCGACGTCCCAGCGGCTCATGAAGATCGAGGCGACCGAGGCGACGTCGGGGTCGAGGCCGGCGGCGATCCGTCGTTCGATCCCCTTCAGGTAGGCATCGGCGGCGGCCAGGTACTGGGCGGCGTCGAAGAGCAGCGTCACGTTGACCGGGATGCCGGCGAAGATCGTCTCCTCGATCGCGGGCAGCCCGGCGGTCGTGCCCGGGATCTTGATGAAGAGGTTCTCGCGCTCGGCCTTGGCATGCAGCGCTGCCGCCTGCTCGATCGTCGCCTGGGTGTCGTCGGCGAGCAGCGGCGAGACCTCGAGCGAGCAGAAGCCGTCGATGCCGGCGGTGCGCTCGTGGACCGGGGCGAAGAGGTCGGTCGCTCCCTGCAGGTCCTGGACCGCGAGCTCGAAGAAGATCCGCTCCTCGGTGTTGGCGCCGACTCCCTCGCCCGCCTCGGCTGCGTCGGCGACGGCGGCGATCTGCTCGTCGTAGGCGTCGCCGCCGGAGATCGCCTTGTCGAAGATCGTCGGGTTCGAGGTCAGCCCGGTGACGGAGAGCTCGTCGATGTAGCGAGCCAGCGTGCCGTCGCCGAGCATCGTCCGGGTGATGTTGTCGAGCCAGAGGCTCTGCCCCAGCTCGTTCAGCTTCGCGGTGGCCTTCATGCGAGTGCCTCCTTCGCCTTCGCGGCAATCTGGTCGGGGGTGAAGCCGAACTCGGCCTCGACGTCCTTGAACGGCGCCGACTGACCGAAGGTGTGCATGCCGATGATCGTGCCCTCGTCGCCGACGTAGCGCTCCCATCCGAGGGTAGCGGCCTCCTCGATCGCGAGCCGCCGCTTCACTGCCGGCGGCAGCACCGAGTCGCGGTAGGCCTGGTCCTGGCGGTCGAAGATCTCCCAGCAGGGGAGGCTGACGACCCGCGAGCCGACTCCTTCGCCACGCAGCTTCTCGTGGGCGAAGACGGCGAGCGAGACCTCGCTGCCGGTGGCGATCAGGACCAGCTCCGGCTCTCCCTCGCAATCGGCGAGCACGTAGCCGCCTTTCTGAACCCCGGCGGCCGGCGCGTATTTCGTGCGGTCGAGCACCGGCACGTTTTGGCGGGTGAGGACCAGTGCCACCGGATCGTGGGTGCGGCCGATCGCCAGCTTCCAGGCCTCGGCAACCTCGTTGGCGTCGCCGGGACGGATCACGTCGAGGTGCGGGATCGCCCGCAGCGAGGCAAGCTGCTCGATCGGCTGGTGGGTCGGGCCGTCCTCGCCGAGCCCGATCGAGTCATGGGTGAAGAGGTGGATCACCGGCAGCTCCATCAACGCCGAGAGCCGGATTCCGGGGCGGGCGTAGTCGGAGAAGGTGAGGTAGGTCGACCACAACGGCCGCAGCTTGCTCAGCGCCATCCCGTTGCAGGCGGTGACGGCGGCGTGTTCGCGAATCCCGTAGTGGAGCTGGCGGCCGCCGAAGCCCCCCGGCTCGAAGTTCTCGGCGCCGTCGAAGGTGAGGCGGACCGAGGTCGAGTCGGTGAGGTCGGCGGAGCCGGCGATCAGCCAGGGCAGCTTGGCGCCGATCGCGTTCTCGACCTGGTTGGAGGCCTTGCGGGTGGCGAGGCCCTTCTCTTCGTCCGCCTCGAATGAGGGGATCGCCTCGGCCCAACCGTCGGGGAGGCCGCGGCGCTGCATCGTCTCGACCTCGTCGGCATGGCCGGAGGCGGCGAGCTTCTGCTTCCAGGCGGCGCTTTCGGCGGCGCCGCGGGCGCCGATCACTTCGTCGAAGCGCTCGCGAACGCCGTCGGGGACGAGGAACTGAGCGTCCTCGGGCCAGCCGTAGGCCTTCTTCGTCAGCTTCACCTCCTCCTCGCCGAGCGGTTCGCCGTGCGCCTTCTCGGTGTCCTGCTTGTTCGGCGAGCCCCAGCCGATGTGGCTGTCGATCACGATCAGCGTCGGCCGGCCGGTCTCGGCCTTGAACTCCTCGAGGGCGCGGGCGAGCAGCCCGGCGTCGTTGGCGTCGCCGACCCGCAGCACGTTCCAGCCGTAGCCCTCGAAGCGGCTGAGCACGTCGTCGCCGTAGGCGAGCGTGGTGCTGCCGTCGATCGTGATGTGGTTGTTGTCGTACATCCAGCAGAGGTTGTCGAGCTTCAGGTGCCCCGCAAGCGAGGCCGACTCGTGCGATACGCCCTCCATCAGGCAGCCGTCCCCGGCCAGCGCGTAGACGTCGAAGTCGAAGAGGTCCTTGCCGAAGTGCTCGCCCTGCCACTTGGAGGCGATCGCCATCCCGACCGAGGTCGCGATCCCCTGGCCGAGCGGCCCGGTCGTCGTCTCGACCCCGCTGGTCCAGCGGTACTCGGGGTGGCCCGGGGTGCGCGAGTGGAGCTGGCGGAAGTTTTCGATCTCGTGCAGCGAGCAGGCCGGCTCGTCGAGCACGTTGTAGTCCTCGTCGACGCGCCGGACGCCGGCCAGGAAGAGCATCGAGTAGAGCAGCATCGAGGCGTGGCCGGCGGAGAGGACGAAGCGGTCGCGGCCCGGCCAGATCGGGTCGGCGGGGTCGTAGCGGAGGTGGTTCTGCCAGAGCTCGTAGGCGACCGGCGCCATCGACATCGGCGTCCCGGGGTGGCCTGAGTTGGCCTTCTGCACCGCGTCGATCGAGAGGGTGCGGATGGTGTTGATCGCGAGCTGGTCGATGTCCTGAGTCATAGGGGTCGATCCTAGTCATTACAGGCCGACGAACATGCGACGTTTCCGTTAGCGGACGGACGAACGGGGGATCAGGGTTCGATCCGGGTCACGGTCCCGTCGCCGTTGTTGCCTACCCAGACCGCGGTTTCGCCAACCGCGACCGCGCCCGGTTCGGGGCCGACGCCGACCGGCGAGCCGTCGACTTCGCCGCTGGCGAGCGAGATGCGGGCGACGGCATCCTGGCCGGCGAGCGCGACCCAGACCGTGCTGGTGCCGGCATCGATCCCGGCCGGGCGGTCGCCGATTTCGATCGCGCCCGACACGGTCTGGGTGGCGGAGTCGATCAAGGTGACCCGGCCGCTGGCGGCGTTGGCGACCCAGACGCGACCGCCGCCGACGGTGAGCCCCGCCGGCCCACCGCCGACCCGGATCGGTGCCCCCGAGCGCGAGGTGAAGAACCCGATCCGCTGCACGAACCCGGTGTCGTTGCTCGAGACCCAGAGGCCGCCGGCACCGACCGCCAGTCGCAGCGCTTCGGTGCGCGGGGCCATGTTGCGGCGGAAGCTGCGGTCGCGGAGGTCGAAAGCGCTGATCCCTTCGCCCTCGGCTCCGGCAACCCAGACGCGGTGGCCGCCGTAGACGATCGGTCCGGGGTGGATCGGCCCCGTCGCCTCGTTTCCGAACTCGATTTCCCGCAGGACCGCACCGGTTTCCGGATCGACCCGTTTGACCGTGCCCAGCACCGGGTCGCTGACCCAGACCGTTCCCGCTCCGTACGCAACGCCCTGGATGCCGGCGCCGAGCCGGTAGGAGTCCTCGACCTCGCCGCTTTCGGGATCGAGCTTGCTCAGGGTGCCATCGCCTTCGCTGACGACCCAGGTGGCATCCGGCGAAGTGGCGATCCGCAACGGCGGGGCGCCGACCTCGACCGAGGTCACCTTCGGCCCGCCTGAGCCGCCGAGGACGAGGACCAGAACGACGACGAGCGCAACCAGCGCCGCCACGCCGGCGCCCACCCACAGCAGGCGCCGGCCCTGGAGCGACCCGAAGCTGAAGCCGACGGGCGCACGCCGCTTGCCGAGCGCCCACGTCGGCCGCTCCGAGTCGACGTCGGAAGCGGAGAGGACCCCGGTCGCCGCCATCCCCGCGTCCTCGCGCTCGCGGGCGGCGGCGATCAGCGCCCCGGCGGTCGGGTAGCGGTCGGCGGGGTCCTTGGCGACGGCGTGCTCGATCACCGCGTCCAGCCCTTCCGGCATCTCCGGCTCGGTCTCGGATTCCTTGCGGGCGAAGGGCGCGATCCCGGTCAGCGCCTCGAAGAGGACGCAGCCGAGCGAGTAGACGTCGGCGGCCGGCCCGATCGAGTCGCCGCGCCACTGCTCGGGCGACATGTACTCGGCGGTGCCGACGACCGAGGCGCTGCTCTCCCCCTCCCCCCGCTCCATCGCCTTGGCGAGCCCGAAGTCGGTGAGGAAGGCGCGGTCGCCTTCGACCAGGATGTTGTGCGGCTTGACGTCGCGGTGGACGATGCCGGCGGCGTGGGCGGCGTCGAGCGCTTCCGCGACCTGGCCGAGCAGAGCGAGCGCTCGCGCCGGCTGCAATGGCCCCTCGCTGTCGAGCAGCCGGCGCAGATCGCCGCCCTCGATCAGTTTCATCGCGACGATCAGCTCGCCGTCGACCTCGCGCGAGTCGTAGATCGGGACCACCGCCGGGTGGTCGAGGCGAGCGGCGATGCGGGACTCGCGCAGGAAGCGCTGGCGGAAGGCCTCGTTGCCGGCCAGCTCCTGCGCGATCACCTTCAGCGCGACCTGGCGTTCGAGCGCGAGGTGGGTTGCGCGGTAGACGACGCCCATCCCGCCGCGCGCGATCTGGGCCTCGATCCGGTAGCCCGCGATCTCCGACCCGATGGCGAAACGGTCCTCCGGCACTCAGGCGTTATACCGGCCTCGGCGGCCAGGCGGTGAACCCAGCGCGCCCCGGCGGAGGAGGCCGGGGCGCGCTGGGGCTGTTGCCAGGGAGCTGTGGATCAGTAGCCGGCGCGGGAGCCCGGCTGCCAGGCGAAGTAGTCGCCGATCTCCTCGGAGTCCGCTTCGCTGCCTTCGGTCGAGACGAGGCTGCCCAGCTCGAAGCCCTGGCGGGTGTTGAGCGTGTACAGCCGCTGGGCCGGATCGGCCGGGGCGTAGGTCTCGGTGCGGACCGCGACCGCGCGGCCGTCGGGCGAGTAGGCCGCCTGCGTCTCGATCCCGGCCGGCATCGTCGCGATCTTGTGCGGCTTACCGCCGACGATCGTCTTCTCGCAGAGGCTCTGGTAGCGGCTGAACAGCATCGTCCGGCCGTCGGCGGAGATGTCCTGCAGGTAGACGGAGCTGGCGCCGCCGACGAGCCGGTGGGGCTTGGCGCCGTTGGCCTTCGTCGCGTAGATGTCGGAGAAGCCGCTCGGGCCCTCGCTGCTCTCGCCGCGGTCGAAGACGATGCCGCCGGCGAAGTAGTGCGGCGCGAAGGCGTCTTCGCGGCCATGGCTGAGGCGGACGATGCCGCTGCCGTTGAGGCGGATCGAGTAGATCACGTCGTGAGTGCCGCCGGTCGCTTCCGGTTCGCTGCGGGTGAAGGCGACGGTCTTGCCGTTCGGCGAAAGCGTCGCTTCGTGCTCGTCGCCGGCCGAGGTGACGAGGAAGTGGGTGTTGCCGCCGTCGACGCCGACCGTGTAGAGGTCGCGGGGCGCCCCCGGAGCAGCGGCGCGCTCGAAGACGATCGTGCGGCCGTCGCGGCTGACCAGGGGTCGCGAGTCGACCTCGGGGCCGCCGGTCAGCTGGCGCTCGCCGGTGCCGTCGGGCCGGATCTTGAAGAGGTCGCCGCCGCGCGAGAAGACGATCGTGTCGCCGTCGGGGGAGAAGGCGGGTTCGGTGTCGGCCGGGTTGTCGGTGAGCGAGGTGACGTGCTCGCCGCGAGCGGCGAAGAGGCCGCCTTTCGCGACCGTTTCCGTGCCCTGGGTTTCGGTCGTCACGTGCGAGAAGACGAGCGCCGGGTTCGCCGCTGCGGCGGCGGGGGCCGCCAGCGCGGCGAGGGCGACGATGGCCGAGATGAGGGTGTGTCGGAAGCTCATTTGCGGTTCCTTTCGGTGGGTTTGACGATGCCGCTCGATCTTCAGCCCCGGCGCCGCACCGGCCAATGACAGCGGCGCCGTCTAGCGGGCCGCGTCTGGCCCGGTCCGGGCCAGACGCGTGGAGCGGGCTCAGGGCAGCGGCTGCCAGGCGAGCCGGCGCCCGACCCCGGCGACGGTGTTGCCCGCTTCGTGGGAGACGGCGGGGATCAGCGCCCGGGCGCGCCCGTCGGTCGCGTCGATCACAGTCGGCCAGGCCGCCTCCTCGCGGTCGTCGACCAGGCCGATCAGGCGGCCTGACGGAGAGAGGATCGGCTGGGCGATACGGGCGGCGCTGCCGATCTTGCGGCCCGAGCGCGGCGGGCGCCGTAGCTGGCGGAGCCCCTCGACGAACAGCCCCTCGCCGCGGCGGTAGAGGAGGCGGAAGCCGTCGCCGGAGACGTCGAGGACGCCCGCTCCCTTGTCCGGCAGCAGCAATCGCTGGCGTGAGCCGTCGCGGCGCATGGCGTAGACGTGCCGCCCGCCGCCCCACGGCGTGCGGTCGTAGACGATGCCGGGCGCGGCGTAGCGGGGCGCGGACTCGAAGGCCCGACCGCGGGTTAGCGAGCGCAGCCCTTCGCCGGTCGATCGCACCGAGAAGACGTCCTGGCGGACGACCGTGCCGCCTTCGCGGAAGCGGCCGACGAAGGCGACGAGACGGCCGTCGGGAGAGAAGCTCGCTTCGACCTGGTCCATGCCTTCGACCGCGACGGTCAGCGGCCGGGCGACGCCGTCGGCGAGGTCGAGCAGGAAGAGCGTCTGGGTCGGCTGTTCGGTCGAGTCGCGCTCGAACAGGATCGAGCTGCCGTCGGGGGAGAAGGCCGGGCGCGAGTCGTGCGGGGAGCCGCTGGTCCACTGCCGCGGTTCGCCGCCGGCGAAGGGCACCGTGAAGATCGCCCCTTCGCGGGCGAAGGCGACGGTCTGGCCGTCGGGCGAGACCGCCGGTTCGGCGTCGCGGAAGTCGGCGGTCAGCTGGCGCGGTTCGGCGCCCTGGACCGGGTCGACGGCGAAGATGCCGCCCGCGCAGGCAGCCAGTTCGCAGCGGAAGGTCGAGTAGACGACGGCGCCATCGCCTGGCGCGCCAGCGGCGGCGGCGCCGGGTGCGGCGGCCAGAGCCATCCCCGCCGCCAGCGCCAGGGTCGGGATCAGTTGACGAATGCCCATCGAGTTCTCCCTCGTTCGGTTGAACCCGATCGTCGGCCAGCGTCGCGCACGGCGAAAGGCCACCCCCGCCGCCCACCGGGCCAGCTTTGGCTCAGACCGAGCCGCTGAGAACGCAGTTGTTCCCGCTATGCGAGAAGAAATGCGTTCTCAGCGGGGGCGGTCGAGTCCGAGCTCTATGACGCGGGCGGCGATCTGGCGGGGGCGGTCGCGGCCGGCGTCGCCGCGAACGTCGAGCTTGGCGGCGAGGGCGTCGAGACGACGCTGAGCAGTGCGCTCGGAGACGTGGAGGGCGTCGGCGAGCTCGGCCCGGGTCGCCGGGCGGCCGGCGAAGGCGCCCTCGCTGCGATAGGGAGCGACTAGGGCGGCCGCGGTCGCCCGCTCCTCCTCGTTGAGGGCGACGCTCGGCTCGGTGCTGGCGACGGTGGCGCCGACCGGGGTGACCGAGCCGGTCTTCAGTTCGAGCCGGTAGCCACCGACGATCAGGGTGTCGCCGTCGCGCAGGCGCCGCGGTCGGTCGAGCGGCTCGCCGTTGAGCGCGGTGCCGTTGCGACTGTCGAGGTCGGTCGCCATCAGCACCTCGCCGCGGCGCTCGATCTCGAGGTGGGTCCAGGAGACGGCCTCGTCGTCGAGCCGGACGTCGGCCTCGGGCGAGCGCCCGACTACGGTGCGCTCGCCGCCGAGCGGCACCGAGCGAGGGGCCTCGCCCGGTCCGCTCAGCCAGAGCCTCGCGTCCATGGCCAGGTCGCGCGTCTCCTCAGTAGCGGTAGTGGTTCGACTTGTAGGGGCCCTCGACCGGGATCCCGAGGTAGGAGGCCTGATCGGGGGTCAGCTCGGTGAGGTCGACGCCGAGGCTCGCCAGGTGCAGCCGCGCGACCTTCTCGTCGAGGTGCTTGGGCAGCACGTAGACCTGCTTGGCGGCGAACTGGCCGTCGGCGTCGGCGAACATCTCGATCTGGGCGATCACCTGGTTAGTGAACGAGTTCGACATCACGAAGCTCGGGTGCCCGGTCGCGTTGCCGAGGTTGAGCAGGCGGCCTTCGGAGAGGACGATGATCGAGTGGCCGTCGGGGAAACGCCACTCGTCGACCTGCGGCTTGATGTTGGTCCGCTCGGCCGCCGACTCTTCCAGCGCCGCCATCTCGATCTCGTTGTCGAAGTGGCCGATGTTGCCGACGATCGCGTTGTGCTTCATCCGCGACATGTGGTCGACGGTGATGATGTCCTTGTTGCCGGTGGCGGTGACGAAGATGTCGGCGCTCTCGACGACGTCCTCGAGCCGGCGCACCTCGTAGCCCTCCATCGCCGCCTGCAGGGCGCAGATCGGGTCGATCTCGGTGACGATCACGCGGGCGCCCTGGCCGCGAAGGCTGGAGGCGCAGCCCTTGCCGACGTCGCCGTAGCCGCAGACGACGGCGACCTTGCCGCCGATCATCACGTCAGTGGCGCGGTTGATGCCGTCGACCAGCGAGTGGCGGCAGCCGTAGAGGTTGTCGAACTTGGACTTGGTCACCGAGTCGTTGACGTTGATCGCCGGGAACAGCAGGTCGCCGGTCTCGGCCAGCTGGTAGAGGCGGTGAACGCCGGTCGTCGTCTCCTCGGTGACGCCCTTGATCCGGGCCGCGATCTGGGTCCAGCGCTGCGGGTCCTCAGCGAGCGAGCGCTGCAGCGTCTCGAGCACGATCCGGAACTCCTCCGATTCGGCGCTGGCGGGGTCGGGGACCGAGCCCGCCGCCTCGAACTCGACGCCCTTGTGGACGAGCAGGGTGGCGTCGCCGCCGTCGTCGAGGATCATGTTCGGGCCCTCGCCGTCGGGCCAGACCAGCGCCTGCTCGGTGCACCACCAGTACTCCTCCAGCGTCTCGCCCTTCCAGGCGTAGACCGGGATCCCGGCCGCCGCGATCGCCGCTGCGGCGTGGTCCTGGGTCGAGAAGATGTTGCAGGAGGCCCAGCGCACCTCGGCGCCAAGGGCGACCAGGGTCTCGATCAGGACGGCGGTCTGCACGGTCATGTGCAGGGAGCCGGTGATGCGAGCGCCTTTGAGCGGCTGTTTGGCCCCGAACTCCTCGCGGGTCTGCATCAGGCCGGGCATCTCCACCTCGGCGAGAGCGATCTCCTTGCGGCCGAAATCGGCGAGGCCGATGTCGGCGACCTTGTAGTCCTGGGTTGCGGTGCCGCTGGTCATCTGGTTCGGGTTCTCCTGGTTGTTTTGCGCGTCGTTGCCCGTGCGGGCCCGAACCAGTATGGCCGAATAGAGTTGCGGCGGTGACTGGGGCCGATACCGAGAAGAAAGCTGCGGCTGAGGCGGCCGCCGAGCTGGTCGAGGACGGGATGACCGTCGGCCTCGGAACCGGCTCGACCGTCGCCTTCCTCCTCCCCGCCCTGGCGGCCCGCGGGCTGAGCGGGATCCGCTGCGTCGCGACCTCGGTCGCGACCGAGGAACAGGCGCGCCAGCTGGGCATCCCGGTCGAGCGCTTCGACGCCCTCGAGCGCCTCGAGATCGCGATCGACGGCACCGACGAGGTGACCCCGGAGGGGTGGCTGATCAAGGGCGGCGGCGCCGCCCACCTGCGCGAGAAGATCGTCGCCGCGGCCGCCGAGCGCTTCGTCGTCATCGCCGACTCGAGCAAGCCGGTGCCCGAGCTGCGCGGCCCGGTGCCGCTGGAGCTGTTCGCCTTCGGCCTCGCCTCGGCGCTCGCCCGGCTCGGCTCCGACGTCGCCATCCGCGACGTCCCACCCAGTCCCGACGGCGGCGTCATCGCCGACTACCGGGGGCCGATCGGCGACCCGGCGACGCTCGCCGCCCGCTTCGACGCCGACCCCGGCATCGCCGCCCACGGGCTCTTCCCGGCGACGATGGTCAGCGAGCTGTTCGTCGGCCGCGGCGAGGGCGTGGAGAGGTCGAGCTTCACCTAGTAGATTGCCCGCGATGGGCACCGGGCTGCTGACCGCACAGGACTCCGGCTGGGATGCGAACCGGCTCGCCTTCAACGTCCTGCTCGACCAGCAGCCCGCCGGGATCGCGCTGCCCAGCAGCGCCGACGAGGTCGCCGCGGTGGTTCGCGCCGCCGCAGCCGACGGCAAGCGCGTCGCGGCGCAGCGGACCGGGCACATGGCGGCTCCGCTCGGCTCCCTCGCGGACACCGTGCTGCTCCGCACCGATGGCCTCGACGAGGTCGCGATCGATGCCGAGGCGGGCACTGCGCGGGTCGGTGCCGGCGCGATCTGGCGCGAGGTGCTGGAGCCGGCCTCCGAGCTCGGCCTGGCCCCGCTGCACGGGTCGAGCCCGACCGTCGGCGTCGCCGGCTACACCCTCGGCGGCGGCCTCAGCTTCTACGGCCGCGAGTTCGGCCTCGCCTGCAACAAGGTCAACTCGATCGAGCTGGTCAGCGCGGCCGGCGAGGTGCTCGAGGTCGACACCAAGAGCGATCCCGACCTGTTCTGGGCGCTGCGCGGCGGCGGCGGCAATTTCGGCGTCGTCACGAGCCTCGAGTTCGAGCTGCTCGAGATGCCCGAGCGCTACGCCGGAATCCTCTTCTTCCCCTTCGAGCAGGCGGGCGCGGTGCTGCAGGGATGGCGCCAGTGGACGGCCACCGTGCCCGAGCAGATGACCTCGGTCGGCCGGCTCCTGGTCTTCCCACCGATCCCGGAGATCCCCGAGCCCTTCCGCGGCAAATCGTTCACCGCGCTCCAGCTCATCTACGCCGGCGACGAAGCGAGCGGCGCCGAGCTGATCGAGCCGCTGCGGAGCCTCGGCGACGTGGCGATGGACACGATGGCGACCGTCCCACCCGCGGGGATCGCCGATCTCCACATGGACCCGCCCGAGCCCTCCCCCTACGCCGCGACCACGCGCCTGACCGGGGATCTCGACGCGGCGGCCATCGATGCCCTGGTCGAAGCGGTCGGCCCCGGCTCCGGATCGCAGCTGGTCTCGGTCGAGCTGCGCCATCTCGGCGGCGCCCTGGCGCGCGAGGCCGACGGCGCCGGCGCCCTCGCCTCGCTGCCCGGCTCCTTCCTCGCTTTCGGCGTCGGCATCGTGCCGGTGCCCGAGGCGATGGCGCCGACTCGTGCCTGGCTCGACGCCATGGAGTCCGCCCTCGCCGCCTACGACAGCGGCCACTACCTCAACTTCTGCGACGAGCCGACCGAGATCGAGGCCGCCTTCCCGGCGGGGACCGTCGCCCGCCTGCGCGAGCTGAAGCGGCGCTACGACCCGGACGGCCTGCTCCACGCCAACCACCCCGTCGTCGCCGCCTGACGAGCGGCTGCGCGGCGGCCCTCAGGAGCGCAGCGAGCGGACGGCGGAGAGCAGCGCGGTGTGATCCTCCTGTCCCCGGCCCTCTTCGTGCAGGCCGTCGAGGAGAGCAGCGACGATCGGCGTCGCCGGCAACTCGACGCCGTGCTCCTCGGCGGTGTCGAGGGCGATACCGAGGTCCTTGCGGTGCAGATCGACGCGGAAGCCGGGCGGGAACTCGCCGCGCAGGAGGTTCTCGCGGCGCACCTCCATCACCCGGTTGGCGGCGAGCCCGCCGCCGAGCACGTCGAGGATCTTCTCCGGCTCGACGCCAGCGGCCTCGCCCAGGGTAAGCGCCTCGGCCAGTGCCTCGATCGTCAGCGCGACGACGATCTGATTGCAGGCCTTGACCACCTGGCCGGCGCCATGGTCGCCGACCCGGGTCACCGTCTCCCCCAGCGCCCGCAGCAGCGGCAGCGCCCGCTCGAAGGCGGCCTCCTCGCCGCCGACCATGATCGCGAGCGTCGCCTCGCGGGCGCCGACGTCGCCGCCCGAGACCGGCGCGTCGAGGACCGCGAGATCGCGCTCGGCGCCGGCCGCCGCCAGCCGCCGCGCCTGCGCCGGCTCGATCGTGCTCATCTCGATCAGCAGCGCCTCGGGCGCCATCGCAGCGAGGATCCCTCCCTCGCCCTCGGTCACGGCGGCCACGGCCTCGCCGTCGGGCAGCATCGTGATCACCGCCTCAGCCCCACGCGCAGCCTCGGCCGGCGTGCTTGCGCCGCTCGCGCCGGCTGCCGCCAGCGCCGCGACCGGCTCCGGGCTGCGGCTGGCGACGGTGAGCTCGTGCCCGGCGGCGAGCAGGTTCTCGGCCATCGGCCGCCCCATCACGCCAAGCCCGACGAAGCCGACCCTCACCCGGCGCCCTCCCCGTCCCAGGCAGCGAGGAACTCGCGCTCGCGCGAAGCGAGGCGATCGAGAGCGTCGCCGACGGCGTGGCGCTGGAAGTGATCGGAGGCGGCGTGCGCGGCGTAGGCCGCCTCGTCGACGTAGCGCTCGTAGATGACGAAGCGCCGCGGGTTCTCGGGATCGCGGTGGACCTGGTAGGCGAGGTTGCCCGGCTCCGCCCGCGAGGGCTCGATCATCTCGCCGAGGGCCGCGGCGACCGCGCCCTCCTCCCCCTCCCGGGCCGTCCACCTCGCGATCACCACATAAGCCACCCGCAGCACCCTACCCGCCCGCCGACGGGTCGATTTCGGCGAATAATGCGCCGAAATCGGCCCGTCGGCACTCAGGCGGCGGGGGCGGCGGCGCCGATCGCGTGGACGCCGCCGTCGACGTGGAGGATCTCGCCGGTGGTGGCGCGGGCGAGGTCGGAGAGGAGGAAGAGGGCGGCGTCGGCGACCGGCTCGGGGTCGTCGACGTCCCAGCTCAGCGGCGCCTGCTCGGCCCACTTCTCTTCCAGCTCGCCGAAGCCGGGGACGCCGGAGGCGGCGGCGGTGCGGATCGGGCCGGCGGCGACGAGGTTGACGCGGACGCCCTTGGGCCCGAGATCGCGGGCGAGGTAGCGGCTGGTCGACTCCAGCGCTGCCTTGGCAACGCCCATCCAGTCATACGACGGCCAGGCGACGGTGGCGTCGAAGTCGAGGCCGACGAGGCTGCCGCCCTCACCCATCAGCGGCGCCAGCGACTCGGCCAGCGCCTTGAACGAGTAGGCGCTGGTCTCGAAGGCGAGCTTGGCGCTCTCGCGCGGGGTGGCGAGGAAGTCGCCGCCGAGGGCGTCCCCCGGGGCGAAGGCGATCGCGTGGACGGCGCCGTCGACCCCGCCCCAGCGGTCCTCCAGCTCGACCCGCAGGGAGGCCAGGTTGTCCTCGTCGTTGACGTCGAGCTCGAGCACGTCAGGCACCGGGTCCAGGCGCTCCGCCGAGCGCTCGGTCATCCGCCGCACGCGACCGAAGCTGGTCAGCAGCACCTCCGCTCCCTGCTGCTGGGCGCGCTCGGCGATCGCGAAGGCGATGCTGCGCCGGTTGACGACCCCGGTGACGAGCAGCCGCTTGCCCTCGAGGATCACAGATAGACCTGCTCGGAACCCGCCCCAGCGCCCGCCAGCGCCGCCTCCGCGGCGCGGCGCCAGACGACGCGGACCCTGGCCAGAGCGACGGTCTCGCCGCGCTGGTTGACCAGCTTCCAGTTGAAGACGGCGAGGCCGCTCGCCGAGTCGAGCTCCTTCTTTTCGACCAGCTCGCCCTCGACGTGGATCGTGTCGCCGATTCGCACCGGCCGCTTGAAGGCGACGCGCTCGAAGCCGCGCAGCGCCAGCACGTGCTCGGGGTCGAGCGGGACGAGGCCGACGCTGTAGGAGAGCAGCAGCATGCCGTGCGCGATGCGACCGTTGAACTCGCTCTTGGCGGCCCACTCGGAGTCGGTGTGGAGCGGGTGGTGGTCGCCGGTCAGGGCGGAGAAGGAGACGAGGTCGGTCTCGGTGATCGTGCGGCCGCGGGTGCGAAAGCCGCTGCCGACCTCAAGCGCGTCGAAGTCGCGGGAGAGGGTGTCGGCCATCAGCTGGCTCCTCCTTGCGGGTCGTACTTGAACTCGCCCTGGATCCCGAAGTGGGCGCGGAGCGAGAGGGAGATCTCCTCGACCGCGCGTTCGTGGCCGAGGGTCGAGGGGTGGAGGCCGTCGGCGCTGAAGTTGGCGCGGTCGGTGAGACCCGGATGGCTGGCGACGTTGATGCAGGGAACGCGGTAGCGGGCGGCGACCGAGCGGGTGACGCCGTTGAGGTCCGACAGCGCTTTCACCAGCCGCGCCTTGGTCCGCGGTCGCAGTTCCATGAAGTGCCAGCTCTCGGGCGCGGTCGCGGTCAGGATCGCCGCCTCCGGCGCACCCTCGCGCAGCCGTTCGAGGATCTCCGAGAAGCGCCGTTCGTAGCCCTCGACGTCGGGCCGCGAGGTGAGCAGGACGTCGTTGGCGCCGCAGATCACGGTCACCAGGTCGGGCTCCAGCGCCAGCGCCTCGGGCAGCTGCTGCAGCACTTCGGAGCTGTCGGCGCCGTCGACCGCGAGGTTGCGGTAGACGAGGCCGGGGTTGACCGCGCGCAGGCCGGCAGCGAGCTGGTCGGCCCAGCGGTCTGCCTCGATCGATTCGCGGCCGGCGGTGAAGCTGTCGCCGAGCGCCACGTAGGTGGAGACGACGCGGCCGCGCGGTCCGGTTCCGGTCACGACTTCGTGCCCGGACGGGCCCGCAAAGCTCATCGTCCCCCCAGTGAGCGCAGCGCCCAGGCCAGCCGGTCGCGGCTGACGGCGGGGTCGATCACCTCGTCGACCCAGCCGCTGGCGGCGGCGGCGGGCGCGGTCAGGTGCTCGGCCGCATAGGCCTCGGCCAGCTCGTCGTGCGAGGGCCCGCCCTCTTCCTTCAGCGCCCGGTGGTGGACGATCCCGACCGCCTGGCGGGCGGCCATGATCCCGATCTGCGCGTTCGGCCAGGAGAAGACGACGTCGGCGCCGAGGTCTTTCGAGTTCATCGTGATCGCGGCGCCGCCGAAGGCCTTGCGCAGGACCAGGGTCACCTTCGGCACGCTGGCGCCGGCGAAGGCGCGCAGCAGCGAGGCGCCGTGGCGGATCACCGCCATTTCCTCCTGCTTGCGGCCGGGCATGAAGCCGGGGGTGTCGACGAAGACCACGAGCGGCAGCCGGAAGCGGTCGCAGGATTCGACGAACAGGGCCGCCTTCTCCGAGGCGGCGGCGTCGATCACGCCGCCCATCGCCCGCGGCTGGTTGGCGATCAGGCCGACCGAGCGGCCCTCGAGCCGGGCGACGCCGGTGACCATGTTCGGCGCCCAGCGCGGCGAGAGCTCGAGGAAGCTGCCCTCGTCGAGGATCGAGCGGGCGACGTCGCGGACGTCGTAGACCTTGCGCTGCTCGAGCGGCACGGTGAGGCCCGGGTCGCGGCCGTCGGGGGCAACGGGCGCCAGCAGCGCCGGCGGCGTCCCGATCGACTGCGGCAGCAGGCCGAGCAGGTGGCGGGTCTGGGCGATCGCGTCCTCGACGTCGTCGGCGATCAGGTTGCAGACGCCGCTGCGCCCGTGCAGCTTCGGCCCGCCGAGGTCCTCCATGCTGATCGTTTCCCCCATCGCCTCCTGGACGACTTTGGGGCCGGTGAGGAACATCCGCGAGTCGGCCGTCATCACGACGAAGTCGGTCAGCGCCGGCGAGTAGGCGCCGCCGCCGGCCGAGATGCCGCTGACGATCGAGACCTGCGGAACCTTGCGCGAGAGCTCGACGCTGGCGCGGAAGATGCGGCCGTAGCCGGCCAGCGCCGCGTGGCCCTCCTGCAGGCGGGCGCCGCCGGAGCGGACGAAGCCGACCACGGGGGCGCCGGCGTCACCGGCCATCCGCAGCAGCCGCACGATCGTGTCGGCGTGGACTTCGCCGAGGCTGCCGCCGAGGAAGCTCGGGTCCTGCGAGTAGCAGAACACCGGCCGGCCTTCGATCTCGCCGGCGCCGGCGACGACGCCATCGCCGGGCGTCGCCCGCTCGCCGAGGCGGAGCGAGGAGACGCCGCTGCGCAGGGGACGGAAGCTGCCCGGGTCACAAAGCGCCTCGAGCTGCTGCAGCGGTGTGTCGGCGGGGCGGGGCGGGGCTGTCGGGGTGGCGGTGGCGGTGGTCATCACTTGTCTCTCTCTTCTGGGGGTGCTGGCTCCTAGGCGGCGAGGCAGAGGACGGCGTTGTGGCCGCCGAACCCGAACGAGTTCGAGATCCCGACCAGCGGGCCCTCGCCGTTCTCGATCGGTTTCGCGGTGCCGGGGACGTAGTCGAGGTCGAGGCCCTCTTCGGCCTCTTCCCAGCCGACCGTCGGCGGCGCCGTGCGGGCGCGCAGCGCTTCGACGGTGGCGATTGCCTCGACCGCGCCGGCAGCGCCGAGCAGGTGCCCGATCGCCGACTTGGTCGAGCTGACCGGGATGTCGGCGGCGCGCTCACCGAGCGCCAGCTTCAGCGCCATCGTCTCCGAGCGGTCGTTGAGCGGGGTCGAGGTACCGTGGGCGTTGACGTAGTCGACGTCGACCGCGGTCAAGCCGGCGTCGGCGACGGCGAGACTGATCGCCCGCGCCGCCTCGGTGCCTTCCGGCTGCGGCGCGGTCAGGTGGTAACCGTCGCAGGTGGCGCCATAGCCGAGCAGCTCGCCGAGGATCTCGGCGCCGCGGGCTTCCGCCGCCTCCTTCTCCTCGAGCACGAGGATGCCGGCGCCCTCGCCCATCACGAAGCCGTCGCGACGGGCGTCGAAGGGACGCGAGATTCCCGTCGGGGAGGTCGCTTCCATCGCCCCGAAGGCGGCGACGGCGACGCCCGAGATCGCCGCCTCGGTGCCGCCGGTGACGACCGCGTCGGCGTCGCCGGCGCGGATGATCCGCGAGGCGTCGCCGAGCGCGTGGGCGCCCGCCGCGCAGGCGGAGACGACGCCGTAGCAGTGGCCGTGCAGGTCATGGCGCATCGCCACCGCAGCGGCGGCTGCGTTGCCCATCATCAGCGGCACGGCCAGCGGCGAGACGGCTTTCTCACCGCGTTCGATCAGCTTCTGCTGGTTCTCCTCGAGCGAGGGCAGGCCGCCGATCCCGGTGCCGATCACGCAGCCGACCCGGTGCGCCTCGTAGGGCAGCTCTCCCTCCTCGCCGAACGCCTGGCCGATCGCCTCCCGAGCGGCGGCGACCCCCATCTGGGCGAAGCGATCCATCCGCCGCGTCTCCTTCTTCGAGAGGAAGTCGAGCGGGTCGAACTCGAGCGCCCGGCCGAAGCCGTCGGCGATCCCGCACTCGCCCGCGGACCAGCGCTCGATCAGCGGCTTGGCACCGACCCCGAGCGGGGTGATCGCGCCGACGCCGGTTATGACGACGCGCCGGGTCATCCTGCCTTGGCGACGACCAGGTCGATGACCTCGCCGACGGTCTTGACGTCCTTGACGTCGTCGCCGCGCAGCTCGACGCCGAACTCGTCCTCGACGATCTGCGCCAGCTCGACCAGATCGAGCGAGTCGACGTCGAGGTCCTCGAGGCTGGCCTCGCGCGAGAGCTCGTCGCGCTCGGTGCCGAGCTCGACGAGGCCGTCGAAGATCACCTTCTCGACGTTGTCCGTGTTTACATCAGTGGGCATTCGTGTCTCCTTTGCTCTGTTGAAGTCGGTCCCGTTGGCAATCGATCTAAGCGCTGAGGCCGCCGTCCACGGTTAGCGTCGTTCCGGTCACGTAGCCGGCCCCCTCGGAGGCCAGGAAGCGGATGCAGGCGGCGACGTCCTCGGGGGTGCCGACGCGCCGCGCCGGGATCGCCTTGACCAGCTCGCTGTTGTCGAGGATCTCCTCGGTCAGCGCGGTCTCGATGAAGCCGGGGGCGACGGCGTTGACGGTGACGCCGCGGCGCGCAACCTCCTGGGCGACGGTCTTGGTGAAGCCGATCACCCCGGCCTTGGAGGCCGCGTAGTTGGCCTGGCCCGGGTTGGCCCGGATGCCGACGATCGAGGCGACGTTGACGACGCGGCCGAAGCGGGCGCGCAGCATCGGGCCGAGCGCCTGGCGGGTGGCGCGGAAGGTCGCGGTCAGGTTGACGTCGATCACCCGCGCCCAGTCCTCGTCGGAGATCTGCGGCGAGAGGTTGTCGAGGCGCAGGCCGGCGTTGTTGACGAGGACCAGCACCGGGCCGTCCTCGCCGGGCTCGAGCAGGGTCTCGGTGTCGGCGGCCGCGGCGACGTCGCCCTGGAGGACGCGCGCCTTGCCGCCGGCGGCGGTGATCTGCTCGGCGACCTCGCGGGCGCCCTGCTCGTCGGCGCGGTAGTTGATCCGCACCGGCCAGCCGTCGGCGGCAAGCGCGATCGCGGTCGCGGCGCCGATCCCGCGCGAGGAGCCGGTGATCAGGGCGCAGCCCTCGGGCCGGGTCACGATCCCACCCCCCACTCGATCACGGTCGCCCCCCAGGTCAGGCCAGCGCCGAAGGCGGCGAGCAAAACGGTGGAGCCGTCGCGCAGGTCACCGGCGAGGCGGGCGTCCTCGAGTGCCAGCGGGATCGAGGCGGCCGAGGTGTTGCCGAAGTGGTGGATCGAGTCGACGACGCGCTCGCTCGGCAGGTCGAGCCGTTCGCCGACCGATTTGAGGATCCGCGCGTTGGCCTGGTGGTAGACGAAGAGGTCGACCTCCTCCAGCGCCAGACCGGCGGCCTCGGCGGCGGCGACCGTCGCTTCGCTCATCCGCTCGACCGCGTGGCGGAAGGTCTCGTGGCCCTGCATCACGGTCAGGCCGGTGGCGCGCGGGGTGAAGATCAGCTCGGCCTGGGCGCCGTCGGAGCCGAGCACGATCGGCCCGATCCGGCCCTCTTCGCTGCTGCGGACGAGGACGGCGCCGGCGCCGTCGGCGAAGACCGCGGCGGTGCCGCGATCGGCCGGGTCGGTGATCCGGCTCATCATGTCGGCACCGACCAGCAGCGCGTTGGCGGCGCGGCCGGACTCGATCTGGCCGCAGGCGAGCGAGAGGCCGGCGACGAAGCCGGCGCAGGCCGAGTTGAGATCGATCGCGGCGACGTTGGCACCGAGCTCGGCGGCGACCCGGGGCGAGGCGCCGGGCATCAGGTCGTCGTTGCTGGTCGTCGCCACCAGCAGCAGGTCGAGGTCGGCGACGGCGACGCCGGCAGCGGCGAGGGCGCGCTCGGCGGCGACCGCGGCGAGCTCGGAGAGGCGCTGCTCGGGGGCGGCGATGCGGCGCTCGCGGATCCCGGTCCGGGTGACGATCCAGTTCTCGTCGATCCCGAAGCGCTCGGCGATCGGCGCGTTGGCGACGACCTGCTCGGGCACGGCGACGCCGAGGCCGGCGATCTCGGTGCCGAGCTGGACGCGGGAGTCGGTGGTTGCGGCCAGTGATGCCGCGGTCAGCTCACTCATACGGCGGGGACCACCTCGGGCTCGGCCAGGGACCGTGCCTCGACGTCGTCCAGGGTGCGGCGAACGAGGCCGGTGAGCACGTCACCGGGACCGGTCTCGAGGAAGGTGCGGGCGCCGTCAGCGCGCATCCGCTTCAGCGTCGCCTGCCAGATCACCGGCTGGGTGAGGGCGGCGGCGAGGCCGTCGCGCGGTTCGCTGAACGGCGCCGCGGCGGTCGAGGAGAAGACGGGGACGCGCGGGGACGCGAACTCGACTCCGTCGAGGACGGCGCGGAGCTTCTCCGCCGCGCTCGCCATCAGCGGCGAGTGGAAGGCGCCGGCGACCGGCAGGCGGATCGCCTTGAGCCCGTCGGCGCGGACCTTCTTGCGCGCTTCGCTGAGCGCGTCGGAAGCACCGGAGAGGACGACCTGGCCGGGGGCGTTGTCGTTGGCGACGGTCAGTTCGAAGCCGGCGGCCAGCTCGCGCACGGTCGAGTCCTCGCCGCCGAGCACGGCCATCATCCCGCCCGGGCTCTGCTCCGCTGCCTCCTCCATCAGACGACCGCGGATCACCGCCAGCCGCAGCCCCTCCTCGGCCGCCAGGGCGCCGCCGGCGACCAGCGCCGCCAGCTCACCGAGCGAGTGGCCGGCGATCAGCGCCCCCTCGGGGCTGCCGGCCTGCTTGAAGTGGGCGAGGCTGGCGCAGTAGATGGCCGGCTGCGCGTAGTGGGTGCCCTCGGCGATCTGCTCGAAGGGGTCGACGCCGAGTTCCTCGCGCGCCTGCGCCAGCAGGTCGGGGCGCTGGGCGGCGGCGACGGCGGCCATGGTCGAGGTCTGGCTGCCCTGGCCGGGGAAGAGGATCGCGGTGGTTGCGGGGTCGTTGGCCACTGTTATGGATAGTGGTCCCCAGGCGGACGGAGGTCACACCCCCAAAGGCCGCTTCCCCTCCATTCGGGGGATGGGACGCGACGGACGGGGGGGCCGAGTCAACCCACTCGCCGCGACGGGCCGATTTCCTGCCCCATATGGCCCCTTTTCGGCTCGCCGGCCGAGAGGGTCAGACGAGGATCTTGAGGCGCTGTGCCTGGCGCGTCGCCTCGGCCCGGTTGCGGACGCCGAGCTTGCGGTAGATCGCGCTGGTGTGCTCCTTCACCGTGTGCGGCGAGAGGTGCAGGTGGCTGGCGATCTCCTTGTTGGTCGAGCCGGTCGCGATCAGCGAGAGCACCTCCTGCTCGCGCTCGGACAGCGGCGAGTCGAGCGCCGCGTGGTCGGCGAAGACCTCGGTCCCGAGCGAGACCATCCGCACCGCCTTGACCACGTCGACCGCCGACCAATCCTTGGAGATGAAGCCCGAGGCGCCGGCCGAGCGGGCGACGAAGGGCGAGATCACGCCGGCGCCGGAGATCAGCAAGACGCGGGTGTTGGGGCTAACGGCGCGGATCTCCTCGCAGACCTCGGCGCCGGACTCGCTGCCGAGCAGCATGTCGACGAGGGCGACCTCGGGGCGCACCTTGCGGCAGGTCTCGACCGCTTCGGCGCCGTTGGAGGCGGCGAGGCAGCGCTCGACCCAGCTCTGGCGCTCGAGCAGCAGGCGGAAGCCCCACTGGACGACGTCGTGATCGTCGACGACGAGGACGCGCAGCTTGCCCTCCTCGCCTGCCATCAGGCCGCTGCCTCCACCGGGACGACGAGGCGGACCCGCCAGCGGTCCTCGGCGATCGCGCCGAACTCGACCAGGCCCTCGTAGCGGAGCGCTTCCAGCGCCGCCAGGCGCAGGCCGAGACCGCCGCCCTTGGTCGACCGACCGCTGCCGACGCCGTCGTTTTCGACCGCGAGGCTGAAGGTGGTGCCGTCGGAGGCGACGCGGACGTCGATCCGGCTCGGCTCGGAGTGGCGGTCGGCGTTGCGCAGCGCCTCGGCGAGGACGGACTGGGCAACCGGCTCCAGCGCCGCCGGCACCTCGACCCCCTCCTCCCAGTCGAGCCGCAGCTCCGGCCGCCGCGCCTGCATCCGGCCCAGCATCTTGACCAGGCTGGTCTGGCCGGTGTTGGCCGGCGCCGCGACCGGCCGGGTCAGCGCGTGGCGCAGGTCGCCGACGACCGAGCGCAGCTCCTCCTGGCAGCGGCGCCGCTCCTCAGCCGAGAGGCCGCGCTCGGAGCCGAGCGCGAGGGCGACGCCGAAGAGGCGCTGGATCGCGTTCTCGTGCAGTTCGCGGGTCAGCTCGACCCGTTCGTGCAGACGGCGCTCGCTTTCGCGGCGCTCGGTCGAGTGCTCGACGCTGGCGACCAGTGCGGCCAGCCGGCCCAGGGTCATCATCGTCTCGCGCTCACCCTCGCCGAGCTCGAAGTCTTCGCCGCCGCGGTCGGCGAAGATCACCCCGAGCCAGCGACGGGCGGCGGAGATCGGCGTGCAGGTGATCCGCGGCGTATCGGCGAGGTCGGCGTAGCGATCGGGGACGTGGCCGCGGAGGCTGCCGGCGACCTCGACCACCCGGTCCTCTTCCAGCGCCAGCCGCGCGATCGGGGTCTCGTCGAGCGTCCCCTCGATCAGCTTCACCATCTCCGGCGGCACCCCGTGCGAGCCCATCGGGATCACCGCGCCGTAGGCCTCGTCGTGGAGCAGCAGGGCCGCCCGCCGCATCGTCGTCAAGGTGCAGACCGCCCGGCAGACGCGGTCGTAGAAGACCCCCGATTCGGTCGCCTCGTCCAGTTCGGCGAGCAGCCCGACGAGCACCTCGACGGTGCCGGTTCGGGGAGAGGCGAGCGCGGTGGCGATACCCGAGTTTCCCATTCGCAGCAGAGATTACGACTCCGGGGCACCTGATCATTTGGAAACCTGCGCCGATGGCGCTCGAGCAGGCGAGGAAGGCGGCGGTTGCGGTCCACCAGGCGCTGGCGGCGGCCGCGGTCCCGCACGCGATCGGCGGCTCGCTCGCAGCCGCCCTCTACTTCGAGCCGCGCCCGGTCGCCGACCTCGACGTCAACGTCTTCCTCCCCGGTCGGGAGTGGCGGCGCGCGGTCGAGGCATTGTTGGCGGCGCGCCCGGCCCCCACCCTCCCCGTCCACCTCTTCTTCTCCCACGACCTCCTCCACGAGGCGATGCCCGCCGCGGTGCACGAGCTCAACGTCGACGGCACGGCGATCCCGCTCGTCGCCCCCGAGCACATCCTCGCCCGCAAGCTCCTCCTCGACCGCCCCAAGGACCGCGAAGACATCGAGCGCTGGCTCACGGGCTGAGAACGCAGTTCTTCCCGCTATGCGAGACGAAGTGCGTTCTCGGGGGAGCGTCAGGCGGGGTTGGAGGCCCGGAGGGCAGCGAGGCGCTGGTAGGCGGGGTCGTCCTCGCCGATCAGCTCGGCAACCGTGTCGGCCGCGTCCTCGATGTCCTCCGGGGTCGCAACCGCGATCGCCTCGATGTCCGCCCAGTCCTTGGTCCGGTTGAAGAGCGACTTGAAGACGACCAGCGAGGCACAGTCGAGCATCGGCACCTTGCGGCCCTCCAGCCAGACCCAGACCAACCTCGACGCAACCGTCTCGTGCAGCGGCAGGTTGTTGAGAAAGACGTCGATTGGGACGCCGTCCCAGAAGAGACGCGTTTGACCGTCACGGCGAACCTTCTCCACGTCCTCAGCGCCGACCCGCACGCCCTCCGGCAGCGCCGCGAGCACATCGGCCGCCTCGGCGGCGTCGCAAAAGATGTTGACGTCGAGGTCGCGGGTGCCGCGAGGCTCCTCGACGCAGTACGCGAGGGCGATGGCCCCACCGAAGGCGTGAGGAATCGACTGCGCCCGTAACGCGTCGTCGATCGCGAACAGCTTGTCGACCAGCTCGCTCACATCGCCGCCCCTCGAAGGCGCTGCGCCAACGGCGGGGTGGGAATCTCCGCCCGCGGCCTGAACGGAAGGGCCTCAGCCAGCTCGAGCACCTGGACCAGGATCCGGCTCGCCCGCTGGTCGTCGACCGGTGGCCTGCGCTCGGCCAGCTCGAGCCGAAAGCCAGCCGCTCCGGCGATACGCGCCAGCGCCTCGGCTCCCGGCTCGCGATGGCCGTGGATATAGACGTTGAGGACGGAACGTGGGATCCCCGCCCGGCGGGCCAACTCCGCCTGGCTCAGGCCGCTGCGCGCTTGGATCTCGGCAACAAGGGAAGGCATAACTTTATGTTAGCGAATACGCTAACGCGCACCTAAGGCTCGATCACGTTGCCGGGGTCGGGCTTTTCCTCGGGCGGTGCCTGGCTGTAGTCGGCAAAGAGGGCGTCGCGAGCGGCGACGGCGGCGCTGACGCCCTCGCGCTCGGCGAGCTCGATGAAGCGCTTGGCGTCAGGCGTGTTCCGCATCAGCCCGTCGAGGATCGGGCCGAGCGTCTGGGTCGAGGCGAGGCCCATGTTCTCGTAGGCGTGGTTGACGACGAGCTTCATCGCCGCCAGCTGCGAGGCCGGGATCGAGGCGAGCTCCTCGGCGGCCCTGGCAACCTCCTGCTCGAGTCGCTCGAAGGGAACGGCGCGGTTGATCAGCTCGACCTCGGCCGCCTCGACGCCGGAGAGCGGCTTGCCGGTCAGGGCGTACTCCTTGGCCTTGGTCAGGCCGAGGCGGTAGAGCCACATCCCCGAGAGATAGGCGCCCCACATCCGCGAGTAGGGGGTGCCGATGCGGGCGTCCTCGCTGGCGATCACGAGGTCGGCACAGAGGGCGAAGTCGCTACCGCCGCCGAGGCACCAGCCGTGGACCTGGGCGATCACCGGCTTCGGCGAGCGCCAGATGCTCATCAGCTTCTGGGTCGGGGCGAGGGCGGGCGCGGTGGCGAAGATGAAGTCCTTGCCGGGGTCCCACTCGCCCTCGGTGCCGAAGTGCTCGTCCCAGTGGTGGAAGCCCCCGCCGAAGTCATAGCCGGCGCAGAAGGCGCGGCCGGCGCCGCGGACGACGATCACCTTCACCTCGCGGTCGGCGATTGCCAACCCGACCGCCGCCTCGACCTCTTCGGGTAGCGGCGGCACGATCGTGTTCAGCGCCTCGGGCCGGTTCAGCGTGATCGTCGCGACCGCGCCGGCGACGGAATAGAGGATCGTCTCGAACTGCGGCGCGCCGCTGCGGTCCGGCGCCGGCGCCATCTCAGCCCGCGGCGGCCTCGTCGGCGACGACGATCATCGAGTCGTTCTCGACCCGGCCCGCCGGGATCGATTCGTCGCCGGCCAGCAGCTTCTGCAGCGGCTCGCGCTTCTCGGCGCCGGTGACGAGCCAGAGGATCTTGGCGGCGGCGTCGAGGGCCGGGTAGGTGAGGGTCATCCGCGGATGGCCCTGGTATTCGGTGCCGGTCATCGCGACGCGGCGGTCGTCGACCTCGAGCACCGGGTCGCCCGGGACGAGCGAGGCGGTGTGGCCGTCGGGGCCGAGGCCGAGATGGACGAGGTCGAAGCGCTCGGGCAGGGTCGATTCGTACTCGCGGGCAGCGCCGTCGAGGTCGCGCTGGGTGACCGGCATCGGCCGCAGCGCGGTCTGGTGGTCCATCGAGAGGCCGAGCACCATGTGGGTCAGGTTGCGGTCCTCGCTGCCGGGCGAGGCGACCCGCTCGTCGACCTGGAAGAGCTCGGTCTGGCCCCAGGGCATCTCGTCGAGTTCGCCGAGGATCGCCAGCATCGCCCAGGGGCTGCGGCCACCGCTCATCGCGAAGGCAAACTCGCCGCGGGCGGAGACCGCGGCGGCGCCGTCGGCGGCGATCAGCTCGGCGGCACGGCGCGCCGCCGCCTTCTCGTCGCCCGCGACCTCGAGCTCGATCGCCATTGCTCGCGCCTCAGGCCTCAGCTCGGCTTCTCGTCGTGGCCGCCGAACTGTTTGCGCATCGCCGAGAGGACCTTGTCGCCGAAGTCGCCGAGCTCGCGCGAGTAGAAGCGCTCGTAGAGCGCGGTGGTGAGGACCGGCGCCGGCACCCCCTCGTCGATCGCCGCAATCGAGGTCCAGCGCCCCTCGCCGGAGTCGGAGACGCGGCCGGCGAAGTCGGAGAGATCGGGGGATTCGACCATCGCCGCCGCGGTCAGGTCGAGCAGCCAGGAGCCGACGACGCTGCCGCGGCGCCAAACCTCGGCGACCTCCGGCAGGTCGAGGTCGTACTGGTAGTACTCGGGATGGTCGAGCGGTGCGGTCTCGGCGTCGGCTTCGCGGCTGACCTTGCCGGCGTTGGCGTTCTTGAGGATGTTGAGACCCTCGGCGTAGGCGGCCATGATCCCGTACTCGATCCCGTTGTGCACCATCTTCACGAAGTGGCCGGCACCGTTGGGCCCGCAGTGCAGGTAGCCGTTCTCGGAGGGGGTGACGTCGCCGCTGCGGCCGGGCGTGCGCTCGGCCGACTCGACCCCCGGCGCCAGCGAGGCGAAGATCGGGTCGAGCCGCTCGACGGCGCGGTCGGGGCCGCCGATCATCAGGCAGTAGCCGCGCTCGAGGCCGAAGACGCCGCCGCTGGTGCCGCAGTCGACGTAGTCGATCCCCTGCTCGCCGACCTTGGCCGCGCGGCGGATGTCGTCGCGGTAATAGGAGTTGCCGCCGTCGACGATCGCGTCGCCGGACTCCAGCACCGCGGCGACCCCGTCGACGGTCTGCTCGGTGATCTCGCCGGCTGGGACCATCACCCAGACCGAGCGCGGCGCGCTCAGCTTCGCCGCCAGGTCCTGCAGCGAGTCGGCGCCCGTCGCGCCCTCCCCCGCCAGCGTCGCGACCGCGTCGTCGTTGACGTCGTAGGCGACGATTTCGTGCCCGTCGCGCATCAGGCGGCGAGCCATGTTGGCCCCCATACGTCCGAGTCCAACGATTCCAAGCTGCATGAAGACCTCCGAGTAGGGCTGACCGGTCCGGCAATCCTAGGCCCTCCCGCCGAGGTTGCCTTTTGCCCGCCATGTACAGGCAAAAGGCAACCTCGGCGTAGGGGAGTGGAGTAGCCTGCGCCTCGCGTGGCCGGCAAGCATGAAGACACCGCAGCGGATGTGTTGGCGATCTTCGGGATCAGCGGCGACCTGGCGAAGAAAATGACCTTCCGGGCGCTGTACCGGCTGGAGGCCTCGAAGAAGCTGCAGTGCCCGATCGTCGGCGTCGCGATCGACGAGTGGGACGACGCCAAGCTGCGCGAGCACGCGCGGGCGGCGATCGAGGCGACCGTCGCCGACCCCGACGAGGAGGTCCTCGGCCGGCTCGAAGCGCGCCTCTCCTACGTCCAGGGCGACTACGCCGACGCCGACACCTTCAAGCGCGTCGGCAAGGCGCTCGGCGATGCCAGGCACCCGGTCTTCTACCTCGAGATCCCGCCCTCGCTGTTCGCGACCGTGGTCGGCGGCCTCGGCGAGGCCGGCCTGACCGAGAACGCGCACGTCGTGATCGAGAAGCCCTTCGGCCACGACCTCGAGTCGGCGAAGGCGCTCAACGCCGAACTGCGCCAGGTGCTGGAGGAGGCGCAGATCCTCCGTATCGACCATTACCTCGGCAAGGAGCCGGTGATGGACATCGCCTACCTGCGCTTCGTCAACGCCGTGCTGGAGCCGGTCTGGAACCGCTCCCACGTCTCGCACGTGCAGATGACGATCGCCGAGGACTTCGGCGTCGACGACCGCGGCCGCTTCTACGACGCGGTCGGGGCGATGCGCGACGTGATCCAGAACCACGCCCTGCAGGTGCTGGCGCTGGTCGGGATGGGGCCGCCGACCGGCAACCACCACGACTCGATCCGCGACAAGAAGCTCGAATTCTTCAAAGCCATGCGCACCGCCGACCCGAAGAAATACGTGCGCGGCCAGTACGAAGGCTTCCTCGACGTCAAGGACGTCGCCCCCGATTCCAGCACCGAGACCTTCGCCGCGGTCGAGCTCGAGGTCGACAACTGGCGCTGGAGCGGCGTCCCCTTCTTCATCCGGGCGGGCAAGAACATGCCGGTCAAGTCGAGCGAGGTGACGGTCGTCTTCCGCCGCCCGCCGAACCTCGGGATCGGCCATGGCAGGACGCCGGAGCCGAACCAGATGACGATCCGGATCGAGCCCGAGCCCGGCTCGCGGATGCGGCTGTACGCGAAGGCGGCCGGGGTCGAGAGCTTCGCCCCCGCCGACCTCGAGGTCCTCTTCGAACGCGTCCCCGGCGAAGACCCCGAGCCCTACGAGCGCCTGCTCGGCGACGCCCTGGCCGGCGTCCACACCCTCTTCACCCGCCAGGAAACGATCGAAGAGACCTGGCGCGTCGTGCAGCCGCTGCTCGACGAGCCGGGCCCCGTGCTCCCCTACGCGCCGGGCACCTGGGGGCCGGAGAAGTCCAACGACCTGCTGCGCGGGATCGCCGCCTGGTCGGAGCCCTGGCTGCCCGCCAGCGACTGATTCCACAAATCCGCACCGGCGTGCTAGGTTTTCGGGGCTCCTAATTAGGGCGGCCTAAGCGTCCAGCCGCGCCTCCGGAGCGCCCAGACCCACATGATCCCCACCTTCGTCATCACTCTTCGCGAGGGCGTCGAGGCGTCCCTCATCGTCGGCATCATCGCCGCCTTCCTGGTCAAGGAGGGACGCCGCGACGCGCTGCGGCAGATGTGGATCGGGGTCGGGATCGCCGTCGTCCTCTGCACCGCGGTCGGCGTCGGCCTCAACGTGATCGGCGAAGAGCTGCCCCAGCAGCAGCAGGAGGCGATGGAGACCGTGATCGGCGTGATCGCGGTGGCGACGATCACCTACATGATCGTCTGGATGACGCGCCACTCGCGCGGGATCAAGGCCGAACTCGAAGGCGAGGCCGCCTCGGCGCTGGCCGCTGGCTCGGCAATGGCGTTGGTCGGGATGGCCTTCCTCGCGGTGCTGCGCGAGGGCTTCGAGACCTCGGTCTTCCTGCTCGCCGTCTTCCAGGACGCGACCGACACCGCCGCTGCCGCCGCCGGCGCCGTGCTCGGGCTGGCCTCCGCGGTCCTGATCGGGTTCGCCCTCTACCGCGGCGGCGTCCGCATCAACCTCAGCCGCTTCTTTCGCGTCACCGGCCTGATCCTCGTCTTCGTCGCCGCCGGGCTGCTGGCGACCGCCGCCCACACCGCCCACGAGGCGGGCTGGATCACCAGCATGCAGTCGCAGGCCGTCGACCTCTCCTGGCTGGTCAAGCCGGGCACGGTCTCCGGCTCGCTGCTGACCGGGATGCTCGGCCTGCAACCGAAGCCGGTGACGATCGAGGCGATCGTCTACCTCGCCTACGCGATCCCGATGGGCCTCTACGTGCTCTGGCCGCAGCGGTTCCGCCCCAGCCGCCGCGTCGAGCAGCGCCAGCAGCAGACCAAGGCGACGCCGGCGCAGAACCCGGCGTGAGCGCGCCGCCCCTCTAACGATGACCCCGATTACCCGTCGCCGTCTGCTGGCCTCGGCCGGCATCGGTGCCGCCGGAGTCGGCCTCGGCGCCGGCGGTTACCTGCTCGGCCAGGACAACGCCGAGGCGAGCGAAGGCTCGGGCACCGGCAGCGTCCCCTTCTACGGCGAACACCAAGCCGGAATCGACACGCCGGCCCAGGATCGCCTCCACTTTGCCGCCTTCGACCTGCTGAGCGAAGACCCGGCGGAGCTGCGCGAACTGATGCAGGAATGGTCGGTGGCCGCCGTGGAAATGACCGAAGGCCAGTTGATCGGCGACGTCAACACGCTGCCGGTGGCGCCACCAGACGACACCGGCGAGACCGTCGGCCTCGCTCCCTCGAGCCTGACGATCACCTTCGGCTTCGGGCCCGGCGTCTTCGACAAGCGCGGCCTCGGGCTGGCGGCGAAGCGGCCGGCGGCGCTGAAGCCGATCCCGCCGCTGCCCGGCGACGAGCTGAACGGGCTCGAAAGCGACGGCGACGTCTGCGTCCAGGCCTGCTCCGATGACCCCCAGGTCGCCTTCCACGCGGTCCGCAACCTGGCCCGGATCGGCCGCGGCACCGTCGTCATGCGCTGGTCCCAGCTTGGCTTCGGCCGCACCTCGACGACCAGCCGCAGTCAGGACACCCCGCGCAACCTGATGGGGATGAAAGACGGCACCGCCAACATCCGCGCCGAGGACACCGAGGCGATGGAACGCCACGTCTGGGTCGGTGCCGAGGGCCCGGCCTGGATGCGCGGCGGCAGCTACCTCGTCAGCCGCCGGATCCGGATGCTGCTCGAGGTCTGGGACCGCTCCTCGCTCGAAGACCAGGAGCAGACGATCGGCCGCCGCAAGTACAGCGGCGCCCCGCTCGGCGGCACCGAAGAGTTCGAACCACTGCCGCTCGAAGAGGAATCGGACGGCAAGCCGGTGATCCCGGTCGACGCCCACGTGCGCCTCGCCTCGGCCTCCGAAAACGGCGGCGAGCGGATCCTGCGCCGCGGCTACTCCTTCACCGACGGCGTCGACGAGAGCCTCGGCGAGCTCGAAGCCGGACTCTTCTTCATCGCCTTCCAGCGCAACCCCGAGAAGCAGTTCGTCGCGATCCAGCGCCGGCTCGGCTCCAACGACGCGCTCAACGAGTACATCAAGCACGTCGGCAGCGCCGTCTTCGCCGTCCCCCCCGGCGCCAAGCCGGGCGGCTACGTCGGCGAACCCCTGCTCGCCTGAGCCTCTGCCACGCGGGATACCCGACCGGGTCTGTCGGTCTTTGTTAGGGTGCCCTGTTTAGGGTGCCCTAAGGCGCCTGCCAGACTTCAGAAACGAGCAAGGAGCCAACCTCCAGATGAATCGAACCCTCGCCCGCGTCCTCGCCGCGCTCAGCGCCATCGCCGCCCTCGGCCTGGTGGCCAGCGCCTGCGGCAGCTCTTCGAGTAGCGGCGACAGCAGCAGCTCCAGCGACGCGACGACGCTCGCCTTCAAGATCACCGACGACGGCTGCTCGCCGCACGACGCGAAAGCGCCGGCCGGCCCGATCACCTTCGAAGCCGAAGGTGAAAGCAGCTCGGTCACCGAGCTCGAGGTCCTCGACGGGGAAACGATCCTCGGCGAGAAGGAGAACCTGGTCGAAGGCCTCGACGGCAGCTTTTCGCTGACCCTCGAGGAAGGCGAATACACGATCCGCTGCAACGGCGGCTCCGAAGAAGACGGGACGCTGAAAGTGACGGGCAAGCTGAAGTCCGGCGACAGCCCCGAAGTCGAAGAAGCGATCGCCAGCTACCGCGACTACCTCGAGGAAAACACCGCCGAGCTGACCGCGAAGACGAAGCCCTTCGTCGCCGCCGTCGTCGCCGGCGACGTCGCCCGGGCCAAGCAGCTCTACCCGGCGGCGCGGATCCCCTACGAGCGGATCGAGCCGGTGGCCGAGTCCTTCGGCGACCTCGACCCGCGCATCGACGCGCGCGAAAACGACGTGCCGCTGAGCGAATGGGGCGGTTTCCACAAGATCGAGAAAGCGCTCTGGGAAGAAGGCACCGCCAAGGGCATGGCGCCAGTCGCCGAACAGCTGCTCGCCGACGTCGAAGAACTGGAAGCAAAAGTCAAGCACGTCAACCTGCAGGCGGTGCAGATCGCCAACGGCGCCAACGAGCTGCTCGGCGAGGTCTCGGCCTCGAAGATCACCGGCGAGGAGGAGCGCTACTCGCACATCGACCTGGTCGACTTCAAGGCCAACGTCGAAGGCTCTCAGGTGGCCTTCGAATCGGTCGAGCCACTGCTCAGCAAGAGCGACCCAAAGCTGGCCAAGGAAATCGAAGCCGACTTCGAAACCGTCTACAAGACGCTCGAACCGTACGAAACGTCAGGCGAACCCGGCTTCGTCCTCTACACCGAACTGACCAAGGCCGACACGCGCAAGCTGGCACAGACGATCGACATCCTCGCCGAAAAGCTAAGCCAGGTCCCGGCGGCGATCGTCACCGGGGAACAGGGTTAAGCCCCCAACCGAGGCTTCAGACCGCGCAAAAGCGGGCGGACCGGCGCACCCACCGGGCTGGTAGGTGCGCCGGTCCGCCCGCCCCGAAGCGCTCGCGATATTGACCAGCCTCTGGTGTGGTCAATATCGCGAGCGGTGAGAACAGAAGAGCGTGGTTGAGATTTTCCGGACTATTTGCGGGAAAGCTCAACCACGCGGGTCCCGCGCCCGGGTCCGGGAGGGGAGGGTGCTCGCCGCCCTACCTGCCCAGAGAGGGTGGCGAGCACCCTCCCCTGCCCCGCCTAGCGCAAATTCGTCGTTTTGCCACGGAGAGACCCGCCGCGCCAGGGCTTAGCCTGGATAGTCGTGACTGTCGAGGCCGGGGAAAGAGCTGACGAGCTGCTGAGCGAAGCCGGGTACGCCGATTGGCGGCCGGGGCAGCGCGACGCGGTTGTGGCCGCTCTCGAGGGGCGGGATTCGCTCATCGTCATGCCCACGGGCGGCGGCAAGAGCCTCTGCTACCAGCTGCCCGGGCTTGCGACCTCGGACCTGACGATTGTGGTTAGTCCGCTGATCGCGTTGATGCGGGATCAGTGGGAAAAGCTGACGGGGCAGGGGCACGCGGTGGCGATGGTGACCTCGAACATGGCGGCCGAGGACGTCGATGACGCGCTCTGGCGGGTGCGGAGCGGCGAGGCGCGGATCGTCTACTGCGCGCCGGAGCGGTTCGCCTCGGGCTTCTTCCTCGACGCGATCGGCGAGCGGACGGTCGACCTACTGGCGGTCGACGAGGCGCATTGCGTCTCGGAGTGGGGACACGACTTCCGGCCCGACTACCTGCGGCTGCCGGAGATCGCCGAGCGGCTCGGGCGGCCGACGGTGATGGCCTGCACGGCGACGGCGACGAAGCCGGTCGCGGCCGAGATCGCCTCGCGCTTCGGCATGCGAGACCCGCTCCAGGTGCGCTCCGGGTTCGACCGGCCCAACCTCTCCTTCGACGTCGTCGCGCTCGAGGGCACGGGTTCCAAGGCGCGCCGCCAGGCGCTGCTGGAGGCCGGCCTCGGCGACCCCGCCAACCGGCCGGCGATCGTCTACTGCGGCACCCGCAAGGAGACCGAAGAGGTGGCGGGCGAGCTGCGCGAGGCCGGGATCGCCGCCGCCGCCTACCACGCCGGGCTCGCCCCCGAGACGCGGACCGCGATCCAGACCCGCTTCATGGCCACCGACACCGGCGTGATCTGCGCCACCAACGCCTTCGGTATGGGCGTCGACAAGGCCGACGTGCGCTCGGTCTGGCACGTGACGATCCCGACCAGCGTCGAGGCCTACTACCAGGAGGCGGGCCGCGCCGGGCGCGACGGCCTGCCCTCGCGAACGGTGATGCTGGCGATGAAGTCCGACCTCGGTCGCCTCGTCCGCTTCAACCAGCAGCGCGCCGGCGACCCCGATCTGGCGATCGCCCACGAGCGCGGCTGGCGCGCCTACCACGCGATCAAGGGGTTCATCTACGGCACCGAGTGCCGCCGCAGGGCCCTCCTCGACCACTTCTCCGACCGCACCGCCGGCGCTCCCCTGGAGCGCTGCTGCGACGTCTGCGACATGCTCGACTGGCTCCCCGACCCGGAGACCATCGCGGTCCGCAAACCCGCCCGCGCCGCCAAGGCCGCCGCACCCGTCCCCGACCTCTCCCCCGCCGACGCCCCCCTTTTCGAGGCGCTCAAGGAGTGGCGCCTGACCGCCGCCGACGGCAAACCCGCGTACACCGTCGCCAGCAATAAAACCCTGACCGCGATCGCCGCCGTCCGCCCGCAGAGCGAGGAGGCGCTGCTCGGCATCAGCGGGGTCGGCCCCGCCTTCATCGAGAAGTTCGCCGACGAAGTCCTCGCCCTCCTCGCCGACCACCAGACCCAGCTCGCGGCCTGACGTTCACCGAGGTTGCCTTTTCCGCCCTTATAGAGGGGTAAAAGGCAACCTCGGCGGTGTTGGGGGCGCAAGGGGCATTGCAGGCGGCATCGGCACTCGGCCAGCTCGGGGACCATGGCGCACCATTGGGGCCTTGCCGTGTTGGGGAGCAGAGGCCTCCCCTGCTTCGACGAAAGCACCGATCTCTTTCCGGCTGACAACTCGTGCCGCGCTGGCGGCGCTCCTCGCCGCGGCGCTGCTGGCGGCACTGGCGCTTGCGCTGGTCGCGGCTCCCGCCCGCGCCGGGCTGCTCGAACCGCGCGGCAAGCAGGTCTGGTTCGGCGTCTCCGACACCGGCGACCCGGCGGCGTTCGGCCAGTTCAGCACTGCGGTGTCCCACCACCCGGCGGTGATCGAGTCCTTCCGCACCTGGGGCAGCGACTTCCCCGACTCGATCCAGCGCTGGCAGATCGCGCGGGCACGGCCGATGATCCACATCACCACCGCCGACAGCCACGACGGCCACGAGCTGATCAGCCCGCAGGCGATCGCCGAAGGCGGCGGCGACGGCTACCTGGTCCGCCTCAACAAGCTCTTCTACGCGAAAAAGATGCGCGCCTACATCCGGCCGCTGGGGGAGCCGAATCGGTGCCTCAACGTCTACGCCTCCTACGACTGCGAAGGCAAGCTGCGTGACTCCTCACACCGGCCCTACTGGTACAAGCTCGCCTTCCGCCGCATCTACGTGATCGTCCACGGCGGCGGCAAGCGGCGCAAGATCAACCAGCGCCTCGCCGAAGCCGGCCTGCCGCCGCTGACCGTCGCCGCCCACGGCCTGCCCAAGGCGCCGGTGGCGATCGTCTGGAGCCCGCTGCCGGCCGGCTCGCCGACCAAGCCCTGGAACCGCCCCCGCCACTATTGGCCGGGTTCTAAATGGGTCGACTGGGCCGGCACCGACTTCTACGCCGGCTACCCGGAATGGAAGGCGCTGAACGGGCTCTACAAACGCTTCACCGCCGCCGGCAAGCCGTTCGCGATCACCGAGTGGGGCGTCGAAAGCGGCGACGACCCGAGCTTCGTCAGCCGTCTCTTCGTCTGGGTCAGCCGCCACCCGCGCTGCAAGATGATGGTCTATTACCAGGACTTCGGCAGCGCCAGCAGCTACCGGATCCAGAACTACTCGGCCAGCCTCGAAGTCCTCAAGGACCGCCTCCACTCGCCGCTCTTCCCGAGCTTTGCCCCTGGTGCGCCGCACCTTCCGCCTGCTCCGCCGCCGCCGCCCGGTGGCGTCGGCGCGCAGTAGCTTCGTCGCGGCGTTTGGCCAGGGCCGCGCGGTGCGCGGCGCGGCGGGCGCGGGCTTTGCGGATTTCGGCTTTGGTGATCGGCTGCAGGGCGGTGATGCTCGAGTAGCCGGTGAGGTAGAGGCGGTGGCCGTCGGAGATCACGGGCGTGTAGGTGCCCTTCGGATAGCGCCAGACGCGGCGGCCGCTGCGCATCATGAAGCCGGTCGTCGTCTTGTGGGTGAACTCGGAGACGTAGACGATGTCGCCGACCGCGGCCAGCGAGCCGACCACCTGGCCGCCGGCGGGGCGCTCCCAGCGCAGCGAGCCGTCCTTGGCGTTGAGCGCGTAGACGTTGCCGTCGAAGGAGCCGATGTAGACGGTCGGATGCGTGTGACGGGTGTTGGCGACGACCGGCGAGGAGTAGACGTAGCCACCGGTCGAGTAGGACCAGGCGAGCTCGCCGTCGCCGCTGTCGTAGCTGTAGACGCGGCCGTCGGTGTTGCCGGCGTAGACGCGGCCGTAGGCGACCGCCGGGGTCGAGTAGAACTGGCCCGAGGCGCCGAGCCCGGGCCCCAGCGAGCCGCTCTGCCAGACCAGCTTGCCGGTCTTCGCGTCGACCGCGTTCATGTGGCCGCCGTAGTCGCCGACGAAGAGCTTGCCGCCGTAGTAGGCGGGCGCCGCCTTGATCGCGCCGCCCAGCTGCGTCGACCAGCGGGTCTGGCCGTTGCGGGTGTTGAGCGCGAACAGCTCGCCGCTTTCGCAGCCGAAGTAGACGGTGTTGTCGATCACCAGCGGCGAGGACTCGGCCCGTCCCGGCAGGTCCCGTTTCCACAGCACCCGCCCGGTTTTGGCGTCGAGCTTGACGATGTGCGCCGGCTCCAGGTTGACGATGTAGAGGCGGTGTTTGTAGTAGGCCGGCGAGGAGGCGTTGAGGCGGCCGACCTGCCGTTCCCATTCGACCTTGCCGGTTTCGGCGTTGAGGGCGAATGCGTTGCCGTTGTTGTTGACCGCATAGAGGCGGCCGGCGACGTAGATCGGCGGGAACTCGAGCAGCGGCCGCTGCGTGTGGCGCCAGAGCTTGCGGAACGGCGGCGCGATGCCGCGCGCCGCCAGATAGCGAGTGCGGGCCGGGGTGAGGCCGTAAATCGGCCAGTTCACCGTCCGCGCTTGTTTCGGCGGCGCTTTCGGCTTCTGCGGCTGGAAGCGGTTGATCGCTTCCTGGTTGTGGACGTCGCCGGGGCGCTTCAGCGAGTCGTAGGCGACGATCGCGCCGACGACGGCGATCGCCAGCGCCGCGAGCAGCCCGATCGCCAGCCAGCGCCGCTCCCGCCAGAGCCGCCTCGGGTGCGCCAGCAGCCGCAGGGTCTGGCGCAGCCGGCGGGCCTTGGGCCCGCCCTCAGGCATGCGCCGACGCGCGGCGCTCGGACTCGGAGGCGATGCCCTTGATCAGCGCCTTGATTGCCTGCTTGGTGACGGCGACGACCGCGCCGCCGACCAGCGGCACGGTCGGGAAGGTGCGAACCGCGTAGACCATTCGCGTCCCCTCGCCCTCGGGGCTGAGTTCGACGGTGCCGACGTGGTCGCGGACCGGGGCACCGGAGAGCAGCTTGTAAGAGAAGCGCCCCGGCCGCTCGTAGCCGAGCACTTCCTCGCGCAGCGGCGGCCCGACCGAGCTCAGGACCCGGATCGCCCCCACCCCGTTGGGCGGCGGCTCGCCCTCGCGCTCGAGCACCGACCTGCGCATCGGCGTGATCTCGGCGTAGCCCCGGTGGTCGGTGAGCACGTCGAACACGGTCTCCGGTGGCGCCGCGACCTGGCGCACGTAGGTGAAGCTGGCCATCGGGAAAGGCTACGCCAAGCAGCTACGTCAGGCGCCAGCGCTGTGGATCGGACCCCTCGATCGCGACGACCTCGCCGGCGATCGCCATGTGATCAAGGAAGGAGAGGACGATCTGCAGGACCCAAGCGCTGGCCGGGCCGCTGACGTTCTCGGGGCCGAGGATATCGGCGACGATCTCGAACGCGGTCCGCTCGCCGCCGCCGAGCGCGTCGCGGACTTTGCCGTGCAGCTCCTCGACCTGGCGCCGCGCCTCGACGATCTTGCTATCGACGTCGCGGAAGGGGCGGCCGTGGCCGGGCAGGCAGAGGTCAGTCTGCAGCGGCTCGACCTCGTCGAGGCTGGAGACGAATTCGCCAACCGGGTCGGGGCTGTGGCCGTAGTCGAAGAACAGGATCGTGCGCCCGAGCAGGTGATCCCCGGACAGCATCAGGCGGCTCTCGGGCTGGTGCAGGACGACGTGGGAGGGGGCGTGGCCGGGGGTCTCGTAGACCTGCCAGGTGCCGTGGTCGGTCTCGACCTCTACCCCTGGGACTAGCTCGCGGTCGGGTTCCTTGATCGCGTCGATCATGGCTTCGTCGGTCCCTTTGCGCGCCTCGCGGTAGCGCTCCAGCGCCGCCGGCGGCACGCCGCTCATGCGGGCGGCCTCGATCCGCCCCTCGAGCGCCGCGGCCGGGTCGTCGACCATCAGCCGGACGTGCCCCCAGCGCGGGTGCATCCAGAGCTCGCAGCCGGCGCGCTCGACGATCGGCGCCGCCAGCCCGTAGTGATCGGTGTGGGAGTGGGTGCAGACGAGCAGGCGGACGTCCTCGAACCCGAACCCGGCCTGCCCTAGCGCCAGGTCGAGCTGGCGCAGCCGGCCCTTGCCGCCGATCCCGGTGTCGACGAGGACGATGCCGCCGTCGACGGCGAGCGCCCAGACGTTGCCGTGGGGGACGCCGGGCCAGGGCAGCGGCAGTCGCAGCCTCCAGATCCCCGGCAGCACCCGCTCGGTGCGGGGCGCAGCCGTTTTCTCACCTGCCATCCCACCCATCCTTTCAGGCCGGCTCGGGTCGCTCGAACTCCTGCATGACGCCGGCTATGGCAAAGCACAGGGCGCCGCCGAACGTGCCCCAGTTGGAGATCGCCACCGAGGTCAGGTCGCCGTCGCTGTGGACGAAGGAGGCGACCGCGGAGACCATGAAGAGGACCGAGCCGATCTGGTTGAGGACGACGATGTCCCAGCCCAGCTCGCGCGGCCATTTGCGCGGCAGCCAGGTCCCCGTCAGCTCGACCATCGCGAAGTGGCCGGAGACGAGGAAGAGCGCGCAGCCGACCATGTCCGGCGACCAGATCAGGCGGTCGGCCTGAGAGGGAGTGAGGTTGGCGATGAACGAGTCGACGAGGAGGACCGCGAAGACCAGCGTGCCGAGGAAGAGCGCCGCCGCGCTCAGCCACTCGAGCCTTTGGCGTTCGAACCGCCACCAGCGCCAGGGCTCCGCCTCGAAGCCGCCGCCGGGCCGCTCGCGCGGGCCGTTGACGACCTGCAGCACGGTGACGTAGCCGCCGCTGCTGAAGAAGACGCCGCCGCAGAGGTAGACGCTCGCCGGCAGCAGCGGCCCACCGACGTCGGCCTGCGCGAGCAGCGCTCCGATCGCGAACAGCGAGCCGCCAACGACGAAGGCGGTGGCGGCGACGGCGTTGACCAGGCGCAGCCGCCGCAGGGTCGCCGCGTCGGCGCGCGCCCGCGCCGCGGCGACGTCCTCGCCCAGCGAGCGGAGGAGGCCGCGCTTTCGCATCGCTCGCCGGTCGACCATCGACCGGCGAGCCTATGTCAGGGGCGGCTCAGGGGAGCTCGAAGGTGGCCGGGTCGGGCCCGACGCGCTCGCCGCGGTCGAGGCCGGCGAGCGCTTCCATCTCGCTCTCTTCGAGCTCGAAGTCGATCGCCTCGAGGTTCTCGCGGATCCGCTCCGGCGTCACCGACTTGGGGATGACGACGTTGCCGATCTGCAGGTGCCAGCGGAGGATGACCTGAGCCGGGGTGCGGACGTGGTGGGAGGCGAGCTCGGCGACGGTCGCCTCGTCGAGCAGCTCGCCCTGCGCGAGCGGGCTCCAGGCCTCGGTCGCCACCGCGTGCTCGTGGTGCCAGGCGCGCAGCTCGTGCTGCTGCAGGCGCGGGTGCAGCTCGATCTGGTTGACGGTCGGCAGCGTCGGCACCTCGTGGCGCAAACGTTCGAGGTCCTCGATGCGGAAGTTGGAGACGCCGATCGAGCGCGCCTTGCCTTCCTCGGCGATCCGTTCGAAAGCGCGCCAGGTGTCGAGGTAGAGGTCGTGGGCCGGCACTGGCCAGTGGATCAGGTAGAGGTCGACGTGGTCGGTGCCGAGCGCCTGCAGGCTGCGCTCGCAGGCGGCCAGGGTGGAGTCGTAGCCCTGCTCGGCATTCCACAGCTTGGTCGTCACGAAGACGTCGTCGCGGGGCAGCCCGGAAGCGGCGAGAGCGGCGCCGACGCCGGCCTCGTTGCGGTAGGCGGCGGCGGTGTCGATGTGGCGGTAGCCGGCCTCCAGCGCCGTCTCGACCGTGGCCTGCGTCTCGGGCGGCGGCACCTGGAAGACGCCGAACCCGAGCTGCGGGATCTCGACGCCGTCATGGAGGGTGACGCTCGGAATCGAAGTCGTGTGGGTCATCGGAGCTCCTTGGTCGGAAGGTTCGCCCTCGGCTACCCGGGCGGGCGCGGAGTATGCCGGAGCCGCGACGCCGTCTCTCGCAGGATCCCCACCACGTGCCCCGGTTCGTGTCGAAGTCATTCACCATCTGTTTGGTCTCTGGGAGGGGGAGACCGGCCTCCCTGACAAGAGGATGAAAGAGGAGTTCCAGTTCGTCGTCTGAGAGCAGGAAGGTGTGCTTGTCGAGGACCTGGCGCAGAAGGCGGATGCCGGGCTCTCCCGCGTAGGGCTCGATCGCCCGGCGCAACGACTCAGGGTCGATGACCTCGCGCTTGTCGGCCTCGTTGATCGCCCGCTCGAGGCGGTTGGCCGGTTCGATCGTGGCCAGGTCGAGCAGGGTGCGAACCGGAGAGGTAACCGGGATCTCGCCCACCGTGCCGGCGTCTTGGCTGGGGAGGGAGGGGCGGCGGTAGACCTTGATGTCTGGATGGCGACGGGCGTTTGGCTTTCTGACGCTGATTTCGATCAACGAGACCTCCTCGTGAGCGGTCGGCCTCCAGGTCTTTT
>DATKLT010000072.1:0-20136 GCA_035542315.1 Solirubrobacterales bacterium | reverse complement strand
GGAGGCGGCCACAGCCTGCCAGGGGCACCTCCGAAATGGCCGCGTCCCTTGCAGCTTCGGGCGCCAGCTTTCCCGGCTCCGTCCCTTCGACCTCCGGGCGCCAGCTTCCCCCTCAGCTCGCGGGGGCCTCGAGCCATTCGCGCATCGAGAGATGCCTCGCGGTGTGCTCGCCGCGCGTCAGCTCCGCACGAAGCTCGCCCAGCGTCCCGTACCGCTCTGCCACCACGTTGTGGCGGTGGATCGTCTCGAGGTTCTCTTGACGCGCCATGACGAAGGCGTCATCGGGAAGGTCGGGGTAGCCCTCGACCACCTGGCGGACCATCTCGCGGACGCAGTCCTCGACGAAGCGGGGCTGTTCGTGGGCCTTGACGACGACGGCCATCTCGTCGGGGCGCTTCATCAGCTCGTAGATCTCCGAGCTCATCGAGCTCTCGACGATCCGCAGCAGCTCCGGGGCATCGATCCAGGTCTCGCCGCCCTCGGGGCAGCCGACGTGGAGGGTGCCGATCCCGCGCTGGTTGTGGGTCGCGATCGGCACCGCCTCGATCACCCGCTCGACGTCCTCGGGGGCGAATCCCTCGGTCGCCAGTCGTTCCCGCGCCAGGCCGGCGACCATCTCCTGTGCGCAGGGGCAGGCGGTCATGCCCTGGGCCTGGACCCCGGTCAGCGTCCGCCGGCCGGCGGCGGAGTCGACAGCGGTGCCGAAGAGGACGTAGATCTCCTGGGTGCTCTTGCCGCTCTTCGGCGTCTGCACCGTCTCCGGGTAGCGCGCGGTCACCGAGACCTCGGCCCGCAGGCCGCCCTGGCGCTCGCGCACCCTGGCGGCGACGTGGGCCGCCAGCACCTCGGCGCGGAAGGCCTCGCTGAGGACGACCTCGTCGATCGCCTCGCCGACGATCTCCTCGAAGCGAGACATGTGGACGCCCGCCTGCTGTGGGTTGAGGTCGACGAAGCACTCGAAGTTGGCGTAGAAGAGGTTCTCGCTGCCGTCGGCCTTGACCCGGATCACCTTCTCGACGCCGGTGACCCCGACCCGCGAGAGGCTGACCTGGGTGGCGGGCAACGAGGCCTGCACGTCCGGCGCGGCGCCGGTGGCGGTGGTCGGTTCGGCTGCCATCTGAAAGAAAGCCTAGGACACCGGCGTTGCGGGCACCCTCGCCCCCGCGAACGAGACCCGGATGTCCCTATACTTCGGCGCTGCCGGAGCTTTGGGGCCGGCAACCCGGGAATGGGGGAGAGGGAAACCACGGAGGTTGTGGCGATCGAACCGTTGGAGACGGTCACCGACGTGATGGAGCGCGATTCGAGCGAGGGCGCGATCGTCGAGATCGAGGAGCTGCGCGGGCTCGTCGCGCTCGGGCGCGAGCGCGGTTACCTGACCTTCGAGCAGATCTCGGCGACCCTCGAGGAGGTCGAGATCACCAAGGAGCAGGTCTCCCAGCTCCACGCCCACCTGGTCGAGCACGGCGTCGACGTGATCGCCGAGGACGGCGTCAGCGCTTACAAGGAACAGCGCGGCGGCGGCGACTCGGGCCAGGCGAAGAAAGAAGAGCTCGACCTCACCGTCGAGCCCAGTCTCGACTCGCTGCGCCTCTACCTGCGCTCGATCGGCCAGGTCGACCTGCTCACCGCCCAGCAGGAGGTCGAACTGGCGAAACGGATCGAGCGCGGCGACATGCTCGCCAAGCGGCAGATGGTCGAGGCCAACCTGCGCCTCGTCGTCTCGATCGCGAAAGGCTATTTGGGCCGCGGCCTCAGCTTCCTCGACCTGATTCAGGAGGGCAGCCTGGGGCTGATCCGCGCGGTGGAGAAGTTCGACTACCGCCGCGGCTACAAGTTCTCGACCTACGCGACCTGGTGGATCCGCCAGGCGGTGACGCGGGCGATCGCCGACAAGGCGCGGACGATCCGGATCCCGGTCCACATGGTGGAGAAGCTGAACCGCGTCGCCCACGTCGAACGCCAGCTGGTCCAGAAGCTGGGGCGCGAGCCCGAGCCGGCTGAGATCGCCGAGGAGCTGCGCTGGCCCGTCTCCGACGTCCGCGACATCCTCCGCGTCGCCCAGCTGCCGGTCTCGCTGGAGAAACCGGTCGGCGACGAGGACGAATCCGAGCTCGGCGACTTCGTCGCCGACGACGCGGTGCTCGAGCCCTTCGAGGAAGCCAGCGAGCACCTGCAGAAGGAGGGCGTCCGCCGGGCGCTCGATGCGCTCCCCGAGCGCGAGCGGCAGGTGATCGAACTGCGCTACGGCCTCTCCGGCGCCGAGCCGCTGACGCTGGAGGAAGTCGGCCGCACCTTCGGCGTCACCCGCGAGCGGATCCGCCAGATCGAGAACAACACGCTGAAGAAGCTGAAGCGCCTCCCAGAGGCACAGATGCTTAGAGAAGCGTCCTAGCTCGCCCGGCGCTCAGACCGGCTCGAGAACGAAGACCGCGATCTCGCGGTTGGTGCGGGCGGCGTAGTCGTCGAAGCCCGAGTACTGCTCGTTGCAGCGCCGCCAGAGGTCGGCACGCTCATCGCCCTCGGCGATCCGAGCGCGGACCGGCCGGCGGCGGCCGCCGACCTCGACCTCGGCCTCCGGTTCAGCTTTCAGGTTGAGCGCCCAGGCGGGGACGGTCGCGTTGCCGGCGTTGGAGCCGATCACGATCATCCGTTCGCCGTCGGCGAGGTAGACGAGCGGCGCCGTCCGCGCCTGGCCCGACCTGCGGCCGGTGGTCGTCAGTAGCAGCACAGGCGCCTTGCCTACCCGAGCCATCAGCCGCCCGCGGCTGAGCCGGTAGATCGGCGTGTTCAGCTTTCCCGCCCAGCGCAGGCCGCGGGACCCGAGCGAGCTGGAGAAGCGCGAGATCGCATGGTCGCTGAGAACCGCCATCGCGTTAGGGTAGTCCCACGATGCCCGAGCCGCACCCGTTCCGCCTCGCCGCCGAGGCCAAGGACCTGGAGCAGATGACGGCGGCCCTGCGCGAGGACGTCGTCCTCCACAGCCCGATCCTTTTCCGCGGCTTCGAGGGCCGCGACGTCGTCCTCGTCGTCCTCGGCCACGTGATCGACGTGCTCGAAGACTTCCGCTACACCGACGAGCTGCGCGAGGGCAACACCGTCGCCCTCCGCTTCAAGGCCAACGTCGGCGACCGCGAGCTGGAGGGGATCGACTTCCTCGAGCTCGACGCCGAGGGCCGCGTCGCCGAGCTGACCGTCTTCATGCGGCCGCTCTCGGCGCTGACCGCCTTCAACGAGCGGATGGCCGCCAGGCTCGGGGCGGCGCCGCCCGCGGGGTAGCCGGGCCTCTAGAATCCAGCTCCCTTCACCTGGGGGAGTGCCCGAGTGGTTAAAGGGGACTGGCTGTAAACCAGTTGGCTCTGCCTACACAGGTTCGAATCCTGTCTCCCCCATTCGATGAGCGAGCTCGACGGCCGTGTCATAGCGATCGCCGGTGTCGGCGGCGGCCTCGGGCCGCTGGTCGCGGCGGAGCTGGTGCGGGCGGGGGCGACGGTAGCCGGAACCGATCGCGACCAGGCGGCGCTCGACGGGGTTGGCGCCGATCTCGGCGTCGGCGAGGAGCGCTGGGACGGCCGCGTCGTCGACCTCCTCGACGAGGACGCGGTGGCAGCTTGGTGCGAGGCGCTGGTCAGCCGCTTCGGCCGGGTCGATGGGCTCGTCCACCTGGTCGGCGGCTGGCGCGGCGGGCAGCCCCTGCACGAGGAGCCGCTCGCTGACTGGGAGCTCCTGCACGACCTCCTGATCCGCACCGTCCAGCACACGACCCGCGCCTTCCACGGCCAGATCGAGGCGGCCGGCGCCCGCGGCCGCTTCGTCCTCGTTTCCGCCAAGCAGGCGCAGGCGCCCTCGAACACCAACGCGGCGTACGCTGCCGCGAAGGCCGCCGCCGAGGCCTGGACCCTCGCCTACGCCGACGGCTTCGAGCCGGGTGGGGCGACCGCGAACATCGTCGTCGTCGACGCGATCCTGACGCCGCGGATGCGCGAGGAGAGCCCGGGCGAGGACTTCCCGACCTTCACGCCGGCCGAGCAGCTGGCGGAATCGATCCGGTTCGTCTGCTCCGACGCGGCGGCGAAGATGAACGGCCAGCGATTGCCGCTTACGATGCGCTGATGAGCCCAAGGAAACAGGCCAAGCCGAAAGCCAAGGCCCCCGACGGCAAGATGACGATCGGCGAGCTGGCGCGCCGTACCGGGATGACGATCCGCAACATCCGCGCCCACCAGACCCGCGGCCTGCTGCCGCCGCCTGAGGTCCACGGCCGCACCGGCTACTACGACGAGTCGCACGTCGCCCGGATCGAACTGACCCGCGAAATGCAGGGGGAGGGGCTCAACCTCGAGGCGATCCGCCGCGTGCTCGAGTCCAGCGGCGGCTCCTCGCAGGGCATCGTCGACTTCGCCCGCGCCGTCCGCGCCCCGTTCGAGGACGAGACGCCGGAGATCTTCGAGGCCGATGAGCTGGCCAAGGCCTGGGGGGTGAAGAAGGTCGAACCGAAGCTGCTGCGCTACGGCGAGCGGCTGGGAATGCTGCGCGAGCTCGACGACGGCAAGGTCGAAGTCCTCAGCCCGCGGCTGGAGCGGGCGGGGCAGGAGCTGATCGCGCTCGGCGTCAGCCCGGCAGCTGGGATGGCGACGGCGGAGAAGCTGCGCGAACATGCCGAGGGCGTCGCCCGCGCCTACCTCGACCTCTTCGTGACGGAGATCTGGGAGCCGTTCGACAAGGCCGGTCAGCCCGCGGAGGACTGGCCCAAGGTGCGCGAGGCGCTGGACCGGATGCGGCCGCTGGCCTCCGACGCGCTGCTGGCGATGTTCCAGATCACGATGGGCGAAACGACCGAGCGCGCCGGCGAACAGACCTTGCAGGAAGCGGGCAAGCCGCCGCGCCGCGCCAAATCATCGCGCTCGAAACGCTCTCGCTCTAAATCTAGCCGGCGATCGTGAACCGCTTGCGGACCGGCTTCGAGGTGTTGTTCGAGGTGTCGGTCGCGCGCAGCACCGCTTCGTAGCGCCCCGGCTTGGCGCGGAAGTGCTTCCAGCGCTTGCCCAGCGCGAAGTGGTTGATGCCGATGAAGACGTCCCAGGTCTTGTAGCCGTTGTAGACGCGCTTGCCCTTTGAGTTGAGGCGGTAGTACTCGGCGTCGAGGGTGCCGCGGTCGCTGATCTGAGCGCTGGTGTCGACCCCGTTGGTCCCCTTGAAGGTCGTCTTGCGCAGCGCCACGCTGCCCAGCGTCGGCGGCGTCACGTCGACGTTGAGCGGCGGCTGCGGGCCGGGGTCGGAGTTGGGGTCGCCAGGCGTTTCGGAGACGATCACTTCGCCGCGGACGAAGGAGTGCAGCTTGCACTGGAAGAGGTAGGTCCCCGGGGTGTTGAACTGCAGCGTGAAGGAGTCCCCGGGCTGGTGGTCGGGCGTGTCGGTGCCCGGGTCGGAGTCCCAGCCACGATCGTTTTCGGAGATCCCGGTCACCGAGTGCTGGGTGTCTGGCCCGAGCCAGTCCCAGGTCACCTTCTCGCCGAGGTCGATGTGGACCGCCGGGTTCGACCAGGCGTAGTTGGCGATCGAGACCCGCGTATTCACCGCCCCTGCGGGTGCCGCTGCGAATACGAGCCCTACCACCAGGACGGCCAGCAGCGCCGAGGTTGCCCTTTGCCTTCTATGCGCAGGCAAAGGGCAACCTCGGTGGGTTAGGAGACGAGGTACCAACCGTTCATTCCCATCTCGAGGTGCATGAAGACGTGGCAGTGGTAGAACCAGCGGCCCGGGTTGTCCTCGGTGAATTCGACCCGGAAGGAGTCGGCCGGCCCGAAGGTCTTGTTGTCGATGATCGTGCCGTCGGGCTCGGTCCAGCGGTGGCCGTGCAGGTGGAAGGTATGGAAGAAGTTGTCGAGGCCGTAGACGTGGAAGGCGACCCGCTGGCCGACTTTCGCTTCCAGGATCGGGGTGTTGCCGGCGTAGGCCTTGCCGTTGATGCAGTAGAAGATCTTCTGCAGCCCGGTGATGCCCGGTTCGAGGGTGTGGAAGGCGAGGAAGAACTCTGCTTCCGGCTTGATCTCGCCCTTCTTGCGCACGATCAGCGGTCCGTGTAGGCCCTTGAACACCGGCAGCGGGTCCATCGGCCCGTGGTCGTGGTAGAGCCAGGTCCCTTCGGTTCCTTCTTTCGCCTCCCAGACATAGGTGAAGGTGCGGTTCTTCTGGACGAAACCGCCGGGGTCGGTGTACTTGCCCTTGTAGGCGCCGTCCATCTCGTTGGCGTAGAAGAGGCCGTGCGGGTGCATCGTCACCGGGGAGCCCAGTTTGTTGCGGAAGTGGACGACGACGGTGTCGCCGACTTCGCATTCGATCAGCGGTCCGGGGACCGAGGCTGGCGCCAGCGGCCGCTCGAAGTTCGGGCTGTAGGCGCGATACGCGTAGGCGGTGTAGGTCGACTTCCCCTTCACCTTCTGGGCCATCATCTCGTCGTAGTGGGTGGGGACGATGTTCCAGCGCCGCTCCTCGGCCGCGATCCAGTATTCGCGAACCGGGCCGGCACTGACCAGCGCTGCCAGGTCGCGGGTGACCGGGCTCGAGACGCCGTTGGCGTCTGCCGCCGCAACCCGCGGCGGCACCTGGACGCCGTCGGCAAGAGCGTTGACGTCGACTTCTCCTTTGTCGAGCCGGACTTCCTGGCCGGCGATCGTGCAGAGAAGCGCCATGCCTCCCATGCCGAGGAAGGCACGACGATCGACTGGCTCGAAGCTCACCTCTGTGCCCCTATTTCTTGACGGTCACCGTCAGGTGCATTTCCGTCGGGTGGATCGTGCAGATGAACTTGTAAGTGCCCGGCGTCTTGAACTGCTTGACGAACTGCGCCCCGGTCACCGCCGTCGTCTTGGTCGAGTACTTGCTCTTTTCCGTCAGCCCCTTCGGCCCCTTCTTCAGGTGGACGTCGTGGGGGTAGGTGTTGAGTTCCGACCAGATCCACTTGACCTTGCCGCCCTTGTTGATCGTGACCGAGCTCGGGCCGAAGTAGAAGTCGTTGACGGTGACGACCTTCGGCTTGGGCTTCGGCTTCGCCGCCGGCGCCGCAGTCGCCCCGAAGAGGGCGACTGCGAGCGCGGCGACGGCAGCGACGGCGAGCGAGGCGCCGAGCCTGGCGTGGCGTCTCAGCTGGCCGGGCACGAGAGTTCTCCCGGCTGCGGCGTGACTTCAGCGACCTTGTACTTCTGGAACGGCGGGTGGCTGGCGACCCGGCGCACCCAGCTGCACTGCTGGTTCTGCGGCGGACTGGAGCCGGCGTAGCCGAGGATCGTGCTCGGGTCACCTTCGTTGGCCAGGTTGAGCTGCAGCCCGGCAACCAGTTCGAGGCTGTGGATCCCCGGTCCGTCGATCAGGACTTCCGCCTGCGGGCAGCCCGGATAGATTTTGCTCAGCGGCACGCTGCCGTTGCCCGGAGCAAAGCTGGCCCCGGCCGAGTTGCCCGACCAGCAGTTGCCGCCGCCGGAGTTGTCGTTCCAGAAGTCGTATTCGCCGTTGGGGTCTGCGCCTTCCCGCCCCATCGTGTTTTCGACGATCTGGTTGTTGACGTTCTTGGCGTCATCACCCTGGTTGGCGACGTAGACTTCGCCCGGTCCGGAGAAGGAGGCGACGCCCCACTTGTAGTTGCCGAACACGTTGTTCTTGCGGACGACGTTGTGGTCGCCGCCGTAGAGGACGATGCCGACCCCGGTCGGGTAGTTGACGGTCGCGCCGGCAACTTTCCCGAGCCCGCCTGAAACGGTGTGGAACGCGGTCCCAGCGAGGAAATAGTTGTAGTTGTTCCAGAACACGTCGTTCTTTTCGAAGACGTTCCAGCCGTTGGGCTCGAAGCCCTCGCTGTCGAGCGTGTTGGGGACGATCCCGGCTCCGTTGTTGTAGAAGGCGGATTCGGTGATCTTCACGTACTTGGAGTTGGTGCCCGAGTAGCCGAGCACGTTTTCGTAGCTGCGGTCGTTCCTCAGGATCGTCCATTTCGGCTTCTGCTGGCACGGCTTCGGCGGCGGCGCGATCCCGTGGTTGGTCCAGTTGAGGTTGTTGCACGGCGTTTCGCCGACGTAGTAGGCGGAGTCGCCCTGGTGGTAGCCGGCGGAGTTGATCATCTTGCCGCCGAAGCAGCCCTTGGCGAAGAGGCCGTAGGAGCGGTTGTCGGAGGCCAGCAGGTTGTCCATCACGTAGCCTTCGCAGTGCTGGCCGCTCTTCACGTCGGCGTGGACGAAGAAGCCGTTGGACTGGTAGTTCCGCGCCCACATGTTCTTCATCACGAGGCCGTCGACGCTGATCGCCTCGATCCCGTTCTGCGCGGCGCCCAGTTCGCCCTTGGCGTTCTTGCCTTCGAGGATGACCTTCTTGCGGTCCTTCTTCGTCCCTTCGATCACCAGGCCGTCGAAGCTCTTCTTCTTGTTGGTGCCGTCGACGACGACGCCTTCGACGTACTTGCCCGGCTTGACGGCGACGATCGCCTGCACCTTCTTGTTCTTCTTCTTCGCCTTGAAGGAGCCGGCGGCGTTGACGCCCTTCTGGATCGTCCCGAACTTGCAGCCGTGCTTGCAGACTTCGAAGACCTTCGTCTTCGGCGGCTTGCTCTTGCCTCCCTTCGCGAGCGCGGGGGCGGCGAGGCCGGTGAGGGCCAAACAGAGCCCCAGGAGCAACGCAGGGACTGCCAACCAGTGCTTCATATCTCTCCTTGCAGCGTCGTTTCGAGAATCGACCCTGCCTCCCACCGGGTTTCGCGCCGAGCCCCCTCCAGCTCCGCGCGACGGTGCCAAGACTATCGCAGGCTGGCCGTTCAGCCAGCAGAAAGGATCGTTCCGAGTGCCTTTTCCAGTTCGAACACGCCGTAGGCGCCCTCGATGCGGTCGCGGACGACGCCGTCGGAGTCGATCAGGAAGGTCCAGGGCTCCGTTTGCAGGCCGTATGCGCGGAGCTGCGGCCGGATCCCCTTGCTGGGGTCGTTGCCGTTGTAGACCTCCATGTGGATGAAGTCGACTTCATCGCGATGCTGGTCGGCGACCTGCTGAGCGACGTCGACGACCGGGCCGCAGACGCGGCTCTGGCAGAGCGCCGGGGTGGCGAAGACGAGCACCACCGGTTTGCGGCCGACGACGTCGGCGAAGTCGACCTGGTGCATCTGGTCGGGGGGCACCCGGGTGTCGATCTGCTTCAGGTCGCCGCCGACGTCGTCGGCGGTCGGGGTGTGGATCGGCGGCGCCTTCTCGCCGACCGAAGGGACCTTCGGATAGAGCCCGACGTCGGGGCTGGGGACGCGCGAGACTTCGAGCCCGTTCTCGCCCTTCAGCATCGCGATCGCCAGCCAGGGCCCGGCCTTGTCGAAGTCGACTCTGGGGACGACGTAGACGGTCGTCGCCTCGCCCGGGCCCTCGCTGCCGGCGGCGCGGTAGGCGGGCTTGGTCTCCAGCGAGGAGACCGCGGCGGGCAGCGGGCCCTGCACCGGGCTGCTCGCGTCCTTGGCGAAGTAGAGGGCGACGTCGGCCTCGTCGACCTGCTCGTTGCCGGTGGTGAAGACGCCGAACGGGTAGCGGTTCTCGCCGACGTCGAAGGTCTGCGCTGCGGGCGCGACCACCAGGTCGGTCGGAGTGGCGCCGGAGCCGTGCAGGAGGTCGGCGATCGTCTTGCCCTGCGCGCTCGGGAACTCGGTCGCCGCCGGCGCCGGCCGCGAAGGGTCCTCGACGGCGTCGCCGCACCCGGCGAGCAGCGCGGGCAGGAAGATCGCGAGCGCCCAGAGCGGAAATCGGAACTTCATCCCTGGCTAGGGTATTGATCGACGATGGCCATGTACGCGAAGCGGGGGATCCCCAGCGTGGCGCTGGCGTCGCTGGTGCTGCTGGCGTCGGCGCCCGCGGCGAGCGCCGCCGAGGCGCCTGCCGAACCGCAGCTGCCATCGCCGACCTGCGCCGAAGGCCCCGAGCGCGCCGGTGACGTGATCGTCGGCACCCCCTGCTCCGACACGATCCACGTCCCCGCCACGGTCCAGCTGGTCAAGGCCGGGGCCGGCAACGACACGATCATTGCCGGGCCGATCACTGCCGCCACGACCCCGACCGAATGCCCGCTTCCCGGCTGCCACCTCGAACTCGGCAGCACCGTGTTCGAAGGCGGCCCCGGCAACGACGTCGTCTGGGGCGACCGCGGCAACGACATCCTGCGCGGCAACGGCGGCGATGACTGGCTCTGGGGCGGGATCGGCGACGACGTCCTCGAAGGCGGCCCCGGCAACGACAAGCTCTCCGGCGGCTTCGGCGCCGATCGCATCGACGGGGGCGAAGGCAGCGACCTCGTCCGTGGCGACGCGACCCAGGACAAGATCGAAGACTCGGGCACGACCGGCATCGACACGCTCAGCTTCGCGACCGGGGTGACTCCGGGGTTCGGCAACGGCCCGGCCTTCCCCGGCAACCCGGCCTATCCCGAATTCAGCGTCGAACACGCCGGTTTCCCGGCCGGAGGCCAGGAACGCGGCGTGTACCTGACCTTGACGGCGAAGACCGAGGAAAGCGGCAACAACGGCGGCGCCCCCAACGGCGGCGGGGTCGACGAAATCGACGGTCCGGATTTCGAGCGCATCATCGGCTCCCCCTTCTCCGACTACATCGTCGGCGGCTCCTCGACCCAGCAGATCTACGGTGGCGGCGGCGCCGACGTGCTGATCGCCAAAGCCGGGGCCGGGACCGCGCTCGACGGCGGTGCCGACGGCGACGACTGCGTCAACGGCGCCACCCACGTCAGCTGCGAGTCGACGGCGGCCCAGGGCGCGGTGACGCTGCGCGACAAGAGCAAGGTCAGCGTCGGGGAGATGGTGCCGGGCGGCGAATACGCCGAGCTCTACCTGATCGGGAGCGAAGGCGACGACGACTTGACGGTGACCTCGAACGGTCCGTTGCTGGGTGAACCGGGAGGGGCCGTGACCTTCGAACTGGGCGCCGGCAGCAGCTTCGACGAAGCCGCGTCCGCACAGTCCGGCTGCGAAGTCGAAACCTCGCAGAAGGCCGTCTGCGAACTGACCGCCCCGCTCGACTCGGTCCTCCTCGCCGGCCTCGAAGGCGACGACCGCCTGGAAGCGCCGGCGCTGCCCTCGACGGTCTCGCTGATTCTTCTCGGCGGCAACAAAGCCGACAATCTCACCGCCGGCGCCTTCAGCGACGACACGCTCGTCGACGGCCCCGGCAACGACGTCCTGCGCGGCCTCGCCGGCGACGACGGCTTCGTCAACAACGAGGGCAAGGACGAAATCTTCGGCGAAGAAGGAAACGACCTGATCCTCTCGACCGTGGTCTGCGAAGGCGACACGATCAACGGCGGTCCGGGTCGCGACAACGCTTCCTGGGCCAAGTTCAAGGAAGAAGAAGAAGGCGCCGGCCACGGGGTCGAGGCCCGGCTCGACCTGGGCGAGGCGGGTCGTCCCGGCAGCGGTGGCGAAGCGGAATGCAGCGGACCGGGAGAAGCGCTCGGCTCGCTCGAACAGATCGAGGACCTCGAGGGTTCGATCTACGCCGACGTCCTGATCGGCGACGCGGGCGAAAATCAGATCCTCGGGCACCAGGGGGCCGACGTCTTCTCCAGCGAGGCCGGCAACGACGTGATCCTGGCCAACAACGGCGACGACGACGCCTCGATCGATTGCGGCGAAGGGATCGACACCGCGCTGATCGACGTCCACCCCAAATACGACGACCCGGTCCCGGTCGAATGCGAGACCGTGCGCGAATCCGAACCGAACCAATACCGGGTGCCGGAAACGCCGCTGAAACCGGAAGAACCGCCGCCCCCGCCTCCGCCCGACGTCAAGCCGCCGCAGACGCGGATCGCCCACCACCCGCCGCGACTGCTGCTGAGCGCTCGCCGCCACCGGCGAGTCTCGTTCCGCTTCACGTCCAACGAGGCCGGCTCGACCTTCTTCTGCAAGCTCGACTCCGGGCCCTACCGGCGCTGCCGTTCGCCGCGCGTCTTCGGCGTCGGGCTCGGTGCCCACGTTGTGCGGATCTACGCCGTCGACGCCGCTGGCAATCGCGACCGCACCCCGAGTGTGTTTCGCTTCCAGCTGCGATTGAAGCCACCCATCCCGAGAGGAGCTCGATGAGCACCAAGGTTCTCTACACCGCCGAGGCCCACGTCACCGGCGGCCGCGCCGACGGCCACGGCGCCACCAGCGACGGCAAGCTCGACGTGATCCTGCGCCGGCCGACCGAGATGGACGGCGACGGCGAGGGCACCAACCCCGAGCAGCTCTTCGCCGTCGGCTACGCCGCCTGCTTCGAGGGCGCGATCGGCGTCGTCGGCATGCGCCGCCGGGCCGAGGTCGGTGACGTCGCGATCGACTCCAAGGTCTCGCTGATCACGACCGAGGAGCGCGGCTTCAACGTCGCCGTCGAGCTCCACGTTTCGCTGCCCTCGGTCGAGGATTCGGCCGAGGCCGCCGAGATCGTCCGCGAGGCGCACAAGGTCTGCCCGTACTCGAACGCGACTCGGGGCAACGTCGACGTGCTGCTAACTGCCAACGGCGCGGCGGTCTGAGAACAGGGTTCAAGCCGTGGGGGAGGCTCGGGTGACCCTCTCCACTTGCCTGCCTAGGTGAATCTGCTCCAGTCGTCCGTGCTACGCGCTCCCGCCTAGCGGCACAAAACGTTCAGAGGGTCACCCGAGCCTCCAAACGGGATCCAGCCCTGGCTCGAGCGCTCGCCTGGCGGAGCCGGGCATCCACCTGAGGGCTCCCGTCCCTTGGAAGCTCGCAACGAGAGCCGCCCGGGCCTTCCCTGGAAGCTTCCAAGGGCCGGGAGGTCTGAGCTCTCCCGAGTTGCATGCTTCACGAAAGCTGTTCGCTTCGCGGACCTCGGGGGGCTTCGGGAGGAGGGGTCGGGTGACCCCCTGAACGTTTTGTGCCGCTGGCCGAGCGCTCGATCTCGGCAGGGTGGAGGCGATCCAGCCAGGTAGGCAAGTGAAGGGGGTCACCCGACCCCTCCACGCCAAACCCTTGTGCCTGGTGGCTACTCGCGCGCCGCTTCTTTCAGTGCTCGGCGCAACTCCGCGGCAGTCTGCGGCCCCCGCAGGGTCTCGACGATGCGGCCCCGGGCGTCGAGCACGACCGTGGTCGGCAACGCGGAGAAATGGAAGCGGGCGCCGTAGACGCCGTCGGGGTCTTCGAGGATCGGGAAGGTGTACCCGTACTTCTTGATGAAGTCGCGGGCGCCGCTCTGCTTGTCGGTGTAGTCGACGCCGACCAGGGTCCCGCTGTCGCCAAGCGTGCCCTGCAGCTTCGTCAGTTGCGGCGCCTCTTCGTGGCAGGGCTCGCACCAGCTCGCCCAGAAGTTGACCAGCGCCGGCTTGCCGCGCAGGCTGGCCAGCGTCTCCTTCGGCGGTTGCAGCACCGCCGGCGGCAGCGGCGGCGCGGGCTGCCCGGTGTTGCCGTTGCCAGAGGAGAGCGCCTCGTAGGCGATCAGACCGGCGACCAGCGCGACCGCGACCGCCGGCACCAGGTAGCGTCGCATCGCTCGCGGCCTACTGCTGCTCCAGGAGCGGCACGTCGTGGACGATCTGGGAGGGAGCGAAGTTGGCCGGGTATAGCGTCGTGATCTTGCCGTTGGCGGCGATCCCGTAGATCAGCGCCGAGTGCTCGACCAGGTCGGGGTTGGCCTTCGCCGGTTTGGCGACGATGTTCCAGTGCGTCCAGACCTTTTCCAGTTCCGGCCGCGACCCGATCAGGTACTGCATCTTGCCGGTCATCGCGTGTTCGTCGAGGAACTTGGCGACCGTCTTCGGCGTGTCGCCCCTGGGATCGGTCGAGACGGCGACGATCTGCATGTCCTTCGCCTTGTCGCCGAGCTCGGCCTGCGCGGTCTTCAGGTGGCTGACGATCAGCGGGCAGACGTCCGGGCAGTGGTCGTAGATGAAGGTGACGAGGACCGCCTTGCCCTTGTATTCGGCGAGGTCGACCGGTTCGCCGAGGTAGTTGTCCAGCTTCAGTTCGGGCGCTGCCTTGGGCGGCGTCGCTTCGCCGCCCGAGTAGCTGCCTTCGACCGCGGCTGCCTGCTCTTCGCTGCCGCTCTGCGAGTTGGCGGTCGAGTCACCGCCCCCGCCGCCGCAGGCGGACCCGAGCAGCGCCAGCGCGAGGACCGCCAGCGCGGCTACGGCAAGAAGGGGGATCTTGGCTCTGTCTCGGGTCATCCGGTGGTCAGTGGGTGGACGAGACCCCAGAACCGCGAACAAGGATACGCGCCTGAGAACACCGGGGTTCAGCCCCGGTTGCGCTCCGGGCGTCCCGTATCCCGCCCGAGTATCGGGCGGGGTGCCCCGGGCGGGGCTAGTTCGAGCTCTGCTCGAGCTCGCGGGCGATGATCTCGGTCAGCGCGTCCTCGACCGCGACCGCCGGTTCGCCCGAGATCCGTGCCGCGTTGGCGACCCCGCGCACGTTTTCGGCCGCGCGCAGCGCGTGCCAGTGGGAGTCGTAGGACTCGCCCGAGGTGGCAACCGACTTGCCGCTGCCGGCGACGAGCCGCCAGCGCCAGCGCCCGACCAGATCTTCAAACGCATCGAAATGAGCCATCTTCTCTCCGTTCTCCATATTGGGAACGTATGTTCGCACCACGCCCGGACGTCAAACCGGGGGTGGCTGAAGCCTTTCCCGGTTATCACCAGGAAAAGGCTTCAGGAGGCGCGGACGCGGCGGCGCAGGCGGTTGCGGCGGCCGTCGCGGAGGATCCGCTTCGCCGCGTTGTGGCCGGAGGCCGCCATCACGCCGCCGCCGGGATGGGTACCGGCGCCGCAGAGATAGAGGCCCCCGACCGGGGTCGCGTAACCGGCGAGCAAGGGTGAGGGGCGCATGAAGGCCATCTGGTCGAGGCCCTGCTCGCCCTGGAAGATCGAGCCGCCGGTGAGGCCGAAGATGCGCTCGATGTCCGGCGGCGCCAGCACCTCGCGCTCGAGGATCGCGCCGGGGACGTTGGGTGCGTAACGGGCCAGATGGTCGATGCAGGCGTCGGCGTACTTCTCGCGGGCGCCGTCGCCCCAGCCCTCCTCGTCGGGCGGCCCGTACTGGGTGAACATCGTCATCACCCAGGAGCCGTCGTCGGTCAGGGTCGAGTCGATCGCCGAAGGCAGCTCGGCCTCGACGTACGGTTCGTCGGCGGGCTTGCCGCCGAGCGCCTGCTGCCAGGCCCGCTCGAGGTAGTCGATCGAGGGGCAGAGGTTGACGCCGGTGTGGCGCAGCACCTCCTGCATCTCCTCGTCGATCCCGGTGCCCTCGTAGCGGGGCGGCTCGGAGAGGATCATGTTGATCTTGACCGAGCCGCCGCGGGTGCGGTAGCGGCGCATGTCGGCGACGACCTCGGCGGGGAAGTTCTCGGCGCCGGCGAGGTCGAGGATCGTGTTCTTGGGGTGGGCGCCGGAGGCGACGATCGGCGCCCGCAGCACCTCGCCGTCGGCCAGGGTGACGCCGACGACCCGTTCCCCCTGGACGTCGATCGAGGTGACCTCGGCATCGGTGCGGATCTCGGCTCCGGCGGAGCGGGCGGAGGCGGCGATCGCCTCGCTGATCGCGCCCATGCCGCCGACCACGTGGCCCCAGGAGCCTTTGACGCCGTTGAGCTCGCCGAGCGCGTGGTGGAGCAGGTTGTAGGCGGTGCCGGGGGTGTTCGGCCCGGCCCAGACGCCGACCACGCCGGTCGAGGCGATCGAGCCCTTCAGCGCCTCCGTCTCGAAGTACTCGTCGAGCAGATCGGCGACCGACATCGTGAACATGCGGACGATCTCGTGCACGTCGGCGCGCGAGAGCCCGGCGGCGCGAGCCGCCTCGCGGGCGAGCGAGAGCAGGTCGCCGGGCTTCTTCGAGCCGAGCGCTGGCGGTTCGCGCATCAGCATCGGGTTGAGGAAGTCGGCGACGCGGAAGAGCCGCTCTTCGAAGGGCCGGTAGTTCTCGGCGTCGTGGGAGGAGATCGGGCGGATCGATTCCTGCGCCCTGCCGATGTCGTCGTAGAAGACGATTGGCCCATCGGGCGTCATCGCCGCGTAGGCGGGATCGAGCGGGACCGCCTTGTAGCCGAAGTCTTCGAGCCGCAGGTCCTTGACGATCTTCGGCTGCAGCATCGAGACCACGTAGGAGGCGCGGGAGACGCGCTTGCCCGGCCAGACTTCCTCGGTCACGCAGGCGCCGCCGAGGATGTGCCGCCGCTCCAGCACCAGCACCTTGTTGCCGGCTTTCGCCAGATAGGCGGCCGTGGTGAGGCCGTTGTGGCCGCCGCCGACGACGATCGCGTCGTATTCGGAGGGGGCGCCAGAGGTACGGGGCACGTGGGTTGCGGCGGTGGTCTCCATGCGCCGCAGCCTACCACAAGCTTGTGAAATTGACTACAAGGTAAACTGAACCGCCATGCAAGGTATGTTGAAAGGGATGACCCCCTCGAACGGATCGGATCCGACTCCCGGCGCAGGCGAAGCGGCCCGGCTGCAGGGCCTCGCCCAGGAGCACCTGATGCTCCACTTCACCGACATGGCGGCGATCGCCGCCGAGGGGGTGACGATCATCGAGCGCGGCGAGGGCATCCACGTCTTCGACGTCGAGGGCAACCGCTACGTCGACGGCCTCTCCGGTCTCTACTGCGTCAACCTCGGCCACTCCTACGGCGACCGCCTCGGCACCGCCGCGGAGGCGCAGATGCGCCGCCTGCCCTTCACCACCAACTGGACGGTCGCCCACCCGCCCGGAATCGAGCTGGCGACGCGCCTCGCCGAGCTCGCCCCGCCCGGTCTCAACCGCGCCTTCTTCACCTCCGGCGGCGCCGAATCGGTCGAGGCCGCCTGGAAGCTCGCCGTCCAGTACCACCAGGCCAACGGCGAGCCGCAGCGGCGCAAGGCGATCGCCCGCCGCGACGCCTACCACGGCGTCACCCTCGGCGCCCTCTCCTTCACCGGCCTCGACGAATGCAAGACGCCGTTCGAACCGATGGCGATCGACGTCGTCCACGTCGCCAATACCAGCGCCTACCGCCACCCCGACGGCGACGACGAGGCGCGCTTCTGCGCCGCCCTGCTGAAGGAACTGGAAGAGGCGATCGTGGCCGCCGGCCCGGAGACCGTCGCGATGCTGATCGCCGAGCCGGTCCAGAACGCGGGCGGCTCGATCGTGCCGCCGGCCGGCTACTGGCAGGGCCTGCGCGAGATCTGCGACAGGTACGGGATCCTGCTCTTCTCCGACGAGGTGATCTGCGCCTTCGGCCGCCTCGGCTACTGGTTCGGCGCCGAACGCTTCGACTACGTCCCCGACCTGCTCAGCTTCGCCAAGGGCCTGACCGGCGCCTACTTCCCGATGGGCGGAGTGCTGATCTCCGACCGCGTCGCCGAGCCCTTCATCTCCGGCCGCAGCGAATACCTGCACGGGATCACCTTCGGCGGCCATCCGGTCGGCGCCGCGGTGGCCCTCGCCGCGATCGAGGTGATGGAGGAGGACGGCGTGCTCGAGAACGTGCGCGCCAACGAGCCGCTCGCCCGCGACCTGCTCGAGGCCCTCAAGGACATCCCGATCGTCGGTGACGTCCGCGGCTGCGGTCACTTCTATGCGATCGAACTGGTTCGCGACCAGGCGACCAAGGCCCAGTTCGAGGGGCCGGCCGCCGAGTGGCTGCTGAAGGACGTGCTCTCCAAGGAGCTCTGGGGCCGCGGCCTGATCTGTCGCCTCGACGATCGCGCCGAGCCGATCGTCCAGCTCGCCCCACCGCTGATCTGCAGCGCCGGCGAGATCGAAGAGATCGTCGCCACCCTCCGCGCCGCCCTCACCGTCGCCGCCCAGCGCATGGAAGAGCGCCCCGAGCTAGTCGCCGACTGACCCCCGATCGCCGAGGTTGCCTTTTCCGCCTATATGAGGCGGAAAAGGCAACCTCGGCGGATTAGGTGGGGTGGCGGGCGGTGGCGTCCAGGGCGATGCAGGCGTTGGGGGTGAGAACCGCTGGGTTGACCTCTATTAGGTCCAGGGCCTCGTCGAGGAGGAGTTTGCCGAGGCGGGAGCCGAAGCTCGCGGCCGCGGCGAGGTCCTGGGCGGGGCGGCCGCGGCTGCCGTCGAAGAGGGCGACGCCGCGGAGTCGGCGCAGGGCGCGCTCGACCGCGGCGGGTGAGGCCGGGAGGGGGACGAGGGCGACGTCGTCCATGGCCTCTGCCCAGATGCCGCCGAGGCCGACGACCAGCACCGGGACGACCCCGTCGCGGTGGGCGGCGAAGAGCAGCTCGACATCGGCTCCGCGCATTTGCTCGACCAGCAGGGTGGCGCCATCCGCGGCGGGGAGGGAGAGCAGGCGCTCTGCCGCGTCCCGCACCTCCTCCTCACGGTCCAAGTCCAAGATCAGCGCCCCACTCTCGCTCTTGTGTTGCAGGGCAGGGGAGGAGAGCTTCAGCGCCACCGGCCACCCCAGCTCCCGCGCAGCGTCCACGGCCTCCCCGGCGCTTGTCACCTCTGCCCCCGCCGGCACCCCCAACCCTGCATCCCTGAGCAAAGCCTTCGCTTCCGCCTCCCCAAGCCAACCTCCCGAGCCGGCCACATCCCCCAACGGGGCCGCCGCCCGCGCAATCTCCCGCAAGCGCTCCGCCGACGGCAGCGGGGCCCGCAGCGCCTTCGCGCAAACCATCGCCTCGCCCAATCCCGCGGCCGTCGCGATCCCGCGCTCCGCGAGCTCCTGAGCGCTGCCTCGCTCCAGCAGCTCCGGCAGCGTCGACCCCAGGATCACCGCGGCGCCGCTGCGTCCGGCGCCGGCGACCAGCGCGCCCCGCACCGCTTCCCACTCCTCGGCGACGTCGGCGGCGAGCCCGTCGGGCTGGTCGAAGAGGAGCAGCAGCTGGTCGATCCCGGCGTCCGAGCCGACCGCCTCCGCCACCTGCTCAAGCACTCCCGGCTGCCCCCACAGCAGCGAGGTGTAGTCGAGCGGGTTGGCGATCGTCGCCGCGGCGGGGAGCAGCCGCGCGAGCTTCTCGCGCGTCGGCGCCGCCAGCTCCGGTAGCTCCAGCCCGAGCCGCTCGGCGAGGTCGGCGGCGATTCCCGAGTCCCCGCCCGAGCAGGTGAGGACGGCGAGGCCGCCGCGGCGGCTCGGCCGCGCCCGCGGCTGCGCCAGGCAGCGGGCCAGCTCCAGCAGCTCGCCGGGGTCGGAGGCGAGCGCCGCGCCGGCCTCCTCCAGCAGCGCCGCGAAGACGCGCTGGTCGCCGGCTAGGGCGCCGGTGTGGGCGCCTGCCGCCCGCGCCCCGGCGGCCGAGGAGCCGACCTTGAGCGCGGCGACGCCGACGCCCCGCTCGGCGCAGGCGGCCAGCGCCCGCGCCAGCCGCTCGCCGTCGCCGTCGGCCTCGAGGAAGAGCGCCAGCGAGCCGACGCCGTCGAGCGCCGACACGGCTTCGATCCAGTCCGCCGCGTCGAGCACCGCCTGGTTGCCGGTCGAGACCACGGTGTGGAAGCCGAGGCCGCGGCGCGAGCCGAGCGCGTTGACGCCGACGTTGCCGCTCTGGGTGATCACGGCCACAGGCCCCGGCTCCTGCGCTCCGACCGAGTCCCCCCACAGCGGCGAGCGGTTCGGGACCGAGACCACGCCGTTGCCGTTCGGCCCGCAGACCGGGATGCCGCCGGCGAGCGCCGCCTCGCGCAGCTCGGCTTCCAGCCCGGCCCCGGCGGCGGTCTCGCCGAAGCCGGCGGAGACGACGATCGCGCCGCCGCAGCCGGTCGCGCCCGCTTCGGCGACGATCGCCGGCACGCCCGCCGCCGGGATCGCCACCACGACCGCGTCGACCGGCTCCGGCAGCTCGGCGAGCGAGGGGACGCAGGGCAGCCCGTGGACCTCCTCGCGCTGCGGGTTCACGCCCCAGACCGGGCCGTCGAACCCGGCGGTGGCGAGGTTGCGCAGGACGTTGTCGGCGTAGGAGCCGGGCCGGTCGTTGGCGCCGACCACGGCGACCGAGCGCGGCCGCAGCAGCGGCGCCGGGTCGGGCCGGCCCCGATCGGTTGATGTAGAGGTTTGGGGCGCTATGCGGACCAAACCTCTACATCCAATCGCACGGCAGCCTCACCGCAGTATCGCGCCGACGCCGCGGCGCTCGAGCCCGCGGGCGATGATCAGCCGCTGGATCTCGCTCGTCCCCTCCCAGATC
>DATKLT010000071.1:0-20074 GCA_035542315.1 Solirubrobacterales bacterium | reverse complement strand
CCGAGTCGCCTCCGGAGCACGTGAGGACGGCGAGGCCACGGCGTGGCGGGTTTGTTCGGCTATGCCTTGCAAACTCGCCACGCACCCGCGCCGCCGGCGCGGCCAGCGCCCGCGCCAGCTCCAACAGCTCCTGCGGGTCCTCAGCCATCGCCACCCCCGCCTCCTCCATCAGCGCCGCGAAGACGCGGTGGTCGCCAGCGAGGGCGCCGGTGTGGGCGCCGGCCGCCCGCGCGCCGGCCGCCGAGGCGCCGACCTTCAGCACCGCGACGCCGACTCCGCGCTCCTCGCAGCTCGCCAGCGCCCGGCAGAGCCGCGCCCCGTCGCCGTCGGCCTCGAGGAAGAGGGCGATCGAGCCGACGCCGTCGAGCCGGCAGACCGCCTCGATCCAGTCGGCGGCGTCGAGCACCGCCTGGTTGCCGGTCGAGACGACGGTGTGGAAGCCGAGCCCGCGCCGCGAGCCGAGTGCGTTGACGCCGACGTTGCCGCTCTGGGTGATCAGCGCGACCGGCCCTGGCTCGACCCGCTCGACCGAGTCGCCCCAGAGCGGCGCCCGCGCGGCGACGGCGACGATCCCGTTGCCGTTCGGCCCGCAGACCGGCAGCCCGCCGGAGAGCGCCGCCTCGCGCAGCTCCGCTTCCAGCCCGACCCCGGCCGCGGTCTCGCCGAAACCGGCCGAGATCACGATCGCGCCGCCGCAGCCGCGCGCCGCCGCTTCGGCGACGATCGCGGGGACGCCAGCGGCGGGGATCGCGACGAGCACCGCATCGACCGGCTCGGGCAGGTCGGCGATGCCGGGGACGCAGGGGCGGCCGTGGACGGTCTCGCGCTTCGGGTTGACGCCCCAGACCGGCCCGGCGAAGCCGGCGGCGGCGAGGTTGCGCAGGACGAGGTCCGAGTAGGACCCGGTCCGTTCGTTGGCGCCGACGACGGCGATCGAGCGCGGCGCCAGCAGCGGTGCCGGGTCGGGTCTGTCCGGGCTCGCCACCGGGCTCAGCGCAGGATCGCCCCGACCCCGCGGCGCTCGAGGCCGCGGGCGACGATCAGCCGCTGGATCTCGTTCGTCCCCTCCCAGATGCGGTCGACGCGCAGCTCGCGCAGGAAGCGCTCGGCGACGTTGGAGCGCAGGTAGCCGCGGCCGCCGAAGGCCTGCACGCAGCGGTCGGCGCAGCGCCAGGCCGCCTCGGAGACGAATAGCTTCGCCATCGAGGCCTTGGCGTGGACGATCTTCGGGTCGGCACCCGCGTCCGCCAGCCGCGCCACCTCGAGCATCAGCAGGCGCCCGGCGGCGGCGTCGGTAGCGGAGTCGGCGAGCGGGAAGCTGACGCCCTGGTAGTCGATGATCCGGTTGCCGCCCTGCTCCCGTTCGATCGCCCAGGCGACGGTCTCCTCCAGCAGTCGCGCCATCGCTCCCATCCCGTGGGCGGCGATCCCCAGCCGCTCCTCGGTGAACCACTGCCGCTGCAGCTCTTCGCCGCCGCCGATGCCGCCGATCACCGCTTCCTCGCCGACCTCGACCGCGCTCAGCCGGATCGTCGGGTGCCCGTCCGGGTAGCTGTGGGTGAAGCGCGGGTTGTCGACGATCTCGACCCCGGCGGCGTCGGTCTCGACCAGGAACAGGGTCGGCAGCTTCTCGCCGCCGTCGAGGACGTTCGCCATCACGATCAGGACCTGGGCGATGTCGCCGGAGGTGACGAACCACTTCTCGCCCTCGATCAGGTAGCCGCCCTCGCTCGGCGTCGCCGTCGCCTCGATCGCCGAGGGGTCGGAGCCGGCGTCGCGCTCGGTCACCGCGTAGGCGTCGCGCAGCTCGCCGCGCAGCGCCGGGCGCAGGTAGCGCTCGGCCTGCTCGGGGCTGGCGTGGGACCAGACGTTGTAGGCGTTGGGGACGTGCCAGTGGATCGCGTTGGTGCTGCGGCCGAGCTGCTCGGCGACCAGTGCCCACTGCAGCCGCGTCCAGTCCTGGCCGCCGTACTCCTTCGCGTGCAGGCCGCCGCCGAGGCCCGCGGCCAGCGCCTCGCGCTTGACCAGCTCGATCTTGTCCTGGGGAAGCTTGCCGTCGGCCGCCTCGGCCTCCAGCTCGAGCGGGATCAGGACCTCGTCGGTGAAGCGCCGGGCGCGCTCCTGGATCTCGAGCGTCTCCTGGTCCAGTGCCGGATCTGGGGAGGGAGCGGACATCGCAGCGGCAAGGTATCATGCCATTAACTACAAAGTCAGCGGGCCGCTCGAAGCAGGCCCCAGGCACGAAGGAGCCGACCGTGAGGGACGAGACGCGAGCAGGGGGGAACGGCGCTGGGGCCGGGGCCTTGGTCGGGATCGGCGCTGCCGACCTGGAGGCGACGCTGCAGCCGCTGGAGCGGGCGACGATGCTGCCGCCGGCCGCCTTCACCGAGCCGGCTGTGCTCGGCTGGGAGCTGGCCAACATCTTCAGTCAGGGTTGGGTTTGCGCCGGCCACGCTTCGATGGTGGCCGAGCCCGGCGCCTTCATCCGCCGCGAGATCGGCGCCGAGAGCGTCGTCGTCATCGGCGGCGAGGACGGGGCGGTGCGCGCCTTCCACAACGTCTGCCGTCACCGCGGCGCCCGCATCGTCGAAGACGAAGAGGGTCAGGTCCGCCGTCGCCTGCGCTGCCCCTACCACGCCTGGTCCTACGACCTCGAGGGCAACCTCCAGGCCGCCCCGCACATGGACGAGGTCGAGGACTTCGACTACTCCTGCTACGGCCTGCGGCCAGTCCGCGCCGCCGTTCTCGGCGGCCTCGTCTTCGTCGACGTCGGCGGCGAAGCCGACCCGATCGAGGAGCACGTCGGCGAGCTGCTCGGCCACCTCGAGCGCTACAGCAACGCCTCGCTGCGCCGCGCCGGCGCCCACACCTATGAGGTCGCCGCCAACTGGAAGGGGATCGCCGAGAACTACAACGAGTGCCTGCACTGCCCCGGCGTCCACCCGGAGCTGAACGCGCTCAGCGACTACATGAGCGGCGAAGGGATCTACGGCGCCGGCGCCTGGTGCGGCGGCTCGATGACCCTGAACGAGGGGGCGGAGACGATGGGCAAAGAGGGCGGCCACAGCCTGCGGCCGCCGATCGCGACCCTGGAGGCGGCCGACATGCCGAACATCCTCTACTTCGCGCTCTTCCCCAACGCGCTGGTCTCGCTCCACCCCGACTACGCGATGCTGCACACGCTCTGGCCGCGCGAGCCGGGCCGCACCTTCGTCACCTGCGAGTTCTTCTTCGAACCCTCGACGATCGCCGAACCGGGCTTCGACCCCGGCGACGCGATCCGCTTCTGGGACCAGACCAACCGCCAGGACTGGCACGTCTGCGAGATCACCCAGCAGGGGGTCGCCTCCAGCGGCTACTCGGCAGGCCGCTATTCAGCCGAGGAAAGCGACGTCCACGCCTTCGACGCGATGGTCGCCGCCCGCTACCGCGAAGGACTGCGGGAGGTGGTCGCGTGAACCCCGTCGCCGAGAAGCTCGGCGAGCTCGGTCTGCCGCAGCCGCTGAGCGAGCTGGCCGCCCGCGAGTGGGACGTGGTCGTCGTCGGCGGCGGCCACAACGGGCTGACCGCCGCCGCCTATCTGGCCAAGGCCGGCCGCAGCGTGCTCGTGCTCGAGCGCCGCGAGCGGCTCGGCGGCGCCTGCACCCTGGAGCGCCCGTTCGAGGACCAGGGCTTCGTCGTCAGCCCCTGCGCCTACGTCGTCGGCCTGCTCGACGAGCTGGTGATGCGGGAGCTCGACCTGCGCCGTCGCGGCCTCAAGTTCTTCGTCGCCGACCCCAACCTCTGGGTCCCGTTCGACGATGGCACCTCCTTCGGCCAGTGGCTCGACGACGACCACACCAACGCCGACCTGGAGGCGATGGGGCTCTCGCAGAAGGACATCAAGGGCTACTGGGCCTACGAGGAGCTCTTCGACGAGGTCCGCAAGCGGCTGCGCACGGGCGCCCGCGACTCCTGGGTCGGCGACACCCCGACCCGGCACGAGATCGAGGAGCTGCTGCACGGCGAGCAGGAGATGATCGACCTCTGCTTCGAGGCCTCGATCGCCGACGTCCTCGACGAATACCTCGACGACCAGCGGCTCAAGGACGCGCTCTTCGGTCAGGGAGTGATCGGCACCTGGGGCGGGCCGTACGAGCCCGGCACCGCCTCGATCAAACTGATGCACTACCAGGGCGACCTCGAAGGTCAGGGCCCGGTCTGGGGCTACGTCGAGGGCGGCATGGGGATGATCAGCTTCGCGATCGCCGACGCCGCGCTGGAAGCCGGCGCGACGCTTGCCTGCGGCGTTCCCGTCTCGCGGATCCTCCCCGGCGAGGGCGTCGTCACCGAGGACGGGACGACGATCCGCGCCAGGAGCGTCCTCTGCAACGCCGATCCGAAGGCGGCGCTGGAGCTGCTCGGCGAAGCCGAGCTCGACGCCGGCTACCGCGGGCGGCTCGAGGCCTGGAAGGTGCGCAGCCCGGTGGTCAAGTACAACGCCTCGCTCTCGCGGCTGCCGAACTGGACCGCGGCGCCGGGCGAGGAGTGGCCGGCGCGGGCAACGATCGACCTCACCGCCGGCGTCGACGCCTGCCAGAAGGCGTTCGAAGAATGTGCCGCCGGCGAGCCGGCGGTCGGCTTCGGCGAGATCTACATCCAGACCGGGTACGACAAGACCCCGGCGCCCCCCGGCAAGCACCTGCTCAGCGTCTTCGGCCAGTACGCGCCCTACGACATCGCCGACGGCGACTGGGACAGCCGCCGCGCCGACGTCGAGAAGCAGTTCGTCGACCTGATCAGCCGCTTCGCCCCGGACTTCCCCGGCTGCCTCGAATACAGCGAGGTGCTCGGTCCGCCCGACATCGAGAGCCGGATCGGCCTCACCGGCGGCAACATCTTCCAGGGCGAGGTGACCCCCGACCAGATGTGGGAGGGCCGCCTACCGGCCCGCACTCCAGCCGAGGGCCTCTACCTCTGCGGCGCCGCGACCCACCCGGCCGGCAGCGTAATCGCCCTCAACGGTCGCAACGCGGCGGCGGCGCTGCTGATGGATCAGGGTGAGAGCATCGACTTCGCGCCGGCGCCGATTTAGAGGTGCTGAGAACGCACTTCTTCTCGGTCCCTTCGGTGAAAACGCAGTTCTTCCCGGTATGCGGGCAAAAGTGCGTTCTCACCGAAGGGGACGGGTAGGGTCGGGCGATGGCTGAGCGTGACGCGCGGGAACGGATACTCGAGGCCGCCTGCGACCTGATCGCGGCGGATGGGATCGACGACGTGCGGATCGCGCGGGTGGCGATGCGCGCCGGCGCCTCCACGGCGCTCGTCCATCACTACTTCTCGACCCGGGAGGAGCTGCTCGAGCAGGCGCTGCTGCACTCCTTCGAGCAGGTCGGCGAGGAGCGCTTCGCCGTCGACCATGACGCCGGCGGCTCGGCGCTGGCCGGGCTGGCGCTGGCGATCGACGAGTGCCTGCCGGTTCCGGGGAGGGCGGAGCGCGACTGGGTGCTGTGGGTCGAGCTCTGGCTGCGAGCCGCGCGCGAGCCGGAGCTGCGGCCGTTGGCGGCGCAGCTGTACGAGCGCTACCGCGAGTGGATGGCGGGGGTGATCGAGGCCGGGGTGAAGAGCGGCGAGTTCAGCGCGCCCGCCGAGCTCGACGGGCTCGCCGACCGGGCGATGGCGCTGCTCGACGGGCTCGGCCTGCGGGCGCTGTTGCGCGACCCCAACCTCGACCTCGATCGGGCGCGGGGACTGGTCGCCGACCTCTTCGCGGCCGAGCTGGGGATCGACCGCAATGAATTGCTTGCGCAGCGCCCAGCCCTGGGTTAGTCTGAATCGGCGTTCAGGAAACTACCCGCGAGAGGAGGCGGGGAGCTGACTCCCAGGCCCCAGATCGACCACATCCGGCGCCCACAGATCCTTGCGGCTGCGGCTGAAGTCATCGCCGAGCGCGGCATCGCCGGGACGCGGATCGCCGACGTCGCCGAACGCTGCGGCGTCAGCCCGCCGGCCGTCCTCTACTGGTTCGACTCGAAGGAGAAGCTGCTGGCCGAGGCGCTGGTCGCCGACGACGAGCGCTTCTACGGGCGGCTCGCGGAGCGCCTCGACCCCGCGGCGAGCCCGCGCCAGCGGATGGCGCTGTTGCTCGCCGTCGCCGCCGAGGAGTCGAACGACTTCGCGCTCTGGATGGAGCTCTGGACCTGGGCCCTGCGCGACGCCGAGTTGCGCCGCGCCCGCGAGCGCTTCGACGCCCGCTGGCGGGCCGAGATCGAGGCGATCGTCCGCGCCGGCCAGGAGGCGGGCGAGTTCGGCCCGATCGAGCCGGGGCGGGCGGCGCTGGCGATCGCGGCGCTGATCGACGGCCTCACCGTCCAGGTCGCGCTCGGCGACCCCGAGGTCTCCGCCGACAGCCTGCTGGCGGCCACCGCCGAGATCACCGAGCGGCTGCTCGACTGCGAGCTCGACGTCGGGAAGGTGGGCGAGCCGGCATCGCCCTGAGCGGCCGACAGCCCGGCCCGGCGGGGCCCTGGCAAGGAGCGACGACGCGCCGTCGCTTCCTGCAGGGCAGCGCCGCGGCCGCGCTCGGTCTCGCCGCCGCCGGCTCCTTCTACGGCTGTTCGGACACCACCGTCCCCGGCGGCCAGGAGCCGAACCTCGCCCCCGGCGGCCTGCCGCTGGCCCGCCCCGACAACCCGGTCCAGCTCCCGATCTACCCCGACAACCCGCGCATCCCCTCGGGGCTGGAACCCGAGGAAGGCCCGCTGCAGCTCTACAACTGGGCCGAATACATGAACCGGGCGGTGGTCAAGTCGTTCGAAAAGAAATACGGCGTCGGGGTCGAGCTCAGCACCTTCTCGACCCTCGACGAAGCGATCGCGAAGCTGACCAGCGGCGCCGTCGGCTACGACGTCTTCGTCCCCACCCAGCCCTTCATCTCGATGCTGGTCGCCGGCAAGATCCTGCAGCCGCTCAACCTCAGCTACGTCCCCAACCTGCACAAGGAAGTGTGGAAGCGGCTGCAGAGCCCTTGGTACGACGTCGGCTCGCGCTACACGGTCCCGTACACGATCTTCTCGACCGGGATCGCCTGGCGCAACGACTTCCTCCCCGACTACGACCCGACCAAGTTCGCCAACCCCTACGACAGCCTCTGGCAGATGTCCGAAATCTCGGGCAAAGTCGCGATGCTGGACGACCAACGCGAAGGCCTGGCGATGGCGCTGCTGCGCAACGGCATCACCGACGTCAATACCGGCAGCCAGGAGCAGGTCGACGGCGCCCGCGACGCGCTGAAGGAACTGATCGACCTCGTCAACCTGCGCTTCTACACCAACGACTACCAGCACATCGCCGACTCCTCGATCTGGCTGACCCAGGCCTGGGGCGGCGACATGACCGCGATCGGCTACTACCTGCCGAAGGGGACGCCGGTCAGCGTCGTCAGCTACTGGTGGCCCCCCGACGGTCGCGGGCTGATGGGCAACGACACCTTCGCCGTGCTCAAAGGGGCCAAGAACCCGGTCCTCGCCCACCTCTTCCTCGACCACCTGCTCGACACCGAAACGGCTTTGCTCAACATGGAATTCACCGGCTACCAGCAGCCGCTGACCGAAATGACCCCGGAGCGGGTGCTCGAAGAAGAACTCGTCCCCGAAAACCTGACCTCGGCGATCGTCCGCGAGGACCAGTTCGAGAAGGGCTTCCTGCAGGGCCCGCTCAGCGCCGAAGGGATGGGGATCTGGGAAACCGCCTGGTCGGAAGTGAAGACGACGTGACCGCCGCCCGCTCCTCCACGCTGTGGCGCTGGCTCGCCTTCCCCGGCGTGATCTGGCTCTTCCTCTTCGTCGTCGTCCCCGCCTACGCGGTGGTCGCGGTGGCGATGGGACAGATCGACACCCTGCTGCAGCCGGTCCCGACCTGGAACCCGCTCGACTGGAACGTCGGCTTCGTCAAGGAGGCCTTCGCCAGCGTCGTCCCCGGCGGCACCTACTGGTCGGCGACCCGCAACACGATCGTCTACGTCGCCGCCACCGTCGTCCTCTGCTTCGCGATCGGCTACCCGGTCGCCTACTACATCGCCCGCTGCGCCAACCGCACCAAGGGCCTGCTGCTGCTCCTCATCTTCCTTCCCTTCTGGGTCAGCTACCTGATGCGGATGCTGGCCTGGATCGGGCTGCTCGCCCCCGACGGCTACGTCAACGAAGTCCTCAGCGCGGTCGGGTTCGGCCACACCGACTGGCTCAACGGCAACCCGTTCTCGGTGATCGCCGCCCTCACCTACGGCTACATCCCGTACTTCATCCTCCCCGTCTACGCCGGCCTCGACCGGATCGACATGCGCCTGCTGGAGGCGGCGCGCGACCTCGGCGCCTCGCGGCCCTGGACCTTCCTCCGCGTCACCCTGCCGCTCTCCTGGCCCAGCATCCTCGCCGGCACGATCCTGATCGTGCTGCCGATGTTCGGCGACTACTACACCAACGACCTGATCTCCGGCTCGCCGCACACCAACATGCTCGGCAACAGCGTCAACCTGCTGGTCCAGGGCGGCTCGCAGAAGAACCTCGGCGCGGCCCTGGTACTGGTGCTGATGACGATCCTCGCGATCGGGATGCTCTATTACCTCTGGGAGACGCGGCGCCAGGAGAGGAGGATGGCGTGAGCGCGACCGCCGTCGAGCCCGCCGCCCCCGTCCGTCAGCCGCCGGTGCGGCCGAGCCGCGTCCCGGGCTGGCTCTCCAACCCCTGGGGGAGACCGCGCTTCCTCGCGATCACCACCTGGGCCTACATCGCCTGGGCGCTGGTCCCGGTGCTGGCGGCGATCCTCTTCTCCTTCAACGACGGCCGCTCGCGCAGCGTCTGGCAGGGCTTCTCGACGCGCTGGTGGTGGGGCGACGAAACGCTCTCGGTCTTCCACGACCCGACCTACACCGACGCCCTCTTCCACAGCCTCGAGCTGGCGGCGCTCGACATGGCGATCGCGACCCCGCTCGGCTTCCTGCTCGCGATCGGGCTCAGCCGCTGGCGCGGGCGCGGCTCGGGCAGCGCCAACTTCCTGATGCTGGTGCCGCTGACGACGCCGGAGCTGGCGATGGCGGTCTCGCTGCTGCTCGTCTTCACCCAGCTCTCGCTGCTGCCGTTCAGCGCCGTCCACCTGGGGACGACCGCGCAGGTGATCGGCCAGGTCACCTTCTCGGTCTCCTACGTGGTCGTGATCGTGCGCAGCCGGCTGGCCGCGATCGGCCCCGAATACGAGGAGGCGGCGCGCGACCTCGGCGCCTCGGCCTGGCAGGCGCTGCGCCACGTGCTCTTGCCGCTGCTGCTGCCGGCGGCGCTGGCCAGCATGCTGATCGTCTTCGCCCTCTCGATCGACGACTTCGTCGTCACCCAGTACATGTCGTCGGGGGGCGAAACGACGACGGTGCCGATGCTGCTCTACGCCAACGCCCGCGGCGGTGCGACGACGCCGGCGCTGAACGCGGTGGCGACGATCATGGTCGTCGTCACCCTGATCGGGGTCGGCGGCGCCTACCTGATCCTGCGCTGGTTCTCCCGCCACACGGGCGAGTCGGCGGCGGGCACGGCGGCGATGGACCTGACTGGAATGGACTGAGGAGGGGAGCGCGATGGGGACGGTTGAGACGACGGAGGCGGTGGTTGCGGAGTTCGCCGGGGGCGGCGGGGAGGTGGAGCTGCAGGCGCTCTGCAAGAGCTTCGAGGACGTCGTCGCGGTCGACTCGATCGACCTCGACATCGTCCCCGGCGAGTTCTTCTCCCTACTCGGGCCCTCGGGTTGCGGCAAGACGACGACGCTGCGGATGATCGCCGGCTTCGAGCGGCCGACCTCGGGCGAGATCATGCTCGACGGCGTCAGCCTCGCCGCCGTGCCGCCCGACCGCCGCAACGTCAACACCGTCTTCCAGAGCTACGCGCTGTTCCCCCACCTCGACGTCCTCGACAACGTCGCCTTCGGCATGCGCTACCAGAAGGTGGCCAAGGCCGAGCGCCGGCGGCGGGCGATGGAGGCGCTGGAGCTGGTCGAGCTGGCCGCGCTCTCCGCTCGCCGCCCGAACCAGCTCTCCGGCGGCCAGCAGCAGCGGGTGGCCCTGGCGCGAGCGCTCGTCCTCCGCCCCTCGGTGCTGCTGCTCGACGAGCCGCTCGGCGCCCTCGACGCCAAAATCCGCCGCCAGCTGCGGATCGAGCTGAAGGCGCTGCAGGAGGAAGTGGGGACGACCTTCATCTTCGTCACCCACGACCAGGAGGAGGCGCTCAGCATGAGCGACCGGATCGCGGTGATGAGCGAAGGCAGGGTCGACCAGGTCGGCACCCCGCGCGAGGTCTACGAGGACCCGGCCACCCTCTTCGTCGCCGACTTCCTCGGCGTCGCCAACGTCATGGAGGTCGAAGCCCGCGGCGGCGACAACGGCTCCTGCGCCGTCAGCGTCGGCGAGTTCACCCTGCGCTGCGGCTGCGGCGACCTCAGCACCCGCGGCGCCGCCTCGGTCGTCGTCCGCCCCGAGCGGCTCGAGGTGATGTCCAGCGACGACGGCCGCGAGAACTGCCTGCCCGGGATGATCGACCGCACCGTCTTCGTCGGCTCCAACCTCCAGGTCATGATCCGCCTCGCCACCGGCGCCCTGCTCCAGGCCTCGATCCCCAACGACGGCGTCGACCTCGCCAGCCACGAGCAGGGTCGCCCGGTCACCGTTCACGTCCCGCCCGAGGCGCTGCGGGTTCTGCCGCGGACCTCTAAGATCGACCGCTGAGCTGCCCGGATAGCTCAGCTGGTAGAGCACTTCCATGGTAAGGAAGGGGTCGTGGGTTCGAGTCCCATTCCGGGCTTCGAGGAAAGCCCCGCTCCGGCGGGGTTTTTCTATGTCTGGGCCTGCAAGCTGGTAGTCAATGGAGCCGCCTTGGGAGCAGAATGGCAGCGGAAGCGGCGCTGACCCCCTATTGATTCCACCCAAGGGGGTCTTTCTGGGAGCTGGCAAGGGTGTACGGCCATCTATACCGATGGCGAATTAACCACCTGGCTGGCGAGCACCACTTCAGGAGTCTGGGAAGGCCGGTTCAAGCTCCCACAGCGGCACCCCCAGATCGCAGACCGGGATGTTCGGATTCGTCTCGCGGCCCATCATCGCGTCCAGCGCTTGTTCGCCCATATCGCCCATTTCTTCATGGCGGGCGCGATGGCATCTGCTCTTGCAGACCCATTCGAACTCGGGGGGATCGGAAAAGTAGTCCGTGTGATGCGGCGTCAGCCGCTCGAACGGAAACGGTTCTCCGCATCGGTCGCAGTGCGTCGCCTTTGGCTGGTCGCCTCGTCTGACTTCGCGGTCGGTCTGTTCTCTGGCTCGGACTTTGAGCGAGCAACTTCCTCGGCGGCCCGTTCGCGGGGCTCCGGCAGGCGCTGCAGCCGATCGCCCTGGTCCCACTAATGGGCCAGGGAAGCTGACCGGAAGGGCCGGCACGCCGGCTCGGCGGCCGTATTGAAGCGTCGGGTCACAGGGTGTCCCGGTCCAACCCGACCTGCGCCAGCCGATCGCTGCCTTGCGGGTTGCTGGCATCCCGGCACGTGCATTTACGGCCCTCACCCGACATCGGTGGCTTGACAAACTTGTCGTTATCTGTCTAGTCTGTCCGTATGGAGATCAAGGTAGACGCGATCCCCGATCGTCGCGCAGCGATTCTCGATGCCGCCGGAGAGACGCTCCTCCGCTACGGCTTCCGCAAGGCATCGGTGGACGAGGTGGCCCGGCAGGCAGGGATCTCACGACAGGGCCTCTATCTGCACTTCCCGACCAAGGACTCGCTCTTCGCCGCGTCAATTCAGCGCCTGCTCGAGCAGGCAGTGGCCGGCTCGCGGGCCGCCTTGGGCGCGCCCGGCGTGCCGCTCGAGGAGAGGCTGTTGAACGGTTTCGCCGCGCTTGCAGGGGGAACCCTCGTCTCGCGGCTGGACGAGATCCTCGACACCGCCGAACGACTGACCGGCCAACCCGCCGCCGAGCTGGAGGGAGAGATCGTCATCGAGTTCGCGGCGGCGCTGGAGCGGGAGCCCGACTCAAGTCCGTGGCAACGAGGCGGAGCTACCGCGGATGCCGTGGCGACCGTGCTCTACGCCACCTCGTCCGGGCTCAAGCGCCTGACCTCTTCGGTCCCCGAGTACCTCGACGGCATGCGCCAGGTCATCTACTTCGTCTGCAGCCCCTGAACCCGACGCCCAAATGGAGGAAGAACCATGAAGAAATCCGTCTTCGTCACCGGTGCCAGCTCGGGAATCGGGCTCGCCGCGACTCGGGAGCTCGCCTCGGGCGGGTACGAGGTCTTCGCCACGTACCGATCAGAGGCCGGCCTGCACGAGCTCGAGGGGATCGAGAACGCCCATCCGCTGAAGATGGACGTGACCGACGCCGCCGATCTCGCGCGGGCATTTGCGACCGTCGCGGAGAGGGTCGGCGAGAATGGCCTGTACGCCCTCGTCAACAATGCCGGGATCGGCTACGCGGCCCCTTTCGAGTTCGCCGAGGAGGTGCGCGGCAGAGAGGTCATGGAGGTGAACGTCATGGCTCCTACCGGATCACCCAGGAGTTCCTCCCACTGCTCGTCGCCCACAGCGACCGCAACCGGGTGAAATCGCGGGTCGTCAACGTCGCCTCCTGGGCGGGCCTGATGAGCGCCCCCTACATCCCCTTCTACAACGCCTCGAAGTTCGCAGTGATCGGACTCACTGAATCGATGTTCTACGACCTGCGGCTGCTCGGCGTCCACGCTGTGCTGGCGATCCCGGGGACCACCAAGACGCCGATGCTGGGAAAGACCACCGCCGAGGGGGCGGCAAGCCTGGAGGCGATGCCCGCAGGGGGGCGCGCCCGCTACCAGCAGCTCTTCGATCACTACGCGGCGCTGGGGGCCAGCTTCGCGGATTCTCCGATGCTTGCCACCCCGGAGAAGGTCGCCCACAAGCTCTATCGCATCGTCGAGAGGCCGAAGCCGCGATTCAAGAACCACCTCACGATCGACGCGAGCCTGGTCGACACGGTGTTGTCTCGGCTGCCGTGGCGGGCGAAGGTGGCGATGAACACGCGCATGTACCGGCTCGATCGGGCCCCTGCATAGGAGGCTTGACATGTTCGGCCCAAGCCCGACCAAGCCCGACCGTCCCGGCTCCTCGATCTGGCTCGGTTTCGTCCCCTGGCTGGTCTTCGTGGTGATCTCGCGCAGGGACACCCCGACGGCCGCCGTCGTGGTCGGGCTGCTCGCTGCCATCGCCGTCGCGATCCCGGGCATCCGCGCCGGCCGCCCGAAGATCCTCGAGCTCGGCACGGTCGCCTTCTTCGTCGTCTTTGGCGCCATCGTCATCGCAGCTGACCCTGGCTCTCATGACGTCCTCGTCCGGTATGCCCGGGCGTTCGCGACCGCCGGCCTGGCCCTGATCGCCTTCGGCTCGCTGGCCCTCGGCTCGCCGTTCACCGAGCAGTACGCGCGCGAACAGGTTGAAGAGTCGCAATGGAGCTCACCCGCCTTTCACGCGGTCAACCGCCGTCTGACGGCGCTCTGGGGCGCCGCTTTCGTCGCGATGACGTGCTCCCACGTCATCGCGGGGGCAATCGACACGCGCCGCGCCGAAACGATCTTCAACTGGGTGATCCCGATCGTCCTGGTGATCGTGGTCGTCAAGTGCACGGAAGCGGCACGGGCCAGAGCGGGATCGCGCAATACGCCTTCCTAAGGCGACGACCTGACATACCGGATCTGCCACTCGGATGCCACGAGTGGCAGAAAGCGAGGTCAATCGCTTCATATTGCGACATCTCCGGCTGCACTCGGCCGCGGCATTCTCGTCGCTCACGACCTCAAAAGGTCCTGCTAAGCACCCACGCCAACAGCGCCAACGTCGTTCAACGACCCCCGATGGTAAGGAAGGGTCACGAGTTCGAGTCCCATTCCGGGCTTCGAGGAAAGCCCCGCTCCGGCGGGGTTTCTGCATTCTGGAGGGATCGAGCAGCGAGACGATCCGGCCGAATGGGCAGTGTGGGGACGATGCTCAGTCGCAGCTCTTCGGGTCCGCGCTTGCCAGCATCAGCACCTCGTCCATGTGTATCGCGATGACTTCGGGCCTGTCTTCTCCATCAAACTGGACCGGCTGAAATCTGGCCGCTCGGGCTCTGGTGGCCGCGCTCAGTTCGTCTCGCACGTCGTCCACGGAGCCGTAGACCACCACCGTCCTGCCCTTGAGGCTGATTCGCGTGGTCGAGGTGTTTGGCCAGCTCTCCGACACCGATCAAAGGTGGCAAGGTACGGCGGAGCCGCTAGGCAGCCAGGGCGGCGTGGATTTGCCCTTCGACGGTCGGCCAGAGGACCTTCGCGGTCGCCAAATTGACGCCCCCTTCCGCGAGTGGATTACCTTCCAGAAGGGCCAGGAGATCGGCGATCTCTTTGGTGTTCAAGCCGACTAGGAGTCGGATCGATACGAGGCCAGCCCTTGCCTCTTGGAGTTTCGCTCGACGGACTGATTCGGTGACCTCCACGAATTGAGCTTGATCCCAAGAAGTCCGCGCTTCACGAAAGATTTCAATGCCGTTACGCCGGTTTTCCTCTTTGCTCTTGCGACGGTCTGAGCGCCACAAGCTGATCGCGCCAATCAACGCCGCTGCGATCACAACTGCGACGGCCGCAACTGCACCCAAACTCATTCATCCCCACCCGACCAGAACGGGTCCGGGGTTCCCGACGATTTCCTGGGCGCGGTGGTCCCTGACCTCCCGCCTCCTCGGGAGGGCGGTGATCTCGACGGAGGCCGCCTCTTCGTGCAGCTGAAGTGTTGGAAGATCGCCCTCGCGGACGGCGTCGGGGTTCAGATTCGCCAGCCAAGCCTCCGTTCTCTCGACCATCTTGTCGAGGTGCGCAAACTGCTTCGCCTCTCCGGTTGGATCGACGTTGAGCCAAACGAAGAAGTTCCGGTTGGTCAGATCGCGGTTGAAGGCATCCCGAAGTTCGTGATGAAGAGCAACCTCGTCTTCGTGGCCCGCTCGGTATTGCACGGCAAGAGCCTAACCGCCCTGAACTAGTTACATCGGGCGCAGCCGCAAGAATCGCCGACTATCGCCAGGTTCGCTCTCCAGTTTCCGGCTGCCGATGTCCTCCAGCTCGCTTCGCGGTTCTCCTATCCCAAGGATGATCAGGACTGCCTCGCAGCGGGTGTGTGCGCCAGCGAGCGAGGCTGCTACTCCCGTGACGAGCTGATCCTGATCAGCGCTTGGAAGACGGAGCGCTCCAAGGGTCGGATAGCGAGGAACACTGAGGCTGCGGTCGAGTTCGCCACTGCCCGAGCCCTTCGCGCAGACGATGAGGGAAAGCGCATGGAGGCTCTGACCAGCTTGAGCGGAGTCGGCGTTCCGACCGCGAGCGCGTTGCTGTTCTTCGCCTTCCCGAATGACTATCCGATCCTCGACGTGCGGGCACTGGAGAGCTTGGGCCAGAAGGCACGGGCTGTCTACCCGACCTCCTACTGGACCGACTATCTGCTCGCCTGTCGGCGAATTGCGGGTGAACTCGATGTCCCGATTCGGACCCTCGATAAGGCTCTCTGGCAGGCGTCAAAAGAGCGCAGCTTGACTCCAGATTGACTCCTGGGGGGTCTAGCGATATTCGGTCCCGCCCGGCTCTTCGCTGCCTTCGGCTTCCCGGCAGCGTTCGTCGCGCCCTTCGGTCCTCCTCCACACGTCTTCTTCTTCGGCCCAGCCTTCTTCTTCGATTTCCCAGCCGCGTTCTTCGCTCGGCGCTTCCGAGACCCGCTGCTTGATCGCCTGTTCGATGGCGGAGATTTCTTCCTTTTCGATCGCTTCCGCCTGCTGTTCGCAGTGCACGATCGCGTCTTCGACGGCTTCGGCTTCGAGCTGTTCTTCTTCCCTGATTCGGGCTTCGGCCGCTTCCGCTTCTTCTTCGGCTTCAAGGGCAACGCTGTACTCGCGCTGCCACGGACCCATGACGCCGCCCTGCGTGAACTGGGTCCAGCCTTCGTGGGCGAGCTGACCGCAGATCGTCGTCGCCGTGTTGGCCAGCGATTCGGGGTTGACCTCGACCATCGCCGTGCCCTGTTCGCCCTTCGGAGCGTTGAAGCCGCAGACGATTTCGGGGGAGGTCGAAGGCGGTTCCGGCAAGCCAACCCGCCAATAGCGACCTTCGCCCGAGAGCTTGGCCGCGAGACCGTCGCAGCCTTCCTCAGCTTCCTTCTGGGTGACTTTCCCGCCCACCGTGAGGACCGTGCTGCCGTCCGAGTCGGAGACCGAGCAGTTGAGGGCGACGTTGGCCGGTTCGCTGCCTCCGCTGACGGTGAGGATCACGATCACCGCGACGACCACACCAGCGAGCGCGGCCGTCCCGCCCCAAGCGACGACTGGTCTGCGGCGGTACAGATCACGGACCCGACCCACCATGCCTTCGGGCTTCGGCTCTCCCGGCTCTGCCACGGCGCAAGCCTAACCCGGCATCCGGCACCGGGGGCAACCCGCCGACCCGACTGCCAAGCTCGCCAGAAGGCCGACGTTCCAATCGCGCAACTGCGGAAGGCAATCGATGAGATCGCCGCGCTGATCGAGGACCGGCTACCGCTCCAGATGCCGCCCGAGGACATGTGGCAGCCAATCGCTCACGGCTTCCTCGCCCGACGCGGGACGCTACTGGAGTCGGTGACGTTGGAAGTCGAGCGGGGGATGCCGGGGAGGCTCAGATGCTCCTACGCATCCTGTTCGATCATGTGGCGGACATTTGCGAAAAAGCCCGACTGCATGAGTATTATGCATTGTATGTATCTAGATACCTGGAGGATCCCTTGATTCAGCGACCCGCCCGAGATACGTCGATCGAGCGACCGTCATGAGGATCGGCAGGGAGGACGTCGATTACCACCTGTTCTGGTGTCCCGGGACCTGCTCGCGGGTCACGTTCACGGCCTTGATGGAGACCGGTGCGTCTTTCGAGGCAACCGTCGTCAACAGGTACGGCGATCCGAGCGATACGGCCGGCTACCTGGAAATCAACCCGAAGGGAAGAGTGCCCACGCTGGTGGTCGACGGGCACTCGCTCACGGAGACGCCGGCGATCCTGACCTACCTGGCCAGGAGACACCCCGATGCCTCGGTGCTTCCGCGAGGGGACGCCTACGCGGAGATCGACGCGTTGGTGCTGACGTCCTGGTTTGCGGCTGGCGTCCACAGGTACATCACCCCGTTTCGCTTCCCACACACGGTCTGCGACCGCGACGAGGCCTATCCGACCATTCAGGACGTTGCACGCGGGCACCTGGAGGCCGCCTTCGCCTTGCTGGAGGATCGTCTCTCGGGCCAGGAATGGCTCTTCGCCGAGTGGAGCGTGGCCGACGCCTACATGCTTTGGCTCTGGTTCAGGGCGACCGGCTCGGGCATGGATGGAAGGCAGTTTCCCGGGTGCCTGGACCATGCCAGGCGGTGCGAGCTCCGCCCGAGCGTCGCGTCCGTCCTTGAGCGCGAGGAAAGCGAGTACCAGGAGCTGGAGCGAACGGGTTCGATCCTGGTCCCCGACAGTCCGTTTCTGGTTGGACGCTCACCCTCCTTCGCAGACGGCTGACGGCGAGTCCTGGGACCAATCCCCTTGTTGCCCAAGCTCGAGGTCATAGTCGGAAGTACGCGGCCCGGCCGGGTAGGTCTGCCGGTTGCGGAATGGTTCGTCGCGTGCGCCGAGCGCCACCGGTCCTTCGAGCTGGAGCTCGTTGACCTGGCCGAGGTGGGGCTGCCATTCATGGACGAGCCGAATCACCCGCGTTTGGGTCGCTACACGCACCAGCACACAAAAAGGTGGAGCGCAATCGTCGGGCGTGCCGATGCCTTCGTTTTCGTCATGCCGGAGTACAACTACGGGTTCAACGCCCCGCTGAAGAACGCGATCGACTTCCTGCACCAGGAGTGGGCCTACAAGCCGGTCGGCCTGGTCAGCTACGGCGGCGTCGCGGCGGGGGCGCGGGCGGCGCAGATGATCAAGCAGGTGGTGACCACCCTGCGCATGTACCCGCTCAACCTTGCGGTTGCGATTCCGTTCGTTGCCCAGCTGCTCGATGACGAAGACCGGTTGCAGCCGAACTCGGTGATCGACGAGGCAGCGTCGGCGATGCTTGACGAGTTGGCCCGGGTCGAGGCCGCGCTGCGGCCCCTTCGGGACGAAGCTCGTGCGCCGAGCTCAGGCTGACGCCGGCCGGAGGTGATCGGGAAGCCGCCCCACCTGCAGCGGCGGCACGTTGTCGGGGACCACACCTTCGGCGGTGAAGCGGTCGAATTCGACTTCCTCGAGGTCCAGAACGCGGGCGACGGACGGCCTCTCCTCGCAGCGGAGGGCGTGGTCACCACAGCGCGGGAAAGGCGTTCCGGGCATCCCCGAACCCACCGCCCGGAACCAGAGCCAGGACATGTAGACATCCACGATCGACCACTCGCCGAACAGCCACTCGCGCTCGTCCATCCGCGCCTCGAGGATCTTGAAGGCGGCCTCGAGCTCGCGCCGTGCCTTCAGGCGGATCCCCTCCCAGGCGGACTCTTCGCCGGAGCACACGCTCGGAAACCGCTGTCTAGCCGCGGCGGGGTGAACACCGCTCGCGAACCAGGCCAGCGTCGAGTCGACATCGGCTTCGAGCCGCTCGTCGCCATCGGGGAGGAGCCCCGCTTCGGGCCATCGCCGGGAGAGCACCCGGAGGATGACCGGGATCTCGGTGATCACCCAATCGTCGAGGACAAGGACCGGGACCTTCAGCTTCGGATTGAGCGCCGCGTACTCGGGCGATTCGGTCTCTCCGCTGTAGCGGTCGAGGACCCGGGGCGCAAACGGCTCTCCGATCTCTTCGAGCGCGACGAGCGGCACCCGAGCACAGGTGCCGGGCACCCAGTAGAGCTGCGGCTCGCTGCCAGAGCTGTGCATAGCAACCTTTCTGCAGTTCAGTGGAGTGGGTGTCCGACCGGAATCAGGCGCTGCCGGAAGGACACCGGCTAACATGTTCAAAATGCATTCTACATTTCAACTGGCGTGAGCACTTCTCTTCGGGCAGGGGTGGAGTGCCGTACCGACCTTGTTTTCGCCAGGCCCGGCGGGGGGCCGCTAGAGCTCGACCTCTATCTGCCGATTGGGATCGATGGTCCGGTCCCGGTCGCTCTCTTCGTCCACGGCGGCGGCTGGATCGTCGGGTCGCGCAAGGAGTTCGGCGAGCGTTGCTCGCTGCTCGCCGAAGAGGGGGTCGCGGTGGCCGCCGTCGACTACCGCCTCAGCGGTGTAGCCGCGTTCCCAGCGCAGGTCGAAGACCTGAGGGCGGCCGTTTCCTGGCTGAGGGAAAATGGAACCGATCACGGCCTGGGGACGGAGCGGCTGGGAGTCTGGGGAGCTTCGGCCGGCGGTCATCTCGCGGCGCTGCTCGCGCTTGCCCCAGAGCCGACCGAGGCGACCCGCGTGCAGGCTGCCGTGTGCTGGTTCGGACCGTCCGACCTAACCCCCGATGGGCTCGCGCTGGCACCCGACCCTGCGTGCCCCCCGCCCGCGTTCCTTGAGACTGTGCAGATGCCCCTCGGGGTGGGCAACCCGCCCGATCCGCCGGTAGAGGCCCGTCTTCTGGGTGTCGCCGACGTCACCGAAGCCCCCGAGCTCGCACGGCGGGCCAGCCCGCTCATGCAGGTGCGAGGGGCTGCTCCGCCGCTGTTGATCTGCCACGGCGATCGCGATGGCCTCGTCGCGATCGAGCACAGCACGCGCCTGCACGAGGCGGTCATAGGCGCCGGCGGAACCTCCACCATGCTCGTCGTGGCTGGAGCGAACCACGAGGACGAGCGGTTCGACCAGCCGGCGGTGATCGGTGCGGTCGCCGGTTTCTTCCGCCGGCACCTTCACTCGGATGACGCTTGTCCCCGTTTCCCCGAGAGGCTGCATCGCTCTCCGTCTTCGGGCGCCATACACTGACGCGCTGGATGTCGACAATGTCTAGGGAAGGACGGGGGCGGCCGTGAGCGCGGGATCGGTGGGAGGACTGGGCACTACCAGGGCTTCGGCGGTTGAGCAGGAACTGCGGCGGATGATCCTCTCCGGCGAGA
>DATKLT010000070.1:0-19697 GCA_035542315.1 Solirubrobacterales bacterium | reverse complement strand
AGAGCAGGTAGGTGCGCCGTCCCGCCCGCCGCCGAAGTCGTGGTTCCCTTTGGCCGTCCTGCCTCCAAAAGGAACCACGGGATGGAAGATCGCCGGAATCCGCATCGTGCGGTTCCTTCCGGACGCGATGCGTCCATAAGGAACCGCACGAATCGTGGGCCTGGGAGGGGAGGGGGCCGGCCGCCCTACCTGCCCGGAGAGGGTGGTCGGCACCCTCCCTGCACGGGATGCGTTTGCGACATCGACCACACCCTGGGCGGGTCAATGTCGCGAACGGCAAGGGCCGCTAGCCGCCGCCCGCGGTGTCAGCCGGCATGTGGAAGCTGAACATGCGCTCGGCGTCGATCCGCCAGTAGGCGACTCCGGAGTCGAGGAAGTCCTCCCACTCCTCGCCGTAGCGGGGGGCGTAGATCTCGAGCAGGACCTCGCGCAGCTCGGCGCCCTCCGCGGCCTGGACGTCGACCGGGACAGCGCGGCCGTGGACCGTGACCGCCAGCTCCTCGCCAGGCAGGTGGGTGGCGCTGACCTGTGGGCGGCGGGCGATGTGACGGGCGCGGGCCGAGCTCGTCGCCGAGCCGAAGTGGAAGCTGCCGTGGAGGAAGATCCCGTCGACCGGGCCGACGCGCGGCTCGCCACCGGCGGTTACCGTCGCCAGGGCCAGCAGCCGCATTCCGGTTAGCCGCTCGGCAACCGCTGCGGCGCCGAGCCGCCGCTCGGGGGTGTGGATGCTGAGCAGGTGCGTTCCGGCGGCGGCGAAGCTGCGGTCGAGCAGCTCCTGCAGGCGGGCGAGCTCGGCCTCGGTCTCGCGCACCGCGCCGGCCCCTTACAGCGGCTGGCTCGTCGGCCGGATCAGGATCTCGTTGACGTCGACGTCGGGTCCCTGGTCGAGCGCGTACATCACCGCCTTGGCGATGTCGGTGTCGCGCAGTGCCGCGTCGCCGGGGCTGTTGTCGAAGAAGGGCGTGTCGGTCATCCCTGGCTCGATGATCGTCACCTTGATCGCCGTGTTGTCGTGGATCTGACGCAGCTCAGCGCGCAGGCTCTCGCCGATCGCCGCAGCGGCGAACTTGGTCGCCGAGTAGAGCGAGCCGGGCAGCGCCCGGCGGCCGGCGATCGAGCTGGTGATCAGGAAGTGGCCGTCGCCGCGCTCAAGGATGTGGGGGAGGGTGGCGCGGATCGTCAGCGCCGCGCCGTAGACGTTGGTGAGGACCATCGACTTCCAGAACTCGGGAGACTCCTCGAGGAAGCCGCGCTTGGCGCCGAAGCCGGCGTTGGCGAAGACGGCGTCGATGCGGCCGAAGTGATCCAGCGCCCGGGCGGCCATCGCCTCGACCTGGTCCCACTCGGTGACGTCGCAGCGGACCGGCAGCGCCCGCTCGGTCCCGCCCAGTTCCCCGGATACGACGTCGAGCTCCTTGATCCGTCGCGCCGCCAGCACCAGCCGGTACTTGTCGGCCGCGGCGCGGGCGGTTGCGGCGCCGATGCCGCTGCTGGCACCGGTGATGAGGAGCACGGGATCGTCGGCCACCGGGCGATTCTGGCAGACGCCGGAACTCAGCCGAGGAGCTGGATTGCGATAATCCGGGGCGAACGTGGACCCTTCACGCAAGCGCACGATCCGCCTGGTTGTGGCGCTCAGCGTGGCCGTGCTGCTCTCGGTCGCTCTGATCTACACCTCCTTCGCGGCATCGAACGAGGCCAAGGAACCGTCCCAGCTGATCGGGGCGGCGTCGGGAACGACCTACGACATGACCGGCAAGGTCGTCCGCCACTCGATCGAGAAGGACGGCAACGGCATCGCCTTCCGCGTCGAAGACCGCGAAGGGGGCGGGGGGAGCCTCCCGGTCACCTACCACGGCACCGTCCCGGATCCCTTCCGGGCCGGGCGCGAGATCGTCCTCACCGGCGCGATGGAGAACGGGACCTTCGTCGGCGAACCGGAAACCCTGATCACCAAGTGCCCGTCGAAGTTCACCACCACGCCCAGCAATGGCTAGCCTCGGCAGCGTCCTGCTGGGGCTTGCGTTCCTTGCCGCGATAGTCGCCGCGGTCCTCGCCCTGCTCGGCACCCGCCCGGGAGACGAGCGCCGGGTCCTGCTCTCGCGCCGCACCGTCTACGCCTTCTGCGCCCTGCTCACCGCGTGCGTGGCGATCATCGAGATCGCCTTCGCCGGCAACGACTTCTCGTTCAACATCGTCCAGCAGCACTCCTCGATCGAGACGCCGACCTTCTACAAGCTGGCGGCGATGTGGTCGAGCCAGGAAGGCTCGCTGCTGCTCTGGGCCTGGGTGCTCTCGATCGCCTCCAGCATCGCCCTCTACGTGACCCGCAACAGGCTGCGCGAGATCGTTCCCTGGGCGACCGCGGTGATGATGGGCGTCGCCGCCTTCTTCACCGGGCTGATGCTGTTCGCTCCCGACGTCAACCCGTTCGCGGCGTCCCCCGGCTCGCCGGCCGACGGCGTCGGCCTCAACCCGCTGCTGCAGCACCCGAGCATGATGATCCACCCGCCGATGCTGTACTCGGGGTACGTCTCCTTCACGATCCCCTTCGCCTTCGCGATCGGCGCCCTGATCACGCGCAAGCTCGACGCCGAGTGGATCCGCGCCACCCGCAAGTTCGCCCTCGTCGCCTGGACCTTCCTCGGCTTCGGCCTCCTGCTCGGCGCCCGCTGGTCCTACACCGAGCTCGGCTGGGGCGGCTACTGGGCTTGGGATCCGGTCGAGAACGCGGCGCTGATGCCGTGGCTGCTCGCCACCGCCTTCCTCCACTCGATCATGGTCCAGGAGAAGCGCGGGATGCTGAAAGTCTGGAACGCCTGCCTCGTCGTCGGCACCTTTTCGATGGCGCTGCTCGGCACCTTCCTCGTCCGCTCCGGCGTGCTGCAGTCGATCCACGCCTTCGGCGACAACACCGTCGGGCCCTACATCCTCGCCCTGATCGGGGTCGTCGTCGTCGGCTCGACCCTGCTGATCGTCTCCCGCCTCGACGACCTGCGCTCGCCGAAGCGGATCGACTCCCTGTTCTCGCGCGAGGCGGTCTTCCTGATCAACAACCTGCTCTTGGTCGGGCTGACCGCGGTGATCGCCTGGGGCACCTTCTTCCCGCTGATCTCCGAATTGTTCACCGGGACCAAGGCCTCGCTCGCCGCCCCCTGGTTCGACCGCTACACGACGCCGCTGGCGATCCTGCTCGTGCTCTTCACCGGGATCGGCCCGCTGCTCGCCTGGCGCCGGGTCAGTTGGGCCTCGGCGAAGCGCGTCTTCCGCCTGCCGCTGGCGGTCGCGGCAGTAGCCCTCGTCGTGCTGCTCGCCTTCACCGATGCCGGGCACAAGCCCTGGGCGTTGGGCCTCTTCGTCTTTGCCGCCTTCGCCCTCGCCGGCCTCGCCCAGGAGTTCTGGAACGGCGCCGCGGCCCGTCGCAAGATCTCTGGCGACTCGATGCCGGCGGCCCTCGGTGCGGTCGTCAGCCGCAACCGCCGCCGTTACGGCGGCTACATCGTCCACGCCGGCGTCGCCGTGATCCTGATCGGGATCGCTGCCTCCTCGAGCTTCCAGACCAACCGCCAGGTTGAGCTCAAGCCCGGCCAGAGCGCCGAGATCGACGGCCGCACGGTGACCTACGTGCGGCCGACCGCAAGCGTCGACCGGCTCGCTTTCAGCGCCGGCTCGGTCCTCCGCGTGAGCGAAGGAGGGTCGTCGTTCACGCTCCACCCGGTACGTCATTTCTACCGACGCACCGGCGGGACCGAAGGGAGCGGCACGATCAGCGCCTATTTCGGCGGCGAAGCCGACAGCGACATCGGGCTCAAGGCCGGGCTGACCGAAGACTTCTGGACCGCCAGCCAGCCGGACATCAATGCGGTCGAGAGGCGCGCCCGGCTTGCCGACGAAGGCTTCGAAAACTGCCTCCGGGGCGGGCCCGGGACGCCGCCGCAGTGCAAAGCGGTGGGGGCGATGATGCAGGCGGCCCTGGCCCGGCCGGCGTTGCGCCCCGTGGCGCTGAAGCAGATCGAAGATCTGCAGGAGGCGACGGCGAAGCGGATCGCCGCCGGCTACGTCGCCGAAGGCTCGGTCACGACCTTCAAGGTGATCGTCAACCCGCTCGTCACCTGGATCTGGATCGGCGGGCTTATCGCCCTCGCCGGCGCCCTGATCGCGCTTTGGCCGAGTCGCGGGCGGCGCCGCGGCGCCGTCGTTCGCACCGAGGCCGATGCGCTCAAGGAAGCCAAGTACCGCGAGATCCGCGATGCCGAGCTCGACCACGCCGCCGGCAAGCTCTCCGACGAGGACTACGCGATCCTCGACGCCGAGCTGCGCCGCGAGGCGGTCGAGATCCTCGACGAGACCGAGGCCGCGCAGGCGGGGGCGAACGGCAACGGCGCGGCGGCGAACGGTCACGGGGCGGGGGAGACGCGCGAGCCCGCCGAGCGCCGCTAGACTCTTCGACCGATGTACACGTTCCTCAGCGTCATCCAGGTCATCATCGCCGTCGTCCTCATCTTCCTCGTGCTCCTGCACTCGGGGAAAGACGCGGGGCTCTCAGGCGCCTTCGGCATCGGCGGCGGTGGCAGCTCGATCGGCGGCGGCTCGATGGTCGAGCGCAACCTCGACCGCGCCACCGTCTTCTTCGCAATCCTGTTCGCGGTCAACACGATCGTCCTGCTGAAGATCTGACCCGGCCGGCGGTCGCGACGCGGCGCGCTGCAGCTGCCGGAACCGCGCTGTCGCGAACAGCTCAAGACCCGGCATCGCGGATCCGTTTCAGTTCGCGGTCTTTCTCTTCGGCGAGGGCAGCGAGCTCGGCGTGCGGCACGCCGAGAGCCCGTGCGATGCTCTTGGTCGAGGCCCAGGTCGGGTTGACTCCACCGTTGCTCTCCAGGCGCCCGATCCAGGTCAAGTGCATGCCGGCTGCGGCCGCGAGCTCTTCCTGAGTCATCTCCATCTCGGTCCGCTTCTTCCTGACTGCCCAGGCAAGGCCGAGCTGCGGTTCCGATTTGGGCATGCCGCCGTACTCAAATCACCCGCCCCGGCTCGGTCTATAGCGGTACCGCTGTATCGCGCTGGGACCTCGCCAGGGAACGGAGTTCTCGGTGCTTGGCGGGGTCCAGCTGTGCCGATCGCAGAACACGAACGTATGTTCGCATTGGCGGTCGCGCTCCGGCAAACCTGAGACACAGATCCAATCTATGTTCGAGTGATTGACAAATAGGGCCTATTTGTCTACATTGCGTACTGCAACGGGTAATCTGACAAGGGAGGCGGTATGGAGGCCCACGCCGAAGCGCATTCGCACCACCATCACCACGACCACGACGAGGTCGAGCTCAACCCCGCGGCCTGGACCGACGGCAAGCGCTACGCCTGGCTGCTCGGAATCCTGATCCCGCTGGCGCCGTTCATGGCCTGGGGGCTGGTCGAGCTGACCGGGTTCGGCGGCTTCTGGCTGCTGGCTCCGGTGCTCGTATTCATCGGCTTCCCGCTGCTCGACGTCGTCGTCGGCAGCGATCCCTCCAATCCGCCCGACAGCGTCCTCAAGTGGCTCGAGCAGGATCGCTACTACCGCTGGTGCACCTACCTCTTCATCCCGATCCAGTACGCCGGCCTCGTCTTCGCCTGCTGGATGTGGGGGAGTGGCGACCTCTCGGTGCTCGAATCGATCTTCCTCGCGCTCAGCGTCGGCGTCGTCGGCGGGATCGCGATCAACACCGCGCACGAGCTCGGCCACAAGCGCGCCAGCTCGGAGAAGTGGCTGAGCCGGGTCGCCCTCGCCCAGACCGGTTACGGCCACTTCTTCATCGAGCACAACCGCGGCCACCACGTTCGCGTTGCGACCCCGGAGGACCCGGCCAGCTCCCGTCTCGGCGAGAGCTTCTGGGCCTTCCTGCCGCGCACCGTCGCCGGCAGCCTGCGCTCGGCCTGGGGGATCGAGGCGGCGCGGCTCGACCGCCTCGGCAAATCCCACTGGGGCCCTGGCAACGACATCATCACCGCCTGGGCGATGACGGTTGCGCTCTTCGCCGCCCTAGCAGTCGCCTTCGGCCCGGTCGTCCTGCCCTACCTGGTGTTGCAGGCGCTGCTCGGCTTCTCGTTGCTCGAGGTCGTCAACTACCTAGAGCACTACGGCCTGCTGCGGCAGAGGAGAGAGGACGGGCGCTACGAGCGTTGCCGCCCCGAGCACAGCTGGAACAGCAACAACGTCGCCTCCAACGTCCTCCTCTACCACCTGCAGCGCCACTCCGATCACCACGCCAACCCGACCCGCCGCTACCAGGCGCTGCGTCACGTCGACGAGGCGCCGCAACTGCCGACCGGCTACGCGGGGATGATCGTCCTCGCCTGGGTGCCGCCGCTGTGGCGGCGGGTGATGGACCAGCGCCTGATCGACCACTACGGCGGCGACGTCAGCCGCGCCAACATCCAGCCGCGGCAGCGGCCGCGGATCCTGGCCCGGTACGGGACTGCGCCGGCCGGCTCAGCCCGATGAGCCGCTGGCTCTGCCCCAGCTGCGGCTACCTCTACGACGAGGAGGCCGGCCACCCGCGCGAGGGCTTCCCGCCGGGGACCGCCTGGAGCGAGGTCCCCGACGACTGGGCCTGTCCGGACTGCGGCGTCCGCGACAAGGTCGACTTCGAGCCCGCCGACGACGCTTGACCGGCGGCGCTGCGACGATGCGGGCGATGGCGAGCGCTCGCACCCCCTACCAGGAGGCGGCTCGGGAGCTGCTGCGGCAGACCCTGTTCGCCGCCGCTCGCGACCAGCTCGAGCAGCGACCGTGGTCGGAGGTGACGATGGCAGACATCGCCAGCGCCGCCGGCGTCAGCCGCCAGACCCTCTACAAGGAGTTCGGCAACCGCAACGAGTTCGGCCTCGCCTTCGTGATCAACGTCGGCGAGCGCTTCCTCGACGAGGTCGAGGCAGCGATCCGCGAGCACCTCGACGACCCCGACGCGGCGATCGGCGCCGCCCTCGAGCTCTTCCTCCGCAACGCCGGCGAGGACCCGCTGATCCGGATGCTGCTCAGCGACGACGGCACCGGCGGCATGCTGCCGTTCGTCACCACCCAGGGCCTGCCGGTCGTCGCCTGGGCGACGGCGCGGTTGGTAGCGGTGATCGAAGACGGCTGGCCGCAGGCGGCGGCGGCGGACGTCGTCCTGCTCTCCGAGTCGCTGGTGCGGCTGGCGATCAGCCACATCACGGCGCCGGCGGGGCCGCCGGAGCGGACCGCCGCCGCGGTCGCCGACCTGCTCGGGCCGTTCGTCGAGAAGGCGCTCGGCTAGGAGGGTCGGGCTAGGCGCTGGGTGGCTCGGTGGGCGCCGCGCCACCGGCGTCGTCGAAGAGCTTGCCGGCCCCGATCCGGGCCGCCATCGCCTTCGACTCCTCGCGGTAGACGCTGCCGTCCTCGAACTCGATCACCGGGTATTTGGGCTGCCCGGAGAGCTCCTTCATCTCGCTGCGGTCGCGCAGCGGCCCCTTGACGAGCTCGTACTCGACCCCTTGCTCGTCGAGTGCCTTCTGCACGGTCCAGCAGGGATGGCCGCCGAACTTGACCCACATCAGCCTGCAACGGTGGAATTTGACTGGCATGTAGACGACCCTAACCGGGCCCTGCACCGGGGCGCAACCCTGGGGACTCGGCGTAGGCTTCGCCGATGCACGCTGCCGAGCGACTAGCCGCCTGGTCGGCTGGCTTGCACCTCGAGCAGATCCCGCCCGAGGTGGCCGCGGCGGCGAAGCTGCACCTGCTCGACGCGGTGGGGACGGGGCTGGCGGCGCTGGCACTCGAGGAGATGCCGGCGGCGCGGGCGGTGGCGGCGGAGATCGGCGGCGAGGGGGAGGCGACGGCGCTCGGCCTCTCTCACCGGGTCGGCAGCGCCGCTGCGGCGCTCGCCAACGGCGCGATGATGCACGCGCTCGACTTCGACGACACGCACGAGCTGGCGATAGTTCACCCCAGCGTCGTCGTCGCCCCGGCCCTGCTCGCGGTCGGCGAGGCGACTGGCGCCGGCGGCGAGGAACTGCTGACGGCCGCCGTCGCCGGCTATGAGATATCGGCCCGGATCGGGCTCGCGGCGCCCGGGGCGCTGCACGTCCGCGGCTTCCACCCGACCTCGGTCTGCGGCGTCTTCGCCGCCGCCGCGGTGGCGGCGCGCTTGCGCGGCCTCGGCGCCGAGCAAACCGCGAACGCGCTCGGGATCGCCGGCAGCCAGGCGTCGGGGCTGATGGAGTACCTCGGCGACGGCTCGCAGACGAAGCCGCTGCACGCCGGCTGGGCCGCTCACGCCGGGATCCTTGCCGCGGCGCTGGCGGCGCACGGCGCGACCGGGCCCGCCAGTGTGCTCGAGGGCCGCTTCGGGTTGCTCGCCTCGCACGTCGGCGAGTTCGACGCGACGGCGCTGACCGACGGCCTCGGCAGCCGCTGGGAGACGCCCGAGATCGCCTTCAAGGCCTACCCCTGCTGCCATGCCGGTCACGCCGTCCTCAACGCGGTCGAAGCGAGCGGCCTGCTCGAGGTGGAGCCGGAGGAGGTCGAAGAGGTGATCGCCCTCGTCGCCGGCGACGTCGCGATCGGCCTCGTGCTCGAGCCGGCCGAGCGCAAGCTGCGCCCGGCGACCCCCTACGAGGCCAAGTTCAGCCTTCCTTACGGAATCGGCGCCCTGCTCAGCCGCGGCTCGCTCGGCGTCGACGCCTTCACCGCCGAGGCGATCGCCGACGAGCGCGCCCTCGCGGTCGCCGCCAAGGTCGGCTACGAGGTGGCCGAGTTCGAGCACGGCAACGAGTTCTCCGGCGGCATCCGCGCCCGCGCCGGGGGTCGTACCTACGAGGCCCGCGTTGCCCGCCCCCGCGGCGGCCCGGCCAAACCGCTCAGCAGCGACGAGATCCACGCCAAGTTCCTGCGCAACGCCGAGCTGGCGCTGGGGGAGGGCGAGGCCCAGCGCCTGCTCGAGGTGCTCGGCGACCTCGAGCGCCATACCGCGGCCGAGGTGACCGCCGTCTTCCCCGGCTGAGAACGCACTTCTACCCGCATACCGAGAACAACTGCGTTCTCAATCTCGGATCAGGCCGGGGAGGTCGGCCATCGAGTCGAAGACCGCGTCGGCGGCGGCGAGCCGCTCGGGCGGCGCCAGCGCCGCGAACCCCAGTGACCTCATCCCGGCAGCGCGCGCCGCCTCGATCCCGAAAGGGCTGTCCTCGACCACGACACAGTTCGCGGGGGCCACCCCCATGGCTGCGGCGGCGTGGAGGAAGAGGTCCGGCGCCGGCTTCCCCCGCCGCACTTCGTCGGCCGAGAAGATCCGGCCGCTGAAGCGCTCGTAGAGGCCGGTCAGTCCCAGCGTCAGCCGCATCTTCTCCTGGCTGCCGCTGGAGGCGACGCAGGTCGGCAGGTCGATCCGATCCAGCGCCGCGTCGATCCCCGGCACAGCCTCCAGTTCCTGCTCGAACGCCTCGGCGACCGCCGCTTCGAGCTCGGTGACCCAGGCTTCCGGCACGGTGTGGCCAAGTCGCTCTCCAAGGATCTCCAGCGTTCGCTCCATGCCGATGCCGAGGTACTCATGGACGCAGTCCTCGAAGCCGATCCGCAGCCCGAGCCCGGAGAAGATCCTCTCCGCCTGGACCCGCAGTGAGATCCGGTCGCTGTCGACGAGGACGCCATCACAGTCGAAGATCACGAGACCCAGAGCCACAGTGCGACGGGAAGCTAGCGCCTGAGCGCTCCAAGATCCTTCAATGCGCTCGGGCGTGGTGGTTATTGGGAATTGCCTAGTATTCCGCCGTCGTGTCGAGCGGGTCGGATAACTAGGAATTATCGTTGGCCGACCTCTGGACTCTGCTGGGCTACGACGCGGTTGCAGCCGAGATCGCCGGGGCGATGCACGAAGGGGACGAGGTCTGCCTCATCGAGGGGCCTCCGGGGGTTGGTAAGTCGTGGCTGGCGAAGGGGATCGGCGCTCTGTGGCAGGAGGGCGGCGGGGCAACCGTAGTTGTCGAAGGCGATCCTCTTCGCACCGATGTTTCGCTCTACCCCTTCTCCTTCGCCATGACGGGGCTCGGGAAAGGGTGGGGAGCCATGGTGCCAGCAATCGCAAACGTGGCGAAGGCCGGCGAGGTTCTTCTGGGAACCGCCGGCCTGATCACGAACACCGTCGAACTGCTTGACGGCGTTCGCCGTCGGCGTCGTGGTTCGCGCGCCGTCCTGCTCGACGATCAGGAGCAGCAGGTTCTCCATGAGCTGGGGTACCTCGCCCGTAAGCGACCCCTCCTGTTGATCGCGGACAACCTTCATTGGTGGGATGAGGCATCCCTTGCGCTTCTCGCACAACTTCGAGCGCCTCGGATGGTCGAGGCGTTTTCGTTCCTCGCCGAGCTGCGCGTGCTCGCAGTCGAGACGCCAGAGCCCTATCAGGCGATCGCACACCCGGAGGCCCACGCGGCCGCCTTGCGGGCGGATGTCGCGCGGCGTTTTTCGGTTGACCGAATCTCGGAAGACCAGTTTCCCGAGGTCCTGGATGCCCTGGGCGCCGGCGGGGCTCCCGACCGCCAGGTCTCCAAGGTCGTCTACGCGCTTTCGGGAGGCCATCTCGCGCTTGCGAGCCGATTCGCCCAGCGGCTGGCGAGCGACGATGCCGACTCCTTCTTGGTGGCAGCGGACACCGACGAGTTCGTCACCCGGATCCTGACGGAGCGACTCGAATCTCTGGGACAGGAGGGGCGAATGGCGGTTCAGCTTCTGGAAATCGGGGCCGCCTTGGGGCTGAGGTTCGGAACGCAGGAGATCGTCTGCGCTTCCGAGCTCGAGGCGAGCGAGACGCGGCGCCTGCTACGAGCCTGCCGCGACGAGCGGCTTCTGGAGTCATCGCGAGACAGTCATGTCTTTGTCCACGAGCTCTACCGGCGGCACCTGATCGAACAGGCCTTGAGTGACCGCGTGGGAATCCACGAGCGGCTCGCAGACTGCCTCCGGCTGCTCAGGCCAGGCGACTACGAGTTACGCTGCGCGAACGCGATCGCTGCCGAACGGCTCGACGCCGCCGGGGCACTTGCCGTCCATGCCGGCCTGCAAAGGGAGCGCGAGGGGGGATTGTGGACGGATTCACCCGCGACGATCAGGGCAGCGATCGAGAATTCGGGCTTGGTGGACGTCATGGAACGCCTTGCGCGCGCTCTTCGCTACGCGGCCCGCTACGAATGCAGAGAGGGTCTCGCCCAGCTCGACGGGTTGCGCAGCGACATCCCAGGCAGCTTGATGGCCGAAGCGGAGTACCTGCGTGCGCTGTGCCTGATGTCGACCCGTGGCGAGGATGACCGCGCCGCCGGCCGCGCGATCCTCGATGGCTGGCTTGGCTTCGAGGACGAGGAGCCGGAGCTCGGCACCCGTATCTGCTTGCTCCGAATTCTCGGATACGCGCGAACCCCGAGCAAGGAGCGAGGTCGGGCCCTGGAGGTGGATCTCAAACGATTCCTGGCAGATCGGGCCGCATACGATCCCTCGGCAACGGATGCCCTCTACATGCTGGATCGCTCCTCGGCAAGCCTGTTCGAAACGGATATCGCACTGATCCGAACGAAGAAGGCCGCGGAATTCCATCGCCCGCGCACCACCGACGACATCCCTCGCCGACCAGTCGAGTACTACCGCGCACTGAACAATTTCTGCGCTGAGCTGATCTCGAACGCGGAGTACGAGAAGGCAGTTGACGCATGCACCGAGGTCGACGCCTTCACCGCAAAATATCCGCCGGGAACCTTCCCTCGTCTCGACTTTCCCGCCATGAATGGACTGCTGGCCATGTATCGATCGGGAAAGCTCACCGCGGCGGACGCCGTCGGCCGCCAAGAAGCCATCGTCCAAGAGCTCGCACCGCCACCGGACCGCTTCTATGCCGAGAATGGCCTGGCTGTCTATCTGGCTCTCGCCGGCCGATATGACGAGTCGATTACGCTTTTTCGCCAGATCGATGAAGCGTTGCACCGCACTCGGGCAACGCCGGACCCGAGCATGGTCTACATGATTCGCGCCAACCTCTGTGTTACTCGGTTCCTGAGCGGGGACACGGAGAGACGCCAGGAGGATTGGACCGACCTGGCACCCGTTGTCAACTCCATCACCTACATGTTGCGGCGGTATCTCGTACGACGCCATGACCTCCTGCGTCCGTTCTTACAGGGTCCCGTTACGACGAGTGCGGAGGAGTTCGACCAGTGTGTAGTCCGAGCTCATCCGGAGGAGTTCGGCAGGCTATGGGACAACCACGGTCGGGCTCTGAGGGTCGCGGTGGTGGAGTTTTGGAAGGAGAACTAGATCAGCCCTTCGGAGGCCAGCGTCGCTCCCGCGACAAGGCGGAGAAATTCCGGATGGTCGAATCCAAGGTGCAGAAGCGAGCGGTAGCAAGCACTCCGTGATCCGATACCCGGTGACACGGCAACGTCGAAGAGCCAAGGCACGCCGCTGGAGTCCACCTTGAAGTCCAGGCGCGCGAAGCATTCGAACTCGAGCGCGTCAAACGCGGCGACGGCCTGCTGGCGCAGTCGATCCGTCGTTTCCGCGTCCCCATCGAATAGCGGGTGCGAGACGCCGTTCTCGGTCAGTATGTCCTCAATCGTCAGGATGGCTTTGGGGTCACCAGACGCCCGCGCCACCAGGGCTTGGACCGGCGGCGCAATCACGACCTCGGGACAGCCAAACAGCGGTACGTTGACCTCGTGGCCGGCCACGAACTCCTGAACGGTTACCGGTTGTCCGATCCGCTCCGAGATCTCACGGACTCGTTCCTCATAGTTGTCGTCGACGACAAAGACCGAGTCCTCCGAGACGCCGACGGACCATGACTCGAAGGTTGACTTGACGATCACCCGAAGACCCGGTTCGGGTTCGGCACCGAGCACCCAGCCCCGCCGCGGTCGAAAGCACCAGGTCCTGGGACATCGAATACCCATGGATCGCAGGAGCGTCGAATAGTGGTACTTGTGCCGGCCGATGGCGCACGCGTAGGCACTCGAGTTTGCGCAGATCACGCCATAAGAGTTCGCGACCAGGGGGACTAGCGACTTTCTTCCGGGCTTCCGGCCCCCTGGACCCACGCCGCTTTCGCTGCCGTCGTAGGCAAGCTTGACGGGGCGGCGGATCGAATCGATATGTCCTCCGGTAAGGGCTTCGATGAATGGCTTCTCGCCCTCGAAGAGCTCGACGTACGCACCCACCGATCGGTATGCGTCGATCATCTGGTCGAGCTGCTCGTCCGAGACGCAGCGCTCAGCGAAGAAGCTGCGTGCGAGCTCCGGGCGCTCGTTGATGCGATCGGGACGGTCGTAGACGAGGAAGATCGCGAGGTCTCTGGCTCGCGTCACGAACCGCTGCTCGACTTCGTGGAGGCGAGCGCTGGCTTGGCCAGGCGGTAGCGCCAACGATAATTCCTAGTTATCGCGCCCCCGAGAGCCTCCCGAGTACGTCGGCCTCCGAGATCACGCGCTTGAGCGCTCGGTCCGAGACGTGGGTGTAGATCTCTGTCGTGCTTAGGCTCGCGTGGCCAAGCAAGCGCTGGATGTAGCGAATGTCGACGCCAGCTTCGATCAGCTGGGTAGCCGCGGTGTGGCGCAGCATGTGCGGCGTGACGCGCTGCTCGATGCCGGCGGCCTTAGCTGCCTTGACGAGCCTTGCCCGCATCGCGGCTGTCGTCAGCGGCTCGAACTGGAGGTTGAAGAGAAGACGGGAGTGGGGGAGTTCGTAGCTGCCGCGGACCGCGAGGTACGCCTCGGTGAGTGTGGCGATCCAGTCGTTTGTCAGGAAGACTTGCCGCTCGCGTCGACCCTTCCCGATGAGTCGAATCGCGCGGCTTGTCAGGTCGATGTCCCGGCAGTTGAAGCTGACTACCTCGTGGACTCTGACCCCGGTCGAAACCATCAGCGCCACGGCTAAGAGGGTGGTGGACTCGTGCGGTTTCTCGCGGACATCGTCGGGCCGGGCGGCGACGGATACGCCCGCAGCCCGTTGCAATAAAGCCAGAAGACGATCCAGGTCTGTGGCGGGGACGATCCGAGGTAGCTGCCTCCCGCGCCGAGTCGCGATCCGTGTGCCGAGCCAGGGGTCGCTCGCGATCAGCCCCTGCGCAAAGAGCCAACGTGAGAATCCTCGGAGGGAAGAGGCGCGTCGCCTCAGCGATGCGGGGGAGAGCTCTGAATCTTTTTGGCTCTCGAGGAAATCGATGAGGTCTGGCTCGTCCAGCTTCCCAACGTCCGTCTCGGCGCCAACAAATCCCTCGAAGCTCCCGAGGTCGCCTCGATAAGCGCGGAGTGTGTGCGGGGACAAATCCCTAGTCGCGAGTAGCCAGCGGACGTATTCCTCCTTCGCCTGGCTGAGATGCAATTCGCCGTCCTTAATGTCCGATGGTCTAGAAAACTCGGCTGTCTATCGGCCGGTAGTTCTTGGCTTGGACTTTCGGGAGACCGCCTGCAGTGCACCGAGTTTCCAGAGTGCGAGAGCAGGAGAGTGCCACAAATGATGCGCTACCATGATGCATATGACCCGCACCACTGTTGATGTAGACGACCTCGCGCTCGACGCCGCGCGCCGAGAGCTCGGTACCAAGGGTCTCAGCGAGACCGTCAACGCCGCGCTGCGCGATGCGGCGCGCCGCCGGACGCTGAAGGGCTTCGACGTAGTCCGCGACGTCGACGGAACGCCGCAAGAAGTCGCCGCCGGTCGCGAGCGCGACTAAGCGTCGTGCCCGACTTGGAGCTGCCGCAGCTCGATCGATCGGCTCTCTTCGACACGGGCGCGTGGACCTGGGTCCGCGATCGCCGCTTCCCCGAGCTCGCGACCTGGTTCAACGCCGCCGTCGAAGCGGGGCAGGTCCTCGTCTGCGACCTGGTCATCCTCGAGCTGACCCGCCTTGCCCCCAACGAGGCCCGCGCCCGCGAAGTCGCCGAGCGCCTCGCCGTCTTCGAGTCGATACCGATGCCCACCGAGCTCTGGGGCCGTGCCCGAAGGACGCAGCTGGCGCTCGCGGCCAGCGGCGATCACCGTCGGGTTCCATCCGCCGATCTCCTTCTGTCCGGCGCGGCAGAAGAGGCGGGCGTCACTCTCGTTCACTACGACCGCGACTACGAGCGGATCGCAGGCGTTGCCGAACTTCGCCACCAATGGCTCGTTCCGGATGGCGCCCTCGCCTGAGGCTCCGGCCTGGTACCCAAATGCGAAAAGCCCCGTCTTGCGGGGATTTCTCATGCGGCTGAAAGGACTCGAACCATCACGGGTGTTTCCGCCGGGTGGGTGGCGCCTCCTCACTCGCCAGCCGAATGCGTCGCAGCTTCGCCTCGGCTTCTGCGACCCGGTTCCGTAGATGCGGCGCTGTTTTGGCCTTTGATGGCCCCTACACGCGCTTCAGATCAACGGCGCCACCCCCGCTTGCGGAGCCATTCTACCGCCCCAAAAATGGTCCGAATTGTTCCGAAATCTGGCAGCCAAAAGGTTTCCGGACCCGGCGCCGCTGAAACGCGAAAGCCCCCGCTTTGCGGGGGCTTTCTCATGCGGCTGAATGGAGTCGAACCATCACGGGTGTTTCCACCCACAAGGCCCTCAACTCTTGAGTTGGGGGCGTATTCAGTGATGTAGGGCTCCTCAGCTCACCTGAAGTGCTCTGAGGCGACGCATGGTAGCGACAGGACGGTCCGATGACGGTCCGAGGGGACGCGCCGGATTCCCGCTCTTGGCGATTCACGGGCCGGAGGTGGCCCGAACTAGCTGACGCACCGTCCTAACGAACTGGCGTGGCCGCTACGCCCGGCGGACAAGAAGCGACCCGCCCCCCGCGCTCTGCGGTAACAAGGCATTAACAGTCGGACTGCTTCCCGCCAAATAGAAATCCCCATTCAATCGATACCTTGCGTAGGGGAGAACCTTGAAGCCCGGTCGGCCGGCGGCGTGCGTATTTTTTTTCGTGCTTCTCTTGATTCTTTGCTTTGCCACCCCGGCCGGGTTGGCGGACCCTCCGGAAGAACCTCCCGCCGAAGTGCCGGCTCCTAGTCAGGCTGCCATCGAAGCGATCGAACTCGAAGAAGAGGAACGCGTCGAATGGCTGGCCGGCCCCGAAGCGAAAAGCCAGCGCGAAGCCTCCCTCGACGCCTACACCGATCTGACCGCCAGCGAAGCTCGCGAACTCCTGACCGAAGCCTTTCCGGGCTCGCTTGGGCAGCTAAACGAAGATCCTGGCCGTGTTCTCAGCGAGCTGGAAATCGAAGAATCCCTTGGGACCTATGGCGCGCTCGTCTCGGATGGCGGGGGCGAAACCTCCATCGTCGAATCGACCGTTCCCGTCGAAAGCGACCTAGGGGGAGATGGCGAGCAGCCGGTCGACCTCTCTCTCGAATCATCCGGCGAAGGATTCGTGCCCCAAAACCCGCTGGTCGAAACCGAACTGCCGGACTCGGCCGAAGATCCGGTTCGGCTGCAGGGCGGCCTCGAGATCCAGCTGCCGGCGAGCGATGATCATGCGGCATCGGCGCTCGGCGACAAGAACTTGTTCTATCCCGAGACCGCGGTAGACACCGACACGCTCGTCTCGCCGCTCGCTGGCGGAGTCGAGGTCTTCGAGCAGTTGCGCTCCCCGGCTAGCCCGCAGCAGTTCTCCTTCACGCTCGGCGTTCCCGAAGGCGCAAGCGTTCAAGCGACCGAATTCGGCGGTGCTGAGGTGACGTCGGGACCCGAAGACGTCGTCGCTCAGATACCTCCCCCGACGGCGGTTGACGCCCAGGGGGTCGAAGTGCCGGTGACGATGAGCGTCGAAGGCAATTCGCTGGTTGTCGCCATCCCCCACGCGTCGGGCGAATACGCCTACCCGATTCTCCTCGACCCCAAAGCATTCCTCGACGAGGGGTTTCTCGGCTTCGGCTCTTCTTGGGTTTCTGGTTGGACCGGGAGCACCGCCTACAACTTCGGCGGTTCGAGTCTCTCGGTCACGGCGAAAGGCAACACCAGCTACGCCGCGGAAACCCACGGGCAGTGGGTCTACACCGCCCCCGGCACGAGCGGCTATGTCATGGCGGCAACCTTTTACTCGCCGCACCTCACGTTCGGCAGCAGCAAATGCAAAGAAGAAGCGCCGAAAAATCAGCCGCACGGCTACGTCGAGATCTGGAACCCGAGCCCCACGCCGAATGGCACCCCATACGGCCTAGAAACCTATGCGGGCAACGGAAAGTTGAGCGAGAGCGCACACGAAACCGGCTGGGTCGGCGGCGTCGGCGTGCGGAATGCCGTCGTCGGTCTCGGCACCTCCCCGGAACTGGGCGCTAAACATACCTGCGCGATCGAATTTTCCGTCAGCGGGGCGACCATCCAGGAGAACGACGGAGAGAGCCCGAGTGTTTCGGTCAGCGGTGCGCCGCCGAGCAGCTGGATCAGCGCGGCGACGGCAAGCAGCTCCTCGATCAACGTCAAAGCGACCGATCAGGGCTTCGGCGTGAGCTCGATCTCGGTCTCCGATGGCAACGGAACCACCACTAGCGGCTCGGGGTGCTCGGGGCTCGCATCGAGCAGATGTCCCTCAGAACGCAACTGGTCCATCGTCCCGCCCTACTTCCAGGGCGTACAAGAACTGAAAGTCGTCGCCGAAGACCCGCTCGAAAAGACCAGCAGCCCCTGGACGCAGACGACCCGGGTCGACCCCGAAGCACCTCTGATCGACCTCGGCGGCCAGCTTGCCTATGCGACCGAAGAAGAAGGCGTCGAAGGCGAAGAAAACGCGGCTAGCGAAAACCAGCTTCGCCTGCCCTACTACGGCCTCGGCATCGACGTCACCGACGGCAGTAACGGGGAAGCGAAAACCAAGCAGTCCGGGGTGAAGAAGGTGGAACTCTTCCTTGACAAAGAACTGCAGGAAGAATGGAAACCTTCCCCGCAGTGCTCCGAAGACAGCAAGGCCCTGCATGAGACCTACCCGCTGAAGCTGACCGGCCTAAGCGAGGGCATCCACCATCTGAAGATCATCGCCACCGACTGCACCAACCAGACGCGCCCTCGCGAAATCGACTTCGAATACATCCCTGCTACGGGCGAAGACAGCGACTTCGTGCTGCAGCGCTTCCCTCTCTCTGAAGCCGAAGAAGGGGAAGCAGAAGCAGGCGGTGGCCCCGAACTCGCCGTCAACGTAATGAACGGCAACCTCGTCTACCACGAACGCGACGTCGACCTCAATACTCCCAGTACCGAGGTCGAAGTCGAACGCGTCTACAACTCAGAGCTCCCGGAAGAGGAATCCAGCGAATGGGGGACCGGCTGGACGCTGGCGCAGACGCCCACGCTCGACCCTGAAGAACCGACCAGTGGCGAAAAAGAAGAAGAAAAACCGCCGACCCGAGCGATCCATCGCACCTCGGGGCTGATCACCAGGGAAGTCGCGCTGCCGACGCTGATCGGCGGCGAACATTTCGACGCGCGTCTGCATTCGACGGTCAGGAAGCGGGCGAACGGCACCTTTTCCACGACCGACGAAAGCGGACAGGCCACCTCCTATGACTCCCATGGTATGCCGACCCGGGTCACGACGGGAGAATTTTCGTCGATCGAATACGACTACAAAAGCGGCGACCTCTCCGAAATCGCCGTCGCCGATCCCGCCGCGACGACGACCCTGCCCGAAGAAGTCGCCGAACGAGAAGGAGGCAAGACGGAAGGCCAGCCTGCCTTTGAGTCCTCCTTCGGCGGTCGCGGCCTTGCGGGTGGCCAGCTCCTCGGCCCAGGGGGCATGGCGCTCGACGCCAGCGGCAACCTCTGGGTCGCTGACATCGGCAACGACCGCATACAGGAGTTCGATTCCGACGGCGAATACGTCCGTCAATTCGGCGAACGCGGAAGCACCGACGGCAAGCTGCGCGAACCGGTCGCCGTGGCCATCGATTCCAGCGGCAATATCTGGGTCGCCGATGCCGGCAACCGCCGCGTGCAGGAGTTCAGCAAAGAAGGCGCATTCATCCGCAAGTTCGGCGCAGAAGGCACCGGTGAAGGGCAGTTCTCCGGCGCCGGTCCCCAGGGCATCGCGATCGACGGATCCGGCAACGTCCTTGTCGCCGACGCCGGCGGGCACCGGATCGAGAAGTTCAGCTCGAGCGGCGGTTTCATCGAAGCCTTCGGCACCGCCCAGCTAAGCGAACCACGAGGCATCGCGGTCGGAACCGGCGGGACGATCTGGGTTGCCGATGCGGGGCAAGACAAAGTCGTTGCTCTCAAATCGAGCGGCCTGCTCCTACGCGAGTTCGGCAAAGAAGGCGAAGGGGAAGGGGAACTGAAGGGGCCGACCGCCGTGGCCCTGGACGGCGAAGGCGAGGTCTTCGTTGCCGACCACGGCAACGGGCGCGTCCAGGAATTCAGCGAAGCGGGCGTCTTCCTTCACGAATTCGGTTCGCGCGAAGGTATCAAGGGCCGCTTCCGGGCCCCGATGGGCGTCGCGGCGAACGGTGAAGGCGACATCTGGGTCGCCGGGGTCGGCAACCCCCCCGAATCTGTGAGCGGAGAAGAAGATGAAGCAGCGGAAGAACCGCCAGTCGAAGAAGCACCAGGCCTGGTCGCCGCCTACAACTTCGACGAGGGCACCGGCTCAACCGCCCACGACGACACCGGCAACGGCCACGACGGCACCGTCGAAGGCGCCACCTGGAGCGGCTCGGGCAAGCACGGTTCGGCCCTTGACTTCGGCGGCGAAGAA
>DATKLT010000069.1:0-112555 GCA_035542315.1 Solirubrobacterales bacterium | reverse complement strand
TTTGGAGTCGACGGCGACGTCTTCGGGTTCTGAGAATTTGCCTTCCGTGGTTCCCGAGCCTTCGATCTTGAGCAGGAATTCGCCTTTGGAGTTGAACTTCTGCACCCGGTGGTTGCCGGCGTCGGTGACCCAGAGGTTGCCCGAGGGGTCGATGGCAATGCCTCTCGGTTCGTGGAATTCGCCGTTGCCGGTGCCCGATTTGCCGAACTTGAAGAGGAATTTGCCCGCCGAGCTGAACTCCTCGACGCGGTTGTTTTCTGAGTCGGCGACCCAGATGTCGCCGGCCGAGTCGATCTCGACGCCGGCAGGCGATTTGACCTGGCCTTCGCCGGAGCCTGAGGAGCTGAAGGAGGTGGAGTAGCTGGGGACTGGGCTCGCCGTCGATGGTTCATAGCCCGAGGCGGATTCGAGCTTGAGCGCGTATTGCGGCCGGGTGGTGCCGAGGCTCGCCTGTTCGGTCAGCGTCCCCGAGAGCGTCAGACTGGGCGCGACTTTTTTGCTGCCGACCCCGGTTTCGACGCTCATCGTCCCCTGTTTGCGGGCGACGTTACCGTAGCCGTCGGTGGCGATCAGTTCGAGCGCGTGGGAGCCGGGGCTGTATTCGGCCATGTTGACCTGGAACACCTGGGAGAGAGTCGCCGTTGCGGTAAAGCAGTGGCCTTCTTCTTCGTCTTCGTTGGCTTCCGCGCAGGGCTCGGCGACGGGAGAGCCGAAGCGCTTGCCGTCGACCAGCAGTTCCAGCTTCGCGATGCCGGCGCCTTTGTCGGCGACGGCTGCCTGCAGCGGATAGGTCCCGCTTGGGTAGGAGCCGCTGGCTTTGGCCATCGTCGTGATTTCGGGGGCGGCCGTGTCTTTTTCGATCGTGAATTTGGCTTCTTTTTTGACGACGTGCCCGACGCGGTCTTCGACGAGCGCTTCGACGGTGTGGGAGCCGACCGCGTATTCGGCGGTGTGCAGGACCCATTCGGGTTCCAGGGCGCAGCTCTGCTTTTCGCAGGTCACCTTCTTGACCTGGGTGCCGTCGACCTTGAATTCGACCGAGCCGACGCCAGACTGGGGCGCGGCTTCGGTGCCGTCTTTGGCGCTGAGAGTGACGGCGTAGTCCTTCGGCTTGACCTTGGCGCCGGTCGTCGTCAGCGAGCCGGTGAGCGCCGAGACTTCCGGCGCGGTGCGGTCGATCTTGATCAGGATGTAGGTGGGGGCGGAGATCTTGTTGTTCGATCCGGCAATCGGGTCGCTGGCTTCGACGGTAAAGCGATGGACCCCCTGTGAGAGCTCGGCGGGGTAATAGGTCAGCTGCGGGACTCCCGATTCCGAGGAGCTCCAGACGCGCGGGCAGGGGTTGGCTGCAGTTCCCGCGCAGCCTCGGTAGGTCGTCCACGGGAAGGTGTGGTTGGAACCCAGTTGTCGCCAGACTTCTTCTCCCTGGGCGTTGATGACCGTTTCGCCGATGTTGATCGCCTTCACGCCGAGTCCCGTGTCAGCCACCCGGAAGTGGATCGGCGATGCCGTGGAGTCGATCCAGCCCGGGCCGGAGATCGAGCCAAACGCGGGTGGTTCCTCGTCGCCCACCGCGATCGCGACGTTGCCAGCAAACACTTCGCTGCGGCCTGCCGCTTCGGGTGCCTGTGGGTAGGCGAGACTGATGACCGCCCGCTTCGCATCGTGGACGTTGTTGCCAGGAATGGTGTATTTGGTTCCGTTAGGCAGAAGGAATCCAGGGGTGTCGGCCTTGCTGTGGTGATAGACACTGCCCGAGCTCGCCCAACCTTCGGGGCTGGATTCGGTATTCCAGATCCCGGCAATGAGCTGCGGGCTCGTCGGGAGCGGTTGTTCGAAGCCTGGGGAGGCGAAACCAAGCCTTTCGATGGTCATGCTCGCGATGAAGCTCTGGGGGCGGACCCCATATTTTTCCTGGTCGGATGCCCACCTCGGGACGAAGTAGGACCAGTTCGCTTCGGCCCCCGCGGGGAACGGGCCTTTCTTCGCCAGGAGATACAGACCCGGCTCCCCGTTACTAAGTTCAGACAGGCATTCGTAAGAGTTGACGCATTCAACATGGTTCAGCGCGGCGATCTTGGTCGAGTTGGTGGTGGCGGTCCATGCGGAGAAGTCGGTTGAATGACCTCCGGCCCAATTCCATTCCTCGAAGGCTGGGTCCACGAGAACGGGATAAGCGGTCGACTGCCCCAGCGTGGCGCGGACGGTCAGTGCGTCTTCGACGACCTCGAGGCTCACCGGCACAGAGTCGCCGTTTGCGTCGATCGCCGAAGGGGCAGGGATCGACAACACCGTTTCTCCTCCCTCGAGGACTTCGGCCCCGCCCGCTTCGGTCGCTTTGAGGCTGGCGCCCTGGGGAAGGTGCAGACGGAGGGTCTGGGTGTCGGGCGCATCGGCGCTTCTGACCTGGGTCAGGGTGTCGAGCCCATACGGGCTCGGGGCGAGGGAGAGGTCGGTGTCGGTGGCGACGTTGGGATAGAAGGCGACGCTTTCGTCGATGATCGATGCGCTGCGCGTGGCCGGCGCATCCTCCAGTTCGACGCTCACGCCCGAGCCGGGGAATTCGATCCCGCCGGAGATTTCTTCGGGCAGGCTGACTTCGGTCAGCGGCTCGGCGGGCTGGATCTGCCCTTCAGAGTGTTCGAGGCTGAGGTCGACCGCGACCCCATCGCCCGATTGGTCTTCGGTTCGCAGCGGCACAATCGATTCGAGCAGCAGCGGTTCTTCGTTGGAGCCCTCGCCGATCGGCCCGCCTTCGGGCTCAGGGGCATCGCCGGGGCCGACGATCGCAGCGTTGGCGGAGAGGAACTTCTCGACTTCCAGTTCGTCGAAGATCCCCGCCGGGGCCTGTAGCTGGGGTTCGAAGACTCCCGTTGCCAGTTCGATCGCTTCTTCGCGGCCGAGGTCGGTATGGGGCAGTTCTTCGGCGGCCTGGGGATTGGTCGGAGGAGCTTCGAAGCGCTGAGAGCCGAGCGCGACTTCGATGCCTTCAGCGCTGATGGCCGAGGACCCGGTGCCTCCTTCACCTTCGTCGGCGAGGGCAAGGGCGGGGATGACCGTAACCAACAGGAGGAATGCAGCGAGGAAGACGGCGCCCCACTCGGATCGAAGTGACTTCCCCAGATAGCCCCGCGATGACCTACCCAGCATCCAATCCCCCTGTCGTGCGTTGGCTCTCAGGTCCACTGCGCCCGGCCAGCACCGGAGCGGAGTGCATCCTTAGCGATCTAGCCAATCGTGTCTATACCGAGAATTTTGATGCGCGAAATAGTTCCGGATCGCTGCCCCTAAGCGGTCCGAGCGTTTATTGGGCCGCCCTGCGATAGCAATTGCTCAGCCAGCTTTCACTGCTGCCCCTTGAGGTGGGTTTGACACCGGAAGCTTCGCCACGCGGGGTTCTCTGCCCGCCAGCGGGGACAGGGACCACCCTGGTGGATCGTCTTCGCGGTTAGTGGCCGGTCGTGGCATGGCGGCGATTCTCCGACCCCACCCCCAGCTGTCGCCGCGTCGACCCGCCGTTATCTCGATCGGCCGCCATCGAGAAGTCCTGCTCCGATCCCGCGGGTATCGGAGCGGTTCCGGCTCAGCCCGACTTCACGATGCTGGGTGCCGGAATCAACTTCTTGACGGCGACGATCACGAGAGTTCACCCCCTTCCCCCGATCGGCCTGTTTGCTCACGCCTGCGTTTTTACTGGAACAGAATCCAGTAATCCCTTGGGGTTCACGCAATTTGGCGCGGAAACTTGAGACGCTTCGACCTAAGAGGGATTTTTCACCGAACAAGGGAGGTAGAACGATGGTCGACCCGGGCGAAGGGATCTCGGAGAATTCACCGGCGGTTCTGATGGCAAGGGCGCTCAGCCACCCTGCCCGGATCAGGATCCTCACCCACATGAACGCTCCAAGGCGCCAGCTGTCGCCTTCCAAATGGAGTGAAGAGGTCGACATGCCGCTGAGCCGAGCCGCCTATCACTTCAGGCAGCTCGCTAAAAACGGCTGCATCGAGATCGTGGAGACCATCCCGCGTCGGGGCGCGACCGAACACGTGTATCAGCCCGTGAAACGGGCGATGGCATGGAGCCGGGAATGGGAAGCTCTCGGCTCGGCCGTGAAACAGACTCTTGCTGCCTCAGCCCTGCGCAATGCCGTCGAGGTCATAGGCGAGGCCATCGACGGCGGGACGTTCGAGGCATTGGACGACAGCATCCTGTCCTGGGACACGATGCGAGTCGACGACGAGGGATGGGAAAAGGCGAACGGGATCCTCGCCCGTGCCCTCGGCGAACTCCTCGCGGTTGCCGAGGAGTGCGAGGAGCGCGTCGCCGACTTGCCGCCCGAGAAAGTGCATCTCATCAGCTACCTAGTCAGCAGCTTCGAAAGTCCGCGGCGGGCAAACGAACTCGACTAGATCAACAGTGCCCCCGGCTGGATTCGAACCAGCGACCGTCGGATTAGAAGTCCGATGCTCTATCCAGCTGAGCTACGGGGGCAGGGCCTGGATATTCGGGCTCCAGGGGGCCGCCACAGGATTGAGCGTAGACGCTCGGCCTGAAGCTGGGATCGGTCCAGCCACACTGGGCGGCTTGGTGGCGTCGGCGTCTCGGGCGTGAAAGGCTGCGGCGGTCTCGTCCTTCCCCGTCGCCCCCAGGAAGGACTCCATGAAGCGCCTGGTCCCACGCCTCAGCTATGCGAACGTGATGGCCACGATTGCGGTCTTCATCGCCCTCGGAGGGGCCGGCTACGCTGCGATCGGGTTGCCGAAGAACAGCGTTGGGGCGAGGCAGGTCAGGGCCGGCGCCATCACCTCGGCGAAAATCAGGAGGGGAGCGGTCACCGGGTCAAAGGTGAACGTCGCCTCCCTCGGCCAGGTGCCGAGTGCCGCCCAGGCCGGCTTGGCGACCAATGCCAATCAGCTCGCCGGAAAGCCGGCCGGCTACTACAGCGACGGCTGTCCTGCGGGAACCAGTCGCGTCGCGAAGGCGATCTGCGCGACCGGCTCGCGCGGCGCGACCACGTATGTGCAGGCGATTCAGGAATGCAGCGAAGCCGGGCTGCGCGTCCCCTCCCCTGCGGAGGCGAGCATCTTCGGCCCGGGCCTGCCCGCCGATCAGCCGTTCTGGGTCGACGACTTCTGGGTCAACGGGGCGAAATCCGAAGCGCTGATTTATTGGCCCGAACACTCCGGCCTGTATGGCGTGGAATCGTCGCTCAGCTACTGGATCTACTGCGTGACGACGCCGACCGACGGTTGAGCCGCCGAGCCCTATCTGCGGCCGCGGTCCCAGGGCATCTTGGCGCCGGAGCGGAACCACGCGGCGCCGCCCGCGACGAGCAGCACGACTGCGACGATGAACCAGATCAGCACACCGGCATCCTATCCGGGCGGGTTCCGCTGCGTTGAAACTCCCGGCCGGGTCTGGCAGGCTGCCGCCGGTAAACGGCGCGGTGTGAGGTCGGTCCTGGGGAGGACGCGCGAAGACCGGAGGATTCGCCGATGACCATGCCCCGCTGCGCCCTTGCCCTGCTCCTCGTTGCCCTGCTCCTGGCCGTGGCCGCCGCCGACGCGTCGGCGGCGCCGATCGCGCTCGGCGAAGACCTGGCGACGAGCAGCTTCCCGGAAGTGGGCCACTGCCAACCGAACGGCTGCACGATCGTGCAGCTCTCGCTCGGCGGTCCGGGGGCGCCGCTGGTCTCCCCGGTCAACGGGGCGATCGTCAGCTGGAGCATCGCGGGCGCGACGGCGACGCCCGGGTACAGGGTGCAGGTCCTCAACCGCAACGGCCTCACCTTCACCGCGGTGCGCGCGTCCGAATCGGGGACGCCGATCGGGTTGAGCGTCGAAACGTTCCCCACCAGCGTCCCGATCGCCAAGGGGCAGTACATCGGCTTCGAGATGCCTTCCACCGGGACGCTCGCGCACCGCAGCGGCGGCTCGCCGAGCGGCGAGTACTGGTTCAACTCCGGGATCCTCGCGGATGGAGCGATGGGGACCAACCCCGAAACGGCCGGCGCGATCGGCTACAGCGCGGTCGTACAGCCAGCGCCGACCGTCTCCTCCCTTAGCGCGACGTCCGGCTCGGTCACCGGCGGCACGGCGGTGACGATCGCCGGCACCGACCTCGAGGGCGCCACCGCGGTCTCCTTCGGCTCGACCCCGGCAAAGAGCTTCAGCGTCAGCAACGAAACGACGATCAGCGCCGTCGCCCCAGCCAGCGCCTCGCTCGCCGCGGTACCGGTCTCGGTCACCACGGTCGCCGGCACCGCGACCTCGACCGCGACCTTCTCCTACCAGGGCTGCACGGTGCCGAAGCTGAAGGGCAAGAAGCTCAAAGCCGCCAAGTCGTCCCTGAAGAAGGCCGGCTGCCGGCTCGGCAAGGTGACGAAGAAGAAGGGTGCGAGCGCCAAGACCGGCAAGGTCGCCAAGCAGGGCACCGCCCAGGGCAAGCTGGTCGCGCCGGGCGCGAAGGTGAACGTGACGCTGGCGCCATAGGCCGGGGCGCAGGCTAGGATCGCGGCGTGCCGGACGCGGGGGACGGAGGGGTTGAGCTGCACTACGAGCGCGAAGGCGCGGGCGAGTCGCTGCTGCTGATCCAGGGGATGAGCGGGACGCGGCTCTCCTGGGGGGAGCCGTTCCTGGCGCCGCTGCGCGAGCGCTTCGAGTGCGTCAGGTTCGACAACCGCGGCATCGGGCTCTCGGGTCAGACCGAGGAGCCGTTTGCGATCGCCGACCTGGCGACCGACACGGTGGCGCTGCTCGACCGGCTCGAGATCGAGAGCGCCCACGTGCTGGGGATCTCGATGGGCGGGATGGTCGCCCAGGAGCTGGCGCTCGCCCATCCCGAGAGGATCCGGACGCTGACGATCGGCTGCAGCTACTGCGGCGGCCCGGGGTCGAAGCTGATGGACCCGGCCAACGTCGGGGTCCTCGCCGAGGCGATTGCGAGCGCCGACCAAGGCCGGGTCTTCCGCGCGATGTGGGAGCTGAACCTCTCCCCCGCCTTCCGCGCCGAGGACTCGCGCTACCCGGCCTTCGCCGAGATGGCGGCGGCGACGCCGGTGCCGCGGCGCACGGTCGAACTGCAGATGCAGGCGATCCTCGGCCACGACACCAGCGCCCGCCTGCCCGGACTCAGCGTCCCGACCCAGGTCCTCCACGGCACGGTCGACCTCGTCCTCCCCTACGAGAACGGGCCGCTGATCGCCTCGCTGGTCCCGGGCGCGCGGCTCGAGACCCTCGAGGACGTCGGCCATATGTTCTGGTGGGAGCGGCCCGAGCGCAGCGCCGAATTGCTAGCCGTTTTCGCCGCAGGCGGCGGGGTCTAGCTTGCCGTTCACTTTGAAGACGTAGTCGGGCTGGGGAACGATTTTCGGCTCGGCGATCTTCAGTTCCACCGCCGGGTCGTCCTTGATCCACTTGTAGATCGGGTAGCGGTATTCGGCCAGCGGCGAGTCCTGGGTGAATTCGCTGATGATCAGGTAGTCGTATTCGCCGCGGTTGATTTCGCGGCGGAAGGCTTCGCAGGTCGTCGCCAGCCGGTAGCTGCCGTTCGGTCCCGGCACGCCGATGAACTGGACCTCGTTGCTGGCGTCGTTGCCGAAGAAGCCGTACTGGCCGAAGATGATCTCGCTCGAGCCGGCGATTCCGATCCGCTTGTCGCGCACCCTCTGGGCGAACGCATACGCTTTCTGCGGGCCGCCTTCGCCGAGGAAGAGCGTCGTTTTCGTGTAGTGCTGATCGGCGTACTGGACCTGCTGGGCGCGCCCGAGGACGACCGCGAGCAGGAGGATCACGCCGAGCGCCACCGCCACCAGCGGCCGGCTCAGCCCGCCGCGCACCCGGCCCAGGCTCAGCGCCGAGGGAGCCCAGACCAGGACCAGGGTGATGAAGATCGTGCCGAGCAGGTAGGTCGGGTACCACTTCGGCGTGGTCAGCACCGTGATCCAGTAGACCGCGGCGAGGAAGATCAGCGTCTGCCAGGCGCGCCGTTCGGGGGCGCGCAAGGGCCGCGCGATCGGCAGCAGGGTGATCGCCAGCACCAGGCCGGGCATCAGATAACGGGTGTTGGTGAAGAACCCGGTCGGCGAGCCCTCCTGGCCCGCCGCGGTCAACGGCGTGAAGACGTAGACGACCGCCGTCGCCAACGCCGCAACCGCGATCACCCGCAGGATCTTGTTGCGCGAGCGGAAGGCGATGAAGAGCGCCGCGGCGACGGCGACGATCAGGATCAGCGGCCATAAGGGCCCGAAGGCGTTGTCGAGTTCGGGGAAGAACCAGCGGCGGTAGATCGTCGGGTCGGTCAGGTAATGGGCGACGGCGAAACGGGGCCGCGGATCGAGCGGCATCTGGTCGGGCGTCGGCAGTCCGAGGGGGCCGAACTTGGTGATCGGGATCGGGTTGCCGCCGGTCTTGATCGCCGCCCGCAGGTACCAGTAGCCGCCGACGATCAGCATCGGCAGCCCCATCACCCAGGTCGTCGTCCAGCGCCGGCCGCGGCCGCTGAAGAGGATCACCCCGATCGTGATCGCCACCACCGGGACCAGGAACGTCGTCTTCACCGAGGCGGCGAGGCCGGCCGAGATCCCAGCCATGATCAGCGGCCCCTTGTCGAGCAGGGGCGCGTCGTGGTCGGGTTCGTCCTGGACCGCCCCGCTCTGCGGCGCCCGTCGCTGGTGGCCGTTGATCAGGAAGGCGGCGAAGGCGATCAGGAAGGCGAGCCCCATGATGTCGTTGCGGGCCTCGCCCGGCTGGGTTTCGATCATCACCCCCGAGTCGAGGACGATCGCCGCCGCGACGAGAGTTGCCGGTCCGACCTTGTAGGGGCGGCCGATGCACCAGGCGGCGAGCAGCGCGATCGCCAGCCAGATCAGGTTGATCAGCGGCGAGAGCCAGTCGCTTTCGAAGATCGCGATCGCGGCGCCGTGGATCAGTTCCGAGCTCTGCGGGTAGAACCAGGCCGCGAGCCGCAGCGGGTCGGTGAAGTGGAGGTGGACGGTCGAGTGTTCCTGGGCGAAGGTCGCCGCGAACGGCATGTGGTACCAGGTCGTGTCGCCGCCGAACATCCCCTGGTCAAGGCTGAGCTGCGAGGGGAAGGTCCACTCGGCGACGGTGAAGGAGGCGACCGCGATCGCGATCACCAGCGCCCAGGTCTGCACCTGAGGCGCCTGCACCTCGTGCCGCCCGGCGGCTGCCATGCGGTGTCCGAGCGCCGCCGCCCCGAGCCCGACCGCGATCGTGAAGACGATGATCCAGCCCTCGTAGAGGAGGCTCAGCGAGCCGAGGATCTCGAGCGAGAGGACGAGCAGGGCAACGGCCAGCGTCGCGTCGCCAAGCCGCGCCAGCGCGCCCGAGAATTCCGGCACGATCCAGCGCCGCAGCCAGTAGCCGCCGAGGCCGAGCGCCGCAACGATGCCGATTACGGCGGCGCAGCCGCCTATGTAGGAACCGAAGGAAGGCGCCACGAGCGCGGGATGCTAATCGCCGCGCCCGCGGTCCGCCGCCGCGGTCTGTTTCAGGCTAGGTCGCGGCGGTCGGGATCCGGCAGGAGACGCCGGTGCCTTTGAGGCCGCAGTACCCGTTGGGGACCTTGTGCAGGTACTGCTGGTGGTAGTCCTCGGCGTAGTAGAAGTGCCCGGCGGGCTCGACCTCGGTGGTGATCGCACCGCGGCCGGCCGCCTGCAGCGACTCCTCGTAGGCCTCGAGCGCCATCTCCGCCGTCGCCTTCTGCGTGTCGTTCGTGAAGTAGATGCCGGAGCGGTACTGGGTGCCGACGTCGTTGCCCTGGCGCATGCCCTGGGTCGGGTCATGCTCCTCGAAGAAGACCTTGAGCAGGTCGGCGTAGGAGACCTTCTCCGGGTCGTAGGCAACCAGGACTGCCTCGGCATGGCCGGTCTTGCCGCTGCAGACCTCTTCGTAGGTGGGGTTTGGCGTGGTCCCGCTCATGTAGCCGACAGCCGTCGTGTAGACGCCGTCGAGCTCCCAGAAGAGGCGCTCGGCCCCCCAGAAACAGCCGAGGGCGAAGTATGCGGTCTCGATCCCGGCGGGAAACGGCGGCTTCAGCGGCGCGTCGAGGACGGCGTGACGGGCGGGAACGTCGAAGGCGGGCTCGCTGCGTCCCGGCAGCGCCTGCTCGGGCGTGGGAATCTGGCTCTTGTCAGGATTCAGCATCGTCATCAGCTTTCCGAGTGCGGTCATTTTCTCTTTCCTTTCCGCCCTAGACGTTACGCCTTAGGCCTAACGAATCGGTGAACCCTGAGGACGCACTTGGTCCCGCTATCCGGGAAGAAACGCGTTTTCAGCCTCGGGAGCGGTACGGTCTTTCCCTGTGCCCTGCCTGATCGTCCTCTTCGCCGTGATCTCGCCGCGCTTGGCCCTGTTCGTACTCTGGCTGTTCACGGACCTGCTCAGCCGCGCCTTCGACAGCTGGTTCGTCCCCTTCCTCGGATTCTTCCTGCTGCCCTGGACGACGCTCGCCTACGCGGCGATGTGGAGCAGCTCCGACCGCGTCTACGGCTTCGAGTGGTTCATCGTCATCCTCGCCTTCCTGATCGACCTCGGGTCGTGGGCGAGCCGCCGACGCTGGCGGACCTCCAGCGCGTGAGCCGCGCATAGGAGGGATTAGCGAACTAGGCGCCGCCGTCGACCGGGTAGGCGATGCGCACGTGGCGCTTGGAGAGGACGACGAAGGGGCGCTCGCTGACCGTGCCGTCGATCAGCGAGGTGATCTCGACGTTGGTCAGCGGCACGAATTCGAGGTCGCCGCGGTTGAGCGAGTCCGAGAAGCGGCTCTGGTACCCGGCCGGCGGCAGGGTGACGTCGCCGACGACCAGCTGGCGGTCGGTTTCAAAGGCAGTTCGCTCGACGCGGCGCTCGATCTGCTCGACCGCATCCTCTTGCATCCCAGGCACAAATCAAATTATTCCCATGCAAGAGGACGACAAACCTACATTCGGTTTCAGTGAACGAAGGCTTTCAGTCGGGGCGCCCGGATTCGAACCGGGGACCTCCGCCACCCAAAGGCGGCGCGCTACCAGGCTGCGCCACGCCCCGACCGGGTCAAGTGTAGGTTCTGCGCTCGATGGCGGACGTGAAACCGATCGACGCTCTGCACTACGACCTCGGCAAGGTCGGCTCGCTCGACGCGGTCGCGGCGCCGCCCTACGACGTGATCGATGCCGCCGGGCGCGCCGCCCTGCTCTCGCGCTCGCCCTTCAACGCGGTCGCAATCGACCTGCCGAAGCCGTTCGATCCCGCCGATCCCGACTTCGACGCTCCCGGCGACCCCTACCAGCGGGCACGGGAGACGATGGACCGCTGGCGCAGCGAGGGCGCGCTGGTCGCCGACGCCGAGCCCGCCTACTGGGCGATGACCCAGGACTACACCGGGCCCGACGGCAACCAGCACAGCCGCCACGGGATCCTCTGCCGGGTCAGGGTCGAGGACTACGAGAGCGGCACCGTGCGCCCCCACGAGCGCACCCACCCGGGCCCGCTCGAGGACCGGCTGAAGCTGACCCGGGCGACGCTGCACAACCTCTCGCCGATCTTCTCGCTCTCGACCGAGGACGCCTGGCCGCTGGTCGAGCCCGCCGTCCAGGGCGAGTCCTGGGGCGAAGCGACCGACGAGGACGGCACCGTCAACCGGGTCTGGCGCGTCGCCGATCCGACGATCGTCGCCGCCGTCACTGAACGCCTCGCCGGCGCCCAGCTGCTGATCGCCGACGGCCACCACCGCTACGAGACCGCCCGCGCCTACCGCGACGAGGTCGGCGGCGAGGGCCCCTGGAACTACACGCTGATGTCGCTGACCGGCCTCGACGACCCCGGCCTGCTCGTCTTCCCAACTCACCGGCTGCTGACCCTCGGCGGCGACCCGGCGCGGATGGGCAAGCTCGGCGCCGGCCTGCGCGAGCTGTTCGACGCCGAAGAGGTGGCTCGCGAGGAGATCGACCCTGCGGGCGAGGAGGGCGTCGGCGTCTTCGGCCTCTACGACAGCTTCCACAAGCAGGCCTATCGCCTGCGCGTCAAGGACCTCGCCGATCTCGACCGCCGGCTCGAGGGCAAGCCCGAGGCCTACCGGCGCCTCGACTCGGCGATCCTCGAGACCCTCGTGCTCAAGGGGCTGGCCGGGATGAGCGACCACGACATCGACGAGCGCAACGGGCTCGAGTACGCGAAGACGGTCGAGGAGGCGCTCGGCCGGGTCGACGGCGGCGAGTTCGACCTCGCCCTGATCCAGCGCGGCGTCCCGGTCGAGCAGGTCAAGGCGGTCGCCGAAACCGACGCCAACATGCCGCCGAAGTCGACTTACTTCTTTCCCAAGGTGATGACGGGGCTGGTCTTCAACCCAGTCGGCTGAGCGGCCCGCCGGGCGCGCGGCGTAGGATCGTCGCGTGGTCAAGATCTACACCAAGAAGGGCGACGACGGGACCACCTCGCTCTGGTACGGCGGCCGCGTGCCCAAGCACCACACCCGCACCGAGGCCTACGGCTCGCTCGACGAGGCCTGCTCGGCGCTGGGCGTCGCCCGCGCCCTCTGCGCCGCCGAGGAGGCGGAGCTGGCCGCCGACATCCTCCGCCTCCAGGACTACCTCTTCATCGCCGGCTCGGAGCTGGCGACGGCGCCGGAGGCGAGCGGGCGGCTCGAAGACGGCGTCAGCCGCACGACCGAGGCGATGGTCGCCGAGCTCGAGGGGCTGATCGACCGCTACATGGCCGAGGTCGAGCTGCCGCCGAACTTCGTCATCCCCGGCGGTAACCAGCTCTCCGCCCAGCTCGACGTCGCCCGCACCGTCGTGCGCCGCGCCGAGCGCCGGATCGCCGTCCTCGCCGAGGAAGGGGAGCTCGCCGAGGAGACCGTGATCCACTTCGTCAACCGCGCCTCCGACCTCGTCTTCGCGATGGCCCGCTACGCCGACGTCGAGGACCCGGTTCTGTTCGAGGGCCGCGCCAGGAAGCAACCGAAGTGAGGGTCACCGCCCGGCGCCAGGGCGAGGAGGGCTTCGCCCACGAGGTCGAGACCGAGGACGGCCACCGCTTCACGATCGACGAGCCGATCAGCGCCGGCGGCGAGGACCTCGGGCCGCGGCCGACGGCGCTGCTCGCCTCCAGTCTCGCCGGCTGCACCGCGATTACGCTCGAGCTCTACGCCGCCCGCAAAGGCTGGGATCTCGGCGAGGTCGAGGTGGACGTCGACGTCGACCTCGGGCAGCCCGCTTTCGACGTCACCGTCCGCCTCTCCGGCGAGCTCGACGAGGAGCAGCGCGCGCGGCTGCTGAAGATCGCCTCCAAGTGTCCGGTCCACAAGGTGCTCGCTGCTGAAACCTCGGTCAAGGTCTCCGACCGCATCGAGTCGGCCTGATGGAGCTGGGGCTGCGGGGGCGCGCCTGCGCGGTGACCGGCGCCAGCCGCGGGATCGGTCGGGAAACCGCGATCGGGCTCTGCGCCGAGGGCGCCAACGTCCTCCTCGTCGCCCGCGACGAGGCGCGGCTGCGCGAGGTCCAGGAAGAGGCCGACGGCGCCGGTGCTCCTGCCGGCGGCCGGGCCGCGATCCTCGTCTCGGACGTGACCCGCGAGGAGTCCGGCGCGGCGATCCTCGCCGCCGCGACGGAGAGCTTCGGCGCCCTCGACGTACTCGTCAACAACGCCGGCTTCGCCAGCTGGCGCGACCTCGACGACGTCCCCGACGAGGACTGGCGCGCCCAGTACGAGATCAACGTGATGGCGCCGCTGCGGACGATGCGGGCGGCGATCCCGCCGATGGCCGAGCGCGGCTGGGGACGGGTCGTCAACGTCTGCTCGACCTCGGCCAAGCGCCCCTCGGCGCTGATGCCCGAGTACTCGGTGGCGAAGGCGGCCGAGCTCTCGCTCTCGCGCCTGTTCGCCGACCGCTACGCGAAGTCCGGCGTCCTCGTCAACGCAATCTGCCCCGGGCCGACCGAATCCGAGATGTGGTTGGGGTCCGGCGGCCTCGCCGACCAGGCGCAGGAGCTGGAAGGCTCCGGAAGCCGGGCAGAGACGCTGGCGACCGCCGGCGGCAAACGGCCGATCGGCCGCCTCGCCGACCCGGCCGAGATCGCCGCCGCGATCGTCTTCCTCTGCTCCGAGCGCGCCTCCTACGTCAGCGGCGCAGCCTGGTCCGTAGACGGCGGCACGGTGCAGGTCATCATCTGAGATGGCTGCAAACCGGCGCCTGGGGGTGTCCTCGGTCGGACGACTTGGTCACGCACAGAGTGCGCTCCCGGCGCCGTCCTCCCTGCGTCCTACCCAGGCTTGGTTTTCGCCATCTCAGACGACGACCACACGATGAAAGATCTGGCGCAGCTGCTGATGGCGCCGGGGGAGGCAGCGGCCGCGGGGGGCTCGGGTGGGACGGAGGCGGCGGTGCTGCTCGCCCTATACGGGTGGCCACAGGAGCCGGGGCTGATCTTCACCGAGCGGCGTGCCGACCTCAGCAAGCACGCCGGCGAGATCTCTTTCCCTGGTGGCCGCCGCGACGCCGGCGACGCCGATCTGACAGCGACGGCGCTGCGCGAGGCGCGCGAGGAGATCGGGCTCGACCCGGCCGCAGTCGAGGTCAGCGGCGCCCTGCTGCCGGTCTCGACCTTCGTCACCGACTACCTCGTCCACCCCTTCGTCGGCCTCGTCGGGCCACCCGGCGATCTCGGCCTCGAGCCCAATCCGGCCGAGGTCGAGACGGTCCTCACCTTCTCGCTCGACCTGCTGCGCGAGGGCTACGAGATGCGCCGCCTCGTCCGCCGCGGCGTCGCCATCCACACCCCCACCTACGAGGTCGACGGCCACCTGATCTGGGGAGCCACGGCGCGAATTCTGGGGGACTTGCTCAGCCGCCTGGGCTGAGCAGCCGCAGCGACAGCTCGGCCGTCTCGGCGGCCCAGGCGTCGTAATCGGCGATCGGCTCGGTCAAGACCGCGACCGGGATCCGCCAGGTCGCGGCGGCGGCCTCGACCGCCTCGGCGCCGGCCGCGAGCAGCGCCGGGTCGACCTCCCCCGCCGCCTCGTAGACGAACCCCCGCACCGGGGTGTCGACCAGTTTCTCGAGCAGGCTCTGCAGGCGCGGGCCGTGAATCGCCTCCAGCTCCTGCGCCGGGCCGGTGGCCGAGCCGAGTAGGTAGTGGACGACGGCGACGTCGCCGACCAGGTCGAGCAGGGTGCCGGGGCGCTCGGGGTCGGCCTGGGCGGCCTCGATCCCGGCCGCCTCGATCGCTGCCAGTCCCTCGTCCTGGCGGCTCGTGCCGCGCACCGCCCAGCCCGCCGCGCCCAACCGCTCGCCGAGGAGGCGGCCGCGACAGCCGCAGCCGACTATCAGCGCGCGGGCCACGCGCGGACTCTATGCGGCGACGGCGCCGGGACCGCGGCGAGAGCGGGTGTTGCGAGAGTCGACCCCCCCGCCGCAGTGCGAGCAGGTGGCGACCATGTGGAAGGCGTGGCCGCACTCCTCGTGGACGACTTCGCGCGCCGGCCCCGCTGGACCGGCGGTGTAGCGGTCGCCCCAGGCGAGCAGCGCCAGGAGCACCGGCTGCAGGTCCCGTCCCTTCTCGGTCAGCCTGTATTCGAAGCGCTCGGGGTGCTCGCTGTAGCGGCGGCGCTCGACGATGCCCTCGTCCACCAGAGTCGCGAGCCGCTGGCTCAGCACGTTGGAGGCGATCCCGAGCGAGTCCTGGAACTCCTCGAAGCGGCGGCGCCCGAGGAAGAGGTCGCGCAGGATCAGCAGCGCCCAGCGCTCGCCGAGGACGGAGAGCGGCCGGGCGATCGAGCAGTTGAGATCGGCGAAGGCTTTGATCGGCATGGGGTCAGTCTAGCTCTTGACTTTCATTTTGCAAGTCACTCTGCTAGGGTCGCTTGCGAAATGCAAGCTACCTGATGGGAGCGGTGATGGAGCAGCGCTGGAAAGTCCTCTTGGTGGTCTCGGTCGGGCTCTTCATGTCGAGCCTCGACCTGTTCATCGTCAACATCGCCTTCCCCGACCTGGCCAGGGACTTCGACGGCGCAACCTTCTCCAGCCTCTCCTGGGTCCTCAACGCCTACGCGATCGTCTTCGCCGCGCTACTCGTTCCGGCCGGCCGGCTCGCCGACCGGATCGGCCGCAAGCGCGTCTTCGTCGCTGGGCTGCTCCTCTTCTCCGCGGCCTCGGCGCTGTGCGCGGCCGCCCCCTCGGTCGAGTTCCTCGTCGCCGCGCGGATCGTCCAGGCCGCTGGGGGAGCGCTGATGATCCCGGCGACGCTCGGCCTCATCCTCCCCGTCTTCCCGGCCGAGCAGCGGGCGCTGGCGATCGGCATCTGGTCGGCGGTCGGCGGCGTCGCCGCCGCGCTGGGACCGCCGATCGGCGGTCTCGTGCTGGAGCTGAGCTGGCGCTGGATCTTCCTCGTCAACGTCCCGATCGGGGTGATCACGGCGCTGTTCGCGGTGCGGATGCTCAACGAGGTGCGCGAACCGGAGGACGGCCGCCCCGACCTGCTCGGCGCGCTCGAGCTGGCGCTCGGGATCGGCGCGCTGACCCTCGGCATCGTCAAGGGCACCGACTGGGGCTGGGGCGACCCGCGCACGATCGCCTCCTTCGTCGGCGCCGTCGGCCTCATCGCTGCCTTCGTCCGCCGCTCCGCCCATCACCACGCACCGGTGATCGAGCTGCCGCTGCTGCGGGTCCGCTCCTTCTCCGTCGCCAACCTGGCGGCGCTCGTCTTCTTCGCCGGCTTCGGCGCGATGCTGCTCTCCGGCGTCCTGCTGCTGACCGAAGTCTGGGGCTACTCGGCGCTGACCGCCGGCTTCGCCCTCTCCCCCGGTCCGCTGATGGCAGCCGCCTTCGCGATCCCCTCGGGCCGGCTCGGCGGCCGCATCGGGCAACGCCCGATCGCTGCCACCGGCGGGCTGCTGTTCGCCGCCAGCTTCGCCTGGCTGCTCGGCAACGTCGACGCCAACTCCTCCTATGCCGCCAGCTACCTGCCCGGCAACATGATCGGCGGCGCCGGCGTCGGCATGGTCCTCGGCACGCTGCCCGCAGCCGCCACCGCCTCGCTACCTCCCTCGCGCTTCGCTACCGGCACCGCCGTCTTCAGCATGGCGCGCCAGCTAGGCGTTGCGATCGGGGTCGCGATCCTGATCGCGCTGATCGACGGCAGCGGCGACCTGCTCGTCGGCCTGCGCCATGGCTGGTGGTTCGCACTCGGCGCCGGCCTCGGCACCGCGGCTCTGGCGGTTGCGATCGGTCCAGCGAAGACGGCCTCCGTGTCGACTTTGTCCACGCATGGGCGACAAAGTCGACAGCCGACCGCCGAAGCGGCTTAGTCGGACCGGAAGGGGCCGGCGCCGCGGAGGCGGAAGCGCTCGTCCTCGGCGGCGCTGGCGTGGACGTCGGCCTCGGTCAGCTCCGGGGCGCCGCGGCGGCGGCGCATCTCGTTCTGCGCCTCGAGCATCTGGCGCACGTCGTCGATCTCGTTCTGCGCCTCGACCGCCGGCGAGCGCGTCGGCTCCCAGTGAACCAGGTCCGCATCGCTGCCCTTGTAGAAGCGGCCGACGATCAGCAGCGCGGCGACGATCAAGGCCAATACCCCCAGAGTCCCCAGAACGAACAGCATGGAGACAGGGTAGCCTCGCCCCGGTGAGTACGGGGCTGGAAGAGCTGGCGAGCGTCGACGGCGAGATCACCGCCACCGCGGAGGCGACGATCGGCCTCAAAGACGACGGCCTCTACCGCGGCGACGGCGCCTTCGAGGTGATTCGCCTCTACGGCGGCCGCCCGTTCGCGCTGGGCGAGCACGTCGACCGCCTCGGGCGCTCGGCGGCAGCACTGGAGCTGGAGTTCGACCGCTCCGCGCTCGAGGCCGAGATCGCGGCGCTGCTCGAGCGCGCCGGCGCCGTCGAAGGCCAGCTGCGGCTGATCGTCACCCGCGGCGGCCGCCGCATCGCCGCCACCGAGCCGATCCCCGCCCATGCCGAGACGGTCACGGTGGCCACCGTCACCTACACCCCGACGATCATCCTCAACCGGGTCAAGTCGCTCTCCTACGCCGCGAACATGGAGGCGACGCGAATCGCGAAAGCGCGCGGCGCCGACGAGGCGGTTCTTGTGCTGCCCGACGGGACCGTGCTGGAGCCGCCGACCTCGACGATCTTCTGGGCCACGCCCGAGGGCCGGCTGCGGACGCCCTCGCTCGACAACCCGGTCCTCGACTCGATCACGCGCGACCGACTGGTCAGGGCGCTCGCGGTCGAGGAGGGAACCTTCGACGTCGCCGACCTGCGCGGCGCCAGCGAGGCCTTTCTCGCCTCGACCACGCGCGAGATCCAGGCGGTGTCGGCCGTCGACGGGGTCGAGCTCGCCCTCGCGCCGGGGCCGCGCACGCGCGAGGCACAGGCCGCCTTCGCCGAGACGCTGAAGCGAGAGCTGGACGAGCCGTGAGCCCGACGTAGGGCCGCAGACAACGACGAGGGAGGGGCCGGGGAAAGTGGAGTTCAACCTGACTGACGAGCAGCGCCTGATCGCCGAGTCGGCGTGGGAATTCGCCGAGCGAGAGATCCTGCCGGGAGCGCGCGACAACGACCGCGCCGGGCGCTTCAACCGCGAGCTGGCCCGCAAGCTGGGGCAGGTCGGCTACCTGGGGGCCCCGATCGCCGAAATGTACGGCGGCCGCAGCCTCGACTACGTCGGCTACGGGCTGATCGCCGAGCAGATCGGCCGCGCCGACTCCTCGGCCCGCACCGTGGTCTCGGTCCAGACCTCGCTGGTCGGCGGCCCGATCGAGCGCTGGGGCAGCGAGGAGCAGAAGCGCGAGTGGCTGCCGCGGCTCTGCTCGGGCGAGGCGCTCGGCTGCTTCGGGCTGACCGAGCCCGACACCGGCTCCGACGCGGCCAACCTGCGCACGCGAGCGACGAAGACCGACTCCGGCTGGTCGATCAGCGGCCAGAAGATGTGGATCTCGATGGCCAATTTCGCCGACGTCGCGCTGATCTTTGCCCAGACCGACCCCGAGCGCAAGCACCGCGGCCTGGCCTGCTTCATGGTCCCCACCGACAGCGAGGGGTTCACGACGCAGGAGATCCACGGCAAGCTCGGCCTGCGCGCCTCCGACACCGGCGAGATCTCGCTCGACGGCGTCGAGGTCCCAGACTCGGCCATGCTGGGCGAGGTCGGCGACGGCTTCAAGGTGGCGATGACCGCGCTCGACACCGGCCGCTACAGCGTCGCCGCCGGCTGCGTCGGGATCTGCGAAGGCTGCGTCCAGTCCTCGGTCTCATACGCGACCGAGCGCAGGCAGTTCGGCGTCCCCCTCGCCCGCTTCCAGCTGGTCCAGGAGATGATCGCCGAGATGATCCTCAAGCGCGACGCCAGCCGAATGCTGGTCTACCGCGCCGGGGCGCTGAAGGACGAAGGCAAGCCGAACACGATGGAGACCTCGGTGGCGAAGCTCTACGCGACCGAGGCCGCGGTCGAATGCGCGAACCTGGCGATCCAGGTCCACGGCGGCTCCGGTTACGTCGACGACTACCCGGTCGAGCGCTACCTGCGCGACGCCCGCGTCACCACCCTGTACGAGGGCACCTCGCAGATTCAGAAGCTGATCATCGGCCGCCTCGCGACGGGGGTGAACGCGATGCTCCCGTTCGAGGAGAGCTGAGCCGGTGGCCGAGCTGGTCGAGACCGCGGTCGCCCGACCCGGCGTCGGCCTCGTCCGACTGGCGAGCCCGGAGACGCGCAACGCGCTCTCGGCGCCGATGCGCGAGGAGCTGGTCGCAGCGCTGGAGCGCTTTGACGCCGACCCCGAGGTGCGTTGCATCGTCCTCGCCGGCTCCGAGAAGGTTTTCGCCGCTGGCGCCGACATCAAGGAAATGGCGGCACTCGAACCGGGCGCCCCGCCCCCGCCCGACCGCAGCGGGCTGTGGGCGCAGCTGGCCGCGACCGAGACGCCGATCGTCGCCGCGGTCGCCGGCTACGCGCTCGGCGGCGGCTGCGAGCTGGCGCTTGCCTGCGACATGATCGTCGCCGACGAGGACGCCCGCTTCGGCCAGCCGGAGATCAAGCTCGGGATCATCCCCGGCGGCGGTGGCACGCAGCGGCTGACCCGCGCGCTCGGCAAGCAGCGGGCGATGGAGTACGTGCTGACCGGGCGCCTCTTCGACGCCGGCACAGCGCTCGAATGGGGGCTGGTCAACGCGGTAGTCGGCGAGGGCCGCTGGCTGGAGGAGGCGCTCGAGCTGGCGGCGCTGGTCGCCGAGCGTCCGCCGATCGCCACGCGCCTGGCCAAGCAGGCCGTGCTCGCCGCCGAGACCGGGATGGCCGAGGGCCTGGCGACCGAGCGCTCGCTATTCGAGCAGGCGATGGCGACCGAGGACCGGGTCGAGGGGATGCGGGCATTCCTCGAGAAGCGCGAGCCGAAGTTCCAGGGGCGATGAGCGTCGGGTCCGTCGGCGTCCTCGGCGCCGGCACGATGGGCACTGGGATCGCCCAGATCGCGGCGCTCGGCGGCTTCGAGACGCGGATCTACGACGCCTTCCCAGATGCGGCCCAGGCCAGCACCGTCCGCCTCGGCGAGGCGCTCGCCAACGGGGTGGATCGCGGCCGCTGGGGCGAGAAGGAGGCCGAAGCCGCGGCGGGCCGGGCGACACCGGTCGAGTCGCTGGCCGACCTCGCCGGCTGCGAGCTGGTGATCGAGGCTGCACCCGAGGACGTTCGGCTGAAGCGCGAGCTGTTCGCCGCCACCGCCGCCGCCTGCGGAGCGGAGACGGTGCTGGCCAGCAACACCTCCTCGCTGCGGGTGGTGGAGATCGCGGTTGGCGTCCCCGGGCCCGAGCGAGTCGTCGGCATGCACTTCTTCAACCCGCCAGCGCTGATGAAGCTGGTCGAGATCGTCGCCACGCCGGAGTCCTCGGATCGGGCGCTGACGACTGCAACCGAGGTCGCCGCACGGATGGGACGCAGCCCGATCCGGGCCAAGGACAGCCCCGGCTTCGTCGCCAACCGCCTCTCGCGACCGTTCTTCCTCGAGTCGCTGCGAATGCTCGGGGACGGCGTCGCCGACGCGGCGACGATCGACCGCGCGGTCCGCGGCGCCGGCTTCCGCATGGGCCCGTTCGAGCTGATCGACCTGATCGGGCTCGACGTCAACCTCGAAATCGCCCGCTCCTTCTATCGCCAGGGCGGCGAGCCCGAGCGCTGGCGCCCGAGCCCGATCCAGGAGCGCCTCGTCGCCGAAGGCAAGCTCGGCCGCAAGAACGGAGCGGGCTACTACTCCTACCCGCGCCCCGAGGATGCGGCGGCCAGCGACGCGCCGCCAACCGAGCTCCTCCCCCGCCTCTACGCCCAGATCGCCAACGAGGCCGCCTTCGCCCGCGAAGAGGAGATCGCCTCCCCCGAGGACATGGAAACCGCGATGCGGCTCGGCTTCAACTGGCCGCAAGGCCCGATTGCAATCACAGAACAGCTCGGCCCGGCGCGCGCGGTCGACCTACTCGAAGCGCTCCGCGCCGAGCGTGGCGAGGCATACCGCCCGGCGCCGCTGCTGGTTGCCGAAGCCGGCGCCTAACCCTCGTCCAGACCGGCAGACGGCTGGGGTACCCTCTTCGCCGTGTCTGCGCTCAGGCTCGGCAAACTCGCGTCGGCGCTGCTTGCCGCGGTCTTGGCGACTGCGGTGCTCGCCCAATCGGCAACAGCCGGCACCCTCTACGTCCCCAATTACAGCGACGAGACGTTCGCCGCGTTCTCGATCGGCGGTGATGGCCTGCTCGCCCCGCTGACCGGCTCGCCCTTCCAGAACCACCACCCCGTCTACGGGCTCGGGATCACGCCCGACGGGCGGCTGCTGATCGCCTCGTCGGGCTTCGACCAGTACCTCGAAACCTTCACGCTCGGAGCCGACGGCTCGCCTTCTCCGGCGGCCGCCCCGATGCCTGCCGCAGCCGGCGACATTCCGGCCGTAACGCCGAATGGGCGCTTCGTCTATCTCCAGGCGCTGCCCAAAGGGATTGCCGGGTACGGCATCGGCTCCGACGGCGGGCTGACGTCGCTCGGGGCTCCGGTCGGAACTGCCGGCGGCCCAATCGCGATCACGCCGGATGGGCGCTTCCTTTTCCAGGGCGACTACTTCACCGGCACGATCGCCCGCTACTCGATCGGCGCCGACGGCGCGCTGGCGCCGTTGGCCCCAGTCCCGTTGGGTCTCCCCCATGGCCCCGACTACATGCGGATCACGCCCGACGGCAAGTTCGCCGTCACGTCGGGCCGCGACGGGCCTTCGGGGGAAGAAAAACTGCGCACCTACGCGATCGGCAGCGACGGCTCGCTGACCTCGACCGGATCGGTCCTGACCCCGATCGACGATACGACCGGGGAGCTGATCGTCTCCCCCAACGGGCACTTCGCCTACACCCCCAGCTACAACGAAGCATCGGTCACCACCTACTCGATCGACCCGACCGGAAAGCTGGCGCAGGTCGGCACGCCCGCCCCCTCGGGGGTCCCCGGCCCCGCCGCGCTCGGGATGTCGGTCGACGGTCGCTTCCTCTACGCCGAGCCGATGCACGGCGAACAGGTCCAGGCCTTCTCAGTCGCCGGCGACGGCACGCTGACGAAGATCGGGGCGCCCGCGCCGACCGGAGGCAGCTCTGACAACGACACGCCGCTGGCACGACCCAGCGATCCGGTCGCGTCGTTCACCGCGAAGCCGGGTCCGCCGCACGGCAAGACCAGGTTCGATGCGAACGCCTCGCACGACACCACGGCGAAGATCGTCACCTATGAGTGGGACTTCGGCGACGGGGCGACGAAGACGACCAGCACGCCGACGACGACCCACAACTACAAGAAGGCCGGCGCCTACACCGTGACGCTCGGCGTCATCGACGACAACGGCTGCAGCGGCTACTCCTACACCGGCCAGACCGCCTACTGCGGCGGCAAAGACGCTTCGGCGACGGTTGACACGCTGCCTGCGATCTTCGGGATCAAGGTAACCAAGGGCAAACGTGGGACGACCCTCCACTACAGGCTCAGCGAGAAGGCGAAGGTCGCCTTCACCATCCGCCGCAAGCTGCGCGGGCACCGCTTCAGCAGGGTCCTGCTCAGGTTCAAGGCCAAGGGGAAGGCCGGCAAGAACGCGCGCCGTCTCCCCACTCGCACGAAGCACGGCCCGCTGGGACCGGGGGCCTACCGCGTCACCGCGGTCGCCACGGACTCGGCCAAAGGCAAGTCCGCGACCCGATCGGTCCGCGTAACGCTGAACTAGCGCCCAACCCCGGCGCGGCTAAGCGCTGAGCTCGGCGGGCTCGCCGCCGGGGAACCAGTGGGCCTCGACCGGGGGTGGGCTGTCGCGCAGGTAGCGCTCGGCGTCGAGGGCGCCCATGCAGCCGGTGCCGGCGGCGGTGACCGCCTGACGATAGGTGTGGTCGACGACGTCGCCGACGGCGAAGACGCCGCCGAGGTTGGTCCGGGTCGAGCCCGGCTCGGTGACGATGTAGCCGTCCTCGTCGGTGTCGATCTGGTCCTTGACGACCTCCGAGCGGGGCACGTGGCCGATCGCGACAAAGGCGCCGGTCGCCTCGATCTCCTCCTCGGCGCCGGTCTCGGCGTTGCGGAGGCGGATCTTGGCCAGTTTGCCGTCCTCGCCGGCGACGAACTCCTCGGGGATGAACGGCGTCTTGAGGCCGATGTTGTCCTTCTCGGTGGCGCGGTCGAACATGATCTTCGAGGCGCGGAACTCGTCGCGGCGATTGACGATCGTCAGATGCTCGGCGAACTTGGAGATGAAGATCGAGTCCTCCATCGCCGAGTCGCCGCCGCCGACGACGATCACCTCGTGGCCCTTGAAGAAGGCGCCGTCGCAGACGCCGCAGGTGGAGACGCCGCGGCCGCCGAGCTCCATCTCGCCGGGGATCCCGAGCCGTTTCGGCTCCGCCCCCATCGCCAGGATCACGGTCTTGGCGCGGTGCTCCTCGTCGCCGAGGAAGACCTTGTGGACGCCGCCGTCGGAGAGCTCGACGCGGTCGACGTCGTCGGTTACGAAGCGGGTCCCGAAGCGCTCGGCCTGGGCGCGGAACTGGGCCATCATCTCCGGCCCCATGATTCCCTCGGGGTAGCCGGGATAGTTCTCGACGTCGGTCGTGTTCTGCAGCTGGCCGCCCCACTGGAAGCCCTCGAAGACGAGCGGCTCGAGGTTGGCACGGGCGGTGTAGAGCGCCGCCGTGTAGCCGGCGGGGCCGCCGCCGATGATGATCACGTTCTCGACCGGTTTCTTCTCGCTCATCTCCGCCATCTCTCTTGGAAGGCTAATACTTTACTTTTTATAGTACCGCTGCGGGAGGCGAAAGGCAATCAGCCCACGGCCGGCTCGTACTCCGACGTGGCGCCTTCGCCGCGCTCGATCGGGCGCCCCTCGACTTCCCAGCGGCGCACCGTTTTGCGCAGCTGGAAGAAGGCGACGATACCGGGCGGGATCGGTAGCCAGAAGGCGACCAGGCGGAAGATCAAGATCGCCGGGAAGACGGTTTCCTCTGGGATGCCGAAGAGGACGAAGGCGCCGATCATGCCGGCGTCGACGGCACCGACCCCGGCCGGCGCGAGCGGGAACAGGTTGGCAACCATGCCGAGGAAGAATCCCTGGACGACGACGGCAAGGGGGACGTGGACGCCGAAGGCGTGAAAGGAGGCCCAGAGGACGCCGATGCTGGTCGCCCAGTAGCCGGCGGCGCCGAGCACGGCGAGACCGCCTTCCTTGGGGTGGGCGAAGAGGTGCATCGCGAAGCGGAACCCCTCCCCCAGCGTTTCCGGCACTTTGGCGACCGAGCGGACGAAGCCCTGCCATTTCTCGTTGTGGGAGATCGGCAGCAAGCGCCGTTCGAGGTCGGTCGGGATCAGCGCCAGCAGGGCGCCGAGCACGAGCAGGATGCCGGCGACCGCGGCCGGGATGATCGTCAGCTCGACCGAGGCCTCGCCGTTGACGACGCCGGTCCGCAGGAGCACGCCGCAGACGATCAGCGCCAGCGGGTAGAAGGCGTAGTGGAGGCTGATGAAGGCAACCATGCGGCGGGCGACGTCGCGGCGGCGCATCCCGGCTTTGCGCAGCGCCCAGTAGGTGAGGGCGATGCCGCCGGCGCCGCCGGCCGAGAAGAGCAGCGTCGCCGCCACCCCGGCCATGTTGATCTCGTAGGTCTCGAGCCAGGTCAGACGCAGCGCATGGCCGCCGACCACAGCTTTGAAGAGGGCGATGTAGGTGGCGAAGGAGGCGACGCTGAAGCCGATCGCGATCGCGATCCAGAGGGGGTCGGCGTCGCCGAGCTTGCTCATCGCGTCGCCGAGCCCGACCAGCTTCGGGAACAGGAAATAGATCCCGACCAGGAGGACGATGACGATCACGACCGTCTGGATCAGGCGCCGCGTGGTGAGTAGCGGCAGCTCGACGGTTCGGTTGCCGTTCGCCGAGTCTTGCTGAGACACGTCGGGTAACGCTACCCGCTGGCGATCTTCTCCAGACGCTGCAGCCCTTCGCCGATCGTGCGAATCGCCGGCTCGGCCAGCGGTTCCCCCCTGCGCACGGCGGCGACCAGGGCGGCGCCGGCGAGCAGGTCGGTCACGTAGTGCTCGCCCAGATAGACAAGCGCGAAGCCGAGCGTCCCGGCGTAGGCCCAACCCAGCGCGCCCTCGACCTTTCCTGCCTCGCTCAGCGAGAGCGCCGCCGAGACCGAGGTCGCGAAGTGCAGCGATGGCATCGCCGCCCAGGGGTTGCCGCCGAGGGTCTCGTACATCTTCGGCCAGGCGCTGCCCCAGGTCCGTTCGCCGACCTCGACCATGATCCGTCGCACCTCTTCGCCGGTCTCGCCCTGCTCCGAAGCCCACCAGGGCGGCGCCGTCGGCACGGCGAAGTAGGTCGCGCAGCCAAGGTCGAAGACCGCTGCCATCTGCCGGGCGGCTCGCGGGAAGCGCTCGTTGTGGCGGGTGAGGATCACGGCCAGCGCCAGATAGGGCTCGATGAACCAGAGCCAGTGCGTCCAAGCCAGGAAGCGGTCGACGCCGCCGCCTCGCGGTAGGCGGGCGAGCGCGCGCTGCAGGCGGGCATTGGGCAGTCGGCCGCCGCCGATCGCCTTGTCGAGGACGACCGGGTAGCGGCTGCGCAGGCGGGCGCGCAGGCGCTTCGGATCGTCGTAGGGGAGCTCGTGGACGAAGGTGAAAGCGAGCATCTGCAGGGTGAACATCGCCACGTCGCGCTTCTTCGTGCGCGGCGTCAGGACCGCGAGTGCGAGCGGGCCCGAATAGGCGGCGGCGGCGGTCAGCGGGGCCGGGATCCGCAGCCGCCGGCGCAGCAACGGGACCGCGAGCGAGGCGCCGATCGCGGCGGCGGCTCCGCCCCGGACAGCGAATCGGAGCGCGCGGGATTGCCGGGGGCGGCGCATCAGGTCGGCGAGTATAGGTAGGCGACGGGGGCCAGGACCCGCGGCGCCGCCTCGCCTGAATAGAATGGCCGCGCTTTGGCGCCGCACTCCCCTGCCACGGATCAGATCGACACCCTCGTCTGGATCGGCTTCATCGCCGCCGCGATCGTCGTCGTCGCGATCAACGTCGCCCTCTTCTACGCGATCCGCCGCTACCGCGGCGAGCGCGGCGCCTCCCCGCGCCAGATCTCGGGCGGCCGCAGGGTCCAGTTCCGGGTCGCCGGCGCCCTCACCCTCTTCGCCCTCGTCGTCTTCGTCCTCGGCATCGTCTTCACCGACAAGGCCCGCGAAACGCCCACGACGGGCTCCGCCGGGCTGGTCGCCGAAAAGGGCGAAACGCTGGAAATCGAAGCCACCGGCCAGCAGTGGCTGTGGCGCTACGCCTACCCGAACGACGCCTTCAGCTACTACCAGCTGGTGATCCCGGTCGACACCCTGGTCAAACTGAAGCTGGTCTCCACCGACGTCGTCCACACCTGGAACGTCCCCGACCTCGCCGGCAAGCACGACGCGGTCCCGGGCAAGACCAACTGGGTCCTGCTGCGCGCCGACAAGGAAGGCTCCTTCACCGGCGACGCCGCCAGCCTCTCCGGCCAGGCCTACGCGGCGATGCGGACCGAAGTCAAGGTCGTCTCGCCCGACGAATACGAAGAATTCATCGAAACGCAGAAAACCGACATCGAAGCGGCCCAGGAACGAGTCGTCGGCCTGATCGAAAACGGAGAAGTGCCGTGAGCGAGTCCCCGCGCCCCGAGCTCGTCGTCGACGGCTTCCCCAAGCGCCGCGCGCGCTGGATCGAGCTGGCGACCAGCGGCGACCACAAGGACGTCGGCCGCATCCTCGTCACCGGCGCCCTCGGTTTCCTCTTCATCGCGCTGGTCGAGTGGATCCTGATCCGGCTGCAGCTGGCGATCCCCGAGAACAAGTTCCTGACGCCTGTTGCCTTCAACCGGATGCTCTCCCTCTACGGGGGAACCGCGCTCTTCTTCTTCGCCCTGCCGCTGGTGCTGGGCCTCGCCTACTACGTGGCGCCGCTGCAGATCGGCGCCCGCGGCACCGCGCTGCCCCGCATCGGCCAGACCGGGATGGCGCTCTGGGTCGGCGCTGCCGTCGTCCTCTACTCGGGCTTCATGTGGACGCCGACCGAGGCCGGCGTCAACCCGCTCTCGCCGCTGACCGAGACCGCCTTCCTCTCCAACAACGGCGTCGACGCCTGGGCGACCAGCGTTGGCCTGGCGACGCTCGGCTTCGTCCTGATCGCGGTCGACCTGCTGACCACGCTGCGCAACATGCGGGCGCCGGGAATGGCTTGGCGGCGGGTGCCGATCTTCGCCTGGGGCGCGACCGTGAGCTCCTGGCTGATGCTCTTCATCGGCCCGGTCTTCCTCGCCGCGCTGACGATGCTGATGATCGACCGCAACTACGACGGGATCTTCTTCGCCGACGGCTCCGGCGGCGCGCCGCTGCTCTGGCAGCACCTGAGCTGGATCTTCTACTCCGGCTCCTACATGCTGGTCTTGATCTTCGCCTTCGGCGCGATCGCCGAGATCGTCGCCGTCTTCTCCGGCAAACCGCTGTTCAACCGCAAAGCGGTGATGGTCTCGCTGGCGGCGATCGCCGTGCTCGGCACGCTGGCCTGGATGCAGAACATGTACACCGCGCCGATCGGCGTCGGCTGGATGTACTTCGCGATGCTGATGTCGCTGGCGCTGATCGTCCCCGTCGGCGTCATCATCTTCAACCTGATCGCGACGATGATCGGCGGCGTCCTCCACATGCGGGCGCCGCTACTCTGGGCAGCGGGCGCGATCTCGCTGATCTCGATCGGCCTCGCCGGCGAGATCCAGCAGTCGCTCGTCGCCTCGGCCTGGGACCTGAAGAACACGACCGACGCGACCGCCTCGACCCACTTCGCGCTGATCGGGGGCGCCGTCTTCGGCGGCTTCGCCGCGCTCCACTACTGGTATCCGAAGATGACCGCCCGGACGATGGGCGAGACCCTCGGCCGCGCCTCCTTCTGGACCACGCTGGTCGGCGTCCTCGTCACCTTCGTGCCGCTGGCGCTCGCCGGCTACAACGAGGGCCAGGTGATCGACGCCTACAAGTACTTCAACGGGACCGGCGTCGACGGCTACAACCTGATCGCCTCGATCGGCTCGCTGATCCTCGTCGCGGGGATCGTGATGAACCTCGTCAACGCGATCCAGAGCCGCGTCAACGGCCCGGAGGCCGGTCACGACCCGTGGGGTGGCGACACGCTCGAGTGGCTCACGCTCTCGCCACCCGACCCCCACAACTTCGACGTGCTGCCCGACGTGCGCAGCGAGCGGCCGATGCGGGACATCCGCGAGGCGATCGCGCACCGCACCGCCAGTCCCGAGCTGCCGGTGCGCGAGTCTGAGCCGGTAGCCTGACCGGCATGGATGCCGGCGCGCGTACTGCGCCCAACCCGGCGGCAGTAGCCCCCCGCTCCGCCGCCTCGCAGCTCCTACGCGACTACCTGACGCTGACCAAGCCGAAGGTGCAGTCGCTGCTGCTGTTCACGACGGTGACGACGATGTACGTCGCCGGCGACCCCTCGTTCCGCCTGATCTTCCTCACCTGCCTCGGCGGCGCCCTCTCGGCCGGCGGCGCCGGCGCGATCAACCACGCCGTCGACCGCGATATCGACCGGATGATGGCCCGCACCGCCGACCGGCCCGTCGCCTCCGGCCGCGTTTCCCCTAGCGCCGCGATCGCCTTCGGCACCGCGCTCGGCGCCACCTCCTTCCTGCTCCTGGCGCTGACCGTCAACCCGCTGGCGGCGACGCTCTCGCTCTCGGGCTTCCTCGGCTACGTCTTCCTCTACACGCTCTTTCTCAAGCGCCGTACCTGGCAGAACATCGTCTGGGGCGGCGCCGCCGGCGCGGTGCCGCCGCTGGTCGCCTGGGCGGCCGTCACCGGCGGCCTCGACGGCATGGCCTTCTACCTCTTCGCGATCGTCTTCTTCTGGACCCCGCCCCACTTCTGGGCGCTCTCGCTGCTGATGAAGGACGAGTACGCGAAGGCCTCGATCCCGATGCTCCCCGTCGTCCGCGGCGAGCAGGAGACGCGCCGCCAGATCCTCCTCTACACCGTCCTTCTCTACGCCGTCACCCAGCTCCCCTTCTGCGCCGGCGGCCTCGGCGTCGCCTATCTCGTCCCCTCGATGCTCCTCGGCGCCGCCTTCATCTACTTCTCGGCACAGCTGCTGCGCAAGAAGGATCGCCGCTGGGCGCTGAGGACGTACCTGTTCTCACTCGGGTACCTGGCCCTGCTGTTCCTCAGCATGGCGATCGCCGCACACGTATAGCGGCAAGGGACGAAACCGCTGAGGGGGCCTGACCCGAACACCTCCGTGGGCAGGTAGGTGTGCGGGTCAGGCCTAAGTTCGGAGCGTTTGAGAGCGGGATCCTTCTGCTTTTTCGCCGCTCGTCACTTTGTATGGCCCATAGCACGTACAAAGTAACGAGCGGCGTTCGAGCCCTCCCCGAACGCAGACCCGCCCCCGATCGCACACCTACCTGCCCGTCGGTGTGCGATCGGGGGCGGGTCCCGTGGCACGGTCCGCCCACCCAGCGGCCCGTATTGATAGAACTCCACCCGTGGATCGCGAGACCGCTCGCAAGAACATGGTCGGGGGGCTCGTCGCCGGTGGCTTCGCCGCCGCGATCTTCGCCCTCACCTTCGTCGCCGCCTTCCTCTACATCGCCGCTTCCTAGGACTCGATGAGCGAGCATCGACACATTCCCGAGCCTGGCGAGCTGGTCTACACGCCCCGCCCCTCCTGGGCCCCCGCCTTCTTCGCCCTCGGCGCCGTCGGCCTCGTCTGCGGCATCTACGCCGCCGGCTTCATCTTCTCGCCCTACGTCTACTCGGTGATCGGCGCGATCTTCGTCCTCTTCGCCTTCCGCGCCCTGGTCAAGGGCTCCGTCCGCAGCTACTTCGGCCTCTCCCGCAAGCAGCACGTGAAGCACGCGGCGCTGCCTGTGGAAACGATCACGCCCCCCAAGGGCTAGTCAGCGCCGCCTCAGCGCCTCAAAGCTTCCATTTCGGACGTCGCGCCCTCTGAGGTCCAGCAGCGGACGATGTCGCGCATCGAGAGGACGCCGACGACGTCTGGGCCGTCGACGACGACGAGGTGGCGGACGCCGCGGCGCGACATCTCGACGGCCGCTCGCTCGAGGCTCCAGTCAGGCGCGGCGGCGATAACCCGCTCGCTCATATGCTCGGCGACGAGCTCGACGTCAGGGTCCTCGCCGGCGGCTACCGAGATCAGCAGGTCGCGCTCGGTGACGATTCCCGGAGCCGGCGACTCGGCGTCGGAGACGAGGGCCGCCCCGGTCCCCCTCTCCACCATGCACGCCGCCGCTTGCCGCAGCGTGTGCGACGGGCCAACCGTCAGCGATACCTCCGACATTCCATCCCGCACCTGCATCTTCGTCCTCCTCTGGCCGCGTCCGAGACATAGTGCGAATCGCCTCAAGGGTACCCCAATCGCCGCCTGAGCCAAACGCTTTCGACCGGCCCCGACATATAGACTCCGGCCCGCCTCAGCCGTATGCAGACCCTTCCGAAGCCAATCCTCGTGGTGCTCGCGCTCGTCGCCCTCGGGGCGACCGTGGTGGTCGCCTCGGGCTGTGGCACGACCAGCGCCGACACCGCTCGCGGCCGCACCCTGTTCAAAGCGAACTGCGGCACCTGCCACACCCTGGCGCAGGCCGGCACCAGCGGCGTCCAGGGCCCCGACCTCGACGACGCCTTCGCCGCCGCCCGCGAAATCGGCGAGGACAGCGACACGATCGAAGGGATCGTCAAGGCCCAGGTCGAGAACCCGCGGCCCGAAAACGGCGACCCATCGGTCTCGATGCCAGCCGACATCGTCTCCGGCCAGGACCTCGAGGACGTCGCCGCCTACATCGGCGAATGGGCCGGTGTGCCCGGCGCCAAGCCCCCGCAGGTCCCCGGCGGCCCCGGTGCCCAGGTCTTCGCCAACAACGGCTGCGGCGGCTGTCACACGCTGGCCGGCGTCGAAGGCGCCGGCGGCACCACCGGCCCGGACCTCAACGAAGTCCTCCCCGGGCAACCGGCATCGAAGATCGAAGAGGACATCGTCGATCCGAACAAGGAAATCGCCAAGGGCTACCCGCCCAACGTGATGCCCCAGACCTTCGGCCAGTCGCTGTCCAAAAAAGAAATCGAAGAGCTGGTCGAATTCCTGATCGAAAAAACCTCGAAGGGCGGTTGAGCCCGGCGGCCGCGTGGCCGCTGCGATCATCTTTGTGACGATGGGAGAACGCCTCCGCAGCCTCGAGATCTCGCCGCGGCGCTATGCCCAGGTGACCGCGGTCGCGCTGGCGGCGCTGGCCCTGATCGTCCTCACCGGCGCCGCCGTGCGCCTCACCGACTCCGGCCTCGGCTGTCCGGACTGGCCCCGCTGCTACGGGGGCACGACGCCGCCGTTGGAAACCCATGCGGTGATCGAGTACGGCAACCGACTGCTGACCGGGTTCGTCGGCATCGCGGTGATCGCCGCCGCCGTCCTTGCCTTCTTCCGCAAGCCCTTCCGCTGGCACCTGGCGCTGTTCGGCGCGCTCTTGCCGGTGGGCGTCATCGGCCAGGCGATCCTCGGCGCCCTAGTCGTCAAGTACCACCTGGCGCCGGGCCTGGTGATGTGCCACTTCATCCTCTCGATGATGCTGCTCGACGCCGCCTTCGCGCTCGCCTGGTGCTCGCGCTATGAGCCCTGGGAGCGGCGCCGCTCGCACGACCGGCTCGGCGTCTGGTCGGTGCGGGCGCTGATCCCGCTCGGCCAGCTGACGATCGCCGCCGGCACCGTCGCCACCGCCGCCGGGCCCCACGCCGGCGCCCACGCCGGCCAGCTCGTCCACCGCTTCACCTTCGAGGGCACCGGCACGCTCGAATGGGTCGTTCAGCGCCACGCAGTGCTGGCGACGGTCTACGGCCTCGCCTCGATCGCCGTCTGGTTCGTCCTACGCCGCCCAGGAGGCGACAGGAGGGCCGTCAAGCCCCTGACGGTGGTCCTGGGCCTCCTTGCCCTGCAGGGGGCCGTAGGCGGCCTCCAGTGGTACACCGAACTGCCGACCGAGATCGTCTGGGTCCACATCGGCCTCGCCACCGGCAACTGGCTGGCGATGTTGTGGACGGTCGCCACCGCCGGCCGGCTCGAGCCGCGCGGCGAAGCGGCGCCCGCCGGCGGCAAGGAGACGCGCCAGCCCGCCGGGGCCGGGGCGGCCGCCTAGGCCGGCCGCGTGCTCCCTTTCTGGCTCTCGATCGGGATCCTCAGCCTGGTTCAGGCGCTGCTGGTGGGCGCCCCGCGCGCGGTCGCCTGGGGGCCGCTCGAACGCCTGCGCAGCCGCTGGTGGGCGCTGATCCTGCCGCTCTCGATCGCGGTCGTGATCGCCGCAGTCGCCGCCGAATCCGCGGTCGCAGACTTCCTCACCTACCTCGCCCTCGTCGCGGTGCCGCCGCTGGCGGCGGCGGCCCTTGGCTGGCTGGTCCACGGCGGGCGGCCGCTGCTGGCGCTCACCATGGTGCCGCTGTTCGCGCTCGCCTGGGCGGCGCAGGGAACGTTCGGCGGCAGGACGGCGGCGCTGGCGCTCTCGGCACTTGCCTGCGTCACCCTCGGCTGGCTCCTGGCCGGCGCCGTGCCCGCCCGCTGGCTCGAGCTCGGCATCTACGCGATGGCCGCCACCGACGCCTACCTGATCGCCTCGGACCTGTTGCAGGAACCGAACGCGACGATCAACTCTGCCGCCCCCGCCGGCGGCCTGCCCCGCCTGCAGTTCGTCCACTTCGGCTCGGCGGTAATGGGCTTCGGAGACCTCTTCATCGCCGCCGTCCTCGGCGCCCTGCTCGCCCGCGACCGGCGGCTGCAGCAGCGAGGGGCAGTGCTGGCTGCGGTGATCTGCGTCGGCTTCGACCTGCTCTTCTTCTTCATCAGCGAGACCCCGGCGACGGTGCCGATCGCGCTGACCCTGCTCGTGCTGCGCCTCAGCGGCGCGCTCACACCTGCGTGGCGATCAGCGTGAATGCGGCGACGAAGCCCGTGATCATCGCCGTGCAGAGGCCGATGACGGCGGTGAGCAGCGTGCGGTTGAAGGAGTGGAAGCGTTCGTTCATGGCGTCGAAGCGCCCGTTGATCGCATCGAAGCTCCCGTTCATCGCATCGAGCCGGCCATCGATCCGCCTCAGCTGGATGGCCACCTCATCGAAGCGTTCGTCGACGCGCTCGAACTGTTCCTGGACGCGGTCGAACTTTTCGTCGACCCGGTCGAACTTTTCATCGACGCGCTCGAACCGCTCGTCGAACCTCTCCTCGAGGTGGTCGAAGCGCTCGTCGATCCGCTTGGCGAACTCGTCGAGGCGCTCATCGGTCCAGCTCTCCCTTGCCATGACGGCCATGCAAGCACACTAGCCGATGAGATGCAACGTGTTGTCTACAGGCGTTCCAACTCGCGCGCGAACCTGTGCCAATTCACGCGCCGCCGCGCCGCCGCCAGCCCATGAACCACCGATAGGCGTACCAGCACCCCGCAACGCAAAGCACCAGCAGCCACAACGCCCCCACCAGCGGCCGCGTCAACAACGTCAGCGCGATCACCGATATCGCCGCGACCATGACGATCACGACCCACCGAAAGACCGCCTCCTCAGAGATCTTCACGCCAGCCACGCTAGCGAGACCAGACGGGCTAGAGGATATAGACGGTGATGAACACGACCAGCCACATTATGTCGACGAAGTGCCAGTAGATCCCTGGCACCTCGACGCCGAGGTGGTCCTCCGCCTTGGGACCGAAGTGGCCGCGGAAGGCGCGGATCGTCGCGAACGAGAGCAGCAGTAGGCCGACGAAGACGTGGGCTCCGTGCAGGCCGGTGAGGCTGTAGAAGATCGAGCCGAAGGCGAGGTCGCGGGCGCTGAAGCCGATGTGGACGTACTCGTTGAGCTGGATGAAGAGGAAGGTCGCGCCCAGCATCCAGGTCAGCAAGAGGCCGAGTTTCATGCCCTCGCGGTTGCCGCGGCGGATCGCCTCCAGGGCGTAGTGGACGGTGAAGCTCGAGGAGACGAGGATCGCGGTGTTGACCCCAGCGACGGCGACCGGGAGTTCGTAGGGCTTGGGCGGCCAGCTGGCCGGGTCGACGACGACGCGGAGGAAGAAGTAGGAGGCGAAGAAGGCGCCGAACAGCATCACCTCGGAGACGATGAAGAGGAGGATGCCGAGCGTCTGACGATCGATCCGCGAGCTCTGATTGGCCTCTGGCGGCCCGTGATGGTGCTCCTCGGCGTGTCCGTGGCCGAGGGCGACGCTGGCGCTCTCCATCAGGAACCTCCCTCCTCGGCAACGGCGGCGGCGACGGTCGCCAGGTTGCGACCGACCTCGATGTGCTGGACCTGCTTCTCGGTGATCTCGCGGACGCGGCCGACCAGGTCTTCCTCGAGCCAGTGCGAGCTCTCGCCGGCGAAGGTCGAGATCAGCACCTCGTCGATCCGGAAGTGCGCGATCGCGTTCTTCACGGCCTGGAACGGATCGGGGCTCATCGGCTGCCCGGTGGCGTCGATCTCGGCCCGGTAGAGCTCGGCCAGGGTGGAGGCCAGGTCCTTGACGATCTCGGCCTCGCTGACGTCGTCGGCCCGCGGGCAGACGATCGTGTAGCGGTGCGGCCCGGAGGCGGTGCGCTCTTTGAGCCGCTTGACCAGATCCGGCGAGGCGACGGTCTTGGTCGCCACGACCAGGGTGTGAATCCGCTCCCAGCTGATCGCGTCGTCTTCGATCCGGACCTGGATGTGGGTCAGCTTGACGTCCGGTTCGACCTTCTTCTGCGCCCACTCGATCAGGTCCTTGCGGGTCAGCCCGTAGCGGGTGCCCGAGAGCGCCGAAAGCAGGACCTCGCCCGGTTCGTGGGCGCGAACGGCGTCGTCGAGGGCGAGGAACGGATCGGGGTCCACCACCTCGCCGATCGAGTCGATGCCGAACTCGCGCAAGATCGCCATCGTCACCTCGACCCGGGCGCGCGCCGCCTCGCGCAGCTCGCCGCTGTCGATCAGCTGACCGACCGAAGGCTGGTTCTGGGGGGCGACCACGATCACCCTGGACACCTCGCTCTGGCGCTCGCGGACCGCCTGCAGCAGCTTGCGGCCACCCGCGACCTCGTTGAGGAAGATCAGCAGCGGGCGCTTCTCGCCCTCGCTCATGAGGAGGACCCCACGACGCTCGGCTCGGCGGCGGGCACCTCGGCGCCCTCGCCGGCCATGATCGCGTGGCGGGCGCCGGGGACGCCGAACTCGTACGGACCGCCGACGACACGCGGGATCTCGTCGAAGTTGAAGATCGGCGGCGGCGAGGAGACCTGCCACTCGATCGAGTTGCCGCGCCACGGGTTGGCCGGCGCCTTCGGGCCGAAGCGCCAGCTGACGATCATGTTGTAGAGGAAGATCAGCTGGCAGGCGCCGAGGAAGAAGGCGCAGCAGCTGATGAACAGGTTCCAGTTGCCGAACTGGCTCGCGTAGTCGGCGACGCGGCGCGGCATCCCGTCCATCCCGACCCAGTGCATCGGGATGAAGGTGCCCCAGGTGCCGATCAGCGTCCCCCAGAAGTGGAGCCGACCGAGTTTCTCGTCGTACATCCGCCCGGTCATCTTCGGGAACCAGTGGTAGATGCCGGCGAAGATCGTGAAGACCGAGCCGCCGAAGAGGACGAAATGGATGTGGGCGACGATGAAGTAGGTGTCGGAGACGTGGATGTCGATCGGCACCATGCCGAGCATGACGCCGCTGATGCCGCCGATCGTGAAGGTGACGATGAAGGCGAGCGCGAACAGCATCGCGGTCGAATAGGTGTGGATCTTGCCGAAATAGAGCGTGCCCAACCAGGAGAAGATCTTGATCCCGGTCGGCACCGCGATCAGCAGGGTGGTAATCATCATCGGCACCCGCAGCCAGGAGAACATCCCGGCGACGAACATGTGGTGCGCCCAGACCGAGTAGCTGAGGACGACGATCCCGATCAGCGCCAGGGCCATCAACCGGTAGCCGAAGATCGGCTTTCGGGCGTGGATGGATATGACCTCGGAGATGATCCCGAAGCCGGGCAAGATCATGATGTAGACGGCTGGGTGCGAGTAGAACCAGAAGATGTGCTGATAGCTGATGACGTCGCCGCCGGCCGCGAAGTCGAAGAAGTTGGTGTGGAGGATGCGGTCGAAGAGGACCATGAACTGGGCGCCGGCGATGAACGGGGTCGCGGCGACGACCAGCAGCGAGGTCGAGAGGTTGGCCCAGACCAGCAGCGGCATCCGCCAGAAGGTCATCCCCGGCGCCCGCATGGTGATGATCGTGACCAGGAAGTTGAGCGCGGTCGCGATCGACGAGGCACCGGCGAACTGGACGCCGAGGTTGAAGAACGACTGGCCCAGCGGCGCCCCGGTCGAGAGCGGCGCGTATCCAGTCCAACCGGCGTCGAAGGCGCCGCCCGGGGCGAAGTAGCTGCCGACGAAGAGCAGGCCGGCGAGCGGCAGCATCCAGAAGCTGAGCGCGTTGAGGCGCGGGAAGGCCATGTCCGGCGCGCCGATCATCAGCGGCAGCACGTAGTTGGCGATGCCGGCGAAGACGGGGATGATGAAGACGAAGATCATCAGCACCGCGTGCGTCGAGAAGAGACTGTTGAAGGTCGAGGCGCTGACGATCTGCGTGCCCGGCTGCGCCAGCTCGGCCCGGATCAGCATCGCCAGCAGGCCGCTGAGGAAGAAGAAGAAGAAAGTGGTGACGATGTACTGGATGCCGATCACCTTGTGATCGGTGTTGAAGCGGAAGTAGTCCTTCCAGCTGGTCGCCCCATGCTGGGAGTGATCGTCGGGGATCGTCGGCGCGCCGACCGCCCAGCGCAGCCAGTAGTCGAAGGCGCCGAAACCGAGCAGGAAGCCGAGCGGGGCGAGGATCAGCGGCACGACGACGTGCGGGTAACCGGTCTGTTCGGTCTGGTAGAGCGGCAGCCCGGAGATCGCTCGCAGCGAGATCACCAGCCCGAAGCCGAAGGCGGCAAACGCGATGGCGCCGAGCGCACCTCGGATCCAGCCCGGTCGCTTGATTGCTGCCACCATCAGATCGCCTCCATTATGCCCCGCCCGCCCCGATTTCTTCGATCGGGTTGGTTTCGGTGTCTTGCTTGATCGTCGCGCGCCAATCCGGCGGGATCGTTTCCTTCAGGCCGCTGACCCATTCTTTGAATTTCTGCGGCGGTTCGACCACGACTTTGGCCCGCATCGCGGCATGGCCGAAGCCGCAGAGCTCGGTGCAGACGAGCTGGTAGGTGCCGACCTTGTCGGGGGTGACGAGGGCGGTCGTGGTGATCCCCGGGACGTTGTCTTTCTTGATCCGCCACTCGGGAACCCAGAAGGAGTGGATGACGTCGCCGGAGTGCATCTTGAAGGCGATCTGGCGGTTGACCGGGACGTGGAATTCGCCTTTGACGTAAGCCATGCCCTGTTCGGGGTAGCCGAAGCTCCAGGTGTACTGCTGGGAGAAGACGTCGACGATCAGCGGGTCCTTGGCCGGCGCTTCGATGTCGTTGAGGACCTTCCAGCTGTAGCCGGCGCCGAAGAGGACGATGATCGTCGGGATCAGGGTCCAGGCCACCTCGAGCCGGGTGTTGCCGTGGATCGGCTCGCCGTCGGATTCGTCGCCGGGCTTGGCTTTGAATTTCCACAGCGCGTAGCCGAGCATCACCATCACCAGCGAGAAGACGAAGGAGCTGAGGACGATCATCACGTTGAGGAGATCGTCGATCTTCGGCGCCGCCGTCGAGGCCTCCTGGCCGTTCCAGTTGATCGACAGCATCACCGCCGAGATCGCCGCGGTAAGGGCGAGCGTCGCGGCGATCATCTTCACTATCGGCAGGCGTCCGTACATGCTGCGGCGGGCATTCTATTGAAGCGGCGGCGGGAGGCTTTGCGGTCCCAAATGACGCTTGGCACTAGCCCCGGCGCAGCCGCTCAGGGGCGAGGCAGGGAGCCGAGATCGCCGGCCGCCGCGGCCAGCACGCGGCGGGCCACCCCCTCCCAGCTCCAGAGCCGGGAGACGGTCTCGACCAGTTTCGCCCGGGCCTTCTCGCGCTCGCCGGGGGAGAGGGCGAGCCAGCCGCACAAGCGCCCGGCGATCGCCTCGACGGCGCCGACCTCGGCCGGGAAGGAGAGCATCGCGGCGATTGCCGGCGGCAGCTCCGGGGCGAGCTGGCGGGAGACCTCGAGCATCCCCGAGTGAGCGGCCGAGAGCGGCAGGGCGCCGCAGGCCGCGGCCTCGACCGCAACCATCCCGAACGCCTCGGGAAAGGTGCTCGGCATCACCGCCGCCTCGGCCCGGGGAAAGAGCCCGGCGACCTCGTCGTGCTCGAGACGGCCGAGGAAGGAGACCGACCCGGCCGCTACCCGGGCCTGCTCCGCGTATCCCGGCGGCGGATCGGCGAGGAAGGCGGAGAGGATCTTCAGCGGCCCGCCCTCTCCCCCCTCCAGCGCCCGGCCGAGCCGGGCCACCTCACGGGCGTCGTCGAGGTCGCCGCGCTCGAGCGCGGTCAGCAGCCGCCGCAGGCCGTCCTCGTACTCGCCGAAGCCGCCGATCTCGAGGCGAGCGCCCGGGTGGGCCGCGTGGACAAGGGGCCAGGCGGCGAGCAGGAGGTCCAACCCCTTGGAGACGATCAGCTTGCCGACGAAGACGACGAGACCCTCCTCGCGAGCTCCGCCGGGCCGAAACTCGGCTACGTCTACGCCGGGGGGACCGAGTCTGGTCTTCTCGCTCAGCTCCGGCAGCCCTGACAGCGCGGCCCAGAGCGAGTTCGCCGTGTGAGCAGAGCCGACTAGGACACCGGCGGCCGGGCGCAGGCCTTCTTCGGCGTAGGGCAGAAACCGATCGGGGTGGGGTTTGACGGTGTACTCGAGCGCCGAGCCGTGGATCTTCACCACATAGGGGAAGACGCCAGCGCGAGCCAGGATCGCCGGGCCCATCACCAGATGGTTGGCCAGCGCCAGGTCGATGCCGCCGCTGGCCGCGGCGACCTCGCGCACGGCAGCGACGTTGGCGTCGAGATACCGCTCGAGCTCGTCCTCGGTCAATTCGGGGAACGCCTTGACCTCGAACCCCTCATAGGGGTCCTTGACGTAGACGGGCAGCAGGCCGCCGATATCGGGGTTGTGGATCTCGACCCCCTCGATCCGCACCTCGCGGTCCTGGCAGAGGAGATGGACCTCGTGGCCGAGCCCGGCCAGCGCCCGCGCCAGGTTGGCGTTGTAGATGTTGCTGCCGGTGCCGCGCAGCAGGTAGCCGTGGAAGAGCAGGACACGCATTGGCACCGGCCAACCTAATAGTCTTCGCGGCGATGAAGAACGCCCGCCAGCTCTACAGGATGCGCGCCCCGGCCTCCGGCCGCGAGGCCCTCGCCCACGCCGAGCCCGGCGAGGTCTACCTCGACCGCGAGACCGGCGAGGAGATGTTCCCGGTCGCCAAAGTCCTCCCCCTGGCCCCCTCCGCCTCCGCCCTCCCCCGCACCCCCGCGAACCTCCGCGCCTGCCGCCGCTGCGACCAGCTGATCGGCCTCGACGTAAGCGACTGCCCCTACTGCGGCCTCCGCCAGAGCGCGCTCTAAGCGCTCGCGAGCGGGCGGCTGCCGGTAGGGGGCCCTCACTTGCCTACCTGGCTGTTTCGGCTGCCGCCTACCGAGATCGCGCTCCCGGCCAGCGGCACAAAACGTTCGGACCCCCTACCGACATCCGCCCGACGGGGACGGCTTGAAGCACGGAGCCACGAGACCGGAGTGGTGCTACCCGTCGCTGACGTCGATCTTCTCCGTGAGCTCCCAAGGGTCCAGCGAATGTGGCAACCCGCGGTTCCTTTTAGACGCATAGGGTCCAAAAGGAACCGCGATTTGATGAGCCAGTCCGAAGCACGGAAGCTCTGAAGGAGCGAGCCGGGACCCCAGGAGCTTGCCCGGGGCCGCTCCAGAAACATGAGCGGCGGAGGCTCCTCGCGCGGGAAGCTTCCAAGGGTTCGTATCGCCGCTGCAGTTCCCGTGGGGCGGATGTCGGGTATGCCCCTGAACGTTTTGCGCCGCTACGCCAGAGCGCGAGACTCGGAAGGCGGCAGCCGATCCACGTAGGCAGGCGAGTGAAGGGGCATACCCGGCAGCCGCCCTATCGCAACGGCCCCGCGCTACGGAGCTTTGACGAGCGTCGCCGTGTAGAGCAACCGCGCGTTCGAGTAGTAGCAGCCGTAGGTCTTGGTCTTGCCGGTCACCTGTTGCGGATGCCCGTTCTGGATGTCTTCTTTGGAAGCGCAGTGTTCGGGCAGGCGGCTGCCTCGCCAGGTGTCTTCGGAGGAGACGTTGAAGGCGAACATCGGCGCCCAGGTCGGGACCGTGAGAGCGACGGTCTGGCCTTTGAGGATCGTCAGCGGGTGATCGAGGGCGAAGACCGGGGTGCTGCCGAAGTAGGGGTTGAGGACCTGGATCGGACTCTGGCGGACGAGTTTGTACTGGGGCGGCTTCGAGCCTTCGATCGGGCGCAGGATGCCGATCCGCGCCTCGGACGGACTGCCGAGGAATTCGTTGAAGAAGGCGAGCTCGTTGGTCGTCGTTTTCGTTTCCTTGTTCGACGGCCGCGAGAGGGTGATCGACCAGGCGACGATCTTGCCGTCGAAGGGCGCCTCATAGGGTTTGACGACGCCGTCGGCTATCGCCTGGAACCCGGTCACATGGCCCTCGACCCGGCAGGAGGTGATCGGGACGTTGTTGACGATCTTGCCGGGGCACGAGGGAGCCGGCGTTTCCGCGGTCTGCCCGAGGGTGAGGACGCGCAGCGGCGCCGAATCGGCTTCGCCGGGGGCGAGCGCGACGAGCGCGGCGAGCAGGCCGGCGCAGAGCGCCGCCAGCACCCAGGCGCGGCCGGAGAGGCTTTTGATCTGGCTGAATGGCATTGGAGTACCTGGCAACACTGGCCATCAGGCCCAGTTGCGGCCCCGATTCTGCCTTCCCCGCCGGAGGGATGCCGGCCGTGGGTGACGTTTGCACGATCCCGGCCAGGCGCCGTCGGTAGGGTTGCGGCACCAGATGGAGGCTGGCGCTCGCGCAGATGACCTGATTCCGGCGGGGCTCGCCTCCTTCGGGATCGTCGCCGACGAGGTCGACCTGGCGGTGATGGCCGCCGCCCACGCGATGTTCTGGCCGCCGATCCTGGCCCTGCTCGAGCTCGATCCCGGCGACCTCGCGCCCGAGCCCTTCGCCGACCTCTCCGCCCCACCCCCGCCGGCATGAGCGGCGACGCGGTCGATCTCACCCTGCGGGGGCAGGCCGCGGCGCTGGCCGCCGGCGAGGCCGACGCCGGCGAGCTGCTGGACGCGACGCTGGCCCGGATCGAGAGCCGCAACCCGGCGATCAACGCCGTCGTCGAGACCTTCCCCGAGCGCTCTCGCGAGATGCTCGCCGCCGCCCCTGCCGGACCGCTTCGCGGCGTGCCGGTGGTGATCAAGGACGAGTGGCCGCTGCCCTGGCGGGCGCAGCGCTTCGGCGCCGCCCAGATGGTTGCTACCCGCGACCCGGTCCCCGCCGAGTCCGGCCCCTACCGCGCGCTGCGCGATGCCGGCGCGGTGATCGTCGGCGTCGGCAACATGCACGAGCTCGGCGCCGGCAGCACCGGCAACGTCTCGGTCTACGGACCGGCCCACAACCCCTGGGACACCGAGCGCTGCCCGGGCGGCTCCTCCAGCGGCCCCGCCGCCGCGGTCGCAGCGCGGCTGGTCGCCGGCGCGGTCGGCGCCGACGGGGTCGGCTCGATCCGCTACCCCGCTGCGTATTGCGGGCTGACCGGGCTGAAGCCGACCTTCGGCCGCAGCGCGATGGCGGGCCACCACATGGACGGGATCTCGACCACGATCGTCTCCGGGCCGCTCTGCGCCGACGCCGCCGACAGCCGGCTGCTCGCATCGGTCCTCTTCGGCGAGGAGCTGGCGGGCGGCGACGCAGCGGGGCTACGGATCGGGATCGTCCGCGACAGCGTCACCGACGACGTCGCCGATCCGGTCCGCGACGCCTGCGAGGAGGCGATCCGGGCGCTGATCGAGGCAACCGGCGGCAGCCTCATAGAGGTCGACCTGCCGGACCTGGAGGCGGCGGCGCTGGCGACGGTGCTGATCGCCAACAGCGAGGGGATGGCGGGGCTCAGCCCGAGCCGGCTCAACTCGCTCGATCCCGAGCTGAGCCCGATCGGCCGGGGCCTGCTCAAGTACCGGATGCTGCTGCCCGCAGCGGCGACGGTGAAGGCGCACCAGGTGCGGACGCTGATGCGACGCCGTCTGGCGGCGATCTACTCCGACGTCGACGTGCTCGCCTGGCCGACGGTGCCGGCGGTGGCGCCACCGCTGCAGGCGCCGCTGGTCGCGCTGCCCTCCGGCACCCAGACCGCCGACCAGGTCAACGTGCGCGGCGCCGCCCTCGCCAACCTCACCGGCGTCCCCGCGATCAGCGTTCCCGTCGGCTTCGAGGGCGGCCTGCCGATCGCGCTGCAGCTGCAGGCAGCCTGGGGTCGGGACGAGCTCCTGCTCGACGCCGCCGAGGCGCTCGAGCGCGCCAACGAGCGCCGCTGGGTCGAGGCCATCCCGCCGCTAGCCGAGACGGCCGAGCCGAGCGGGGCGTAGGGCTTCCAGTGCCAGCGATCGTCGCCAGCGGCCTGCAGCGCGCCTTCGGCGAGGTGCTCGCGGTGCAGGGGATCGACCTCAGCGTCGAGGAGGGCGAAATCTACGGATTCCTCGGTCCCAACGGGGCGGGCAAGACGACGACGGTGCGGATGCTGACGACGCTGCTGCTGCCGACCGGCGGCAGCGCCAGCGTCGCCGGCCACGACGTCGTCGGCGAGGCGCGGGCGGTGCGCGGCTCGATCGGCGTCGCCCTGCAGGAAGCGGCGCTCGACCCGCTGATGACCGGCCGCGAGCTGATTCGGCTGCAGGCGACGCTGCAGGGGATCCCGACCGCCGAGGGTCGCCGCCGGGCCGACGACCTGCTCGAGCGGGTCGACCTCAGCGCCGCCGCCGATCGCCGCGTCGGCACTTACTCGGGCGGGATGCAGCGGCGCCTCGACCTCGCCGCGGCGCTGGTCCACGAACCGCGGGTGCTGTTCCTCGACGAGCCGACGACCGGACTGGACCCGGTCAGCCGCAAGACGATCTGGGACGAGGTGCGGGCGCTGAACGACGCCGGCACGACCGTCTTCCTCACCACCCAGTACCTGGAGGAGGCCGACCAGCTCGCCGACGACGTCGCGATCATCGACAGCGGCCGGATCGTCGCCGAAGGGACGCCGGAGTCGCTCAAGTCCGAAATCGGCCATCCCCACATCCAGCTCCACCTCGCCGACGGCAACGTCGCCGCGGCGGAGGCAGCGCTGGCGCCGCTCGGCCGGCTGCTGCCCCCGCGCGACGGCCGCTGCGTCGAGGTCGAGGTGGCGGGCGGCGCTGCCGACATCCCGCGCGTCGTCAGGGCGCTCGACGAGGCCGGGATCGCGGTCGAGTCGCTGGAGCTGGTGCGGCCGACGCTCGACGACGTCTTCGTCGCCAGGACCGGCCACCACCTCGAGCAGGAGAGCGAGGAAAACGAAGAGGCAGCGGTCGACGCATGAGCCAGCTCGCCGCCAACGCACGCGTCGTCTGGGCGCTCGGCATGCGCTCGGTGCGCCAGACCTTCCGCCGGCCGCAGCTGATCGCGCCGATCATCGTCTTCCCCACCCTGCTGCTGGCGATCCAGACCGGCGGCGCCAGCGCCGCCCTGCAGCTGGAAGGCTTCCCTGAAGTCGAAAGCTTCCTCCAGTTCATGCTCGCCGGGGCGATGATGCAGTCGCTGATGCTGGCCGGCAACAGCGGCGGCATCGCCCTCGCCGTCGACATCGAGATGGGCTTCACCGACCGCCTCTTCACGGCCCCGATCCCGCGCTTTGCGATCGTCCTCGGCCGCCTCGCCGGCACCGCCGCCCTAGGCCTGTTCGGCGCCGTCTGGTTCCTCGCGATCGGGATCGTCTTCGGCGCGACGATCGCCGCCGGGGTCGCCGGGGCGCTGCTGGCGATCGTCCTCGTCACCGCCGCGGCGCTGGCGGTCGGCGGGATCGGCGCCGCGATCGCCCTGCGCACCGGCAGCGCCTCGGTCGTCCAGGGCCTCTTCCCCCTCGTCCTCGTCGTCCTCTTCCTCTCCTCCGCCTTCTTCCCCCAGGAACTGATGATCGAGCCGGCGAAGACGATCGCCGCCTACAACCCGCTCAGCTTCATCGTCGAAGGCGTGCGCGAGCCGATCATCTCGGGGATCAACGCTTCCGACACGCTGGCCGCGGTGCTGGCGATCCTCGGCATCGTCGTCCTCGGGCTGCTGCTCAGCGCCCGCGCCCTGCGCCATCGCCTCAGGGTCGGCTGATGGAGGCGGCGAGCGTCAGCGCAGCGACGACCGCCCAGAGCCTGAAGCTGCCTGCCTGGCGGACGAACCTGGCAACGATCTCGGCGCTGATGGTGCGGGCCAAGAACGAGCTGGTGCGAGTGCCGGGAGCAGCGATCCCGGGGGTGCTGGCGCCGACGATCTTCTTCCTCGGCCTCAACGGGGTCTTCGGCGCGCTGACCCAGGTCAGCGGCTTCACGACCGGCAGCTACGAGGCCTTCATCGTCCCGGTCAGCATGCTCCAGGGTGCCGGCTTCACCGGCGCCGCCGCCGGCGTCAACCTCGCCCGCGACATCGAACAGGGCTGGCTCGACCGCCTCCTCGTCTCCCCCGCCCCGCGCTGGGTGCTGCTCACCGGCACCGTCCTCGCCGCCTCGGCCCGGGCGCTGATCCCGGCCACCTTCGTGCTGGCGGTTGCGCTCGCGCTCGGCGCCGGCTTCCCCGGCATCGACGGCCTCCTGATCGCCTACCTGATGGTCGCCTCGATGGCCGCCGTCGCCGCCTGCTGGGGCTCGTTCCTGGCACTGCGCTTCAAGAGCCAGTCGGCGGCGCCGCTGATGCAGGCGGGGATGATGGCGCTGGTCCTGACCACCACCGCCTATGCACCGCTGGCCCTGCTCAGTCCCTGGCTGCAGCACGTCGCCCGGATCAACCCGGTGACCAAGGTGATCGAAGCGGCCCGCCAGGGCTTCGTCGGCTCGGTCACCTGGGCCGACACCTGGCCGGGGGTGGTGGCGCTGGCGGGAATGCTGGCGCTGCTGGGCTTCCTGGCGCTGCGCGAGATGCGGCGCACGGCGGCATGAGCCGGGAGCGCGAGCGCCCCCGCCCGCCGGACGCGGCGCTGGCCGAGGCAGCGCTGGCGCTGGCCGAGCGGGTCCTGCGCTGGGACTGGACCGAGGGCGAGCGCGACGGCTTCCGCTACCGCTACACCCGGCCCAGCCCCGGCCGCTACCCCTGGCAGTGGTATTGGGACTCCTGCTTCGCGGCGATCGTCTGGCGGCGCTTCGATCGCGAGCGGGCGCGGGCCGAGCTCGAGACCTTGCTCGCCGCCCAGCGCCCCGACGGCTTCCTCGGCCACACGATCTTCTGGGGCAGCCCGGTCTCGCTCAGCCGCCTCCCCTTCTACAACGTCGCCTCGCGGCGCTCGCTGCAGACGGAGACGATCCAGCCGCCGCTGCTGGCCTGGGCCTGGCGGATCGCCGTCGGCGACCCGGCGGCCGAGCCGCGGATCGCGCGCCAGGCCGAGTGGCTGCTCGCCAACCGCGACCTCGAGGGCGACGGCCTGCTCTGGATCGTGCAGCCCGACGAGTCGGGGCTCGACGCCTCGCCCAAGTTCGAACCGGTCTGGGGAAGGCGGGCCAACGGCCGCCTCGGCTTCCCGCTGCTGGTCCGCGCCAACCGCAAACTCGGCTTCGACGCGCGTCGCGTCCGCGACGCCGGCCGGCCCGTCCTCTGCGAGGTCGTCGTCAACACCCTCTGGTCGCTCTCGCTGCAGGCGCTCGGCCGCCCTTCGGCGACCGCGGCGATCGTCGACCGCCTCTGGGACGAGCGCCGCGGCCTCTTCGTCGACGAGGCCCAGCCCGGCGGCATCCGTCCCGAGCCGGTCACCTGGGCCTCACTGGCACCGCTGGCGCTGCCCGACCTGCCGGAGCCGATCGGCCGCCGCCTGGTCGAGCAGCACCTGCTCAACCCCGATGAGTTCCTCACCCCGGTGGCACCGCCCTCGGTCGCCGCCAGCGACCCCAGCTACGAACCCAGCGGCGGCCGCGGCCCACTGCGCCGCTACTGGCGCGGCCCGACTTGGGTCAACTCGGCCTGGCTGGTCTGGATCGGCCTGCTCCGACTCGGCTACGAGGAGGAGGCTCGGGCGCTCGCCACCGGCATCCTCGGCGCCGCCGTCCGCGAAGGCCTGCGCGAGTACTACGACCCCCGCAGCGGCAAGGGCCTCGGCGCCAAGGACTTCGCCTGGTCAGCGCTGGTGGCCGAGCTGGCGGCGGCGCCCGGCGCAGCCGCCGCGAGCTACCTCTGAGGGAGCCGAATTACGAACGGCCGTGAAAACCAAGCAGGTCGTGGGACGCAGGGAGGCTGGTGAGGGGAGCGCACTTGTTTGTGCGTGACCCGATCCAGCCGACCGAGGACCGCGAGATGCGCCGGTTTGCAGCGGCCGCGCCTATTTATATCTATACGTAATGCGACCTCGGTCGAGGTCGTAGGGGCTGAGCTCGATCTTGACCCGGTCGCCCGGGAGGATGCGGATGTAGTGGCGCCGCATCTTGCCCGAGATGTGCCCCAGCACGTCGTGCCCGTTGTCGAGTTTGACCCGGAACATCGTGTTGGGGAGAGCCTCGGTGATCTCGCCCTCCATTTCGATCTTTTCCTCTTTGGCCATGCGGCCGAGAGCGTATCTGACGGGCGCTTCCGGGGGTTTTATGCGTCCTCGGCGGACCAGGTCGCCCAATTGCGAGCGTGCTCCAAGGCGGCGGCGCGGTCGCTCACCTCCCCCGCGTACTGAGCGGCCTCCAACTCGGCGAGGATCTCGCCGATTCGCGGCCCCTCCTCGATCCCGAGCTCGGCGGCCAGCTCGTCGCCACGCAGGAGCGGCAGCGGCGGGCCCTGCTGGCGCCAGTCGAGACCGGCGGCGATCAGCTCACGGGCGAGCCCCAGGTGGGCCTCGACCATCTCGGGGCTGGCGATCGGGCCATGGCCCCGGGCCGAGAGGCGATCGCCGATCGTCAGCAGGGTGACGTCGACGGCGACCGGATCGGTTGCCCGCAGGTAGTCATGAACGCGGCGCAGCGGCAGCGGCGCCTCGGGGATCATGAACCCCAGCCGCAGGTGGTGGAGCGTCAGCGCCTGCAGGTGCCTGGTCAGCTTGCGACTCGCCCGCAGGCGAGCGCAGATCGAGCCGATCACGTCGGCCCCGGCCTGGTCGTGACCGCGAAAGCCGACGAAGCCGTTGTGCTCGGCTCGCGTCTGCGGCTTGGCGATGTCATGGAAGAGGGCGCCGAAGCGCAGCGCGGTCGAGCGGTCGAGGTCATCGGCTAGCGGCTCGGCGAGCATCGCCCCGACCTCGGCCGCGCGCGGGCCGGCGAAGCGCTCGAGGTCGGCTTCGACCTCGAGCGTGCGCTCGAGCACGGCGAGCGTGTGGCCGTGGACGTCGAGGTGGTGGTTGGGCCCCTGTTCGACCCCGCGCAGCGCCTCCACCTCGGGGAGGACGACCGCGGTCAGATCGAGCTCGTCGAGCAGCGCCAGGCCCCGCAGCGGGTCTGGGCCGCCGAGCAGCTGACGCAGCTCCGCCAGCTGACGCTCGCCGGCCGGCTCGGCGGCGCGGCCGGCGCTGGCGCGAGCGAGCGCGATCGTCTCCAGCTCGATCTCGAGATCGAGCTGGGCGGCGAGCCGCGCGGCGCGCAGCAGCCTCAGAGGGTCGGACTCGAAGCTGTCGTCGGCGACCGCCCGCAGGCGGCGGCGCTCGAGGTCGGCGAGGCCGCCGTGGGGATCGATCGCCTCGCCACCCGAGAGCGGCACGGCGACGGCACCGATCGTGAAGTCGCGGGCGGCGAGGTCGGCCTCGATGTCCCCGCCTTTGATCCCCGTGACGTCGACCTGCATGCCACGGTCCGGGGCGACCACACGCCAGGTACCGAACTCGGCCGAAAGCTCGAAGGCGTGCTCGCCGAGCTCGGCGGCGACGGCCTTCGCGGCCACCCCGGGGTCGCCTGCCACGGCGAGGTCGAGGTCCGCCACCGCCTGCCCCAGCACCGCGTCGCGCACCGCCCCGCCGACCGCCCAGGCCTCCTCCCCGGCCAGCGCCCGCACCGCGGCCGCGACCAAGGTCTCGGCCCGCAGCTTCTCGGCCAGCCCCGTGCTCATGCCGCCCGGCGCGGCACCCGGGCGGAGATCGCGCAGGTGACCTCGTAGTTGATCGCGTCCAGCCGGGCGGCGACTTCCTCAGCGAAGATCCGGTCTTCGCCCTGGGCGCCGATCAGGACCGCCTCGTCGCCGGGCTCGACCTCGGTCTCCGGTCCGAGGTCGATCGTCAGGTTGTCCATCGAGACGGTACCGACGAGCGGGTGGCGACGGCCGCGGACGAGGACCTCGGCGTTGTTGCTGAGCCCGCGGCGGACACCGTCGCCATAGCCGAGCGGGACGACCCCGACCCAGGTGTCGACCGGCGCCGCCCAGCGCTGTCCGTAGCCGGCAGTCGCGCCGGCGGGAAAGCGCTTGACGTCGGCGACGTAGGAGCGGAGTGAGAGGGCCGGGCGCAGGTCGCGTGCTCCCGGGTCCCGCTGGAAGGGGTCGAGGCCGTAGATCGCGACCCCACAGCGGACCAGGTCGAAGTGGGCACGGGTCGAGCGGAAGACGGCGGCGCTGTTGGCGGCGTGGGCGGCGACACCGGGGATCTCGGCCCGCACCGTCGCGACCAGCGCCTCGAAGCGGCCGAGCTGCTCGTCGAAGAAAGCGGAGTCGGGTTCGTCGGCGGTCGCGAAGTGAGTCCAGATCGCGGCCAGCTCCAGGTTGGGGTCCTCCTCGCAGGCTTGCGCCAGCGTCAGGACCGCGGCCGGATCGGGGTTGCCGAGCCGGCCCATGCCGCTGTCGAACTTGACGTGGACGCGAGGGCGACGACCGAGCGCCTCCGCCCGAGCAGAGAGGGCGCGGCGGAAGCCCTCGCGCCAGACTGCCAGCTCCGAGCCGGCGGCGAGGGCGACCTCGACCTCGACCTCGGTCAGCGAGCCCAGGATCAGCAGCGGGACGTGGGGAAAGCGCCGGGCGAGCTGCTCGGCCTCAGCCGCGGTCGCAACCGCGAGCCGGGTCGCGCCGCCCGACAAGGCCGCCGCCGCCGTGTCCTCGGCGCCGTGCCCGTAGGCATTGGCCTTGACAACGGCGCAAAGCTCGGTTCCCTCGCCCAGCTCCTCTCCCAACCGGTTGCAGTTGGCCCGGATCGCGTCGTAGTCGATCCGGGCGACGGCCCGCTCCATCTCTATTCCCCGTCGTCGACGATCGCCGCCAGCGCGTCCGCCCTGGTCACCATCCCGGCCAGTCGCCCGTCCTCGTCGACGACGGGCAGATGGTTGTGGTGCTTGTCGGCGATCTTCTTCGCGACCCGGTCGGCCGACTCGAAGGTGTGGGCGATGACCGGGTCGGCGGTCATCAGATCGCTGACCTTGGTCGCAAAGGCTTTGTCGAGACGCTCCTCGAAGCCCTTCATCGAGCCGATGAAGACGATCCCACCCATGATTTCGAGGTAGTGCGGCAGGTGCAGGTCGGACTGCTCGTCGCTGAGGATCAAGTCGGACTCGCTGACGATGCCAACGACCTTGCGGTCGGCGTCGACGACCGCGACGGCGCCGTGATCGCTCTTGGCGAGCAGGTCGATTGCAACGCGTGCCTCGTCATCGGGTGAGACGCTGGGCGCATCGGCATCCATCATTTCGGCGGCGGTCTTCATCGGGCTCCGGGCGAGGTTATTCGACCGCAGGGCCGGACGCTGGATCCAGCCCAGCCGGGATCGAGGCGATGACGTCGGTCGCGATCACCGACTCGGCGGCGCCGATCCTGGCGGCGGCGTCGCGGCCGGCGCGGGCGTGGGCGAGGACCGCGGCGCAGGCCGCGGCGAAGGGCTCCAGGCCTCGTGCGAGCAGCGCCGCGGTGATCCCTGAGAGGACGTCGCCGCTGCCGGCGGTGGCGAGTCCAGGAGCCGAGACGGCGTTGACCGCAATCCGGGCGCCGTCGGTGACGATCGTATCGTCGCCCTTGAGGACGACGACGGCGCCGGCCGCCGCGGCCGCTTCGCGGGCGGCGAAGAGACGGTGGGCGCCGATCTCATCCGAGTCGCGCTCGAGCAGGCGGCCGAGCTCACCGGCATGCGGCGTCAGCACGGTCGGCGCCTCGCGCGCCGCGACCAGCTCGAGCCGGCCGGCGACGGCGTTGAGACCGTCGGCATCGAGAACCAGGGGCGCGCCGATCTCGCCGAGGATCTCGCGAACGAGCGCGACCGAGCCGGGATCGCGCCCGAGCCCCGGGCCGAGGACGCCGGCGGCGGCGCGCTCGAACGCCGCCAGCACCGCCTTCGCCGAGGCCGGCACCAGACAGCCGTCGCCGCCGGGGCAGGCGACCGACATCACCTCCGGCTCGCCCAGCTCGAAGACCAGAGCGAGGTCGGCGGGGACGGCAACGGTCGCGTAGCCGGCGCCGGCGCGGATCGCGGCGGTCGAGGACATCCGCACCGCCCCGGTAAGACCGCGCGAGCCGCCGGCGATCGCCACCTGGCCGGAGCTGAACTTGGTCGAGCGCGGGCCGCGGCGGGGGGCGAGGGAGAGGACCGACGGCGAGATCGTGCCGCCAGCGGCGTCGACAGGGGCGCCCGCGGGGATTCCGATCGGGGCCACCCGCAGCTCGCCCGTGTGCCACTTGCCGGGGGAGATCCGCTGGCCGAGCTTGGCGGCGTGGAAGCTGACGGTGAGGTCGGCTTCGACCGCGACGCCCTCGACCTCGCCGCTCGAAGCGGAAACGCCGGAAGCGATGTCGCAGGCGACGACCGGGGCGCCGCAGCGGTTGATCGCTTCGATCGCGGCCGCTGCCGGTTCGCGCGGGGCGCCGGCGAAGCCGGTGCCGAAGATCGCGTCGACGACCGCGCCGGCGCCAGCCAGCCAGCCATCGAGGTCGCCCGGCCCCTCCTCCGCGAAGACCTTGAAGACGGCGGTCTCGAAACCCATCGCGGCCAGCAGCTCGGCGGCGATCTCGCCGTCGCCGCCGTTGTTCCCCTTGCCGCAGAGGACCCGGACCGGCCCCTGCGGTGCGAGCCCCGCGACCGCCTCGGCCAGCGCCGTCGCCGCCGCCCGCATCAGCTGCGCCGACGGCACCCCCTGCTCCTCGATCGCCCAGGAATCGACCGCACGGATCCCCTCCGCATCGAAGAGCGGTTGGAGCCAGGCCTCCATCCTGGGCAGCCTAGAGCTATTCGGTCAGGCCGAGAATGACCTTCGAGGTGGTCAGGTCCCCGGAGGAGCCGGCGCCCACTGCCGCGAAGGCGAGCTTGTCGAGGTAGGGCTTCGCTTCTTCGAACTCTTCGAGTTCGTCGGCCGGGAGCAGGTTCTGGATCAGGGCGAGCGCCGCCGGGCCGTCGACGAAGCCGCTGATCGGCGTGCTGCCGAGCGACTTCTTCGCTTCTTCGAAGGCAGGGTCCTTGGCCAGGGTGGCGCCTTCGCTCGCGCTCAGCGCCTGGACCGAGGCCGCGGCCCCGTAGGAGATCGCGACCCGGTCGCCTTCCGTGGCGACGACGAGCGGCTGCGAGCCGAGGCTTGGGCTGCGTACCGAGAAGCCGCTGGCCTTGCCGGAGAGGAGCGTCACGCCGGGCTGGCCGGAGACCCGCAGCAGCTTGCCGATCTGTTCGACGGTTTCCTTGGCTTCGGGCCCCGTGGTGGTGAAGACCAGCGCCCCGGTCAGGTTGTTCTCGGTGTTGCCCTGGGCGAAGACCGCGACTTCCTTGAAGGATTCGGCGAGCTTGTCGAGGTCGATCCCGATCGCGCCCAGCGTCGCCTTCAGTTGTCCGGGTTCGATCTCGCCGGGGATGCCCTGTTCGTCGAGCGCGTCGATCCCTTCGGCGAGCTGCTTGCCGAAGTCGGCCGTACCGAAGGCGGCGAAGGAGCCGCCGGGCATCGTTTCCAGCAGCTTGCTGGCGTCGCCCGGTTCGGAATTGCCGACGTTGGTCGAGAAGTCGATCTCGATCTGGTCGGAGCCGGGGACGAGGCTGGCTACCGCGGTCGCGTTTTCGGGGTCGATCCCAGAGCTTTCGAGGAGGGCGTCCGTTTCCGGGTTGATTTCACCGCCCGCCTGCTCGAGCAACCCGCCGACGTCGATGTAGACGTCGGCGAGGCTTTCATCGGAGGCGGCGTCCATCGTGCTCGAGAAGGTTTCGTCGTCGGCCAGCGATTCGCCGTTGGCGGCTTCGACCGCGTGCTTGAAGACGTCCAGGCTTTCCGTGGCGAGCAGCAGGTCGTCGGTGACGCCGAGGACGCTGCCGCCGGGGTAGATCTCGTAGTCGACGCCTTCGAAGGAGCCCTTTTCAGCAGGTTCACCTTCCGACCCGGTGTGCTTTTCGATGAATTCTTCGGTCGCGCCCGCATCGCTGGTCTGGATCGCGACGCCGTAGCCGCTGAAGTCGTTGCCGTCGTAGCTTTCGAAGAAGAGGCCGCCCTTTTCACCCAGCCACGGTTCGACTTCGGTCGCGAAATCGAGTTCTTCACCCGAGTCACCGGCCCACTTCTGCAGTTCGTTGACGATCAGTTCGCCGAGGTTTTCGACGCCGGCGATCTTCTCGGCGAGGGCTTCGACGTTGGACTTCAGCTCGCCTTCTGGGTGGACCGCCGCTTCGATGTAGAGCGGCGACTTAGCCGGGGCGACGCTTGCCGGATCGGCGCCGTCGCTGCCGCCACCGCCGCAGGCGGCGAGCAGAAGGGCCGCGGCGAGCGCCGCGCTTGCGAGAAATGGTACGAGGCGAGTATTCATCGAGCGCGCCACTCTAACGAGTGGATCACTCGACGGTGACGGTCTTGGCCAGATTGCGGGGCTGGTCGACGTTGAGGCCGCGGGCGCGGGCGATGTCGTAGGCGAGCAGCTGCAGCGGCAGGACGGCGACGATCGGCTGCAGGATCCAGTCGGTGCGGGCGACGTCGATCGTCTCGTCGGCGACTTCGGAGACTCGTTCGTCGCCGGCGGTCGCGATCGCGATCGTCTGGGCACCGCGGGCCCGCACCTCTTCGACGTTGGAGAGGACCTTCTCGAGGACCGGGCTCTCGGTGACGATCGAGACGACCGGGGTCGACTCGTCGAGCAGCGCGATCGGGCCGTGCTTCATCTCGCCGGCGGCGTAGGCATCGGTCGGGATGTAGGAGATCTCCTTCAGCTTTAGCGCCCCCTCGAGGCAGACCGGAAGGCCGATGTGACGGCCCAGGTAGAGGAAGAACTCCTGCTCGGCGTGGCGGCTGGCGATCTCCCGGACCGGGCCCTCGGTGTCCGCCAGCGTTTCCTCGATCTTCGACGGCAGCGCCTTCATCTCCGCCACCAGCTCGGCAATCCGGGCCGGCGGCAGCGAGCCGCGCAGCTCGGCGATCCGCAACCCGAGCAGGTACATCGCGGCGACCTGGGCGAGGAAGGTCTTGGTCGCGGCGACCCCGATCTCGAGGCCGGCACGGGTGAAGAGAACGGCGTCGGAGTCGCGGGTCGCCTGGCTGCCCATGATGTTGGTGATCGCCAGCACCTTGGCGCCGGCCTCCTGCGCCAGGCGCATCGCGGCCAGCGTGTCGGCGGTCTCGCCGGACTGGGTGATGCCGACGACGAGGTCGCCGGGACCGATCACCGGGTTGCGGTAGCGGTACTCGGAGGCGATGTCCATTTCGACCGGCACCCGGGCCCACTCCTCGATCGCGTAGCGGCCGACCAGACCGGCGTGGTAAGAGGTTCCGCAGGCGACGATCACGATCCGGCTGACGTCGCGGAGGAAGTCGTCGTCGAGGTCGACGTCAGAGAGGTCGACTCCCTCGGCACCGGGCAGGCGGTCGGCGATCGTCTCGGCGACAGCGTCGGCCTGTTCGTGGATCTCCTTCAGCATGAAGGTCTCGTAGCCGCCCTTCTCGGCGGCGTCGGCGTCCCAGGTGATCTCTTCGGCGGCGCGCTCGATCGGCGTGCCCTCGGCATCGGTGATCCGCACCCCGCCGGCTTCGATTTCGACGATCTCGCCGTTTTCGATCGGGACCGCGGTACGGGTGTCGACGAGGAAGGCCGGGATCGCCGAGGCGAGGAAGGTCTCCCCCTCGCCGACGCCGGCGACCAGCGGGCACTCGCGACGGGCGCCGAGCAGGCGATCGGGCTCGTCGGCGTGCATCGCGACGAAGGAGTAGTGGCCGCCGAGCTCGGCGTAGGAGGCGCGGACGGCGGCGGCGAGATCGCCGTCGTAGTGGCTGGCGATCAGGTGGGCGACGACCTCGGCATCGGTATCGGAGGTGAACTCCTCGCCGGCCGCCTGCAGCCGCTTGCGCAGCTCGGTGTGGTTCTCGACGATCCCGTTGAGGACGATGTGGACCTTGCCGGAGCTGTCGTCGTGGGGGTGCGCGTTCTCCTCGGTGACGCGGCCGTGGGTTGCCCAGCGGGTGTGGGCGATGCCGATCTCGGCGGGAGGCAGCGGCCCGGCGCCGTTGGCGGCGCGCTTCTCGACCGCCGCGCGCAGGTTGGAGAGGTTGCCGACGGCGTGGACGCTGGCGACCTCGCCCTCATCGAGCAGCGAGAGCCCGGCCGAGTCATAGCCCCGGTATTCGAGCTTTTCCAGCCCGGTGAGCAGCAGCTCCTCGCAGGGCCGGCCGCCGACGTATCCGACTATTCCGCACATAGAAGGCGAATAAGGGTAGAGACCACGATCAGTCGGCCCTCAGGCGAGCTCGGCTCGCACGAGGTCGACCAGACGGCTACAGACGGCGTCGGCTTCCTCGGCGCTCGGCGCCTCGACCATCACCCGGACCAGGGGCTCGGTCCCGGAGGGACGCAGGAGGACGCGGCCGCGCCCCTCGAGCGCCTCGTTCTCGCGCTCGACCGCATCCCAGACCGCAGCGGCGTCGGCGATCGCCTCGCGATCGCCGACCTCGACGTTGACCAGGGTCTGCGGCAGCTTCTCCATCGGCACCGCGTCGGCGAGCGGGGCGCCGCCCAGCTCCCGCATCGTCATCAGCGCCGCGGCGATCCCGTCACCGGTGGCGACGAAGTCAGAGGCGATGATGTGGCCCGACTGCTCGCCGCCGATGCGCCAGCCCCGGCGCAGCATCTCGTCGATCACGTGGCGGTCGCCGACCTTGGTCACGGCGACCTCGATCCCCGCCTCCTCCATCGCCCGGTGGAAGCCGAAGTTGGTCATCACGGTGACGACGACGCCGCCGTCGAGCTCGCCGCGGGTCGCCATCCCGCGCGCCGCCAGCGCGATCAGCTCGTCGCCGTCGTGGACGCGGCCGGAGCCGTCGACGGCGAGAACGCGGTCGCCGTCGCCGTCGAAGGCGAAGCCGACGTCGGCCTCGCCCTCGGCCACCCGCGCCGCCAGCGCCTCGACGTGGGTCGAGCCACAGCCGGAGTTGATGTTGCGGCCGTCGGGCTCGACGCCGATCGCCTCGACCGTGGCGCCGAGGCGCTCGAAGATCGCCGGCGCCGCCCGGTGGGTGGCGCCGTTGGCGCAGTCGAGCGCTACACGACAGCCGGAGAGGTCGAGGGGGAAGGCGCGCTCGAGCTCCCGCAGGTAGTCCTCGAGGCCGCCGTTCAGCTCGCGCACGCGGCCGACCGAAGCGACTGCCGGGGGCTCTTCGACCGCAGCTTCGATCCGCTCCTCGAGCTCGTCGCCGAGCTTGGTCCCGGCGGAGCCGAAAAACTTGATCCCGTTGTCGGCGAAGGGGTTGTGAGAGGCGGAGACGACCGCCGCCAGGTCGAGCCCGAGCCGGCGCACCAGGATCGCCGCCGCCGGCGTCGGCAGCACACCGCCGAGCAGCGCATCGCCACCTGCCGCGGCGACGCCAGCCGCCAGCGCCGACTCCAGCATCGGCCCCGACTCGCGCGTATCGCGCACGATCAGCACCTGCGGTCGCGGCGCCTCCAGGCAGGAGGTTGCAGCCTTGCCGAGCGCCAGCGCCAGCTCAGCGCTGAGAAACGTCCCGGCCACGCCGCGAACGCCATCGGTTCCGAAGAGTCGTCTACTGGTCTGGGTAGCCACGTGCTCCCTCCTTTTCGGCATCCGGTGAGCATTCCTTCACCCGGACAGACGCTGCAATCTCAGTACTACCCGGTCGGCCCCAGACGGCGCAACCGGAAATCGCGCTCTAGCGCTTCGAGAACTGCGGCTTCTTGCGGGCCTTCTTGAAGCCAGCCTTGCGGCGCTCCTTGACGCGAGCGTCGCGGGTGAGGAAGCCGCGGCGCTTGAGGTCGCCGCGCAGCTCGGCGTCGATCTCGGTCAGGGCACGGGCGACACCGTGGCGGACCGCGCCGGCCTGGCCGCTGACGCCGCCGCCGTGGACGCGGACGCGGACGTCGACGTTGCCCTCGTAGCCGGAGACGGTGAGCGGCTGGCGCGCCATCGTCTGGTGCAGGGGCCGCGGGAAGAACTCCTCGAGGCTGCGCTTGTTGACTTCGAACTTGCCGTCACCTGGCAGCAGGGTGACCCGCGCGATCGAGCGCTTGCGCTTGCCGGTGGCGAGGAAGCGGGCACCGCTCTCCATCTTGGCCGGCGCGCGGGTGGCAGCCTCGGAGTCGGGGCCCTCGGCGTCGGCCAGGGCCGCCTCGCGGCTGGCACGCTCTTCCTCCTCGGCTTCGAGGCGGGCGCGCTCTTCAGCGCTCAGCTCCGGCGCGTCTGGCTCGACCGCGATCGGCTCCAGATCGGCGCCGGGAATGACGTCTTTCTTCTTCTCCTCGGCCGCAGGCTCCTCGATCTCCTCGACCTCAGGCTCCTCCTCGACCTCGACTTCCACCTCGACCTCAGCCAGAACCTCCTCGGCCTCGGCCGGAGCCTCCTCGCCACCCGCCTCGGACGGCTCCTCAGCCTCGGCAGCAGGCTCCTCCTCAGCTTCAGGACCGGGCTCCTCGGCAGACGCCTCGGGCTCCTCCGACGACTCGGCCGCTGGCTCGGCGGCCTCTTCCGCGGGTGGCGCGGATTCGGGCGTTTCGCCCGCAGCTTGCGAGGACGAAACGTCCGACCCGGCGACAGGACCCGCGGGCGTGGCCTCCGAACCCTCGGTCGTCTCGTCGCGCGTCGTCTCGTCGTCTGCCATCAGTTCGTCTCCATCGGTTTGGGCTGCTGAGCCTGGTGCGGGTGGTCCGGGCCGGCGTAGATCTTCAGCTTGGTCAGCTGCTGGCGGGCGAGCCGGTTGCGCGGCAGCATGCCCTTGACGGCCTTGCGGATCACTTCCTCGGGCTTGCGCTCGAGCATCTCGGCCAGCGTGCGCGACTTGATCCCGCCCGGGTAGCCGCTGTGGCGCCAGTAGGTCTTCTGCGCCAGCTTGTCCCCGGTGACGCGGATCTTCTCGGCGTTGACGACGACGATGAAGTCGCCGGTGTCGACGTGGGGGGTGTACTCGGGCTTGCGCTTGCCCCGCAGCGCGTCGGCGATCTGGGTCGCGAGACGGCCCAGGGTCTTGCCCTCGGCATCGACGACGTACCAGTCGCGCTGGCGGTTGGCTGGTGTGGCTACGTAGGTCTTCATCGTGCTCTCAATCGCGCAAAAACCGCGCGGGCGACCCAGCGCGGCCGGCGAATGATAGCCAGGTCGGCGTCTATACTGCGGCGCCAGCAATGCCGAGTCCCTTTCGGGCGACCGAATGGGAGCGGAGGAACCGCAGGAGCCGTTGCAGGTTCCAGGGGCGAATCGGACGAGCCGGTCCGTAGCGCGACTCTTTCAGCGCGAGCCCGACAGCTAACTCCGCAGGCAATCGAAAGAGAGGCTTGCAGGTGCGCGAAGGGATGTGCCGGTCCCGGTTGGCCGGCTCGGCGATCACGTTGGCGGCAGCGGCAGCCATTGCCTTGGCCGCCCCCGCGAGCAGCGGCGCGACCACCGGCGGTGCCCCCACCCCGTCCGGCACCCCGACCCAGAGCGGCAGCGCCTCGGGAGCGCCGGCAGCCGAACCGAGCGCCGGCAGCCTCGCGATCAGCGAAGCGACGACGACCCCGCGCAAAGCCTTCCACTTCGGCTACCGCTACCCGCGCCTGCGCTTCGCGATCGCCAGCGACCAGCCTGAAAACGACCTCCGCGTCGACGTCGTCAACGACGCCGGCGAAATCGTCCGCACCTTCTTCCGCAACGACGTGCCGCCGGAAACGCCGCGCAGCATCCGCTGGGACGGGACCAACGACGAAGGCAAGTCGGCCCGCAACGGCCGCTACACCTTCCGGATCAGCGCCCAGGAAGCCTCGGCGCCTCCAGCGCGCAAGGCCCGGGCCTCAGCCGCACTGGGGCTCGGCTTCACCTTCTACGGCTACGCCTTCCCGGTCCTCGGCAAGCACGAATTCGGCATGGGCGCCGGCCGCTTCGGCGCTCCCCGCTCGGGCCATATCCACCAGGGCCAGGACGTGATGGCCGCCTGTGGCACGCCGCTCGTCGCCGCCCGCGGCGGCCGCGTCCAGTACGCCGGCTTCCAGTCCGCCGCCGGCAACTACGTCGTCATCGACGGCCGCGGCACCCCCAACGACTTCATGTACGCCCACCTCGCCGAACCCTCCCCCCTGCACACCGGCGAAACGGTCCGCACCGGCCAGCCGATCGGGATCGTCGGCGAGACCGGCGACGCCACCGCCTGCCACCTCCACTTCGAGATGTGGGGCCCACCCGGCTGGTACGAGGGAGGGGCGCCGTTCGACCCGCTGCCGTATCTAGAGAAGTGGGACGTGTACAGCTGAGGCGTTCTTCCGAGGAGTGTCGGGATCGCGTGGCGCGTTTCGATCGGATAGCGATTGAAAGGCGCCACGCGAGTTCAAGGCACTCCCGCGTCCCGCCCGAAACGGTCCGGAGGTGTGCGGGTCAGGCCCGCAGCACCCTCAGCTCGCGCACTTCTCGCAAAGCCCCCGCAGCACGACATCGTGCGCCGTCACCTCGAACTCCATCCCCTCGGACGCCTTGGCGATCGCCCGCTCCAGCTCCGAGTCCTCGAACGGCACCATGCGGCCGCAGCGGGCGCAGATCGCGTGGTGGTGGTGATGGCCGGTGGGGTCGACGCGCTCATAGCCGGCAGTGCCGCGACAGACCTCGACCCGCTGCAGGAGGCCGAGCTGCTCGAGCTGCTCCAGCGCGCGGTAGACGCTGGCGCGGCCGGGACGCGGGCGGCGGCGGCTGAGCTCCTCATCGAGGTCCAGCGCCGTAACCGCGCACTCGTGTCCGGCGAGCGCCTCGACCACGGCGGTGCGGGCGCCGCCACGGCGCAGCCCCGCCTCCGCCAGCGTCGCGAAGGCGTGTTCCTTCCAGCCGCTCGTAGCCTCTGCCGCCACTGGGTCGATCCTAGACCGCGTACTCATGCCGCCACCCTTCTCACCGGCGGCCGCCAGCGCCCCAGCGCAGCAAGCGCGAACGATGCAGCCGCGACCCCGATCACCGCGGTGCCGGCAGGCAGGTTCGGGATCTCGTAGCTGAGCGCCAGACCGAGCCAGGTCGAGCCGACCGCGATCGCCGCCGAGAGCCCGAGCCCGAGCCAGGGCCTGGCGGTGAGCAGCCGCGCGGCTCCGGCCGGTGCTGCGAGCAGGCCGAGCAGGAGCAGCGCCCCGACCGCCTGCGTCGCCTCGGCGGCGACGACGGCGAGGATCGCGAGGAAACCGAGGCCCAGCGCCCGCACCGGGAGTCCGATGCCGCGGGCGACCTCGGGGTCGAGCGAGCTGAAGAGCAGAGGCCGCGCGATCGCAACCAGCGCCAGGGCCGCTGCCAGCGCGATCGCCGCCGCCAACCACGCTTCCCCGCCGGAGAGGCCGAGGATCGAGCCGAAGAGGACGCGCACCGCGGTCGTGCCACCGCTGCCGCTGGAGCCGTTGACGAAGATCGAGAGGAAGAGGACGCCGAGGCCGAGGACCCAGGCGAAGACTGATCCGATCGTGACGTCATCGGGGCGCGCCCTCTCCCCCAGGCCGCCGAGGCCGAGGGCGACGGCGATCGTCGCGACGAAAAGACCGAGGCGGACGTCGATTCCGGCCGCGGCGGCCGCCAGAGCACCGGTGAAGGCGACGTGGCTGAGCGCGTCGCCGGCGAAGACCTGGCCGCGGAGGACGACGAAGTAACCGACGAGGCCGCAGGCAAGGGCGACGAAGGTGCCGGCGAGGTAAGCGTTGCGCATGAACTCGTGGGCGAGCATCAGCGCGCCTCCCGGCGGGTCGCCAGGCGGACGAGGACGTAGAGGCCGAAGGAGACGCTCGTCACCCAGAAGCCGACCGGGTAGGGCGAGAAGTAGGCGATCGAGAGGCCGAGCCAGGTGACCGCGAGCGCCAGGCCGACCGAGAGGGCGAGGCCCGGCCCGGGCCTCGCCGTGAGCCGCTGCGCGGTCGCCGCCGGCGTCACCAGCAGGGCGAAGACGAGCAGGGCACCGGTGATCTGGGCGGTCGCGGCGACCGCCAGGGCCAGCAGCAGGAGGAAGGAGAGCGAGAGCACGGCGGTGGGCACCCCGCTGGCGCGGGCGACCTCGGCGTCGACCGAGGCGAAGAGCAGCGGGCGGCCGACGAGGGCCAGCGCGGCGAGGGTGGCGAGGGCGATCCACAGCAGCGTCTCGACCTGGCTGGCGGTGATCCCGAGGAAGGTGCCGAAGAGGAGCGACTGCAGGCCGATCAACTGACCCCCGTAGACGCTGACGAAGAGGAAGCCGAGGCCGAGAGCGAATGCCTGCACGGTGCCGATCGCCGCCGACTCGGTGCTGATCCGGCCTCGCTCACCGCGGCTGACCAGCGACAGCGCGAGCGCGCCGAGTCCGCAGGCGCCGTAGTAGCCGAGCGCGACCGGGATCCCCGCCAGGGTCGCGCCGGCAGCGCCGGGAAAGGCGATGACCGAGAGCGTGTGACCGGCGAAGGCCTGGCGGCGCAGGACCATGAACCAGCCGATCGCCCCGGCCATCGCAGCGACGATCGTCCCCGCCTCCAGCGCCTGCACCATGAACGGGTAGGCGGTCAGCTGTTCGAGATCGCTGACCGGGTTCCAGGAGAGGCCGGCGAACTCAGTGCTCATGGCCGCCGCAGTCGTGGTGGTGGGCGGGCGGCTCCGGCGTGCCGACGACGACGAGGCGGCCGTCGGAAGCTTCGAGGACCTCGACCGGAACGCCGTAGAGCTGACTCAGAGTCGGGCCGGAGACGACCTCCCGCGGAGGCCCGGCGAGGCCGCGGCCGCCGGCGAAGTAGACGACGCGGTCGAGGTAGCCGAGGATCGGGTTGACGTCGTGGGCGACGAGCAGGACGGTGACGCCGCGGCTCTGGCAGATCCGCTGCACGAGGCCGGCGATCGCGCCCTGATTGCTGAGGTCGAGGCTGTCGAGCGGCTCGTCGAGAAGGAGGACGTCGGGCTCGCGGACCAGCGCCTGGGCGATCAGCAGCCGCTGCTGCTCGCCCCCGGAGAGCTCGCCGATCGGGCGCGAGGCGTAAGCGCCCGCGCCGACCAGCTCGATCATCTCCTCGACCCGTCGCGCCGCCTCGCGGCTGCCGGCGCTGAAGCGGGCGGGCAGCGGCAGGCCCCAGCGACTGCCGTCGAGGCCGAGCCGGACGAGATCGCGACTGCGGACCCGGGTGCTGGCGTCGAAGCTGCGGCGCTGCGGTAGGTAGCCGAGACGCCGCGCGGCCGCCGGCCCCGGCGCAGCGCCGAGCACCTCGGCGCTGCCGGCGCTGAGTGGCAGCAGCCCGAGCAGGACGTCGAGCAGGGTCGACTTGCCGGCGCCGTTGGGGCCGAGCACGGCGACGAACTCACCGCGCCCGATCTCGAGATCGAGCCCAGACCAAACCGGGCCGCCGTTGCGACTGGCGGCGGCGTCGCGGAGGCGAATCGCGGGCCCGGGACCCGCTCCGTTCTCAGCCACCGCTCCGCCCCAGCGCCGCTTCGATCCCAGCTAGCTCGCGCGCCATCCAGTCCTGAAAGCTGGCCCCTTCGGGGCTCAGGGTCTCGGTTACGGTCGCCACCGGGATGCCCGCGGCTTCGGCGTCCTCGTTGAGCCGCTTCACGTCGGGGGTCGTGTTCTGGCTGTTGTAGACCCAGAGGTCGATTTCCCGGTTGGCGATCTGTTCGTCCGCCGTCGCCTTCTCGGTCGGGGTCGGTTCGGCCCCCTCGGCGATGCCGTCCATGAACCCGCGCGGGGTGATGAGATCGAGGCCGAGCGCGGCGGCCAGCGGTTCGAAGATGCTCTCCGAGGCGCCAACCGGAGTCCCCGCGTACCTCGCCTTGATCCGCGCGATGAGCCGATGGTATTCGGCGAGGGCGCCGTCTTCGAAAGCTTTACGACGACGGTCGAAGTAGGCGCTGTGGCCGGGGTCGGCCCGCTTGTAGTCGGCGGTGACCTGGCCGATCACGCGCTGAACGGAGCTCGGCGAGTACCACTGGTGCGGGTTGTCGCCGGCTTCGAGTCCGACCAGATCGCCGACGGTGAGCACGGCGCGTTCGGAGCTGGGGTTGGCTTCGAGCAGCTTCGTCGCCCACTGGTCGTAGCCGATCCCGTTGACGATCGCGACCTGGGCGGTCGCCATAGTGCGCGCGTCCTCACTGGTCGGTTCGTAGTCGTGTGGGTCAGCGGCGGGGTTGGTGATGATGCTGGTGACGTTGACCTGATCGCCGCCGAGCTGGGCGGCGATGCTGCCCCAGAAGTCCTCGGCGGCGACGACGTTCAGCCTGCCGTCGGAGGCGCTCGCCCCACTTCCCCCGCAGCCGGAAAGCGGCAACGCGACCGCCAGCGAGCAGGCTAGGAGCGCGACGAGTGCGGGGGGCTTGCGGGTGAGCGAGGTCATGGTCTCCTGGTTCGTGCTGACGGTCGGTGCCGGGATCGCGGCAGCAGCCTACACGATACTGAGACTTGTTCTCGTTTACGTCAAGGACGAATGTTCGGAGACGCTCGCAAAACGGCAACCGGTTAATCACATTTGATCGGAAATTGGGGTTTCCCCGATTAACCACGCCTACCACAATTACTCAAAAGCTATTTGAGTAAGCATTCCAGAACACCCTCGGGGTACTCCCCACTGCCCCGCGGATCCCCCACCGAAGGAGCCACCGTGAGCACCAGCAAGCAGCCGGAATCGATCGACCAGCGCCTGGTCAAGGCCCTGGCCCACCCGCTCCGCATCCAGATCCTCGAAATCCTCACCGAAAGGGTGGCCAGCCCCAACTCGCTGTCCGAACAGCTCGGCACGGGCCTCACCCACGTCGCGTACCACACGCGCGCGCTCGACAAGTGCGGCTGCCTCGAGCTGGTCGACACGGCGAAGCGGCGCGGAGCGACGGAGCACTTCTACAAGGCGACCCCCGGGGCCTTCATCGGCGCTCGCGCCTGGCGCACGGTCCCGACCTCGGTCCGCGGAGCGGTCTCGGCGGCGACCCTGCAGACCTTCCTCGACAAGGCGATCGCGGCGCTGGAGGCGGGCACCCTGGACGGCCGCGCCGACACGATCTTCCGCTGGATGCCGCTCCGACTCGATCAGGCAGGCTGGGAGGAAATGGTCGCGATCCTCGAGGAGACGACCAACCGAATCCTCTCCGTCCATCTGCACAGCCAGGATCGGTTGGCGGCAAGCGGGGAGCGAGAAGCGATCTCAACCGTGATCGGGATGGCCGGGTTCGAGACCGCACCATCGGTCGCGGGCTGAAGACCAGGGTCAGGAGGGTTTGCGTGTGAGGGGTTGGGTGACCCCCTTCACTTGCCTGCCTGGCTGAATCGTTGGCGGCCGGTCCGAGATCGCGCTCTCGGCCAGCGGCACAAAACGTTCAGGGGGTCACCCAACCCCTCCCCCCGAAAGGCCGCTCCAGGCCACAAAGTCATCAGCTTTCGTGAGCCGCGCAGTCGCGAGGAACGCGATTCGACCCCGTGATTCACAAGCTGCCTGGGGTCCGAAATCGCGCGGTTCCTTTCGGAAGGCATGGCTCCATAAGGAACCGCGAGATGACTGGAGCGCTGCGATTTGCGGGTCGTGGTTCCTTTTGGACGCGATGGGTCCGAAAGGAACCACTCGATTCGAGGGGGGCCGCTAACACTCCGAACTTGGCCTGACCCGCACCCCTACCTGCCCTGTGGGGGTGTGGGTCAGGCCCCGCCCCTCCCCCGCCAACCCCTACTCCCACTCGATCGTTGCCGGGGGCTTCGAGGAGATGTCCAGAGCCACCCGGTTGACGTCACGGATCTCGTTGATTATGCGATTGGAGACGCGCTCCAGGAGGTCGTATGGGAGGCGGGCCCAGTCGGCGGTCATCGCGTCGTCGGAGGTGACGGCGCGGATCACGATCGGGTAGGCGTAGGTGCGGCCGTCGCCCTGGACGCCGACCGAGCGGACGACCGGGAGGACGCAGAACGACTGCCAGAGCTGTCGGTAGAGCTCGGCGGCGCGGATCTCCTCCTGGAGGATCGCGTCGGCGGCGCGGAGGATGTCGAGGCGCTCCTTGTTGACCTCGCCGCCGACGATCCGGATCGCCAGGCCAGGCCCGGGGAAGGGCTGGCGCCAGACCATCCGCTCGGGCAGGCCGAGCTCGGCGCCGACCGCGCGCACCTCGTCCTTGAACAGCATCCGCAGCGGCTCGACCAGCTCGAATTCGAGGTCGTCGGGGAGGCCGCCGACGTTGTGGTGGGACTTGATCGTCGCCGCGTGGTCGGAGCCGCCGGACTCGATCACGTCGGAGTAGAGCGTGCCCTGGACCAGGAAGCTGACGTCCTCGATCTTCTCCGCCTCCTCCTCGAAGACGCGGATGAACTCAGCGCCGATGATCTTGCGCTTGGTCTCAGGATCGTCCTGCCCGGCGAGCTTGGCGAGGAAGCGCTCCTCGGCGTCGACGTGGACGAGCGGGATGCCGAACTGCTGGAAGGCCTCGACCACCTGCTCGGCCTCGTTCATCCGCATCAGCCCGTGGTCGACGAAGACACAGGTCAGCTTCTCCCCCACCGCCCTGTGGACGAGCAGCGCCGCGACCGAGGAGTCGACGCCGCCGGAGAGGCCGCAGATCACGCGGCCGTCGCCGACCTGGGCCTGGATCTTCTCGACCTGCTCGGCGATCACCGACTGCGGCGACCACTCCTCGACGCAGCCGGCGACGTCGCGCAGGAAGCGAGTCAGGATCTCGGTCCCGTAGGGCGTGTGGACGACCTCGGGGTGGAACTGGATCCCGTAGAGGCCGCGGTCGGGCAGCTCGTAGGCGGCGACCGGAGAGTTCGGGCTCGAGGCCAGCGCAGCGAACCCCTGCGGCGCCTCGTAGACGGCGTCGCGGTGGCTCATCCAGCAGCTCTGCTCCTCAGGCAGCCCGCCCAGCAGTCGACCCCCGCCGTCGGTCAGGACCAGGTCGGTGCGCCCGAACTCCCCCGCCTCGGCCGGCTCGACCCTCCCCCCCAGCTCCTTCGCCATCGCCTGCATCCCGTAGCAAATGCCCAGCAAAGGAATATCGAGGTCGAGCAGCTCGGTCGGAAACGCGGGAGCGCCGTCTTCGTAGACCGAAGCAGGACCGCCGGAGAGGACGATCCCCTTGGGCTTCCGCTCCCTGATGCGCTCGACCGAAGCACTCGCCGGCAGCATCTCGGAAAACACCCCGCATTCCCGGATCCGCCTCGCGATCAGCTGCGAATACTGGCCACCAAAGTCCAGTACCAACACCTCCTCGTGGGCAACAGGGTGCATCGGCAGCTCATCGTGAGCGACCTCCCCGGGGGGTGGCGCCGTAGGGGGGCCCACCCCTGAGGAAGCTTTAGCTACCGGAAGGGGTGGGGGGTCCCCTGCGGCGACAGGACCCGCCGGGGAGGTCGCTCCCGAGCGGTCAGTCATCCGATACAGCTACCCCCGCGGACACGGCGGCACGGCCATTGGAGCCCATCCCGACGTGCTGCTCGTTCTGCAGCTTCTTGCCCTCGCTCATCAAGGCCGGAGCGACCATCACCTCGGCCCGCTGGAAGGAGCGGATGTCCTCGTAGCCGGTCGTCGCCATCGAGGTTTTCAGCGCCCCCATCAGGTTGAAGGTGCCGTCGTTCTCCTGGGCGGGGCCGAGCAGGATCTCCTCCATCGTCCCGTCCTGCTTGGTCGAGACGCGGGTGCCGCGGGGCAGCGAGGTGTGGAACGTCGCCATCCCCCAGTGGAAGCCGCGGCCGGGGGCCTCCTTGGAGCGCGCCAGGGGCGAGCCGACCATCACCGCGTCGGCGCCGCAGGCGATCGCCTTGGAGATGTCGCCGCCGGTGCGCATGCCGCCGTCGGCGATCACGTTGACGTACTCGCCGGTCTCCAGCATGTGCTGGGCACGGGCCGCCGCCACGTCGGCGATCGCGGTCGCCTGCGGGACGCCGATCCCGAGCACGCCGCGGGTCGTGCAGGCGGCGCCGGGGCCGACGCCGACGAGGACGCCGACGGCGCCGGTCCGCATCAGGTGCAGGCCGGTCGAGTAGGAGGCGCAGCCGCCGACCACGGTCGGAACCGGGACCTCGGCGATGAACTCCTTCAGGTTGAGCGGCTCGACCGTGGTCGAGACGTGTTCGGCGGAGATCACGGTGCCCTGGATGACGAGGATGTCGAGCCCGGCCTCGACCGCGATCTCGTAGTGGTCGCGGACTTTCTGCGGCGTCAACGATCCGCAGACGACGGCGCCGCGGGCCTTGATTTCCTCGATCCGCTTGCCGATCAGCTCCTCCTTGACCGGCTCGGTGTAGATCTCCTGCATGATCCGCGTCGCCAGGTGCTTTGGCGCCGCGGCGATCTTCTCGAGCTGCTCCTCGGCATCCTCGAAGCGGGTCCAGATGCCCTCGAGGTTCAGTACCCCGAGGCCACCGAGCTGGTTGACCAGCACCGCGGTGTCGGGGCTGACCACGCCGTCCATCGCCGAGGCGAGGAGCGGGTTCTCGAAGCGATAGGGACCAAGGGTCCAGCTGATGTCGATGTCGTCGGGGTCGCGGGTCCGGCGCGAAGGAACGATGGCGATGTCGTCGAATCCGTAGGCGCGCCGCCCTTTCTTGCCGCGGCCAATTTCGATTTCCAAGTTAGTCCTCCAAGGGCTGGCGTTGAAAAGCCAGCCTACACTTCTGCGGGGACCTCCAAATCGTGGACGGCGACCTCACCGAGCAGTCGCTCGACCTGATTGCGGTCGACGGTGCCGGCGCCGAAGTGCTGGGTCGACTCGGCGCCGCAGGCGACGCCATACGCGAGGCACTCCTCCGCCGGGCGCCCGTCGTAGCGGGCGGCGACGTAACCGGCGAGGAAGGCGTCCCCCGAACCGACCGTCGAGACCGGCTCCAGCGGCTCGGTGTGGACCTCGAGCAGGCGTCGCTCGGCGCCCTCGCCGACGGTGGCGACGCAGCCTTCGGGCCGGGTGATCGCCGCCTCCGCGGCACCGAGACGGTGCAGCTCGACCAGCCCCTGGGCGAGATCCGAGGCGTCGGCGAACTCCTGCCCGACCAGCTCCTCGGCCTCGCGCTCGTTCGGGGTCACCATCGAAGCCCCGGCCCGCACCCCGGCGAGCATCGCCTCGCCCTCGGCGTCGAGCACGACCGGGACGCCGCGCCGGCTGAGGTCGGCGATCAAGCGCGCGTAGAGGTCGTCGCCCGCCCCCGGCGGCAGCGAGCCGGCGAGGACGCAGATCTTGGCGCCGCTGGCGAGGTAGGAGATCCGCTCGAACAGCTTCTTGACCTCCTCGGCGCTGACCGCGGGGCCGCGCTCGTTGATCTCGGTCTGCTCGCCGGAGGTCGGGTCGATCACCGCCAGGTTGATCCGCGTCTCGGCGGCGATCCGGGTGAAGTCGGTGAGGATCGACTCCTCGCGCAGCTGTTCGAGCACCCGGGTCCCGGTCGGGCCGCCGACGAAGCCGGCGGCGATCACCGGCCGCCCCAGCAGGCCCAGCGCCCGCGCCACGTTGATGCCCTTGCCGCCGGCGACGGTGCGGCTCTCGACCGCGCGGTGGCGGCGACCGAGACGGAAGTTCGGGACCGCGACGGTGCGGTCGATCGCGGCGTTGAGGGTCACGGTGAGGATCACTTGACGTTCACCCGGTTCCTCTTCCTCTTCTGCGGTGGCGGGTCAGCAGCCGATACGTCAATACCCCTCCCATGAGTATCACGAACGCGCCCACCGCGATAGCGATCCAATGGTCTGAGACGAACTCGCGGGCGCGGTCGAAGCTGCTCGCCTTGGGCACTGCGCGGCCGGCGCGCAACGCCGTCGTCGCCGCCTGGCGGCCGTCGACGAAGACCGTCACCCGGCCGAGCTTGCGGCCGCGGGGGATCGGCCCCTCGACCTCGTCCGGGGCCCGCACCTCGACTTCGATCTTCTCGCCCTTGCGGACGCCGACGAGGAGCGTGCGCGCCGCCCGCAGCGGCAGCTCGCCGCCGCTGTAGCGAATCGAGGGCTGGGCCAGCGTCTGGCCGGCGTGGACCGGGATCCGCTTGCGGTACTGGCGGAAGCCGTATTCGAGCAGTTCGAGGTTGCCCTGGAAGCGCTCTTCGTCGCTGTCGGCGCCGATCACGTCGGAGATCAGATCGACCCCGTGCTTGCGGCCCGAGCCGACGAGGACGTAGAGGGCGCCGAAGGTGTGGCCGGTCTTCACCCCGGTCACCCAGGGCGCCATTTCCAGCAGCTCGTTGATCGTCTTGATCCGCCGCCGCGGGCGGACGCTGCGGAGAACGGCTTCGCGCGAGTCGGCGATCTTGGCGAAGGCCGGGACCGACAGCAGGTGCCGGGTCAGGGTGGCGAGGTCGCGGGCGGTCGAGTAGTTGCCCTTCTCGTCGAGACCGACCGGGTTGGCGTAGTGGGTGTCGTGGAGGCCGAGGGCAGCGGCGTAGCGGTTCATCAGGGCGACGAAGCGCGGCACCGAGCCGGCGACGTCGATCGCCAAGGTGTTGGCGGCGTCGTTGCCGCTGCGCAAGATCAGCCCGTAGAGGAGGTCGCGGATGCTGATCCGCTGGCCGACGCGCAGCCCCATCAGCGACTCGCCGTATTCGGGTTCGTAGGGCTGGGCGCGGACGATCTTGTCGAGCGGCACCTCTTTCAGCGTCACCCAGGCGGTCATCAGCTTCGTCGTGCTGGCGATCGGCAGCTTGCGGCGGCCGTCGTGGGCGAGGATCACTTCCCCGGTGCGGGCATCGGTCAGCGCCCAGGAGCGCGCTTCGATCGGCGGCCCCGGCGTCGGCGGCGGCTTCGGCTTGGCCGGCTTCGCCGCTTCGACGACCTGGGCCTGGCCGACGGCCGGGCCGTGAGCGCCACCCGCGTCGGGATCCTCAGCGGCGCCGGCGGCTGCCGCCAGCGCGCATCCGACCAGCAGCGCCGCAAGCAGGGCGGCGGCCGCGGACCGAGCCCGCCTCATTCCTGCAGCTTGAGGACTTCGCCGGCGATCAGGATCTGGGGATCGACTTCGGGGTTGAGCACGAGGATTTCGTGGACGGAGATCCCGGTCTTGTGGGCGATCGAGGTGAGGGTGTCGCCGGTCTGGACTTCGTAGGTCTTGGCCTTCGTCCGGTGCTTGACCTGGTGCTGCTTGGCCGGGTGATTGCTGCCGCTCTTCTTCGACTTCGAGGAGTCGTCCTTGAGACCGGAGGAGACGATCGAGACCACGGCGAAGATCACCGCGATCAGGGCAAGGGCGGCGAGGATGCGGGCGGTGACGCTGTTGCGCTTCTTCATCGAGCGAGACGGGATTCGGGAACGAAGCGGTGATCGTAGTCGCGAGAGGCGTCGTCAACTGGTCGAAATCGCCCAAACGGTAGCCCGCAGCCGCTCCGCCGCAGCCGCGGGATCGGGGTCGGCGGCAATCCCGCGCGAGGCGGCGACGAGCGCCGCCGCGGGACCGGGCGCGAAGGCAGCGCCGAGCAGCTCGGGCTTGCCGCCCTGAGCGCCGACGCCGGGGATGAGGAACACCGAGCGTGGCATCGATTCGCGCAGCCGGCCGATGTGCTCGGGCTCGGTGGCGCCGACCACGGCGCCCATCCCGCTCAGGCCGGACTCGCCGAGCAGGCGCCCCGAGAGGCCGTCGACGAGCGCCGCCAGACGCTCGTGCAGCGGCACGTCGGGGGCGGGCAGGTCCTCGACGTCGGCGGCGCCGGGGTTGCTGGTGCGAACGAGGGCGAAGACGCCGGCCCCCGCCTCGGCGGCGGCCGCGACCAGGGGCTCGAGCGCGTCGAGCCCAAGCAACGGATTGGCGGTGAAGGCATCGGCGCCGAGGCCGGCGACCGGGCCCCAGGGGGTCGGCGTCTCGCCGACCAGCGCCTGCGCGTAGGCGGCGGCGGTGACCGGGACGTCGCCGCGCTTGCCGTCGGCGAGGACGAGCAGGCCCGCCTCGCGGGCGGCGGCACACACCTCCGCCAGCGCCGCCCAGCCGGGAGCGCCGAGACGCTCGAAGCAGGCGAGCTGGGGCTTGACCGCGACGCAAGCGGGGCCGGCGCTTGCGATCAGGCCGCGGCAGTGCGCGGCAACCGCGGCGGCGGCACGCTCTGCCGCATCGGCGGCGACCGCCTGGCCCGCCCCCTCCCCGGCCAGCTTGGCCGGGTCGGGGTCGAGGCCAAGGCAGATCTGGCTGCGGCGCTCTTCGACGAGCGCCGCCAGCCGATCCGCGAAAGCCCGAATAGGTAGGGCCCTAGCCCTTGACTTTGGTCTTCAGCGCCGACCCGGCGGAGAAGCGCGGGACCTTGCCGCCCGGGATCGTGATCCGCTCGCCGGTGCGGGGGTTGACGCCCTGGCGCGGGCCGCGCTCAGCGACGTGGAATTTGCCGAAGCCGGTGAAGCTGACCTCGTCGCCGGAGGCAAGCGCCCCGGTGATTGCGTCGAGCACGGCGTCGACAGCATCGCTGGCGGCCTTTTTGCTGCCCAGCCGCTCGTCGCCTGCCAGTTGGTCCAGAAACTCAGCCTTGGTCACGTCGGGATTCCTCCTCGGGGGTTGAAGTCGGGGCGCAATCTAACAGTGCCCACGGCGTAACCGCGCCTAACTTAGTGAGAATTGTCACGATCCGCTGATCGCCATCTCTGCGATCAGCAGCGGCGGCGTGCTGACCGAGCCGCCGAAGGGCACCCAGCGCGGTTCCGACCCTGCCGCCCGCACAGCGCCGAGCAGGGAGACGAGATCGCCGGCGATCGTGAACTCGCGCTGCGGCTCGGCCAGAGCGCCGGCCCGGATTGCCCGCCCCGAAGCACCGACCGAGAAGACGCCGGTAACTGGGTTGACGCCCGAGTGCAGGCCGGCGACGTCGGTCACGTAGACCCCCTCCCCCGCCTCCGCCAACAACCCATCGAGGTTCAGATCGCCAGGAGCGACGACGAGGTTGGAAGCGGCGACCGACGGCAGCGAGCGGTAGCCGCTGCGCGCCGCCGAGCCGGTCGAGGCGGCGTTGCCCCGGTTGGCGGTGTAGGAGTCGTAGAGGAAGGCACGCAACCGACCGCCCTCGACCAGCGCCGTGCGTCGCCGCGGCACGCCCTCGCCGTCGAACGGCGCCGAGTTGGCGCCGGCGGGGTCGCGGCCGTCGTCGTGAAGGACGAACGCGGCGCTGGCCAGCTCTTCGCCGAGGCGCTCAGCGAACGGGGAGCGACCGCGCTGCACGGCGCCGGCACCGAGGCCGCCGCCGATCAGGCCGGCGAAGCTGGCGGCGACGGTCGGGTCGAGGACGACCGGGCAGGCCCGCGATTGCGGCTTGACGGCACCGATCATCGAGAGCGCCCGTTCGGCCCCCTCGGCGCCGATCGCCTCCGGGTCGAGGTCCCCGGGACCGCGTCCGAGGCCGAAGCCGAGGCCGGTCTCGCGAGCGCCGTCGCCCTCGGCAAGCGCCTGCAGGTAGGCGAAGCAGGTCGAGGTCTCGAACTCGCCGGCGACCCCCGCCGAGGAGGCGATCGCGACGCGGTCGGCGGAGTCGGCGTAGACCGCCTGCTCGACGCCAGCGATGCGCGAGTCGGCGGCAAGCGCGGTCCGCTCCACCGCAAGCGCCAGCTCGGCCACCTGCTCGGCGCTGGCGCTGGCCAGGCCGGGGTCGCTGAGGCCGCCGATCGCCTCGATCTCGGCCGGCGCCGGCGGCGCCGCGAACTCGTCCTCGTCGGCGACCTCCGCAGCGGCCGCGGCGCGGGCGGCGATCTCCCCCACTCCCGCCTCGTTGAGGTCGGTGCCGTAGGCGTAGCCGACCCGGCGCCCGTTCCAGGCGCGCACCCCGACCCCGGTCTGGGTCGCGGCGCTGAGGCTCTCGACCTCGCCGCCGTGGACGCGGACCTCGCGGCCGCTCTCGCGCGAGGCATAGGCCTCGGCCGCACCGGCTCCGGCGGCGAGCGCCGCCTCGACCGCGCGCTGGGCAACCGTGCTGAGCTCGGCGCTCACCGTTCCGTCCCGCCCACCGTCATCGCTCCGACGCGGACATGACCCTGGCCGGTGCCGACCGGGACGCGCTGGCCGCCCTTGCCGCAGATCCCCGTCTTCACCCAGAAGTCGTCGCCGACCGCGTCGATCGCCGCCAGCGCGTCGAGGCAGTTGCCGATCAGGGTCGCGCCGCGGCAGGGCCGGGTCACCTTGCCGCCCTCGATCAGGTAGCCCTCGGAGACGCCGAAGACGAAGTCGCCGGTTGCCGGATCGACCTGACCGCCGCCGAAGGAGACGGCGTAGAAGCCGCGCTGAACCTCGGCGATCATCTCCTCCGGGGTGGACTCGCCGGGGGCGATGTAGGTGTTGGTCATGCGCGGGATCGGCAGGTGGCGGAAGCTCTCGCGACGGCCGTTGCCGGTCGAGGCGACGCCGTCGCGCTCGGCCGTCAGGTGGTCGTAGAGGTAGGCGACCAGGCGCCCGCCCTCGATCACCTGCGTCTTCTGCGTCGGGACGCCCTCGTCGTCGATCGCGTCGCTGCCCCACTCGCTCGGCAGGCGCCCGTCGTCGTAGGCGTTGAGCAGCGGCTGCGCGACCTGCTCGCCGAGCTTGCCGACGTAGACGCTGGCGCCCTTCTGGACGTGGTCGGCCTCGAGCCCGTGGCCGGTCATCTCGTGGAAGAGGACGCCGCCGAAGCCGCCGCCGACGACGACCGGCATCGACCCCGAGGGCGCTGGGCCGGCGTCGAGCAGAGTCAGCGCCTTGCCCGCGGCCTGCTCGGCGATCAGGCCGGGATCGTCTTCGAGCAGCTCGAAGCCGCGGTGGGCCCCCAGCGTCTCGGCCCCAGTCTCGACCGTGCCGTCGCGGCGGGCGACGACCTGCGCCGCGACCCGCGTCCGGGTGCGGTCGTCACTGGCGAGCAGCCCGTCGGAGTTGGCGACGGTGACCTGGCGCCGCGCCTCGGCATAGGAGCCGGTGAACTGGGCGACCTCGGCGCCGCGCCCGCGGCCGCGCTGGTCTAGCTCGCGCAGCAGCTCGGCCTTGCGCGCCGGCGGCACGTCTTCGGGGCGAACCTCGATCGGCAGCGGCTCGCTTGCCAGCGCCCGCAGCGCCCGCGGCTCGCGGCGCTCGCCGCGCAGCGCCGAGGCGGCTTCATCGGCGGCGCGCTCGAGGTCGGCGGGATCGAGGCCGTCGACGTGGGCGAAGTAGGTCGTGCCGCCCTCGACGACGCGGACCCCGGCGCCCTCCTCGGCGCCGGACTGGACCGCCTCGATCCGCGACTCGTCGATCGACATCGAGGCGCCGTGGCGGCGTTCGGCGAAGACCTCGGCGAAGCGGCCGCCGTTGGCGAGGGCGCGAGCGAGGACCCGCTCGGCGACCGCCGGATCGAGCAGCTCGCTCATGGCTTGGCCCGCTTCCCAGCGGGACGGCGGCCGGCAAGCTCGATCAGGCGGCCGGCGGTGGTGAACAGCTCGGCGCCGGCGCCGCTGTCGTGGGCGTGGTCGGCACTGCGCCCGCCTGCGTAGTAGAGCCGGGCGAAGGGCTTGCGGGCGATGCGACGGCGGCGCATGTAGGCGGCGGCCTCGTCAGCATATCCCGAGACGCGGTCGAGCAGCACCCGGTGCGGCTTAGGCGGCATCGCGGTCCTGTCCGAGCGCGAGGTCGCGCAGGGTCGATCGCATGTCGAAGAAGAGGAGCGAGGCGAGGGCGAAGCGATCAGCGACCACGACGGCGGCGAGGCCGTGGGCGCGAAGGGCGAAGACCTCGCCCTGCTCGCTGGCGACGTGGACCTGCTCAACCGGGCCGGAACCAGCTGCGTCCGCGATCTCCAGCAGCTTCGCGGCGTCCTCGCGCCAGCGCCCAGCCTCGCCGGTTGCGGCGAGAACCGAGCCGTCGCCGGCGAAAATCGCGCCGCCGCGCAGGTCTGGCGACATCTCGGCCAGGAAGGCGAGCGCCGCCTCGGCGTCCCCCGAATCGAGGGCGGTGGCGGCGGCGTCGGACACATCCAGGAAAATACAGGCCGATGACCCTCGCCCGAGCATCCTGGATCACCGTCGTCGTCGTCTGCGCCGTCGCCGCGATCCTCTTCGCCGTCAGCGGCTACACCGGCTACACGTTCACCCTGATCGCGGTCGGCCTCGCCGCCGCCGTCAACCTGCTGCCGCCGGCCTAGTCTCAGCCGGCGCGATAGGGACTGCTGTCCTCGTCGGCGGGCTCCCGGAACGAGGTCTCGGGCTCGACGTGGATCAGCACCTCCGACTGCGGGATCTCGGCCTCGATCGCGTCGCGCATCAGGTGGGCGAGCTCGTGGGCGCGCTCGAGGCTGGTGCCGGAGCGGTACTGGACGTGGAGGTCGATGTGGCGGCGGCTGCCGGCCCGACGGGCGCGGAGCTTGTGGTAGCCGGCGACCTCCTCGGTCCGCGTGTGGGCGATCGCCTCCTCGATCCGGTCCATCTCCTCGGCGGGAAGCGTTTCGTCGACGAGCACACCTGACGAGCGCCGCAGGATCCGGAACCCGGCCCAGACGATGACGACGGCGACGACGAGGGCGGTTATCGGGTCGAAGACGTTGTTGCCGGTGATTTCGACGAGGAGCAGCCCAAAGAGGACGCCGGCCGAGGTCATCGCGTCGGTGCGCAGGTGAGCGGCGTCGCCTTCCAGGGCCTGTGATTCCGTCGCCCGTGCCTGGCGCGAGAGGACGGCCGAAACAGCGAGGTTGGCGAGTACCGAGAAGGCCATCACCGCGATGCCAAGGCCAAGGCGCTGGACGGTCGAGCCCTTGACCAGCTGGTGGGTCGCCTCGTAGACGATCACGCCGGCGCCGACCAGGATCAGCATCCCCTCGATCGCCGCCGCCAGGTTTTCCACCTTCTCGTGGCCGTACGGATGCTCGGCGTCCGCTGGCTCGTCGGCAGCCCGGACCGAGAAGAAGGCGATCACCGAGGCGACGAGGTCGATCGTCGAATGGACCGCCTCGGTGATGATCGCGATCGAGCCGGTGATCGCGCCGACGACCAGCTTGAGCACGATCAGGAACGCGTTGGAGCCGATCGAGAGCGCCGCGGCGCCCTGTTTGGAGCGGATCACGAGGTAAGCCCGAGGTGGGCGGCCAGCATCCGGGCCGCGCGGCCGCGATGGCTGATCGCGTTCTTCTCCGCCGGGCTGATCTCCGCCATCGTCCGTTCGTCGCCGGGCGGCAGGTCGTCGGGAACGAAGATCGGGTCGTAGCCGAAGCCGCCGCTGCCTTGGCGCTGGCGCAACAGACGGCCCTCGCAGCGGGCTTCGAAGAGGTGCTCGGAGCCGTCGGGGTCGACCAGCGCCAGCACACAGACGTAGGCGGCGCGGCGCTCGCCGCCGGCGGCGTCCACCTCGCGGATCAGCTTGTCGAGGTTGACCTCGTCGCCGACGCCGACGCCGGCGTATCGCGCCGAGTAGATGCCGGGCGCGCCGCCGAGGTCGGCGGCCTCGATCCCCGAGTCGTCGGCCAGCACCGGCTCGCCGGGCAGCGCGGCGTGGGCGGCGCGCGCCTTGATCAGCGCGTTGGCCTCGAAGCTGTCGCCGTCCTCAGGCGGCATCTCGAAGTCGTCCGGGAGCGGGCGCAGCTCCAGCCCCGGCAGCAGTTCGGCCATCTCGGCGACCTTGTGGCGGTTGCCGGTGGCGAGGATCACACTACCCGCTCCTGCACCTCCCGCAGGCGGGAGATGCCCCCCTCGGCTAGGGCCAGCAGCTCATCGAGCGAGGCGCGCGAGAGCGGCGTGCGCTCCGCCGTCGCCTGCACCTCGACCAGGCCGCCGTCTCCGGTCATCACCACGTTGGCGTCGACCTCGGCCTGCGAGTCCTCGGAGTAGTCGAGATCGCAGAGCGCCCGGCCGCCGACCATGCCGACGCTGACCGCGGCGATCGTCCCGGTCAGCGGCATCGTCTCGATCAGCTTGCGGTCGAGCAGTTTCTGGAAGGCCTGACGGAGGGCGACGAAACCGCCGGTGATCGAGGCGCAGCGGGTGCCGCCGTCGGCTTCGAGCACGTCGCAGTCGACGTAGACGCTGCGTTCGCCGAGCGCCTTGAAGTCGACGACGACCCGCAGCGAGCGGCCGATCAGGCGCTGGATCTCGACCCCGCGCCCGTCCTGCTTGCCCTTGCTGACGTCGCGCTGCTTGCGCTCCCCGGTCGAGGCAGGCAGCATCGCGTACTCGGCGGTGACCCAGCCTTTGCCGCGGCCCATCATCCAGCGCGGCACCGTCTCGTTGACCGAGGCCGTGCAGATCACCCGCGTCCTGCCGACCGAGATCAAGCAGGACCCGTCGGCGCTGCCGACGAAGCCGGGGTCGATCGTCACCGGCCGGATGTCCGCGGGGGCCCTGTCGTAGCTGCGCGAAGCTGGCATCGGGCGAGTCTTTCACGCCGTGGCCGAGATCGCCGCCCGGGGCAAGTCCCCGCAGCTTTACACGCCGCTTCCTCATTACCCAGATAATCCTCAGCCAATGGGGCTGGCGGATGAGATCAGGCTTTCACGGCAGGCAGACGAGGACCTGTCCACGATCAACGGCACGATCGAGCCAGATCTGTTCGGAGAGCTCGATCTGATCCCCGCCATGTCCGAGGACGAGTGCCCGCCGCTCCCGTGGCAGACGGACGAGCCGCCGCGCCGCAGGGCGAATCTCGCCGCCTACGTCGCGGTCTTCTTCGTCGAAGAGACGGAGGCCGGCAACGTGGCGGTGATCGAGTTCGTCCGCGACACGCCGACGATCGAAGCTTGGTGGGCCGAGCTGGAGGCATTTGCCGCGCGAGAAGAGGCGCGCGTGGAATGCGAAGAACTGGCAGAAAAGGGCCGCGGAGAATGAACACGACGCCGCCCGAGCCTAAGCCGGCGAGGCGAGCGGGAGCGAAGGAGAAGCTGAAGACGAAGGCGGCCTCGCTCGGCCGACGCGACGCCCAGGTCGGTTTCGCGGCGCCACTCGTGGCCAGCCTTCTCGTCGGGGCGGCTGCCTACGTGTTCGCGCCCCGGATCGACGCCGCCACGGCCTCCAAGTACTCCTCGCTGTTCTCGACCTCCGGGCAGATCATCGTCACCCTGCTTGTCGCGCTGGCGATCGAGCTGCGCTCCCTGCGCGAGCTGAACGCACAGCGCCTGGTCATCGGGACCCTCTTCTACGTCGCCCTCGGTGTCGGAGCCGCGGTCCTTGCCCTCAACCCTACCCTGCACCCTGGCCTCTACCGATGGCTCTTCGCAGTGACCCTCGCAAGCGGATGCGGTGCGCTGCTGAGCGTCGTCCTGATCGCCTATCGGGGCCTCGAAGACGAGGTCACGACTCGGCGGAGAAAGGCAACTCGCCCGTAGATGCCTCGGGGGTCGCGCTCGAGCCCTCGCCCCCCTCGGCTCCACTCGTAAGCGCCTCGACGCCCTCCAGCGAGCCGACGTAGCGCTCAAAGGAAATCTCGCCACGACGCGCCATCGACCTGCCCATCTTCAGAAAGACGTTTCGCGTCTGACGATGCGACTTCTCTATTGCCCGCTCAATCTCGCCCCGAGCCAAGCTCTTGGCAAAATACTGCTGGAACATCCGGCCGTAGACGCTGGCGGTCAGCTCGGAAAGTTCACGCACTTCGCCGGGAGCGGGCTCCTCGTGCGCGGTCTCGCGGATCGTCGCCAGCGCGTCTTCGCTGAGCGTCCCCGCCTCCCTGTTGACGTCGGCCACGATCGTGCTCCCCTCGGTAAAGACGTCCTGTAGCTGCGCGAGATCCTCGGCTACGGGCTCTGCAATGGCCTCCGTCTCCGCTGCGGCGGCCTGGGTCTCCTGGGAGGGCAGCTCGATGCCGCGTTCGGCGGCCGCATCGGCCAGCGAGCGCGTCCGCCCCTCGACCAGATCCACCTTTGCCTGCTGGTGCAGCTCCAGCGACTCAGGCGCCGTCGCAAGAACGAGATCCTGTAGCTCGGTCTGGCCAACCGGCATCAGGGCACCTATCGGCCGCCCCTCTCGGGTCACGATGACCGGCTCGCCGGTCTCCTCGAATTTCTGGATGACCTTCGAGGTCTCACGGGACAATTGCCTGATTCCAACGACAGCCATGGTGGCCTCCGTTGTTAGACGACTGATGTGCCGACAATTGTACCGACATTTGCCCCGCGGCGCCAAATCCCCTCACGCAGGGGCGCGCCGGGCCGACTACCCCCGCCCGGCGCGCCTCGCCCTCATTTGAAGCTGACCTTGTCGACCGCCTCCTTGATCTTGTTGACGATCACGTCGGCCAGCTCCGTGCCCTGTTTGCCGTTGAACCCCTTCATCGCCGCCACCATGCCGACCATCAGCAGCGAGACGAGCAGGATCAGGCCGACGTACTCGACCGTGCCCTGACCCGACTCGCCACCGGCCAGGCGGCGGATCCCCCGCACCCGGCGGCCGGCGGCGTCATAGGCGCGGCTCAGCAGCGCGTGCCCGTAGCCCATCAACGCGTACAGCACCTTTCCCTCCTTTCGTCGTTGGCCGCCCATGCTGGGAGGCGGCAGCGCACCGAACAAGACGCGAGCGGAGAGGCTTACGCGCGGCTTCGCAAATCCTTTGCGCCGACGGCGACCGCGGCGAAGGTCAGCACGGGAGGTAGCAGCGCCGCGAGCGCCCGCGCGTGGACGATCAACAGGGCCGCGGCGACGGCGCCGATGAAGAGGGCGAGCACCATGCCGAGCCTCTGCAGACGGTTGCGAGGGCTGCCGGAGTCGGTAGCGAGCTCGACGAAGAAGCCGGTCAGGGTGCCGGTGACGTAGGTGGTGGTGACACCGGCGAGGCCGAGCCGATGGACCAACGCCCCCTGTCCTCCCATCGCCAGCGCGAAGACGCCGAGCAGAGCGGCCGCGACCGCCAGCGACGGGCGCCCGTCGCTCGCCACCCAGCCGGCGAGGACGACGCACTCGATCAGGCCGATCGCGAAAAGGGCTCGCGTCAGCCAGCCAGGCCAGATCCCGTCGGGCTCGTCGCGGACCGCCCGCGCCGCGAAATAGACGCCGACGACGTAGCCGGCCAGGGCCGCGCCGGAGCGCACGAGCTGCTCGCCGAACCCGTTGCCGGCGGCCGCTCCCAAGAGGACGACGTTGCCGGTCATGTTGGCCGAGAACGCCCCGCCGAGCCCGAGGAAGCTGATCGCATCGACCGCGCCGGCGGAGAGGGCGAGCAGGATCACCAGCGTGTCGCGGATGTCGGCCCTCTGGTCCAAGGCAGGCCCGGAATACAGAGCCGATCGGTCGGCACCCCGGGCTCGACCGATCGAGCCCCCAAACTGGCCAGCCAGCCAGTACGATGCGGCGAGACCCCGAGCGGAGGAGAGGATCGGTATGCCGGTGAGCGAAGAGAACCTCGACGAAGTGCTGTTGATCGACCGCCAGCGCTGGCCCGACGGTCCCCCTCACGAGCTGTTCAAGCAGATGCGCGGCGAGTGCCCCGTGCACTGGACCTCGCACGTTCCGGAGTTCCCGGAATCGGCCGGGTTCTGGTCAATCACGACCGCCGACGACGTTCACACGGTGAGCCGCGACTGGCAGACCTACTCCTCCGAAAAGGGCGGCATCGTCGCCGTTACCGCGACCTTCCCGCTGGAGCTGATGCGGGCGATGTTCATCGGCATGGACCCGCCCAAGCACGACCGGATCAAGGCGCTCTTCCAGGCCGGCTTCACGCCGAAGCGGATCGCCGACCACGAGCAGGCGATCCGGGCAATCGTCAACGAAGTGCTCGACCGGCTCGAGGGCCGCGAGACCTGCGACCTGGTCAACGACGTGGGCCAGCCCGCCGTAGCCCGCGTGATCGGCAGCTTCATGGGAATCCCGCCCGAGGACGACGCGATGTGGGCGGAGATGATGAACGCGACGCTCGGCGCCAGCGACCCCGACCTCAACCCCGACGGGGTCGAGGGCGCGGTCGAAAAGACCGTGCCGGAAATCTTCGAGCGCTGCCAGGCGCTGATTTCGGCGCGGCGCGAGAACCCGACCGACGACCTCACCAGCGTCCTCGTCCACGCCGAAGTCGAAGGCGAGAAGCTCGAGGAGCACGAGATCGTGATGGGCTTCTTCCTGCTGATGGCCGCCGGCAACGACAGCACCAAGGCGACCTACGCAAGCGGCATGCGGGCGCTGATCGAAAACCCCGACCAGCGCCGGCTGCTGCTCGACGACCCGTCGCTGATCCCGAGCGCGGTCGAGGAGTCGCTGCGGATGTTCCCCGCCTTCGCCCACTTCCGCCGCACCGCGACCTGCGACGCAGAGCTGAACGGGACGCAGATCAAAGAGGGCGACAAGGTCGTCCTCTGGTACGTCTCCTCCAACCGCGACGAGACCCGCTATGACGACCCCGACCGCTTCGACGTCACCCGCAACCCCGAGCACCAGGCATTCGGCGCCGGGGGCCGCCACTTCTGCCTCGGTACGGCGCTGGCCCGGCTCGAGCTCAACATCCTGCTCGAGGAGACGCTCGCCCGCTACCCGCAGATGGAGCTCGCCGGCCGTCCCGTCTTCGTCGAATCCGCGTTCCTCAACCAGCTCAAGACCCTGCCGGTCCGCCTCGCCTGAGCGGATACCCTGACGCGGGTGCGCGTCCTCGTCGTCACCAACTTCGAGCCCGACGAGTCGGCGCCGCAGCGCGGGCGCTGGGTGCGAGACCAGGTCGACGAGGTGCGCAAGCGCGGCATCGAAGTCGACGTCTTCAGCTTCCCTCCAGGCCGCAACGAGTACCTGCCGGCGACGCGGCGACTGCGCGGCCTGCTGCGACGGGAGCGCTACGACGTCGTTCACGCCCACTACGGGCTGCCGGGCTGGGTCGCGAAGCTGGCGGGGGCAGCGCCGCTGCTCGTCACCTTCCACGGCACCGACGTCCGCCACCGGGTGGTCGGCCCGCTCTCCCGGCGGCTGGCCTGGCGGGTCGACCTCGTAGCTGCCGTCTCGCGGGCGCTGTTCGAGGCCGAGGACGGGCGGCCGGGACTGCCCGCGGTTCCCGGCTCGGCGGTGCTCCCCTGCGGCCCCGACGTCTCCCGCTTCGGTCCGGTCCCCCGGGGCGAGGCGCGGCGCGCGCTCGGGCTCGACCCCGACGCCGACTTCCTCTTCTTCCCCGCCAACCCGGCCCGGCCCGAGAAGCGCCACGACCGCGCCGCCGAGCTGGCCGAGCTGTGCGGAGCCGAACTGCGCAGCGGTGGCTCGATCGAGCCCGAGCAGATGCCGCTCTGGCTCAACGCCGCCAGCGCCGTCCTCGTCACCTCCGATTACGAGGGCTTCGGGATGGCGGCGGTCGAGGCTCTGGCCTGCGGGGTGCCGGTGCTCTCGACCCCGGTCGGGATTGCCCGCTACGCGCTGGCCGGCGTCGACGGCTGCCTCTGCGCGGCCTACGAGCCGCGCGCCTGGGCGGCGCTCGCCCAGCGTCACCTCGAAACCGCCGACCCCCGCGTCGACGGCGCCGCGCACGCTGCGTCGCTTTCGGCCGCACGGATGGCGGAACGGGCGATCGTGGCCTACCGCGACATCGCCCCCGACGCGTAATAGATTGATGCAATGAGCGCGGAACGAGCAAGCGTGCATATCTGGTTCTTCGCGCCGCGAGTGAAGCGCGAGAGATTGTGATGAGCGCGGAACCCGGCCGCAAGGGCAGCTTCAACGAACAGGTCGAAGCGGCCGAACGGAGACTGGAGCAGGCGGCGCGACTGGCGAGCGAAGCCGAACATCGCGCCGAGGCCGAGATCCGGGCGCTCGAGGCCGACCTCGAGAAAGTCCGTGCCGAGGCCGACCGCGACCTCGAGCAACTGCGCCTCGCCCACGAGGAAGAGCTGCAGGAGGAGCGCGAGGCGCGCGAGCGGGCGATAACGACCGCCGAGGAGCGCCTCGGCGAGATCGAGGGCCAGGCCGACACCGCCGAGCAGATCCTCGCCGAGGCCGAGGAGCGCGCCAAGGCTGCCGAGCAGTCCGTCGCCGACGAGCAGGCGCGGGCGCGAGAAGGGGCTGCCGCCTGGCTGCGCTCTCAGCTCGAAGCGATTCGGCAGGAGGCGGAGGGGCGATAGCCCCCGCCCGGGAGTACGACGTCGCCGTCGTCGGCGGCGGCGCGGCCGGCCTCTGGACCGCACTGCGCGCTGCCGAGCAGGGCGGCCGCGTCTGCATCGTCTCGCGCACGCCACTCTCGCTCAGTGCCAGTTTCTGGGCCCAGGGCGGGCTCGCCGCCGCGCTCGAACCAGGCGACACCCCGGCCAGCCACGCGGCGGACACGATCGCCGCCGGCCGCGGCCTCTGCCGACCCTCCGCGGTTCGGGTCCTGGTCGAGGAGGCGCCGGCCGCGGTCCGCGACCTACAGGCGCGCGGCGTCGTCTTCGACCTCGACCACGAGGGCCGGCTCGCGCTCGGGCTCGAGGGTGGCCACACGGCGCGGCGCATCGTCCACTCCGGCGGCAGCCAGACCGGCCGCGAGCTGACCTCGAAGCTGTCGGCGATGGCCGCCGCCGAGGAGCGGATCGAGGTGCTGGAGCAGACCTCGGCGCTGGCCTTATGGAGCGACGGCGAGCGCTGTCACGGGGTGCTCACAGACCGCGGCCAGCTGGCGGCGACGGCGACCGTGGTCGCCACCGGCGGCTCGGCGGCCCTGTGGCGGCGGACGACGACCCCTCGCGGCGCGATCGGCGCCGGCCTCGTCCTCGCTGCCGCGGCAGGCGCCGACCTCGCCGACCTCGAGTTCTGCCAGTTCCACCCCACCGCTCTCTACCTCCCAGACACCGAGTTCGACGGGCTGCTGATCACCGAGGCGGTGCGGGGCGAGGGGGCGACGCTGCTCGACGCCGGCGGCGAGCGCTTCACCGACGAGCTCGCCCCCCGCGACGCGGTCAGCGCCGCGATCCTCGTCCAAATGCGCGCCGACCAGCGCCAGAGCGTCTCCCTCGACCTGCGTGGGCTCGACCCGGCCCGCTTCCCCAACGTCTTCGACTCGCTCGCCCGTGCCGGCCTCGACCCACACCGCCAGCCGGTCCCGGTCGCCCCCGCCGCGCACTACACGATGGGCGGGATCGCGGTCGACCTCGACGGCCGCTCCTCCGTCCCCGGCCTCTACGCCGTCGGCGAGTGCTCGTGCACCGGCCTGCACGGCGCCAACCGGCTCGCCTCCAACTCGCTCAGCGAGTGCTTCGTCTTCGGCGGCCGCGCCGCCGTCGCCGCGCTCGGCGAGAAGGCGGCGCCGTCGCCTCCAGCGCCGCCCGAGTGGCGCTTCACGCCGCCGACCGACGCGACCCGCGACGCGGTCTGGCGCTATGCGGGACCGATGCGCAACCCCGACGACCTCGCCCGCCTGATCTCCGACCCCTACCCGCTGGCGCCGGCGACCGCGACTGTGGCGCTGGCCCGGGCTGAGTCGCGCGGCCCCCACCTGCGGGCCGACTGCCCGCAGACCGACCCGGCCCTCGACGGCGTCCACATCGTCCTCGCCGCCGACAACGGCACGCGCCGCGAGGAGTGGACGTAGGCCGATGCTGCTCGGGGTCGACGTCGGCGGCACCTTCACCGACGCGGTCCTGCTCGACGGGGGCCACGTCCACAGCGCCAAGGTCCCGACCACGCCCGGGTCGGAGTCCGAGGGGGTGATGCAGGCGGTCGCTGCGGTGCTCGAGCGAGCGAGCGCCGAGGCCGGCGCGGTCGAGGTCTTCGCCCACGGGATGACCGTCGGCACCAACGCGCTGCTGACCGAACGCGGCGCCCGCACCGCGCTGGTCGCGACCCGCGGCTTCGCCGACGTGCTCGAGATCGGCCGCCAGGACCGGCCGGAGTTGTACCGGCTCTGCGCGGCGAAGCCGGCGCCGCTGGTTCCCGCCGAGCTGCGCTTCGAGGCCGACGAGCGAACCGGGCCGGAGGGCGTGATCCGGCCGCTCGGGGCGGAGGAGCCCGAGCGGTTGGCGGCGGCGATCGCGGAGTCCGGTGCCGAGTCGGTCGCCATCTGCCTGCTCTTCTCCTATCTCGACCCGGGTCACGAGCGGGCGCTCGCCGCCCACCTGCGCGAGCGCCTCCCGGACGTCCACGTCTCCGTCTCGCACGAGGTGCTGCCGCGCTTCCGCGAGTTCGAGCGCAGCTCGACGACGGTGATCGACGCCTACCTCAGCCCACTTCTCGGCCGCTATCTCGGCGACCTCGCCGTCGCAGCGACCGCCGCCGGCCTCCCCGAGCCGTTGGTGATGCAGTCCTCGGGAGGGGTCGCCCCGGTCGCCGAGGCGGCGCGCGAGGGCGCCCGCAGCGTCCTCTCCGGCCCCGCCGGCGGCGCCGTCGGGGCCCGCCTCCTGGCCCGAGCCAGCGGCGACGGCAACGCGCTCGGCTTCGACATGGGCGGCACCTCCTGCGACGTCTGCGTCGTCGAGGAAGGGGTCGTGCGCCGCAGCGACGGGCGCGCGGTCGAGGGCCGGGCGATCCAGCTGCCGATGGTCGACGTCCACACGGTCGGTGCCGGCGGCGGCTCGATCGGCTGGCGCGACGCCGGCGGCGCGCTGCGGGTCGGGCCGCGCTCGGCCGGAGCGGCTCCGGGACCCGCCTGCTACGGCCGCGGCGGCGAGGAGCCGACCGTGACCGACGCCAACCTCCTCCTCGGCAACCTCGCCGCCGACTCCGAGCTTGCCGGCGGCGTCTCGCTCGACGCCGAGGCCGGCGCGGCTGCGGTCGAGCGGCTCGCTGCCTCGCTCGGCCTCGACCGCCTGCAGACGGCGTCGGGGATCGTCCGCGTCGCCAACCAGGAGATGGTCCGGGCGCTGCGGGTCGTGACCGTCGAGCGCGGCATCGACCCGCGCCGCTTCGCCCTGTTGCCCTTCGGCGGCGCCGGCCCGATGCACGCGGCGGCGATCGCCGCCGAGCTCGGCATCGAAACGATCCTCTGTCCCCGCGCCGGCGGCGTCCTCTCCGCCCTCGGCCTCTGCGCCTCCGACCGTCGCCGAGACACGGCCCGCACCGTGATGCTGGCCGGGTCCGAGCTCAGCGCCGAGCGAATCGGCCACGAGGTCGAGGAGCTGATCGCCGCCGCCGGCGCCGGCCTGGAGGAGGCAGAGGCACGCCTGACCTACGCGATGCGGTATGCAGGCCAGGCCTTCGAGCTCGAGGTTCCCGGACCGATCCGTCCCGACCCGGCCGACCTCGTCGCCCGCTTCGAGGCGCTGCACGAGGAGCGCTACGGCCACCGCGACCCCGACGGCGAGGTCGTCCTCGTCGACATTGAGCTGGGTATGGTCGTGGCGGGCCCCGACCCTCAACCGGCCGCGGCGCCTCCCGGGGCACTGCACGAGACCTCACGCTTGGTCCGCTTCGGCGAGGAGTGGGTCGAGACCCCGGTTCTGCGCGGCGAGCCGTCGGCCGGGACCGAGGCGAGCGGCCCCGTCGTCTTCGAGCTCCCCGAGGCCACCCTCGTCCTCCCCCCCGGCTGGAACGCCGAGGTCGACAGGCACGGCACCATCGTCGCGCGGTTCCTTGTGGACGGTGGGCGTCCGAAAGGAACCACGCGATGACGGATCTCGACCCGATCACGCTGCAGGTGCTGATCGGCAGCCTGCGCGCCGCCTGCGACGAGATGGGCGCGACGCTGATCCGCTCCGCCTACTCGGCCAACATCAAGGAGCGCCACGACTGCTCCACGGCGCTGTTCGACGCCGCCGGCGAGCTGGTGATGCAGGCCGAGCACATCCCGGTCCACCTCGGCTCGATGCCCGACGCGGTCGCCACCGTGCTCGGCGAGCGACACGAGCCAGGCGCCAGCTGGATCCTCAACGACCCCTACAGCGGCGGCACGCACCTGCCCGACGTGACGCTGATCTCGCCCGTCTTCGTCGCCGGCGAGCTGTTCGGGTTCGCCGCCAGCCGCGCCCATCACGCCGACGTCGGCGGCCCGACCCCGGGCGGCATGCCGGCCTTCTCACGCGTGCTCGAGGAAGAGGGCGTGGTGATCCCGCCGACCCGGGCCGAGCCGGCACTGCTCGAGCGGCTGGCCTCGCAGATGCGGGCGCCGCGCCAGCGACTCGCCGACCTGCGCGCGCAGGAGGCCGCCAACCGAGTCGGCGAGCGACGCCTCGTAGAGCTCGTCGAGCGCCAGGGCGCCGAGCTGCTGCGGAGCGGGATGGCTGCGATCCTCGACTATTCCGAGCGCCGCACCCGCGCCGCGCTGGCGGCGCTCCCCGACGGCGTCTATCGCGCCGAGGACGTGCTCGAAGACGACTCGCCGCACGGCACGCGCGACGCGCTGCTGCGGGTCGCGGCGACGATCGAGGGCGAGCGCCTGCGGCTCGACTTCGCCGGCAGCGAGGGCCAGGTCGACGGCAACCTCAACTGCCCGCTCTCGGTGACCAAATCGGCCGCGTTCTTCGCGGTTCGCGTGCTCACCGACCCCGAGGCGCCACCCTGCGCCGGCGCCCACCGCCCGATCGAGGTGATCGCGCCGCCGGGCTCCCTGCTGAACGCCGAGTTCCCCGCCGCGGTCGCCGCCGGCAACGTCGAGACCTCGAGCCGCGTCGCCGACCTGGTCATCGCCGCCCTGGCCGGCGCCAGGCCGGTCCCTGCACAGGGTCAGGGGACGATGAACAACCTGACCCTCGCCAACGACGACTTCACCTATTACGAGACGCTCGGCGGCGGCCAGGGCGCTTGCCCCGAGGGCGACGGGCCGAGCGCGATCCACGTCGCGATGTCGAACACGCTCAACACTCCGGTCGAGGCGCTCGAGAGCGAGTTCCCGGTTCGTGTGACGAATGTCTCACTTCGTCGCGGCAGCGGCGGCGAGGGCGCCCACAGCGGCGGCGAGGGCATGGTCAGGGAGCTCGAAGCGCTGGCGCCGATGCGCTTCACGCTGATCACCGAGCGCCGCCGCCACGCGCCGAAAGGCAGCAACGGAGCCGAAAACGGCGCCCCCGGCGTCAACCTCCTGAACGGTGAGGAGCTGCCGGGCAAGGCCGCCGGCGAGCTGCGGCCCGGCGACCGGCTGCGGATCGAGACGCCCGGCGGAGGAGGTCGAAACTGAGAATCAATTTATTTGGTAATTCCCGTGCCCTGCTCTAGAATGCGCGCTCCGAGCGGGGACGGGAACGCCTCTTGATGGCCGATTTACCCCTCCGCCCGTCGAAACACGACTCGTAGGTACTGACTCAACATGCCGATCGCTCTTAAGGAATGGGCCGTAACGGTCCGCGCGCTCTCCGAGGGAGAGCAGCTTCTGACCCTCCGCAAGGGGGGAATCCGCGAGGACAACAAGCACTTCGAGCTCGAGCACGAGCGCTTCTTCCTCTACCCCACCTTCGACCACCAGCGCAACGACCTGGTGCGCGAATCCCACCACCCGGAGCTGCGCCGTGCGCTCGAGGAGGGTGTCTGGCCCGACGAGGAGCCGCCGCCGAAGGCGCTGCTCCAGGACGGCGGCATCCCCCAGCCCGACCGTGTCCGGCTGCGCGCCTGGGCGGAGGTGACCGACCACGTCACGATCAGCGACCGTCGCACCCTCGACTGCCTCTCGCCCTATTACATCTGGACTCCCGACTACGCCGAGAAGCGGCTGAGCTGGAAGCGGCGTCATCCGCTCCACATCCTGCTGCTGCGGGTGCACCGCATCCCGCGCCCGGTCACCGTCCGCGTCCGCGACGAGTACCACGGCTGCCGCTCCTGGGTCGAGATCGACCGCGAACTGCCCTTCGAGGGCACGCCGGTGATGGCCGACGAAGAGTTCGACCGAGCTCGCGCGGAGATCTTGGGCGTCTGCGAGCAGGCTGAGCCTGCGCTCGTCTGACCGGCGCATACCGGCGTCCTCCTCGGTCACGTGCAGAGCACGCTCCCTCGATCGTCCTTGGTCTGCTTGGTCAGTCGACCGCAGGCTCTAGCCTGAGGCGATGTCCTGGATCGAAACTGAGTCGCTTTCGTTCACCGCGCGACATGACTCCGACGACGCGGCGTTCGCGGAGCGGACGCTGGACCGGATGGAGAACCTGCGGCTGCGGCTCGAAGACCGCTTCGAGCAGGTTCCCGACGAGGTCACCGTCGTCGTCCACACCAACCCGCTGTGGCTAACCGCGGCGCATCCGTTCCTGCCGGCGGCGCGCTGGTCGGCGGCGCCGGCCGGGCGCCGCTACCTGGCCGGCTGGGCGATGGCGACCGAGCTGCACGTCCTCAACGACCCCCACCTGGAAAAGCGAGCTGCCGGCGACGACTCGCTGGAGGCGCTGCGCGGCACCGCCGAGCGGCTATACGCCCAGTTGGTGATCGCCGCCAACAACTCCGCCCTGCCCCCGGCCTGGACGCCGCGCCGCTTCGCCCGCTACCTGCGCTGGGCCTGGCTGGTCGAAGGCGGAGCCCAGTATTTCGCCCGTCAGGTCGGCCTCTACCGGGCGGCGGTGATCCGCCGCCTGCGCGAGGGCTCCCGCCCCTCCTTCCCCCCCTCCCGCCGCGACGCCGTCATCCTCGGCGGCACCGTCTTCGAGCTGCTCGAGGAGGAACGCGGCCCCGAGGCCTGCGAGCGCCTCGTCGACGGCCTCCTCCCCGGCGGCCAGGCGGTCACCCTCGAAGACGCCTTCGACGCCCGCTTCCGGGACATCGAGGAGGCCTGGCGCGATTATCTGCGCGAAGTAATCCGCCCCGCCGGCGTCGCCTGAGCCGGCCGGCGACTCGAGACCCACGGGCTGGGGAATGCGTCCCTAGGCTTCCGGATCCCGTTCGGCGACGGGCGTGCCAGCGAGAAGCGCTCGCGCCTCGTCGGCCTCGCTCTCCCAGACCATCAGCCGCTGCCCGCCCCCGCCATAGCCGGCGTAGAAGACGCCATAGCCGACCTGGGGACCGCTGATCCCGGTCGGCTTCAGCAGGCTGCGAATGCCCTCCTGCTCGAGCAGCCCGCGCAGTATCCCGCCCTCGACCGAATCCCTGGCGAAGGCGACCTGGACCATCTGCTCGCCCTCGTGGTGATCGACCTCCGGCGCCGAGGCCATCGCCCGCCTCAGCTCGCCTGGTAGGCGATCCAGATCAGGATCACGGCGGCGACGAAGGCGATCCCGACCCAGAGCGCAAGCCGCGCCGGGGAGGTTTCCTGCGGGCCCTCGCGCGCGGCACGAACCTGGTCGGCGACCTCGCTCCGCTCTTCGTCTTCGTCCTCGATCAGAGTTTCGGCGAGGACCTCGCGCGCCCGCGGCGCCTGTTCCTTGTTGACCAGCACGTCGTGCGGACCGGCGGCCAGGAAGTCGGGGTTGTCGAACCCACCGCTGCGCTTTAGCACGCTGGGGATGTCCGCCCCCGAAAGGAGGCCCTGCAGCATCTCGGCCTCGGCCTGGGTGCGCCCGAAGCCGACTTTGACGAGCTTGCCGCCGCCCCCGCCCCCGCCGCCGCCACCGCCGTCGTGCCCGCCGGAACCGCCGCCCTCGTGCGAGCCGTGGGCGCCGCGGTGGTGGGATCCGCGCTTGTGGCTAGTCGAGGTCGAGCGAGACATTGGCGATCTTCAGGTCCTGGAGCAGGAATGCCTTGACGTCGGGGGCGGCCTCGTCGGCGAGCGAGACGATCACGTAGACCTGTTCGGGCCAGGCGACCGCCTGGTTGACGTCGGTCTGCGAGGGATAGGCGGCGCTCTTGGTGTGCGAGTGGTAGATCCCGAGCAGCTCGTCGCCGTCGTCTTCGATCGACCTCAGCGCGTTGAACTGGCCCTGCGGGTCCATCTCGTAACGCAGCGGGCTGGCTGCCGCGTTCTCGACCCGGACCACCGCGGTCGCCGCGCCGTCGCGACCGCCGATCATCCCGCAGCACTCGTTCGGCAGGTCCTCGCGAGCGTGCGCGACCATCTCGTCGATCAGTGCCTGGGAGATCCGCATGGGCCGCTGAGGACTACCACCAAACGGTGGAATCCAGGTTCTCGATCTCCTCGAGCGGTTTCGTGTAGACGCCGGATGAGAGGTACTTCCAACCGTCGTCGGGGATCAGGAAGACGACGTTGCCGCCGTCGAGCTCGCCGGCAATGCGGGCGGCAATGGCGGCGATCGCGCCGGCGGAGACACCGGCGAAGACGCCCTCCTCCTCCAATAGCCGCTTGGTCCAGACGATCGCGTCGCGGTTGGAGACCATGATCTTGCGGTCGAGGATCGAGAGGTCGATGATCGGCGGGATGAAGCCGTCGTCGAGCGAGCGCAGGCCCTGGACCAGCTCCCCCTGCATCGGCTCGGCGGCGACGATCAACGTCTCCGGGTTGGCCTCCTTGAGGCGGCGGCCGTTGCCCATCAGGGTGCCGCCGGTGCCGAGCCCGCCGACGAAGGCGGTGACCTCGTCGAGCTCGTCGAGGATCTCGACCGCGGTGCCGTTGTAGTGGGCGAGCGGGTTGGCCTCGTTGCCGTACTGGTAGGGCATGAAGTAGCCAGGCTGCTCGGCCATCTCAAGCGCCACCTCGACGGCGCCGTTGGAGCCCTTGGCGCCCTCCGAGTAGACGATCTCCGCCCCGTACATCTTCAGCAGCTGCGTCCGCTCCTCGGTCACGTTGTCGGGCATCACGACCTTGAGCGGATAGCCCTTGCGCCGGCAGATCATCGCCAGCGCGATTCCGGTATTGCCAGAGGTCGGTTCGAGGATCGTCTGCCCGGGCTCGATCGCCCCCTGCGCCTCGGCCGCCTCGATCATCGATTTGGCGACCCGGTCCTTGACCGACCCGGTCGGGTTGTGGCCCTCGAGCTTGGCGTAGATCCGCACCTCGGGCTTCGGCGTCAACCGCGGCAGCTCGACCAGCGGCGTATTGCCGATCGACTCGACGATGTCGCCGAAGCGTCCCCCGCAGGGTCTGTTTAGAAGCTGGTTCATAGCTCGCCGGGCCCCCGTTACTTCAGAAAGTGTAGCGAGCATATTTGGCCCGGTGGATAAACCTTTCGCTCCGCTCGGGGTGTATCTTCGCCCGGGTTCCAGCAACCATTGGAGGAGGCAGTCTTTTTATGAGCAAGACCCGGCTGACCGCGTTGGCGGTCTTCCTAATCGCACTCACGGCAATGGTCCTGGCAGCGTGCGGGGGCGGCAGTTCGAGCAGCTCTGAATCGTCCGGCGGCAGCGAAACGTCCGGCGGCAGCGAGGAAAGCAAGCCCCTGACCGTCGGCTCGGACATCCCATATCCCCCGTTCGAGCAGGGCAAACCGGGTAGCTACACCGGCTTCGACGTCGAATTGATGGAAGCGATCGGCGAAGAAATCGGGCGCGAACCGGAATTCATCGACTCCTCCTTCGAAACGATCTTCCGCGATGTCGCGCAGGGCAAGTTCGAAGCGGTGATGTCGGCAGCAACGATCACCGAAGAACGCGAAAAGGTCGTTTCCTTCTCCTATCCCTACTACCTCTCCGAACAGGCGATCGTCGTCCAGGAAGGCAGCTCCATCAAAGGTCTGGCCGATCTGAAGGGGAAGGTCGTCGCAGCTCAGCAAGGCACGACGGGGCTCGAACTCGGCAAGGAAAAAGCGGAAGCCTCGGAACTCCGGCCCTACCCCGAAGGCCCGGACGCGATCAATGCGCTGAAGGCAGGGACGGTCGAAGCGGTGATCATCGACGCTCCGGTCGCTGTCAATGCGGTCGAAGAACTCGGCGGCATCGAAGTCGCCGAAAAAGTGCCGACCGAAGAAACCTATGGAATCGCGGTCGCGCCAGAAAGCACCGAACTACTGGAACAGATCAACGAAGGGCTCTCGAAGACCCTCGCTAACGGCAAATACACCAAGGTCTACGAAAAGTGGTTCCACGAAGCGCCCCCGAAAGGCATCTTCACCGCGGTCGAAGAAGCCGAAGCCGAATGAGGTCAGCTCGGTAGAAAGATTGGATAAGAGAGGGGGCGTCGGCAACGGCGCCCCCTCTTCGTAGTCACGGTTCAGGAGCGGAGATGAAGGTCTTTTTCGAACAGTACTTCGACTTCAACGTCATGGGGGAACACTTCTGGGAAGTCTTCGATGCCTTCCTGCAGAACCTGCTGATCTGGGTGGTCGCCGCCGTCTTGGTTCTCAGCTGGGGACTGATCCTGGCCTTCCTGCGACAACTGCCTGGAAAAAAGTTCGCTCCGGTCCGCTTTCTCACGATCGCCTACATCGACATCTTCCGGGCGATCCCCGCGCTCATCGTGATCCTGCTGATTTCCGGCGGCGTTCCTTTCCTGACCTTCCTCCCGAAGGACATCCGCATCCCTCATTGGTTCGGCAAGCCTGACCCCTTTTGGTACGGGGTCGCAGCCCTCCTTCTCGTCTTCGGCGCCTACATGGCCGAGGTCTACCGCGCCGGGATCGAAGCAGTTCCGCGCGGTCAGATGGAAGCGGCCCGCTCTCTCGGGATGAGCCACGCACAGGCGATGCGGCACATCGTCATCCCCCAGGCGGTGACCAAAGTTCCGGCACCGATGCTGAACGAAATGATCTCGCTGCTCAAGGAAACGACCCTGGTCAGCTTTATCGCCTTCGGCGAGTCGGTTCTGGTCAGTCGTGAAATCCTCGCCGAACGCCTGAACAGCTCGGCCCTGATCCTCACCGCCTTCTTCTTCCTGATCATCATCCTGCCGATGGCGCGCGTGGTCGACTACCTGATCAAGCGCAATCAGCTGAAAATCACCCGCGGCGCCCACATCGAGGTCGGCTGATGGCTGACCCCATGCTGCGCCTGCGCGGCGTCAACAAGAGCTTCGGCCAGCTCGAGGTCCTCAAAGGCGTCGACCTCGACGTGCAGCGCGGCGAAGTCGTCTGCATTCTCGGGCCGAGCGGGTCGGGGAAGAGCACGTTGCTGCGCTGCGTCAACCTGCTCGAGCCGCCGGAGGAGGGCGAGATCTTTCTCGAGGGCCAGGACATCTGCAGAGGGCCTGGATCGGGAACGGGCGAGTCGAGCTGGAACCTCGACTTCGTCCGCCAGCGGGTCGGGATGGTCTTCCAGCAGTTCAACCTCTTCCCCCACAAAACGGCGCTGGAAAACGTGACGATGGCGCCGGAAAAGGTCCTCGGCAAGTCCAAGCGGGAGGCAGAGGCCAGCGCTACGGCGCTGCTCGAACGGGTCGGCCTCGGCGACCGGATGACGCAGTATCCGGAACGACTATCCGGCGGTCAGCAGCAGCGGGTCGCGATCGCCCGGGCGCTGGCAATGGAACCGCACGTGATGCTCTTCGACGAGGTGACCAGCGCCCTCGACCCCGAGCTGGTCAAGGAGGTGCTCGACACGATGCGGGAGCTCGCCTCGGAAGGGATGACGATGCTCGTCGTCACCCACGAGATGGGATTCGCCAAGGAGGTCGGCGACCAGGTCGTCTTCATGGACGGCGGCGTCATCGTCGAGCAGGGCGACCCCCGGCAGGTCCTCGACAACCCCCAGCAGGAGCGGACCCGCAAATTCCTCGGCCTGGTCCTCGACCGCTAGGCGCTAACGAGCGCCGCCGGCCATGGCGGGAAGGATGACCACGGTGTCGCCGTCCTTGACCGCGGTCTCGAGCCCGTCGAGCACCCGCACGTCCTCGTCGTTGAGGTAGACGTTGACGTAGCGGTTGAGCTGGCCGTCCTCACCGAAGAGCTGGGCAGAGGTGTCCGGGTGCGCCTCGGTCAGCGCCCGCAAGACCTCGCCGACGTTGCCGCCGGCGGCCTCAACCTCGGGCTGCCCGCCCGTTTTCGGACGCAGGACCGGTGGGATGCGGACGCTTGCCATGAGGCGGTGATCCTAGTCGAGCCCGCGCCTAGGGCGTAGCCGCGGTCTGGCGATCCCCACCGGCGCCGGCGCAGAAAGCGTCGTAGTCGGGGAACTTGCCCATCTCCGACTCCGGCACCTCGACGGCGTTCTCGCCGCAGATCGGGCACTCGGGGTCGCGGCGGACTTTGAGCTCGGTGAAGTGGGTACCGAGGGCCTCGTAGAGGAGGAGGCGGCCGATCAGCGGTTCGCCGGCGCCGAGCACCAGCTTGATCACCTCGTTGGCCTGCAGCGTGCCCATCGTCCCGGCCATCACCCCGAGCACCCCGTTGGCGGAGCAGCTCGGCGCCAGCTCAGCCGGCGGCGGCGTCGGGTAGAGGCAGCGGTAGCAGGGGCCCTCGTAGGGGACGAAGGTCGAGATCTGCCCGTCGAAGCCCAGAATCGAGGCCGAGACGACCGGCTTGCGCAGCCGCACCGAGGCGTCGTTCAGCAGATAGCGGGTGGGGAAGTTGTCGGCGCCGTCGACGATGATGTCGTAGTCGCCGATGATCTCGAGGATGTTGCTGGCGTCCAGTCGGCCGTTGTACTCGACGACGTTGACGTCCGGGTTCAGCCCTTCGATGAAGATCCGCGCCGACGCCGTCTTCGGCATCCCGATCCGTTCGGTGTTGTGGATCACCTGGCGCTGCAGGTTGGAGGCGTCGACGACGTCGTCATCGACGAGCCCGATCGTGCCGACGCCGGCGGCGGCCAGGTAGAGCGCAGTCGGCGCGCCGAGGCCACCGGCGCCGAGCAGCAGCACCTTCGAGTTCAGCAGCTTGATCTGGCCGTCGACCCCGACCTCGGGCAGCAGCGTGTGGCGCGAGTAGCGCTCGCGCTGCTCGGCGGTCATCCCGGTGGCAGCGACGACCGGGAGGCCCTGTTCCTGCCAGGCGATGATGCCGCCCTCCATCGAGGCGACGTTGGTGTAGCCCATCGCCTGCATCTGCGCCGCGGCGAAAGCGGAACGGTTGCCCGAGCGGCAGTAGAGGATCGTGCGCGCCGACTTGTTGGGGGCGACGCCTTCGATCTCGTCGCCGAGCAGGCCCGGCGGAACCAGCTTGCCGCCGTCGAGATGGGCCTCCTGATACTCGTGCGGCTCGCGGGTGTCGATCAGGACGACGTCGCCGCCCTCGATCTCCGCTGCCGCCTCGAACGGCTGGATCTCCTCGATCGTCACCTGCGTCTCAGTCCCGGGCATGAAATCTCAATCTCCTGAATCCGGATCAGCTTTTACTTCAAAAAGTATAGCGAGCCTGAACGGCGGGGCGGATTCGGCGGGCAGCCGTCCTAGATCCCAAGATCCCGACATCTCGACCGCGCTCGACATATTGACTCCCCCCTGGTGGGGTCAATGTGTCGAGCGCGAAAGATCTAGGTACGCTGACGGTATGAGGCTCTCTCGGGTCACGGTATTTCCGCTGGCCGCAATCAGCAAGCAGGGATGACAAGCGTCAGACCATGAAGATGAAGATCGCTGCATCACCGCTCCAATTTCCTACTGGCGCCATCAACAAGGGCGGCTGACGAATGACCGTCGCGGCGGTCAAATCGCTTCCCTACGTCTCGATCCGGAAGGTCGGCTAGGGACGCTGGTCGGCTGCGCGCGCTGGGCGGTGGCGTAAGGCCGTCACCTTCGTCCGGCCCCAGACGACCGGACGAAGATGATCCACATGTGGTGGACGAGGAAGCTCCTGGCTACAGCGAGGGGCGCATCTGGCGCAGCCTTTTGACGCGCTCCTCGATCGGGGGGTGGGTTGAGAAGAGGCCCTGGATGCCCTTGCCCTTGAAGGGGGCGACGATGTAGAGCGGCTCCGCCGCCTGATTGACCTGCATCGGCACCGCCGCGGCGCCCTGCTCGAGGCGGAGGAGGGCGCTGGCCAGCGACTCCGGGTTGCCGCAGATTTCGGCGCCGCCGGCGTCGGCCGCGTACTCGCGCTGGCGCGAGATCGCGAGCTGGATGATCGAAGCCGCGATCGGGGCGAGGATGAAGGTGGCAAGCTGGCCGACGATCGCCAGCGGCGAGTTGTCGTCGTTGCCGAACCAGAGCAGCATGTAGGCGACCCAGGTGATCGCGGCGCCGATCGCCGAGGCGACCGACTGGATCAGGATGTCGCGGTTGCGGATGTGGGTGAGCTCGTGGGCGAGGACGCCGCGCAGCTCGTCCTCGGAGAGCAGCTTGGTGATCCCGCGGGTGACCGCGACCGCCGAGTGCTTCGGGCTACGGCCGGTGGCGAAGGCGTTCGGCTGGTCCTGGGGAATCATGTAGAGGCGCGGCATCGGCAGGCCGGCGCGCGTCGTCAGTTCGCGGACGATCTGGAAGAGCCTCGGGTTGTCGGCCTCCTCGATCGGCTGCGCCCGCGACATCCCCAGCGCCAGTTTGTCGCTGAAGAAGTAGGAGCCGAGGTTGATCAGCAGCGAGATGCCGAGGAAGAGCGCCGCCGTACTGGCGCCGCCGACCAGAAAGCCGATCACGACCAGAAGGCCGGAAAGGGACGCCAGCAGGATCGTCGTCCTCAGCGTGGCACCGAAGGTGGATTGCTTGGTAGTCGTCATTGCGTCTTGCGCCTCCTGAATCTGATGGGCGACGAATTATGGACGTCGAGGCCGGCGCCGACCATAGGGGGAAACCCCTGTAATCGGCCGGGCAGCCCCCTAGGAGAGGCCGATTTGCAGGCCATTCGCACCATCGTCCAAACCGGGCGCTGGAGTCCGAGCGGCGCTCTAGCATCGCCGCGTGACTTCCTCGGCAGGTCCTCGCATCGCCTTGGCTGCAGTCCTGCTGGCCGCGTCGGCCGCCCTCCTCGTCGGCTGCGGCAGCTCGGACTCCTCTAGCGACGAAAGCTCGAGCGACAGCACCAGCGCCGCCGTCGAAGCGCCGACGGGCCAGGTGCGGGTGGTCTGGGAAGAACCGGAAAGCGAAGCCGACGAACTCGGCTACGAACTGCTGCAGGCGAGCGAAACCGAATATCTCGCCAAATCCCTGGCGGAAGCGTTCGAACTTCCCAACCCGCTGACGGTGAAGGGCGTCAACGGGATCGGCGGCGGGCCCTTCTACCAGTCGCAGGACAACTCGATCACGCTCCCCTACGAATTCGCCGCGCTCACCTTCGAAGTCCTCGCCGAAAACAACCCGGAAATCGAAGAAGAAGAACTGGGCGAACGGATCGGTGCCGTCAACAGCTTCATCCTCGCCCATGAGTTCGCCCACGCGCTGATCGCCAACTACGACCTGCCGGTGCTCGGCAAGGAAGAGGACGCCGCCGACTCGATCTCGACCGTGCTGCTGCTGAAAGCGCCGCAGGGCGCCTACTACGACGCCGCCGCAGCCGGCTTCTGGGCCGACTTCTCGAGCCGCCAGGAACCGCCAGCGCTGGTCGAATACGCCGACGCCCATTCGCTCGACCTGCAGCGTGCCTTCAGCGTCCTCTGCTGGGTCGCCGGCTCCAGCGAAGAAGCCTACGAAGAAGTGGCCGAACTGGAAGCGCTGCCGCCGGAACGGCTCGAAACCTGCCCGGGCGAATACGAACAGCTCGTCGACAGCATCCAGCAGGAGCTCGAACCGCACCTCAAGCACGGGCTGAACCTGGCGCCGGGCTCCCCCGAAGAAGAAGAAACCGAAGCCGAAGAAGAAGGCGAATAGCCCCCGGCTCGGCCGAGGGCTCCTAGGCTTGGGCGATGACCCAGGCCGTGATCGTCGTCCTCGCCCTCTCGGTGATCGTGCTAGCGCTCAACCTGCGTCGCCAGCGGCGCCGCTTCGAGCCGCTCGAGCACCTGATCGAGGAGATGGAGAAGGTCGACCTGAGCCGACCGGGCCCGCTCCCCTCCTCGATCGACGGGGTCGGCGAGACCGAGGAGGTGGAGCGGATCGAGCTCGCCTTCCTGCGCATGATGCGGCGCCTGGAAGCCGAGCGCCGCCGCGCCGGGTCGGCGGCACTGGCAGCCCAGGAGGAGGAGCGGGCCCGGGTCGCGCGCGACCTCCACGACGAGGTCAACCAGTCGCTGACCGGGCTGCTGCTGCGGCTAGAGGCGGCGCGCGAGGCGGCGCCGCCGGAGCTCGAGCCGGAGCTGGCCGAAACCAAGGCGCTCGCCAACCAGGCGATGCGCGAGCTGCTCTCGCTCGCCCGCCAGCTGCGGCCGACCGCGCTCGACGACCTCGGCCTGGCAGCGGCGGTCGCCGGCCAGGTCGAGCAGGTCGGCCGCGGCGAGGTCGAGGCGGAGTTCGAGTCCGAGGGCGACTTCTCCGACCTCGGCAACGACGCCCAGCTCGTCGTCTACCGGGTCGCCCAGGAGGCGCTCTCCAACGCCGCCCGCCACTCCGGCGCCGCCACCGTGCGGGCGGCGCTGCGCCGCCGCGAGGACGGCGGCGTCGACCTCACCGTCGCTGACGACGGCCGCGGCTTCGCCTTCGACGAAGGCGGCCGCGGGCTCGGGATCGGCGGCATGCGCGAGCGGGCGCTGCTGGTCGGCGGCGAGCTGACCCTCGAGTCCCGCCCGGATGCCGGCACCACCGTCCGCCTCACCGTGCCGGGAGAATCGGGCGAATGAAGGTCCTGATCGCCGACGACCACGGCATCGTCCGCTCGGGGCTGCGGCTGCTGCTCGAGCGCCAGCCCGACATCGAGGTCGTCGCCGAGGCCGCCGACGGCGCTGAGGCCCGCGACCTGGCGGTGCGGGAGCGACCCGACCTGGCGATCCTCGACGTGAAAATGCCGAAGCTGACCGGGCTGCAGGCGACCCGCGAGATCAAGAAGCAGGCGCCGGACGTATCGGTCCTGATCCTCTCGATGCACGACGACGAGCGCTACCTGTTCGAGGCGCTCAAAGCCGGCGCCTCCGGCTACGTGCTGAAGGCGCAGGCCGACACCGACCTGCTGGCGGCGATCCGCGCGGTCGAGCGCGGCGAGCCGTTCCTCACCCCCGAGGCGCAGCGGATGCTGATCAAGGACGTGCTCGAGCGCGGCTCCTCCGGCGAGGAGGAGCTGACGCCGCGCGAGGAGGAGGTCGTCAAGCTCGTCGCCGAGGCGAACACGACGCGGGAGATCGCCGAGCTGCTCCACCTCTCCGAGAAGACGGTCGAGAACCACCGCGCCAACGCGATGCGCAAGCTCGGTATGCGGGACCGCGTGGAGCTGGTCCGCTACGCGATCCGGCGGGGCCTGATCGAGCCATAACCGACCTCTTCGGTAGGATTTAGTCCGATGCTGTTCTCGACTAAAGCCGAGTACGGAGTGCGGTTGATGGTCGAGCTGGGCCGCCAGCCCGGCTCGGAGCCGATCTCCCTCAATACGGTCGCCGAAGCCGAGCGCCTGCCGCTCTCCTACCTGGAGCACCTGGTCGCGAAGCTGCGCAAGGCCGGGCTCGTCACCTCGACCCGCGGCGCCCACGGCGGCTACCGGCTGGCCCTGCCCGCCGAGCAGATCACGATGGACGCCGTGGTCGAGGCGCTGGAAGGGCAGATCGCCCCGATGGAGTGCTTCCACGACACCCCGGAAGGCAAAGTGCTCTGCTCGCACGAGAGCGACGGCGATCACGCCTGCTCGACGAAGCTGCTTTGGATGCGGGTGCAGGGCGGCGTGACCAAGGCGCTCGCCGGCACCACCCTGGCCGAGCTGGTCGAGTTCGCGAGCCCGCCCGTCCGCAGCGTCGCCTGAACTTCACAACCCCAGAAACGGAGCGAAATTGGCTGAGCTGGAGATACGGAACCTGCACGTGAGCGTCGAGGACAAGCAGATCCTCAAGGGCCTCGACCTCGACGTCGAGAAGGGCAAGGTCCACGCCCTGATGGGCCCCAACGGCTCCGGCAAGTCGACGCTCGCCAACGTGATCATGGGCCATCCAGCGCTCGAGGTGACCGAGGGCACGATCACCTTCAAGGGCGAGGACGTCACCGAGGCCGACCCCGAGACCCGCTCCCAGGCCGGCCTCTTCATGGCCTTCCAGTACCCGGTCGCGATCCCCGGCGTCTCGGTCAGCAAGTACCTGCGGATGATCATCAACGCCCAGCGCGAGGCGCGAGGCGAAGAGCCGATCAAGATCAAAGACTTCGCCAGGACCGCGCAGGAGGCGATGGAGCTGGCGAGCATTCCCAAAGACTTCTCCAGCCGCTACCTCAACGACGGGTTCTCCGGCGGCGAGAAGAAGCGGATGGAGCTGCTGCAGCTGGCGCTGCTGCGGCCCGAGATCGCGATCCTCGACGAGACCGACTCCGGCCTCGACATCGACGCCCTGCGCACCGTCGCCGAGGGGGTCAACAAGTTCGCCGGGCCCGACATGGGCGTTCTCATCATCACCCACTACCAGCGCATCCTGCACATGGTCAAACCCGACTTCGTCCACGTCATGTTCGAGGGCCGGATCGTCAAGGAAGGCGGCCCGGAGCTGGTCGAGACGCTGGAGGAGAAGGGCTACGGCTGGATCCGCGAGGAGGTCGGGGCCGGCGCCAGCGCCTAGCCCCGGGAGCAATGGAGCCGACCGCCGCCCAGAGCTCCAACCTCTCCCTGGAGAAGGTCCGCGCCGCCTTCCCGGCGCTCGAGCGCGAGGTCAACGGCCAGCCGGTCGCATACCTCGACAGCGGCGCCAGCGCCCAGCGGGTGCTGGCCTCGATCCAGGCGGTCGACCGCTACGAGCGCCGCCACCACTCCAACGTCCACCGCGGCTCGCACACGCTCTCGGCCGAGGCGACGGAAGCCTACGAGGGGGCGCGAGCGACCGTCGCCGACCACATCGGGGCCGCTGACCGGCGCGAGGTGATCTTCGTCCGCAACGCGACCGAGGCGATCAACCTGGTGGCGCGGGCCTGGGGCGACGCCAGCGTCGGAGCCGGCGACCGCATCCTGCTGACCGAGATGGAGCACCACTCCAACATCGTCCCCTGGCAGCAGCTCGCCGAGCGGGTCGGGGCCGAGATCGACTGGGCTCCGATCGACGACGACGGCCTGCTCGACATGGGCGCCTTCGCGGCGCTGCTCGGGCGGGGGCCGAAGCTCGTCGCCGTCACCCACGTCTCCAACGTGCTCGGAACCGAGAACCCGATCGCCGAGATCGCGCGGATGGCGCACGACGCCGGCGCGCTGGTGGTGGCCGACGGAGCTCAGGCGGCGCCGAAGCTGCCGCTCGACGTCGCCGAGCTGGGCGTCGACTTCTACGCGTTGACCGGCCACAAGCTCTACGGGCCGACCGGGATCGGCGCGCTCTACGGACGGCTGGATCTGCTGCGTTCGATGCCGCCCTTCCTCGGCGGCGGCTCGATGATCCGCAAGGTGAGCCGTAATGGCACCACCTATGCCGATGTCCCGGCCCGTTTCGAGGCGGGGACGCCGGCGATCGCGCAGGCGATCGGGATGGCGTCGGCGCTGCGCTGGCTCGACGGCCTCGGGATGGAGGCGGTGCGCGAGCACGAGCGCGAGATCACCGACTACGCCCTGGCGGCGGTGGCCGAGGTCCCCGGTCTGCGGGTCTTCGGCCCCCGCCGCGGCGCCGAGCGGATCGGCCCGGTCTCCTTCGAGATCGACGGCATCCACGCGCACGACGTCTCCGAGATCCTCGACCGCCACGGGGTCGCGGTCCGCGCCGGTCACCACTGCGCCCAGATCCTGATGGACCGGCTCGGGGTCGCCGCCACCGCCCGTGCCAGCTTTGGCGTCTACACGACGACAGAGGAGATCGACCGCCTCGTCGCCGGCCTCGAAGACGCCCGCCGAGTCTTCGGTCTCTAGGTCAAGCGGCCCAGCCGCCGCTCAGCCGGGCACGTTCAGCGCCTTCGACTTGCCGCCGAGGCACTCGCCCTTGGCGGCGACGGTGGCGAAGTAGTTCCCAGCGGGGATCTTCTTGCCGATCGGGACCGACCAGGCGCCGTTGGCGCTGCTGGTGTCGGAGCCCAGCTTCTTCGCCGGCCTGCTCCCTTTCTTGCGGAAGAGCGCCACGCGGCGCCCACCCAGGCATCCGTCGTCGGCCGAGGTCAGCTTGCCGTGGAAGGCGGGGAGTTTGAGGCTGACGATGACTCTGGTCGCGTGCGGCTTGGCGCCGATCGCAGCCGTGGCCGGCAGCAGCGCCGCCGCAAGGGCGACAAAGGCAAGAGCAAGCAAGACGGTGCGTCGATGAAGCAAGGTGACCCCTCCCGGTCGAAGTTCCCCATTCACTCTAGGGAGTTCGAGGCGCGTTTGTCCACGGGGGCTGCACAAAAGCGCCACGGAGCCGCTGCGCTAGCCTCGGTGGCGATGGACGACCTCTACCGCGACCAGATCCTCGAGCACTACAAGCGGCCGCACAACTTCGGCCACCTCGACCAGCCCGACCTCGAGTTCGAGGACAACAACCCCTTCTGCGGCGACGAGCAGCACGTGACTATCCGGCTCGACGGGGACGACCGCGTCGCTGAGGTCGCCTTCGAGGGCAAGGGCTGCGCGATCTCGACCGCGGCGACGTCGCTGCTCACCGACGAGCTGATCGGGATGTCGCGGCAGGAGCTGCTGCGGCTACCGAAAGAGTTCGTCCTCGAACTGCTCGGGATCGAGATCTCGGCGACGCGGATGAAGTGCGCGATGCTCGGCCTCAAGATCGTCAAGAGCGCCTCCCTCGGCGAGCCCGCCGAATGGGAGGACGAGGGCGAGGCCGGCGACCCCGCCGAGGCGGTCGCCGACCTCGGCTAGACCCTTCGCGCCTACGGCGTGTTGGCCAGCGTTTCCTCGCTCGGCGCCATCACGGCGAAGGCGGCACCGAACTGGTCGGCGCCGACGGCAAAGCGGCCGACCGGGATGTCGATCGGCTCGAGCATCACGCTGCCGCCACCGGCCTTGATTTTCTCGACCGCGGCGTCGGTGTCCTCGACGGTGAAGTAGACGAGCCAGTTCGGCGGGACCTCGGGCGGCATTCCGGCGGCGTTCATGTCGAGCATGCCGCCGACCATCGCCTCGCCCACCTTCCAGACCGTGTAGGTGCCGGTGCGGTCGGAGACTTCATCCGCGTAGCCCCAGCCGAAGACGGCGCCGTAGAACTGCTTGGCGCCCTCGGTGTCGCGGGTGCCCAGCTCGTTCCAGCCCCAGGAGCCGTACTCGTTGACGATCTCGGCGCCGGCGAAGGTACCGGGCTGCCAGAGCCCGCAAACGGCGCCGGTCGAGTCGCTGAAGACCGCCATCGTGCCGAGGCCCATCACGTCCATCGGCTCGACGATCGTCTGGCCGCCGGCCTCGCCGACCTTGGCGATCGTCGCCGCGGCGTCCTCGACCGAGACGTAGGTCGCCCAAACGGTCGGCGCTCCCTCCTGCATCCGCGGCGAGACCCCGGCGACGTCGCGGCCGTTCAGTTTGGCCCGGCGGTAGCCGCCCAGTTCGGCCGAGTTGGGCAGCTCCGGAATCTCCCAGCCGAAGAGCTCGCCGTAGAAGGCGGCGCTGGCCTCGACGTCGGGCGTTTGGCTCAGTTCGACCCAGCACGGGGTACCGGGGGTGTAGCTGGTCCTCTCGCTCATGCTTCTCCCTTCCTCGCAGTTGCCCACATAAGACCATGCCGGCGCTTCGAACTCATCGCAATCCGGTGAAATCCGCCACACCCCCCTGGGCAGGGGTCACCCAGGAGGCCGAGGGGAGGTGGCCGCTAAAATCCGACTTCGGAAGTAGGATTAAGTCTCGATACGCACTAGCGCGTCCCCCACGCTCAAAAGGAACCACGAAAGCTTTGACTGACACGGGAACCACGATTGCCGTCTGCCCGGCCGCCGAGCTGGCACCGGGACAGATGCGCCTGGTCGAGCACGACGGGCGCAAGATCGGCGTCTTCAACTGCGATGGGGCGCTGTACGCGATCGAGGACCGCTGCTCGCACGACAACGGCCCACTGGCCGAGGGCGAGTTCGACGCCGCCGCCTGCACCGTCGAGTGCCCCCGCCACGGCTCCCTCTTCGACCTGACGAGCGGCAGGCCGAAGACCCTTCCCGCGTTCGCACCGGTGCAGACGTTCCCGGTCGCGATCGCGAACGACACGATCCAGCTGGAGGTCGACTGACATGGCAACGCCCGAGGTGCTCGCCGAGAAACGCGAGCTGGCCGGCATCAACGCCGACTACAAGGAGAAGTTCGGCTTCAACGACCCGGAGACGGGCTACGCGTACAAAGCCCCGAAGGGTCTCTCGCGCGAGGTCGTCGAAACGATCTCCGACTACAAGGACGAGCCGCAGTGGATGCGGGACTTCCGGCTGAAAGCGCTGGAGCACTTCGAACAGCGCCCGACCCCGACCTGGGGCGGCAACCTCGAGCAGATCGACTTCGAAGACATCCACTACTTCGTCCGCGCCTCGGAAAAGAACAGCCGCGACTGGAGCGAGGTCCCCGAGGACATCAAAAACACCTTCGACCGGCTCGGCATCCCCGAGGCGGAGCGCAAATTCCTCGCCGGCGTCGGCGCCCAGTACGAGTCCGAGGTGGTCTACCACCAGGTCAACGAGAAGCTCGAGGAACAGGGCGTGATCTTCACCGACATGGACTCCGCCCTGCGCGAACACGAGGACATCGTGCGCGAGCACTGGGCGACCGTGATCCCGCCCAACGACAACAAACTGGCGGCGCTCAACTCGGCCGTCTGGTCGGGTGGCTCGTTCGTCTACGTCCCCGCCGGGGTCAAGGTCGAGATGCCGCTGCAGGCCTATTTCCGGATCAACACCGAGAACATGGGCCAGTTCGAGCGGACGCTGATCATCTGCGAGGAGGGCGCCGACGTCCACTACATCGAGGGCTGCACGGCGCCGGTCTACTCGACCGACTCGCTGCACTCGGCGGTGGTCGAGATCATCTGCAAGCCGAGCTCGCGGGTGCGCTACACGACCGTCCAGAACTGGTCGCAGAACGTCTACAACCTCGTCACCAAGCGCGCCGTCGCGCAGGAGAAGGCGACGATGGAGTGGGTCGACTGCAACCTCGGCTCGAAACTGACGATGAAGTACCCATCGATCTACCTGCTCGGGCGCGAAGCGCACGGCGAGATCCTCTCGATCGCCTTCGCCGGTGCCGGCCAGCACCAGGACGCCGGCGGCAAGATCATCCACGCGGCGCCGAAGACCTCGTCCTCGATCTTCTCCAAGTCGATCTCCAAAGACGGCGGCCGCTCGACCTACCGCGGCCTGCTCGAGGTCGCCGACGGCGCCTCCGAATCGCGCTCGAAGGTCGTCTGCGACGCGCTGCTGCTCGACGAGGACTCTCGCTCGGACACGTACCCGACGATCCGGATCGACGAGAACGACGCCGACATCGGCCACGAGGCGACCGTCTCCAAAATCGGCGACGAGCAGCTCTTCTACCTGCAGAGCCGCGGCCTCGACGAGGAGGAGGCTTCGAAGATGATCGTCAACGGCTTCATCGAGCCGGTGACGAAGGAGCTGCCGATGGAGTACGCGGTCGAGCTGAACAGGCTGATCGAGCTGCAGATGGAGGGCTCCATTGGCTGAGCTCGCCACCGAACCCACCTGGCTCGAGGAGAGGCGCCGTCGCGGCGCCTCTCTGACGGAGAGCCTCCCCCTCCCCGACCAGAGAGCGAAGGGCTGGGAATTCACCGACCTTTCCGGGCTTGACATCTCCTCCTATGAGGATGCGGCCGCAGCGGCCACCATCGAGGGAGCCGAGGGCGCGACCGTGGTCCCGCTCGCCGATGCGCTCGGCAGCCACGCCGACCTGCTCGAGGGCGCGCTCGGATCCCTGGTTCCGGTGGAGGACCCGTTCGTCGCCCGCAACGAGGCGAGCTGGCGCGACGGCGTCCTGGTCCACGTCCCCGCCGGCGTGAGGCTGAGCGAGCCGATCCGGGTCGAGGTGCCGCTCGACGCGACCGGGACGGCGATCTCCTGGCGGACGCTGATCGTGCTCGAGGAGGGCGCCGAGGCGGAGGTCTGGGAGCACTGGTCCTCCCCTGCCGACGACGTCGACGCGCTGCTCAACTCGGTCGTCGAGCTCAACGTCGGCCAAGGCGCGACGCTGCGCTACGTCAACACCCAGGACATCTCCGAGCGGGCCTGGATCTTCGCCACCCAGCGGGCGCAGGTCGAGCGCGACGGTCGCCTCGACTGGACCGCGCTCGGCTTCGGCTCCGGCCGCGGCAAGGTGCGGATGGAGACCAAGCTCGCCGGGCCGGGCTCGGAGGCGCGGGTTACCGGCGGCTACGCTGGCGGCCCCGGCCAGCACCTCGACTACGACACGACGCAGGAGCACGCGGCCCCCAACACCAACTCCGACCTCGCCTTCCGCGGCGTCCTCGCCGGCGGCTCGACCGCCGTCTGGCGCGGGATGATCAAGGTCGACCCCGGTGCCCAGCAGACCGATGCCTTCCAGGAGAGCCGCAACCTGCTGCTCTCCCCCGAGGCCCACGCCGACGCGATCCCGGGCCTCGAGATCCTCGCCGACGACGTCCGCTGCACCCACGCCGCGGCGATCGCCCAGATCGACAAGGAGCAGCTCTTCTACCTGACCTCGCGCGGCCTCGACGAGGCGCTGGCGAAGTCGCTGGTGATCGAAGGCTTCCTCGAGTCGCTGGTCGAGCGCCTCGCCGAGGGCCCGGTTCGCGACAGCATCTCCGAGGCGCTCGAGCGCCGCCTCGGCGAGATCCTCTGAGCCGCTTGCGACATTGACCACGCCTGAGTGTGGTCAATGTCGCGATCGTTGAAAAGCGGGTGGCGATAACGTCTGGCGCCGTGCGTCCCGGCCGCGACAACATCGCCGCGCCCGACCTGCCCGCCTCGCTGACCTGGGTCGGCGACGCCCCGGAGTCGATGCCGTCGCTGACCGCCGGCGGGCCGGCGATCGTCCACTTCCTCGACTTCGCCCAGCTCAACAGCGTCCGCACCCTGCCCTATCTGGCCGAGTGGTCACGCCGCTACCGCGGGTTCGGCCTCAGCCTGATCGGGGTGCAGGCGCCGCGCTTCCCCTTCGGCGCCGACCCCGAGGCGGTCGCCGCCGGCCTCGCCGCGCTGGGGGTCGAGTTCCCGGTCGCGATCGACGCCGAGCGCGAGCTCTGGCACGCCTACGGCTGCGAAGGCTGGCCCAGCCTCTTCCTCTGGAGCCTCGGCGGCTCGCTCGCCTGGGCCCACTTCGGCGAGGGCGAATACCGCGCCACCGAGGAGGCGATCCAGGCCGAGCTGCGCGAGATCGATGCCCTGCGCGAGCTGCCGGCGCCGATGGACCCCGTGCGCCCGAGCGATGCGCCCGGAATCGAGGTGATCGCACCGACCCCCGAGGTCTTCCCCGGCGGCCCCTGGGAGCAGCCCTGGGTCGCCAACGACGAGGACCCAGCGCTGGCCCTCGACTACCAGGCGGGCGGCGCCTACGTCACGGTCGAGGGCGAGGGCACGATCGAGGCGGAGCTGGACGGCGAGTGGCTGGCGCCGATACCGGTCGGCCCCCACCCCGCCCTCCACCCGGTCGCCGAGCACCCCAGCCACGAGGCCCACACCCTCGTCCTCCGCCCGTCCCCCGGCCTACGGATCTGGTCGGTCAGCTTCGCCGCCGGCCTACCGTAGGAGACCTCTACGCCTGCGCGGCGAGCTGGTCGCGGATCTCCTTGGGGAGCATGAATCGGACGTCCTCGTGGACGGTGCGCAGCTCGGAGACCTCGGAGGCGCCGCGGTCGCGGAAGAAGGCGACGAGGCGCTCGACCAGCTCCTCCGGGGCGCTGGCGCCGGAGGTGATGCCGACCGTCTCGACTCCCTCGAGCCAGGCCTCCTCGACCTGGGAATGGTTGTCGATCAGGTGGGAGTCGGCGCCGTGTTCGCGGGCGACCTCGACCAGGCGGTTGGAGTTGGACGAGTTGGTCGAGCCGATGACGAGGACCAGCTCGCACTCGCGGGCGAGCTGCTTGACGGCGATCTGGCGGTTGGTCGTCGCGTAACAGATGTCGTCGGACTTGGAGCTGACGATCGCCGGGAACTTGGCGCGCAGGGCGGCGATCACCTCGGCGGTCTCGTCGACCGAGAGAGTGGTCTGGGTGATGAAGGCGACCTTGCCCGGGTCGGGCACCTCGAGGCCCGCGACCTCGTCGGCGGTTTCGATCAGGATGATGCTGTCGGGCGCCTCGCCGGTCGTCCCTTCGACCTCCTCGTGGCCCTCGTGGCCGATCATCACGATCGTGTAGCCGTCGGCAGCGAAGCGGCGGGCGGAGACATGGACCTTGGTCACCAGCGGGCAGGTGGCGTCGATCGTGCGCAGCTCGCGGGCGGCGGCGTTCTCGTGGACCGAGGGGGCGACGCCGTGGGCGGAGAAGACGACGATCGCGCCCTCGGGGACCTCGCTCTCCTCCTCGACGAAGATCGCGCCGCGCTTGGCCAGCTCCTCGACCACGTGCTTGTTGTGGACGATCTCCTTGCGCACGTAGACGGGGGCGCCGTGCAGCTCGAGCGCGCGCTCGACCGTCTGCACGGCGCGGTCGACGCCGGCGCAGTAGCCGCGCGGGGCGGCGAGCAGAACGCGCTTCGGGGCAGCGGTTGCGGTTGCAGACATGACCCCAGAGTAGCGGTGGGGTGGCTCCGAACGGTGCCCGCAGCAGACGATTGATTCCTAATTCGCGTGTGACCGGGGGCGGGCCTGGTCGAGCAGATCAAGGACGCAGGGCGCAGCCTTTGCCGGTTGGCAAAGGCAAGCCCGAGGACGCCGAGATGCGAAGTGCCAGGCACGCCATCCGGGCGTGCGGGAATTAGGAATCAATCGTCTAGCCTGGTAGCGATGAGCACGGAGGGACGTCACCTGGATCGCCTCACCTCGGTCGACGCCTCGTTCCTGACGAACGAGAGCTCGGCCAGCCACATGCACATCGGCGCGATCCTGATCTTCGAGGGGCCGCCGCCCAAGTACGTCGACCTGGTCGAGCACGTGCGCGGGCGGCTGAAACTGGTGCCGCGCTTTCGCCAACGACTCGTCGTGCCGCCGCTGGAGGCGGGCCGGCCGCTCTGGGCCGACGACGTCAACTTCAACCTGACCTACCACATCCGCCACACCGCGCTGCCCGAGCCGGGAGGCGAGGCGCAGCTGAAACGGCTCGCCGGGCGGGTCTTCTCCCAGCAGCTCGACCGCTCCAAGCCGCTCTGGGAGCTGTGGCTGGTCCAGGGCCTGGAACGCGACCGCTTCGCGATCCTGACCAAGACCCACCACGCCCTCGTCGACGGCATCTCCGGCGTCGACATCGGCACCGTCCTCTTCGACCTCGAGCCGGTACCGGAGCCGGCCCCGGTCAGCGACGACTGGGTGCCGCAGCCCGAGCCGGGGACGACCGAGCTGGTCGCGCGCGGGCTCGCCGACGGAGCCGCGATCCCGGTCAAGCTCGCCGAGCGCGCGGTCGACGCCGTCCGCCACCCCGAGCACGCCGCGCGGCGGGCGGTCGAGGCGCTGGAGGGTCTGAGCGAGATCGTCAGCGCCTTCGCCGACCCCGCCCCCGACGTGCCGCTCAACGACACGATCGGGCCGCACCGGCGCTACGTCTGGGCGCGCTCGGAGCTGGCGACCTTCAAACGGATCAAGGACGCGCTCGGCGGCACCGTAAACGACGTCGTCCTCGCCGTCGTCACCGGCGCCGTCCGCAACTGGCTGCACACCCGCAGCATCCGCACCGAGGGGCTGGAGCTGCGGGCGCTGGTGCCGGTCTCGATTCGCAGCGAGGACGAGCGCGGCAACCTCGGCAACCGGATCGCGCTGATGCGCGGGCCGCTGCCGGTCTACGTCGAGGACCCGGTGCGGCGGCTGCACGTGATCAGCGAGGCGATGGACGACCTGAAGCGATCCAAACAGGCGCTCGGTGCCGAAGTGATCTCCCGCTTCAACGACTTCGCGCCGCCGACGCTGCTGGCGCAGGCCGCGCGGATCAACTTCTCGACCCGGCTCTTCAACCTGATCGTGACCAACGTGCCGGGGCCGCAGCTGCCCCTCTATGTCCTCGGCCGCGAGCTGGAAGAGGTCTTCCCGATCGCCTTCCTGCCCCAGAACCACCGCCTCGCGGTGGCGATCATGAGCTACCACGGCAAAGTCGGGTTCGGCCTGCTCGCCGACTACGACTCGATGGAGGACATCGAACTGCTCAGCGCCGGGATCAACGACTCCCTCGCCGAGCTCGAGGCCGCCGCCGGCAAAGCCGCGGCCGCCGCCTGAGCACGGCTGAACGCTTCGCGCCCCCAGAGGGGGTCAACCCTTCATCTACGCTTGGTGGATGTTCCTGCTGGTTTTGCTGTTCGTCGTCGTCCCGATCCTGGAGCTCTACGTGATCATCCAGGTCGGCGAAGCGATCGGCCTCTGGCCGACGCTGCTCCTGCTGCTGCTCGACGCGGTCGCCGGCTCGCTGCTGCTGCGACACCAGGGCCGCGGCGCCTGGCGCCGTTTCAACGAAGCCCTGGCGCAGCGCCGCTTCCCCGGCAAGGAGGTCGCCGACGGGGTCCTGATCGTGATCGGCGGCACCCTGTTGCTGGCGCCGGGATTCCTCACCGACGTCGTCGGCGTCTTCCTCCTGATCCCGCCGACGCGGGCGCTGGCCCGGGCGCTGCTGAGACGCTTCACGATCGGCCGCTTCACCGTCGTCGGCGTCGGCGGGCTGGGCGGCTTCGGGCGCGGTCCGGGAGGACCGAGAGACGGCGCCAACCGCCCCTACGACTTCGACGTCAGCGCCGAGGACATGCCGGTGAACGGCAACGGCGCCAGCCACGAGCTGCCGCGCGTCGACGAGGACTGAGGCATTCGCAGGGGCCTGGGCCCCTCAAATGCTTCAGTCGCACCGGGTTAAGCCAACCGTCGAGTTCGGTTGCCGGCGTCTGGGGCGTCGGCTACGGTCGTGGCGTGCTTGGAACGCGGCGGATTCCGACACGGCGCTGCGCGCCGGCCGCCCTCGGAGCGGCGCTGCTTCTCTGCGCGCTGCTGGCGAGCCCAGCGGCCGCCACCTTCCCGGGCCGACCGGGCGCGATCGCCTTCGACGGCGCCAACGGCTTGCAGGCGATCAGCGGCCCCCACTACCGGCTGCAGACGATCTCCGAAGAAGGCTCGGAGCCCGCCTACTCGCCCAACGGGCGGCGGATCGTCTACGTCAGCCATGGCAGCCGCGACCTCACGGTCGCCCGGGCCGACGGCAGCGAAGCGGAAGTCGTCTACGAATCGCACAGCCTCGCCGACCCCTGCTTCAGCGCCGACGGCAACCGCATCTTCTTCAGTAAGGACACCAGCGGCGAGGGCTACGCCGACATCTGGTCGGTCCGGATCGGCTCCGGCTCAGCGGTGCGGCTGACCACGACCGGCACTCCGAACTCCGAAATCGACGCCCGCGAACCCCAGGTCGCGCCGAACGGCCGCTACGTCGCCTTCCAGCGCAGCGGCGAAGTCTGGACGATGCGCCCGGACGGCAGCCGCCAGAAGAAGCTCGCCAACGGCGGCAGCCCCTCGATCTCCCCGAACAGTCGCCAGATCGTCTTCTCCCGCAACGGGCACCTCGTCTTCATCGGTGCCGGCGGCGGCCGCGAACGGATCGTCGACCCCTTCGACTTCAAGAAGCAGCCGGAGGAACTGACCCGCGGCGCGGGCTGGCCGGCTTTCTCCCCCAGCGGCCGGGCGATCGCCTTCGTCCTCAAGCGGACCGTCAGCTTCGGCCCCGGCCTCAGCGACAACAAGCGGCTCGCCGTCTACTCGCTGGCCACCCACAAGACGAAGATCCTGACCAGCCGCGACGTCTCCCCCCGCCACCTCGACTGGCAGCCCCTCCCCTAGCTACAGCGCCAGCGAGATCGGCTCCTCCAAGAGCTCCCTGACCCGCGCCAGGAACCTCGCCCCGTCTGCCCCGTAGAGGATGCGGTGATCGCAGGCCAGGGTGACCTTCATCAGGTGGGCTGCGACGATCTGTCCCTCGCGCACCGCCGGCTTCTCGGCGATCTGACCCACAGCCAGGATCCCGGCCTGGGGTGAGTTGATCACCGCGCTGAAGGAGTCGATCCCGAACATGCCGAGGTTGGAGACGGTGAAGGTGCCGCCCGAGAGCTCTGGCGGGGTGATCGAGCCCTCTCGCACTCGCTCTGCCAACTGACGGGAGTCTTCTGCGATC